>RXJQ01000025.1 GCA_003963115.1 Burkholderiales bacterium
ACAGTAGACTTATCCACAACCGAGCAGTCCAAATCTTCGTCAACCTAGTGGCTCAGTTTTGGATGTGACGCCTGGCTCAGTTTTGCTCGTGATTCAACATGGTACAGCCCGAGGTAGATCTCGTAGGACGGGTCAATCTTGCGATTGCGGATCTTTGTCATGACCGAGCCGAAGGGCTTGAAGTCATTGACCAAGGTCTGGTCGGCCAGGATATTGCGGTCCACCAAGAACAAAATGCGCTTGACCTTCTTCGCCTTCCAAAGGCGGTAGATGATCTGGAAGGTGGTGTAAGTCTTGCCCGTGCCAGTGGCCATTACCAGGAGCAGTCTCTTTTCTCCCTGGGCCACTTTCTCAATCACCCGATTGATGGCTTCGGCCTGGTAGTAACGAGGCTCCTTTTTGCTGCCGTCGTCGAAGTAGGGCTCCGTAACCAATGCCTCTTGTGCATCTGGAATGCCTCGATAAGCCTTGTAGCGACGCCAAAGCTCGTCCGGGCCCGGAAACACGTCCATCCCGAACTGAATCTCAATGTCTTGCCCGTCTGGAGCCGTCTTGTCGTGACTGGCAAAGCCATCGCCGTTGGAACTGAACGCGCAAGGCACATCCAAAAGTTCGGCATAGCCCAAGGCCTGTTGCAGACCATCGCTGATGGTGTGGCTGTTGTCCTTGGCCTCGACAACGGCCATCGGAACGCCCTTTTCCTTTTGAAGGACGTAGTCAGCGAACTTTTTCTTCTTCTTGTTCCGCGACGAAAGGTTGCCACGCACGACAACGGGACCGGGAGTCAGGGTGACTTCACGGCGAATCTGCGTCATCTCATCCCAGCCAGCGGAAACGATGGCAGGGGTGATGAACTTGGCTTTGATGTCCGATTCGCTGAGTTCTTTTTTTTCCTTTGGACTCATCTCTTCCCTCCCGGATGACTCACGGCGCTGTTACAACCATTTGGCTTGAATGTATCCCGAGCTTCATGCGAAAACGCCCGGGCATGCCGGGCGTTCATTCAGACGGGATTTGCAAGTACTGAGAATATTTGCAAGATCAATGAGAACCTACAAATATCAAACGTCGATGTTCGCTGCCCTCAAGGCATTGGCCTCAATGAAATCCCGACGCGGCTCCACCTCATCACCCATCAACATCGTGAACACCCGGTCCGCCTCGATGGCATCTTCAATCTGCACTCGCAGCAGGCGGCGCACGTTCGGGTCCATGGTGGTCTCCCACAGCTGCTCGGGGTTCATCTCGCCCAGGCCCTTGTAGCGCTGGCGGCCCACTGAGTTTTCGGCTTGCTGCAGCAACCAGGCCATGGCGGCGCGGAAGTCGGCCACCTTCTGGTCCTTGGCCTTGTCGCCTTCGCCGCGCTTGACCACGGCGTCTTCGCTCAGCAGGCCCTTGAAGGTGGTGCCGGCCTTGGCCAGGGCTTCGTAGTCGGCGCCGTGCACGAAGTCGGCATTGATGATGCTGTACTTGGTGTTTCCGTGGAAGATGCGGCTGATGCGCAGCACGTGCTTGTCGGTGCGGGCGTCGAACTCGGCCGTGACTTCGGCGTTGTGCAGCGCGGCCTTCAGTGCGGTGGCGCTTTGTTCGGCATCGGCCAGGGTGTCAAGCTTGAGCGTCAGGCCGTTGGCAATGGCGCGCAGGGCTTCCACGTCCATCCAGGCGCTCAGGCGCTCAACCACGTTGTTGGCGGTCACATAGGCCAGGGCCAGTTCCTGCAGTTGCTCGCCGGCAATGGCGGGCTTGCCTTGGCCGGGCTCCACGCCAGCGCCGTCCAGCGCCACCTTGAGCAGGTATTCGTCCAGCGCATGGGCGTCCTTGAGGTACTGCTCCTGCTTGCCATGCTTGACCTTGTAGAGCGGCGGCTGCGCGATGTAGATGTGGCCGCGCTCGACCAGCTCCGGCATCTGGCGGAAGAAGAAGGTCAGCAGCAGGGTGCGGATGTGCGCGCCGTCCACGTCCGCGTCGGTCATGATGATGATGCGGTGGTAGCGCAGCTTGTCCGGGTTGAAGTCGTCGCCACCTGCGCCGCGGCCGATGCCGGTGCCCAGGGCCGTGATCAGCGTGAGGATTTCATTGCTGGTCAAGAGCTTTTCGTAGCGGGCTTTTTCGACGTTCAGGATCTTGCCGCGCAAAGGCAGGATCGCCTGGAACTTGCGGTCACGGCCCTGCTTGGCAGAGCCACCGGCGGAGTCGCCCTCCACGATGTAGATCTCGCAAAGCGCCGGGTCTTTTTCCTGGCAGTCGGCCAGCTTGCCGGGCAGGCCCAGGCCGTCGAGCACGCCTTTGCGGCGCGTCATTTCACGGGCCTTGCGTGCGGCTTCACGGGCACGCGCGGCTTCCACGATCTTGCCGCAGATGATCTTGGCGTCGGTCGGGTTCTCCAGCAACCAATCGGTCAGCAGGCGGCTGACGATGTCTTCCACAGGCGCACGCACTTCGCTGGACACCAGCTTGTCCTTCGTCTGGCTACTGAACTTGGGCTCGGGCACCTTGACCGAGACCACGCAGGCCAGGCCTTCGCGCATGTCGTCACCACCGACTTCGACTTTGGCCTTCTTGGCCAGCTCGTTGTCTTCGATGTACTTGTTGATGACGCGGGTCATCGCGGCGCGCAGGCCGGTCAGGTGAGTGCCGCCGTCGCGCTGCGGGATGTTGTTGGTGAAGCAGAGCACATTTTCGTTGTAGCTCTCGTTCCACTGCATGGCCACTTCCACGCCAACGTTGGTGCCGTTCTCGGACACCTTGTCGCCCTGGGCATGGAAGATGTTGGGGTTCAGGACGTTCTTGCCCTTGTTGATGAACTCCACAAAGCCCTTGACGCCACCGGCGTAAGCGAAGTTGTCTTCCTTGTTGTTGCGTTCGTCGACCAGGCGGATCTTGACGCCGTTGTTCAGGAAGCTCAGCTCGCGCAGGCGCTTGGCCAGGATGTCGTAGTGATACTCGTTGTTCTCTTTGAAGATCTCGGTATCGGGCAGGAAGTGCACCTCGGTGCCGCGCTTGTCCGTCTCGCCAATGATCTTCATCGGGCTGACTTCGACACCATCGCGCATCTCGATCAGGCGGTCTTGCGGCACGCCCTGCTTGAACTCGATGAAATGAACCTGGCCGTCGCGGCGCACCGTCAGGCGCAGCCACTTGCTCAGGCCGTTCACGCAGCTCACGCCCACGCCGTGCAGGCCACCCGAAACCTTGTAGCTGTTCTGGTTGAACTTGCCGCCGGCATGCAGCTCGGTCAAGGCGATTTCAGCGGCCGAGCGCTTGGGCTCGTGCTTGTCGTCCATCTTCACGCCGGTGGGGATGCCGCGGCCGTTGTCGATGACGCTGATGGAGTTGTCGGTGTGGATGGTGACGATGATGTCGTCGCAATAGCCGGCCAGGGCTTCGTCGATGGAGTTGTCGACCACTTCAAACACGAGGTGGTGCAGACCGGTGCCGTCGGACGTGTCGCCGATGTACATGCCCGGGCGCTTGCGAACCGCCTCCAGGCCTTCGAGGATCTGGATGCTGCCTTCGCCGTAGCCGGTGTCGACCGGACCAGCGGGCGCTGCGGCTTTGTTCTCAGGCTGCTGATCGGGAGAGGTGGCGTCGGTCATGGGTACAAGCGCTCGAAAAGAGTGGGACCTGCGAATGAAAAAAGGCCCCCCATCTGACAATGGGAGACCTTCGATTCTACCCCGTGGGACGGGGGTTTTGAGGCGCCTACGAACAGGGCGTGCCCCCTCGTACAAATCAGGCGCGACGCTCCTGACGACGTGCCGCCACGGCCACACCGAGCAGGCCCAGACCCATCAAAACCCAAGTTGAGGACTCGGGGACAGCAGCAATCGAAAATTGCGTCATTGATGCAACCCCACTCCCAATGACCAACCCCCCTTTGACAGCCTCGGCACTGTCATTGCTGAACTGTACGCTGAACGGGCTTTGCGACGCATCTGTGGGAGGGATGGCAGCAGCATTTACCAACACGCCCGTCTGATCTCTGGCTTGAGACCCAGTAGCGGTATTAATGAACTGGTCGACAACCTGTCCATTTGCATCAGCGAGAACCACGCCATTGGCGGCCATCAAAGTAACGTTCAAAGTATAGCTTCCTGCGCTGATCCCATCTAACAAGGGACCACTCTTGAGGGTTGTCAAGTCGACAGCGGCATTGGACTGCATCTGACCATCAATTACCAGCAAGGTATGTGGTGACAAAGTGAACGAGGTGTCAGTCGTCCCCATTGGGTTTGGCAAGTTCACGCCAAGCAGGGGGGAAAAACTCGAGCCATATGCCATCCCAGAAGCACCAAGCAAAGTCGAGTTGTAGATGGCATGACTTGGATCAAAAGCACCAACCCCACCAAGATTGCTGTACTGATCAGCATTGACCCGTACGGTCACCGATGTACCTGCGGGACCATAGCTGGCGTTAACCTCGCCACTGCCCGATACATAGTTGGCCCCCGGCGCGGTGAAAATGTCCCCATTGGTGGTGTGAGCATCGGTCGTGGCCGATGACCCGGAACCGATCGGCAGGTAGTCATACCCCGTATTGACTAGCGAACCCAAGCCCACATAGGTGCCACTTTGAAACTGGATCCACGGTGTGATGCCGTCGGATGGATCCAAGTTAACGAGGTGATAGCTCAGCCCGGTAATGGATGCCGAACCTGTCACCGGACTAGGCACATCTGCTGCATGAACAGATGAAGCCAAAGACAAAAGCAATGCTGACAGCGCAAGACGCTGGACCATGAGATCTCTCCTTGAACGTTATTCGTGAAGAGAACTCTACAGCAGCGCGGTAGGGCAGGTCACCCCCTCAAACGAGTACAGGTGTAATCAAATGCTTGCGCGACACACCTGCCAGCCCGGCCAAGCCCAGCGCCCACAGCAGATACGAGGCCGGTTCCGGGATCGCGGGATTGGGAGGAGGATTGATGGTCAGCGATTGCCTGACCTCCAGGCCCACTTTGACGCTTGCATCCATCGAGCTAAACCCATCATTGGTGAACACGATCTGGAAAGGATCGTTCACGGAGGTCAATGGTGTGTAGATACTGTTGATGGCGGACGAAGACACCTCAGACGACGCCACCGAGCCAATGCCCCAACTGCGCTCATCGTCACGGCCGTCAGGGAAGTTGTTGTCCCAGTTGCCCTTGACATAGGCACTTGCCTGGCTAGCCAGTGTGAGGCTGCCTTGGGCGGGAAGCATGCCAGTCAACGCTGCCTGCACATTGGTTTCATTGAGCGAAGAGCTGATTGAGGCCTGGCCCTTGAAGACAATGGCGGTGTGGGCTCCCAGGGTAAAGGAGAACTCTTTGCCTCCCAGCAGGTCCAGTTGCTGCTCGAACGTCGCTGAATTTCCCCGCTCGGCCACTGGCACGGTATCGATGATCGCTTTTGCCTGATCGACACTGTAGTTCGATTGCAGAGAAACACCTCCCGCACCAAAGCTTGCCTGGCCAGACGCATGCGTAAAATCAATGCTTCCTGACCTGTTGTAGAGCGCTGTCGGTTGATCCACCTGGCTCTGGAACGTCGTATCAAAATTCTTGCGGGTAAATTCCCAGACTGATGAGCCGCCCGGCGCCTTGAACGTCACCGTGGGGGCGACGCCGTCATTCGGATCGAGATCGATCAATTCGTATGTGAGGCGGCTGAGCGAAACACTCGCCGTCGCCAAATCGCTGGCAGCCCATGCTTGCGCGCTGAACAGTGCCAATGCCACATTCGCCAGCGCGAATGCCTTGAATGTCTTGCCCATGATGGCTCCCGCTTGATTTTTTGCTGCGCCGATCTTAGTGATGCCCAGCCTCTGAAACCAATAAGGGTTTACGAAAGCAAAACTCAGATCCGCATCGGCATCACCACGTACTTGAAGCCCTCGAACTCGGGGTTGGTGATCAGCGCCGAGCTGTTGGCGTCATGCAGGGACACGGTCACCATGTCCTGGCTCATGTTGGCCAGCACGTCCATCAGGTAACCCACGTTGAAGCCGATCTCGAAGCTGTCGCCACCGTAGTCGATGTCGAGTTCTTCCTTGGCTTCTTCCTGTTCGGCGTTGCTCGAGGCAATGCCCAGCACGCCCGGCGCGAAGTTCAGGCGCACGCCCTTGAATTTTTCGGACGTGAGGATGGCCGCGCGTTGCAGCGAGGCCAGCAGGGTGGTACGGCCCAGGGTGATGTGGTTCTTGTGGTTCTTGGGAATGACACGGTTGTAGTCGGGGAACTTGCCCTCGACCAGCTTGGTGACGAATTCCAGGCCGCCGAAGCTGAACTTGGCCTGGTTGCCGGCAAAGCGCATCTCGATCATCTGTTCCTGTTCATCCTTGCCCTTGCCGTCGTCCTTTCCATCCTTCAACAGGCGCTGGAGCTCCAGCACCGTCTTGCGCGGCAGGATGACCTCCTGCTTGGGCATGTCGACATCCAGCGTGGCCTGGGCCAGGGCCAGGCGGTGGCCGTCGGTGGCGACCAGGGTCAGGGTCTTGCCCTCGGCCACGAACAGGATGCCGTTCAGGTAATAACGGATGTCGTGGACCGCCATGGCGAAGTGCACCTGGCCGATCAGCATCTTCAAGGTCTTCTGGGGCACGCTGAAAGCGGGGCCGAAGTCGGCGGCTTCCTGGACCAGGGGGAAATCTTCAGCAGGCAGGGTTTGGAGCGTGAAACGGCTCTTGCCACCCTGGAGGGTCAACTTGTTCTGATTGGCCGTCAGCGACACGATTTGGTCGCTTGGCAGGCTCTTCAAGATGTCGCCCAGCTTCTTGGCCCCGACGGTGGTGGCGTAGTCGCTTTCGTCGCCATCGAGCTGGGCGGTGGTGCGGATCTGGATTTCCAGGTCGCTGGTGACCAGTTCGAGCTGGCTGCCGGACTTCTTCAGCAGCACGTTGGCCAAGATGGGCAAGGTGTGACGGCGCTCCACGATGCCAGCCACGGATTGCAGTGCGGCAAGGACTTTTTCTTGGGCTGCTTTCAACACAATCATCTTAGTCTTTCAAATTGGTCGTTGTAGTAGAGGACGACTTTTTCTGTGAACAACGCTATTTTGTCCTGATCCGACAAGGATTTAGCCCCAGGACAAGCCTGTGGATCCTACCCGGGTTCCAAATGGGGACAACAGACAACAACTTTGTGATCCGGATAAAACCTGTGGATAAGCAAACGCTTGTTCTATTTTTGTCCACAGACTTGTGCCTTGACAGGGTTTAAAAAAAGAGGCCTCGGCCTCTTTGCGTGGTGACCGAGGGCTTTGTCAGCCCTTGAGCGTTTGTTCAAGCACGTGCAACTGCTGGTTGAGCTCGGTGTCCTTGCCGCGCTCGCTCATGATCTTGCGCACGGCGTGCAGCACCGTGGTGTGGTCGCGGCCGCCGAAGAGCTCGCCGATCTCGGGTAGGCTCTTTTGCGTCAGTTCCTTGGCCAGGTACATGGCGATCTGGCGCGGCTTGGCGATCGAGGCCGGGCGCTTCTTGCTGTACATGTCGGCGACCTTGATCTTGTAGAAGTCGGCCACCGTTTTCTGGATGTTCTCGACGCTGATCTGGCGGTTCTGGATGGACAGCAGGTCCTTCAAGGCTTCGCGGGCCAGGGAGATGGTGATCTCCTTGTGGCTGAACTTGGCAAAGGCCAGCACCTTGCGCAGTGCGCCTTCAAGCTCACGCACGTTGGCGCGCACATTCTTGGCCACGAAGAAGGCGACGTCTTCAGGCATGTCGATGGCCTCCAAAGCGGCCTTCTTGATCAGGATGGCCACGCGCATTTCCAGCTCGGGCGGCTCGATGGCCACCGTGAGGCCGGAGTCAAAGCGCGAAGTCAGGCGTTCATCGATGTTGGCCAGGCCCTTGGGGTAGGTGTCGCTGGTCATGATGATGTGCGCCTTCTTGGCCAGCAGGGCTTCGAAGGCGTTGAAGAACTCTTCCTGCGTGCGGTCCTTGCCGGCGAAGAACTGCACATCATCGATCAGCAGCAGGTCGAGCTGGTGGTATTTCGCCTTGAGCTCGTCAAAAGTCTTGCGCTGGTAGTTCTTGACCACGTCGGAGATGAACTGCTCGGCATGCAGATAGAGGATGCGCGCGTCCGGCTTGTCGGCCAGCAGGGCGTTGCCCACGGCGTTCATCAAGTGGGTTTTACCGAGGCCCACGCCGCCGTAGATGAACAGCGGGTTGTACATCTGGCCAGGCGCGCCGGCCACGTGCAGGGCGGCGGTGCGGGCCATCTGGTTGGCGCGGCCAGGCACGAGATTGTCGAAGGTCAGGGCAGGGTTGAGGCCCATGACCTGAGGCAGGCCGCGCGGCCTGGCGCTTTCGTGGGATGGCGGCAGCGACACGATGGCCGGGCCACCCTGGACGATGCTGGGGCCGGCCGAGACCGGCAACTGGCTGGGCGCCCATTGCTGTGGCAACTGGGGCGAGGGCTGAGCATGGTGCTGGCCATTGAGTTGCGCATTGGGTGGCAGGGCGCGGCCGGGCATGGCCATGCCGGGGCGCAGCGGCGCTGCCTGGGCGACGGGCATGGCGTTGCGGGGCGCCAGGGCGATGTCCAGGCGGATGTCGCCGGCTTGCAGCTCGGTCAGGATGCCTTCGAGGCGGGCGCTGTACTGCGTGCGGATCCAGTCCAGCATGAAGCGGTTGGGCACGCGCACGCACACCGAGGTCACGCCGTCGGCCTGGCTGACGTCAGCCGCAGGCAGGGGGCGGATCCAGGTGTTGAATTGCTGTTCGGGGAGCTCCATCGCCAGGCGCTCGCAGGCGCGCTGCCACAAACTGGCAGGGTCGCTGGCTGGGTCAGAGAGAGGGGCGGCAGGATCTGCGATCAGTGTCCCAGCGGGGAGACTGGGCGCAGGCAATTCGGCAGCACTCATTTGTGGACAAGTCCTTCCTTGGGAGGCGAATTCTAAGCGCGAGTCGGCCCGAAATTGACAGGTTATCCACAGATTTTTGATGGCGCCGAAATGGTGTAGGCAATTTATCGCGAAGAGTTGAACCCGCCGGGGCATTGACCGTTTGGGCAAAAGCTGGTGTAATCGCGGGTTCGTCCGGTTGTGTGCCGGAGACACGCGCTGTTGGCAATCGAACCAGCAGGGCATCTAACAAGATTGAGCCGCGGCAAATGTGTGAATGCACATGTGAAGTTGCGGTCTCATGAAGGATCATCATGAAACGCACTTATCAACCTTCCAAGACCCGCCGCGCCCGTACCCACGGTTTCCTGGTGCGCATGAAGACCAAGGGTGGCCGCAAGGTCATCAATGCCCGTCGCGCCAAGGGCCGCAAGCGTCTGGCCCTGTAACAGGGTTGTTGACGCTGGCTGTGTGCGTCTGGCTTTGCGCCAGTGGGCACATGGGTCGGCTGTGTTCCAGCCCTGATGTGCTGACCATCCGTGGTCCGTCAGGTGCTGGCATGAACCAAGCCGGGTGAACGTGTCTGCGTGCCCGGCTTTGTTTCGCCTTGATCTTCCTCCTACCGTGCGTCCACCGAGTCTGAAAGCGGCTGATTTTCAGAGGGCTTTGGGCTCGCGTCCGGTTTCGCGTACGCCTCACTTCGTGCTGCATGTCCTGCGCCGCGATGGGCTTGGTGCCGAGCGCTTGGCAGTGCGGTTACCAGAGTTGTCAACAGGCGAGGGGGCTCAACCCGTCGAGCTTGTGGATGACTTTGTCGCGCACCCGATGGTCGAACCTGGTTCAGGCCTGGCACAAGGCTGGCGTCTGGGCATGGTGCTGCCCAAAAAGCAGGCCAAGCGTTCGGTGACCCGTTCGCTGATCCGCCATCAGGCTCGCGAAGCCCTGCGGCGTCATGCACCCACCTTGCAGGCACAGGGCCATGTTGGCGCTGATGTTGATGGCTGGGTGCTGCGTCTGCGCGCACCGTTTGACAAGCAGCTGTTCCCCAGTGCGGCCTCCGAGGCCTTGAAGGCCCTTGTGCGTCAGGAGCTTGACGAGCTGTGGCAGCGTCTGGCCGCTCCTGCATCCGAGGGGGGGCGTTCGCGCAAGGAATCTTCAGGCAAGCCGCTTTCTGCTGCGCGAGGTGCGGCATGATGCGCGCTGTGCTGTGCCGTGCTGTCAACGCGGTGCTCATGGGTGTGGTGCGTGGCTACCGCTTCTTCCTGAGCCCTTGGCTGGGTTCGGCCTGTCGGTTCACGCCCACCTGTTCCCAATATGCGTTGCAGGCGCTGGAGCGCCATGGCCCGGCGGCGGGTTCCTACCTGGCCGCACGGCGTCTGCTGCGTTGTCACCCGGGCTGTCCGGGTGGCCATGACCCGGTGCCCGAGGTAGCACCGCGTCTGTTTTCCCGTTATTGCAACCCTTCGTCGGATTCAACTCGCTCATGAATGATCTGCGTCGCACCCTGCTGTGGTCGGTGTTTGCCGTCTCGCTGCTGATGTTGTGGGATGGCTGGCTGCGTCATACCGGTCAACCTTCCTTGTTCGCGCCCGCGCCGTCCAGCACGGTGGCCGCATCGGCACCGGGCTCCGGTGCATCTGGTGCCGATGGCTCGGTGCCTCAGGCCAGCACGCAGCTGGGTGCCTCGGGTGCTGGCCAGGGCCAGGCTCAGGCGGCCACAGCGGCTGCGGGTGCGGCCTCTGGTGCCGCAGCGGTGGCAGCCAAGGGCGAGCTGATCACTTTCAGCACCGATGTGGTCAGGGCCACGGTCGATACGCTGGGTGGCAGCCTGGTCAAGGTCGAGCTGCTCAAGCACAAGGACCAGGACGACCACAGCCAGAACATGGTGGTGCTGGACCGCTCGGCCGTGCACACCTATGAGGCCCAGTCCGGCCTGATCGGCATGTCTTCGGCCAACAATGCCTTGCCCTATCACAAGACGCCGTTCACGCTGGTCAGCACGCAGCGCACGCTGGCCGATGGGGCCAAGGACCTGGTGGTCAAGCTGGAATCGGCCCCTGTCAATGGTGTGAAACTGGTCAAGACCTACACCTTCGAGCGCGGCAACTACGCCATCGACGTGAAGCAGGAAGTGGTCAATGGCTCGGCTGAGACCATCCAGCCTCAGCTGTATGTGCAGATCGAGCGTGATGGCTCGGCGCCCAAGAGCGCGCCTGGCCCGGCCTTCATGGGTGGCCCGCAGTCCTACACGGGCATGGCCATCTACTCGGACAAGGGCAAGTACCAGAAGCTGGACTTCAAGCACCTCGATGAAGGCAAGGCCGAATTCGAGAAGGCTGATGACAGCGGCTGGGTGGCCATGGTGCAGCACCACTTCGTGTCGGCCTGGCTGCAGACGGACAAGCTCCACCGCGAGTTCTTTGCCCGCAAGATCCCCGACACGAACCTGTATGCCACCGGCATGCTGTTCCCCCTGGGCGAGATCGCGGCAGGTCAGAGCAAGACGCTGGACACCAAGCTCTATGTGGGTCCGCAAGAGGAGTTCAAGCTCAGCGAGCTTGCGCCTGGCCTGGAGCTGGTGAAGGACTATGGCTGGACCAAGATCATGGCCGAGCCGCTGTTTTGGCTGCTCAACAAGTTGCACGGCATCCTGGGCAACTGGGGCTGGGCCATCATCGCGCTGGTGGTGCTGCTCAAGGCAGCGTTCTACTGGTTGAATGCCAGTGCCTACCGCTCGATGGCCAAGATGAAGGCGCTCAATCCGCGCATCCAGGCCATGCGCGAGAACCTCAAGAACGACCCGCAGAAGATGCAGCAGGAAATGCTCAAGATCTACCGCGAGGAGAAGGTCAACCCGATCGGCGGCTGCCTGCCCATCCTGATCCAGATCCCGGTGTTCATCGCGCTATATTCGGTGCTGTCGTCGTCGGTCGAGATCCGCAATGCGCCTTGGATCGGCTGGATCACCGACCTGTCGGTGAAGGACCCGTACTTCGTGCTGCCTGCGCTGATGACGGGCTCCACCTTGCTGCAGACCTGGCTGAACCCCACGCCGCCTGATCCTGTTCAGGCCAAGATGATGTGGATCATGCCGCTGCTGTTCTCGGTGATGTTCTTCTTCTTCCCGGCCGGCTTGGTGATTTACTGGCTGACCAACAACCTGCTGTCGATTGCCCAGCAGTGGCTGATCAACAAGCAACTGGGTGTGATGAAGTGAACACGGGCATCGGCGCACATCGACCCGTGTGCCGATGACCAAACAAAAAGCCGCCTGCATCCACGCATGGCGGCTTTTTTCATGGGAAGAGGCGTGGCCGCGTCGTCTGCGGCTTGTGGGGCGGGTGGTGGCTCAGTCTCGCGACTGGCGGCTCAGGATCATGGCGGCCACCAGGACGGTGGCCACGGTCAAGGTCCAGACAGATTGGGAATCGGCGGTGGATTTAACGCCGAGTAGCAGGTAGTCGTTGATCAGGTCCAGCATGGTGCGGTCTTTCCAATGTCGCGCTTCGTCAATTGTGCGATGCAACATTGGTGCCATGCTCGCCATGGTGCGTGATGTCCGGATGACCGGGTCACGCACCAAAAGGACCAGGCCGAAGCTGTTCAGGCTGTGCTGGCGATGGACGAAGAGGGGGCCGAAGCGGTCCCGCCGCTGTCCACGACGCCGGCCGAGAGGCTGTGCGGCGTGCTCGTGCCGTGGTGCATGCCGGCACCACCACCGGTCTGCCTGTGCTGCTGAGCCTCCAGCTCGGCCTGGCGCGCCTTCATCTTCTTCCAGCCCAGGGGGATCAGCATCTGGCCCAGGTAGCTCTGCGTGGGGTAGAAGTTTTCGTTGAACAGGCCCATGCGCGCGGGGCGGCTGCGGTCTGGCGGGTTGACGTAGGTGCCAAAGAGGTGGTCCCACAACATGAAGACGCTGAAGTTCTTGGCCTCTTCGATCTTGTTGGAGTGGTGCCAGCGGTGGATCTCGTTGGTGCCGATGATGTAGTTGATCGCGCCGAAGGAGAAGCGCACGTTCATGTGGGTGATGGTGGCCAGCACGCTGCCGATCACGCCGCTGAGGATGAAGGCTTCCTGGCTGACGCCGGTCTGGAAAGTCACGAAGATGGGCAGGATGCGGCGCCAGATGAGGTCCAGCGGGTGGGCGCGGCTGGCATTGAGCACGCTCAGGCGGTGCGCGCAGTGGTGCACGCTGTGCAGGCGCCAGAAGAAGTCGATCTCGTGGCCCATGCGGTGGGTCACGTAGAACATGAAGTCAAAGCTCAGGTAGGCGATGGCGACCTGGGCCCAGAAGGGCAGGTGATGGGCGGCCATGCTGTCGGGCAGCACACCGAACTTGAACAGCAGGCCGGCGCCCGAGTAGGCCACCAGGGTGTGCACGAAGAAGTTCTGGAAGCTGGTGATGGCCATCAAGGCGGCGTTGTGCAGCCAGTCGTTGAGCACCTCGCCCTTCTCGAACTCGTTGGGCTGCTCGGGCCAGATGTACTGCATGGCCGTGGCAACGATGTAGTAGGGCGCCAGGAAGTAGGAAAAGATCTTGCCCGGGTCGAAATGGACATGCAGCACCGTGTAGATACCCAGTGCCAGCGAGCCAAAGAGAAACAGACAGCTAAAGAAACGCTTCAACATAAATGGACCCCATCACGCGCTGCGAGATTAGGGGGCCGGGCATGACCCGTCTAGCGGGTTTGTGCCCAAACTCCCGCAGGTGGGGGTATGGGCAGGTGACAATTGCCCACATTCGTTGAGGCAAGGCAATGTCCGGTAAGAAGGTGTTCAAGCATGTCCTGGGGTGAGCGCAGTGTCCCCATCGTGGCGGTGGCCACGGCTTCCGGCCGCGGGGCTGTGGGCATCGTGCGGGTCTCAGGCAAGGGCCTGATGCCGCTGGCCCAGGCCTTGTGTGGCCGTGAGCTGGTGCCGCGTCAGGCCACCTATGGCCCTTTCAAGGATGCGCACGGCGAGGCGCTGGACCATGGCCTGGCGCTGTACTTCCCTGCGCCGCACAGTTACACCGGCGAGGATGTGCTGGAGCTACAGGGCCATGGCGGCCCGGTGGTGATGCAGCTGCTGCTGGCGCGTTGCCTGGAGGCGGCGGCCGAAGTGGCGCCTCAAACGGGGCTGGCGCGCCTGCCGGGACTGCGTCTGGCCGAGCCGGGCGAGTTCACGCAGAGGGCCTTCCTCAATGACAAGATCGACCTGGCCCAGGCCGAAGCCATTGCCGACCTGATCGACGCCAGCACGGAGGCGGCCGCGCGCTCGGCCAGCCGCTCGCTGGGCGGGGTGTTCTCCCGGGAGATCGAAGCCCTGCGTGACCAGCTCATCAACCTGCGCATGCTGGTCGAAGCCACGCTGGACTTTCCGGAAGAGGAAATCGACTTCCTGGAAAAGGCCGATGCCCGTGGGCGCCTGGACCGCGTGGCCGCCACGCTGGACCGCGTGCTGGGCCAGGCCAGGCAAGGCGCCTTGTTGCGCGAGGGCCTGCAGGTGGTGCTGGCCGGGCAGCCCAACGCAGGCAAGAGCTCCCTGCTCAATGCACTGGCCGGCGCCGAACTGGCCATCGTCACGCCGATCGCGGGCACCACGCGCGACAAGGTCAGCGAGACGATCCAGATCGAGGGTGTGCCCCTGCATGTGATCGACACGGCAGGCCTGCGGGCCGAGCACGAAGCGTCTGACGAGGTTGAGCGCATCGGGATGGCACGCAGCTGGGAGGCCATCGGCCAGGCCGATGCGGTGCTGTTCCTGCACGACCTCACGCGGCGTGATGAGGCGTCCTACACCCAGGCTGATACGGACATCGCCACGCGCCTGCCTGAATTGGCATCCGGTGTGCCGGTGGTGCATGTGTTCAACAAGGCCGACGCGGTGCAGGTGGCGGATGCCGTCTCGCTCAACGCCCTGGCCCAGCCTGACGGGCCGGTGCTGACCTTGTCGGCGCGCACGGGGGAAGGCTTGCAGGCCCTGCGGCACACGCTGCTGGAGATCGCCGGCTGGCAGGCCGCGCCCGAGGGCGTGTTCATCGCGCGCCAACGCCATGTGCAGGCGCTGCGCCAGGCGCGCGGGCACCTGGAAGTGGCGCAGGCCCATGCGGCCTTGAACGACGGGGCGCTCGATTTGCTGGCCGAGGAGCTGCGCCTGGCGCACAACGCGCTGGGCACGATCACCGGGGCGTTTTCAGCCGATGACCTTTTGGGTGAAATATTCACGCGTTTTTGCATCGGCAAGTGAGCGGCATACCATATACCCCTTCGGGTGTGATATGACCTTCGTGGGGTCTGCGCGTCATGACCAGGCAACAAAAAGTAGACTTGGTCTGAAAAGGCAAGCACGGTCAGGCCCCGATGAACTAAATTAACAGGCTCGTGCTATACGAGCGTCATGCGGGCGCCAAGAAAGCGCGTAACTTGAGGCACCGATGGATTCCACAGCATTGATTCAGGCGATACAGACGCTCAATACGGAAGATGCCTTCCGTCCGCGTCTGGATCCTCAGCAATGGCGGACGTTTTGCCAGTACCTGACACGCCATGAATTGCGCTCGGGCGATCTGCTGGTCAAGCAAGGTGACCATGACCGCACGGTCTACTTCCTCGGGCAGGGCTCCTTGCAGGTGTTCGTCACGGGCGGCACGCCTGGCGCGTCGCGGATCGCCATCCTGCGGCCGGGTTCCATCTGTGGTGAGCCGGGGCTGTTCGCCGATGGCCCGCGCATGGCCAATGTCGAGGCCATGACGCCCTGTGTGATCTATGCCTTGCGCCTGCCGCGCTTTGAAGAACTGGTGGCCCGCGTGCCGTCGGTGGCCGTCGAGGTGGTGCGGGCAGCGGGTTCGGTCATGGCCCAGCGCATGCGCGCGAACATGACCCGTCAGATACCATCGGCCTGAGTTGTCGCTCGGGTGCTGTTGTGCAGCCAGAACTAGAAAATCGTCGACCAGCGGAGTGATGCAGGATGTCAGCGAACCTGAGTTTGCGTCGGCCCACCATCTTGGTGGCGGATGATTCGCCTCAGAACATCGAGTTGCTGTCCAAGGTGCTTGGACAGGATTACCGGATTAAGGTGGCCACCTCGGGTGAGAAAGCCCTGGGCATCGCGTATTCCGATGAGCCGCCCGACTTGATTTTGCTGGACATCATGATGCCCGACCTCAGCGGGCATGAGGTGTGCCGCCGCATCAAGGCCAACCCGGACCGCCGCCGCATCCCGGTCATCTTCGTGACGGCCATGAGCACCGTCGAAGACGAAAGCCTGGGCCTGAGCCTGGGTGCCGTGGACTACATCACCAAGCCCATCAGCCCGCCACTGGTGCAGGCCCGTGTGCGCACGCACTTGGCGCTGTACGACCAGTCGCGCGAGCTGGAGCGCATGGTGGCGCAGCGCACCAACGAGCTGGTGGCCACGCGCCAGCAGATCATCCGCCGCCTGGGCCGTGCCGCCGAGTTCAAGGACAACGAGACGGGCAACCACGTCATCCGCATGAGCCACATCGCGCGGCTCATTGCGCAGCAGGCGGGACTGGGGCCGGAGTCGGTGCAGCTGCTGTTCCAGACGGCGGCCATGCATGACGTGGGCAAGATCGGTGTGCCCGATCAGATCCTGCTCAAGCCCGGTCCGCTCAATCCGGAGGAGCGCAAGATCGTGCGCCAGCACCCGCAGATCGGCGCCGACATCATCGGCCGGCATGACAACGAGTTGCTGGCCACGGCGCGCATCATCGCGCTGACGCACCATGAGCGCTGGGATGGCGCAGGCTACCCGCAGGGACTCAAGGGCGAGCAGATTCCATTGTTCGGGCGCATTGTGGCCATTGCCGATGTGTTCGACGCCTTGATGAACCGCCGGCCCTACAAGGAGGCCATGAGCGCCTCACAGGCCCTGGCCGTGATGGCCGAGGAGCGTGGCGGCGCCTTCGATCCGACGCTGCTGGATTGCTTCTTCCAGCAGCAGTTCGAGATCCTGCGCGTGATGGACCTGTACGCCGACGAGCGCGGCCCCGTGGCCGAGATGACGGGCTGACGGGCGAGGAGCCGATCAGCCCTGTTCGGTGATGCGGCGCAGGGCCTGGGCCGCGCTGTCGAAATCGTAGTGATCGAGCGCGCGCTGCAGTTCGGTGATCTGCGGATGTTGGCGCAGCATGGCATGGCTGTGCAGCATGTCTTGCAGCAGCTCGCGCGACTGCGCGTCGTTGTCTTCGATGAGGTGACCCAGTCTCATCCAGATGGGCTTCATCGCGTCGTTGCTCAGCGTGGCCTGCTGCTGTTCCACGGTCTCGGCACGGGGCTTGTTGAGCCTGTCGATATCGGCCAGCACGGCCTGCAGGGCGTCCAGCGTCTTGGCGAGCTGGACGTGCACCTGGGCACGGTGTTGTTCAGGCGTTTCATCCGCAATCTTGGTCTGCATGAGGGCTTCCAGTTGGGTGACGTCTTGAAGCAGCCTGGTGGCGCCGATATTGCCGGCCAGGCCTTTGAGGGTGTGGGTTGCCATCAGGGCTGCTTCCTCGTTGGGGGCAGCGGCGAACTGCTGGGCGAAATCATGTTGGGTCTTGGCGAATCCTTTGAGCAGGCGCAGGTAGAGGTCCATGTTGCCCATGCAGCGCGACAGGCCGTCGGCCGTGTCCAGCGTGGCCAGAGGCGTGGCTTCGGCGCGTGCAGGGGTGGTGTCCGCGCCCGATGAAGAGGATGAGGACGCGTTGGTATTGACGGCCGTGGGCAAGGGCACGACGTTCTGCGCTGGCGTGATCCAGCGCGCCATGATGGTGAACATCTGGCCCAGGTCCAGCGGCTTGGTGATGTGGTCGTTCATGCCGCAGCTGAGCACGCGTTCACGGTCGGCGGCCATGGCGCTGGCGGTCATCGCGATCACGGGCATGGTGTGCCATTCGGGCCGTGCGCGGATGCGTTCGGTGGCGGTGTAGCCGTCCATCACGGGCATCTGGCAGTCCATCAGCACGCCATCGAAGGGGCCGTCCTGATCGAGCTTGTCGAGGCACTCCGCGCCGTTGGAGGCCGTGACCACGATCAGGCCGGCGCGTTGCAGGAGGTCGCTGGCGAGTTCCTGGTTCATGGGCTGGTCCTCCACGAGCAGCACGCGGGCGCCGGCCAGCTGGCGCTGGGCCTGTTTGAGCACGCGGCTGGTGTGGGCGGGCACGATGGGCTCGCTGCTGGGCTGGCCCAGGGCGCGTGCCAGGCTGTCCAGCAAGGTGGAGGGGGTGACGGGCTTGTTGATCACGCCGGACAGGCCCAGGCCTTCGGCGGCCTTGAGCGCTTCTTCACGGGCAAAGGCGGTGACCAGCAGCACGAAGGGGCGGTGCTCGGGCGGGATGGACAGGGCATGGCGCGCAAACGCGATGCCGTCCATGCCCGGCATCTTCCAGTCGGTCAGCAGGATCTGGTGGGGCTTGCCTTCGGCCAGGGCCTTGCGCAGGTGGACCAGGGCAATCTCGCCGCTCTCCGCGGTGTCGACATCCAGGCCGAGGCGGCGGGCCATGTCGCCCAGCACCTCGCGGGCCGTGGCGTTGTCGTCCACCAGCAGCAGGCGTTTGCCTTGCAGCTCCTTGGCGGTGAGCGCGCGCTGGCTGGAGGGCTGGCTCTGCATGCCGAAGCGGGCGGTGAAGTGGAAGGTCGAGCCCTTGCCCGGCTGGCTGTTGACCCAGATGCGGCCATGCATCATCTCAACCAGCTGGCGCGAGATGGTCAGGCCCAGGCCGGTGCCACCATATTGGCGCGTCGAGGAGCTGTCGATCTGGGTGAAGGGCTGGAAGAGCCGCTCCATCTGCTCGGGCGTCATGCCGATGCCGCTGTCGCGCACCCAGAAGTGCAGCACGACGTCGGCGGGGTCCAGGCGCTGCACTTCGCAGCCGATCAGCACCTCGCCCTTGTTGGTGAACTTGATGGCGTTGGTGCCCAGGTTGATGAGGATCTGGCCCAGGCGGATGGGGTCGCCCACCAGGGAGGTGGGGATGTCGGGCGGGGCGGTGAAGAGCAGCTCGAGGTTCTTCTCCTCGGCCCGCATGCCCAGCATATCGGCCATGCTGCTGATGACGTTCTCGAGCTGGAAGTCGGTGTACTCCAGCTCCAGCTTGCCAGACTCGATCTTGGAGACGTCGAGCACGTCGTTGAGGATCTGCAGCAGGTTGCTGGCCGCGCGGTGGGCCTTGTCGACGTAGTTGCGCGCCTTGGATGGCAGCTCGTCCATCAGGGCCAGGTGGGTCATGCCCATGATGGCGTTCATGGGTGTGCGGATCTCGTGGCTCATATTGGCCAGGAAGCGGCTCTTGGCCAGGGTCGCGGCTTCGGAGGCCAGCTGGGCCTGGCGCATGGCGGCCTCGGTCTGCTTGCGCGCGGTGATGTCCTGCACGATGCCGCAGAACTGCTTGCGCCCGTCATGCTCGAAGGGGATGAGCACGACTTCGGCGTCGAAGGGCTCGCCATCCAATCGGGTGTGGCGCCACTCCAGGGTCTCGGCCTGACCGGTTTCGGAGGCGCGCTGCAGGGCCCCCAGCGATTCGGGCTTTTGCATGTGCCCGGCCGGTGACAGCGGGGGCTTGGAGGGCATCAGGCCGAGCAGGGCTTGTTCGCTGTCGCCGCCGAAGAGTTCGACGGCGCGCGGGTTGCAGCGCGTGATGCCGCGGTCGGCGCTGTAGAAAATGAAGGCCACGGGCGCGTGTGCGAACACGGCTTGCGAACGCGCATCCACTTCCTTGCGCGCGGTGATGTCGGCCCAGTAGCCGTTGTAGGTTCGGCCGCCATCGTCATGCACGAGGCATTGGCTGTCGCAGCTGATCCAGCGGCGCTGGCCATGGAAGGTCAGGGGGAACTCGACGGGTTTCACCGGGGGTTGCGGCGTGGTGGTCGGGTCTTCGGCGTGGGTCTGGCGCATGAGCCGCCAGGGCAGTTGCGGGTCCTGCAGCAGCGTGTCCTTGCTGAAGCCCAGCAGGCGCTCGGCCCCGTCACCGATGAAGCTGAAGTAGGGCGGGTCGTTGGCGGGCTGGCGGTAGCAGAAGACGGTCAGCGGCAGGGCATGGGCCATGTCGTTGAGTTCCTGCTTGGCGCGCAGCAGCGCATGCTGGCGTTGCAGGCGCTGGGCCCGCATGGTGATGAGCCAGTAGCCGGTGATCAGGGCCAGCGCGGCGGCGGTGGTCCAGGTGGCGAGGATGGGGGCTTCGTCGCTGATGGGCACCAGCACCCATGCCGTGAGGTTGCTGTAGTTCAGCGGCCGCGACAGGGCCATGAAGCGGCCATCGGGCCTTTGCACTTCGGTGACGTTGCGGTTGTCCACCTGCAAGGCGCCGGTGCGCCAGCCCAGATCGGTGGGCACGCGCTGATAGAGGCGGCGCTGGCTGTCTTCGTCCATGCTGATGGGGCCTTGCAGCATGGTGCGGCCCAGCAACTGGTCGACCTGGTTGCCGATCAGCATCACGCCTTGCTCGTCGGTCACGAAGAGCTGGTGCGTGGGGTCGTCGAACAGGCGCGACAGGGAGGCCGACTCTTCGGCGACCACGATGACCCCGGCCGTGCCGTCGGGGCCGTCCACGCGGGCCGAGAAGTAAAAGCCTGGGATCTTGTTGATGCGCCCGACCGCGAACTGCGAGCCGTGGCCGTTCTCGATGGCCTCGATGTAGTAGCGGCGGGTGCGGAAGTTGCCGCCAATGGCGCTGACCGTGGAGTCGATGCCGGCGTCGGCCACGACGGTGCCGTAGCGGTCCATCATGAAGAGGTGATCGAGCCGGAAATCGCGCGAGGTGTCCAGCAGGGTCTGGCTGATCTTGCGCACGGCGGGCTGACGGCTGAGCTCGTCGCGCACGCGTTCGCGGCTGGTTTCGGTCAGGCCTTCGCTGCCGGGGACCTTGACGTCCAGCAGGAAGTGCTGAAGGTCGGTCTGGCGGCTGAGTGCCAGGGGCAGGGCCGCGTGCTGTTGGAAGGTGACGCTCAGCGAGTTGTGCAGGCTGTCGAGCCGGAACTGGGCGCCATCGAGCAGGGCCAGTCGGTGTCGCGTGATCTCGTGGTTGACGGTCCAGACGCCCAGTCCGCAGACCAGCACGGTCCACGCCAGGGCAGCGCGCCACAAACGGGGGTTGGCATGAAGACTGGCCATGTAGCCCTGGGGCTGTTCGCGCGGCGAGTGGGTCCCGGCCGACATGGCGTCCATGCAAGAGGTCTCCTGTTTGGGAGCGGGCGGGGGTGGGCCCGGCGACGAGTTGGGCCAAAGTGTGCACTGACTTGGGGCTACAGCCTAGAGGGCGATTGCGGTCATTTGTGCAGTTTTCAGCCTTTGAGCAACACACCTTCGGCCCGTGCGAGATCCTGGGGGCGGCCTGAGAGCACCAGGGTGTCGCCCACCTGCAGGATCAGGGACTCGCTGGGCGAGACCACCCGGCCTTCGGCCCGCCGCACCGAGACGACGATCACTTGCAGCTCGCGCTGGTCGAGGCTGGCGCCCAGGGTCTGGCCGATGCACAGGGCGTTGGCGCCGAGCGTGACCGATTGCAGGCGCTGCAACTCCAGCTCGTCCACGCTGTCATCGTCGGCGCCGTGGAAGTAGCCGCGCAGCAGGCCGTAGCGCGCCACCCGCTGGTCCTGCACCATGCGGATCACACGGCGCATGGGCACGCCTACCAGCGCCAGGGCCTGTGTGGCCAGCATGAGCGAGCCTTCGATGGCTTCGGGCACGACCACAGTGGCACCGGCCTTCTGCAGCTCATCGAGGTTGGCGTCGTCGATGGTGCGCACCAGCACCGGCACGTTGGGCGCATGCTCATGCACCAGGTGCAGGATCTTCTTGGCCACCGCCGTGTTGGGGAAGGTGATCACCACCGCTGCGGCCCGCGACAAGCCCGCCGCGACCAGGCTTTGCAGCCGGCTGGCATCACCGAAAACCACGCTGTGGCCGGCGGCCGCTGCCTGGCGCACGCGGTCGGGGTCCAGGTCCAGGGCCATGTAGGCGATAGACTGCTTCTCCAGCAGGCGCGACAGGTTCTGGCCACTGCGCCCATAGCCGCAGATCAGCACGTGGCGCTCGGTGTTGATGGCCTTGGTGGCGATCTTGGTCATGGCCAGCGACTGCATCAGCCAGTCGGTGGACGACACGCGCATCACGATGCGGTTGCTGAACATGATGATGAAGGGCGTGGCCAGCATGGACAGCACCATGGCGGCCAGCAAGGGGCTCTCCACTTGTTTGGGAATGAGCTTCTCATCGGTGGCCAGCGACAGCAGCACGAAGCCGAACTCGCCGGCCTGGGCCAGGTACAGGCCCGTGCGCAAGGCCACGCCAGTACTGGCCCCGAAGAGCTTGGACAAGGTCGTGATCAGGCCCAGCTTGAAGATCACGGGCAGGCTGGCCAGCATCAGCACCAAGGCCCATTGCTCGTACAGGCTGTGCCAGTCGAGCTTCATGCCGATGGTGATGAAGAACAGGCCCAGCAGGACGTCGTGGAAGGGGCGGATGTCGGTCTCCACCTGGTGCTTGTATTCGGTCTCGGCGATCAGCATGCCGGCGATGAAGGCGCCCAGCGCCAGCGACAGGCCAAAGTGCTCGGTCAACCAGGCCAGGCCCAGCGTGACCAGCAGCAGATTGAGCATGAACAGCTCCTCGCTCTTGCGCCGCGCCACCAGGTTGAGCCACCAGTGCATGATCTTCTGACCACCGGCCAGCAGCACGATCAGCAGGCCCGTTGCCTTGATGCCGGCCATCATCAGGGTGCGCGTCATCTCCGAGGCCGAGTCGCCCAAAGCGGGAATGAGCACCAGCAGCGGCACCACGGCCAAGTCCTGGAACAGCAGGATGCCCATCACGCGGCGGCCATGTTCGGTCTCCAGCTCCAGCCGGTCGGCCATCATCTTGACCACGATGGCCGTGCTGCTCATGGCCAGGGCACCGCCCAGGGCCACGGCGCTTTGCCAGTTGATGCCCCAGCCCAGCAGGCCGCCGTGGTGGCCCATGTAAGCCAGCGTGGCGCTGAGCGCGAGGTGTCCGGCCAGCGTGGCCACGATGGTCAGCGCGACCTGGCTCAGGCCCAGCCCGAAGACCAGCGAGCGCATGCTCTTGAGCTTGGGCAGGTTGAACTCCAGCCCGATCACAAACATCAGGAAGACCACACCGAACTCGGCCAGGTACTGCACGCCCGCCGAGTCCCTGGCCAGGGCCAGCGCATTGGGCCCGATCACCACGCCTACGGCCAGGTAGCCCAGCATGGGCGGCAGCTTCATCAAGCGGAACAAGACCACGCCGATGACGGCGGCAAACAAGTACAAAAGCGTGAGATCGAGCGTGGTGGCCATGAAGTCCTTAGACCTAGAATCACCCGATCCTACCCGGGGCAGCCTGCGCATGTTCAAATCCGCAGCGGTCAGTTGACTTCTCTCCTCTTCATGCCGACCCAATCCGTTCAACAAGATGCCGTCGTGGCGCTGGCCCGCCAGGCCTTTGACATCGAGGCGCGCGCTTTGCTTGACCTGCGCGAGCGCCTGCAAGGCGAGGCAGGCGGCGCTTTCTCGCAGGCCATCGAAGCCATGCTGGGCTGCCAGGGCCGTGTCGTGGTGATGGGCATGGGCAAGAGCGGCCATGTGGGTCGCAAGATCGCGGCCACATTGGCCTCCACCGGCACACCGGCCATGTTCGTGCACCCGGCCGAGGCCCATCATGGCGATCTCGGTATGGTCCAGCCGGGCGATGTCGTGCTGGCCATCTCCAACTCGGGCGAAAGCGAAGAGCTCACGGCCCTGCTGCCCGTCATCAAACGCCTGGGCGTGCGCCTGCTGGCCATGACGGGTCGTCCCACTTCATCGCTGGCCCGGCACGCCGACGTGGTGCTGGACTGTGCCGTGGCCCAGGAGGCCTGCCCGCTGAACCTGGCGCCCACTGCGAGCACCACGGCCCAGATGGCCTTGGGCGATGCGCTGGCCGTGGTGCTGCTGGAGCTGCGCGGTTTCAAGGCGGAGGACTTCGCCCGCTCGCACCCAGGCGGCTCTTTGGGCCGCAAGCTGCTCACGCACCTGCGCGATGTGATGCGCTCGGGCGATGCCGTGCCGCGCGTCAAGCCCGATGTGCCATTTGGCGAGGTCATGCGCGAGATGAGCAGCAAAGGCCTGGGCGCCACCGCCGTGGTCGATGATGCCGGCCGCGTGCTGGGCGTGTTCACAGATGGCGACCTGCGTCGCAAGATCGAAGCCGGCGTGGACCTGCGCACCACCACCGCCGCACAGCTGATGACCCCGGGGCCGCGCACCATCCGCGACGACGTGCTGGCCGCCGAAGCCGTGTCGCTGATGGAAGCGCACCGCATCACGACCCTGTTGGTGGTCGATGCATCGGGTGCGCTGGTCGGCGCCGTCAACACCAACGACTTGATGCGGGCCAAGGTGATCTGATGCGGACATTGGTTTCGACACTCACGTTCTCGGCGGCCTTGCGCCACCATGCCACCGGCATCCGCGCGGCCATCTTCGATGTCGACGGTGTGCTGACCGATGGCACGCTCTACATCAGCGAAGCCGGCGAGACGCTCAAGGCCTTCCATGCGCTGGATGGCCATGGCCTGAAGCTGCTGGCCCAAGGCGGCATCAGCCCGATCATCATCACCGGCCGTGACTCACCGGCCGTGCGTCGGCGCCTGAAAGACCTGGGCGTGACCCAGGCCGTGTTCGGCGCGCATGACAAGCTGGCCGCAGCCGAGCCCATTCGCCAGGCGCTGGGGCTGCACTGGGACCAGATCGCCGTCATGGGCGATGATTGGCCCGACCTGCCTTTGATGGTGCGTGCCGGGCTGGCCGTGGCGCCGGCCAATGCGCATGCCGAGGTCAAGGCCATTGCCCACCACGTCAGCGCCTTGAAGGGTGGGCAAGGTGCGGCACGCGAATGCTGTGACCTGCTGCTGTGGGCCACGGGCAAGTACGATGGCCTGCTGCATGGCCACCTGCAAACGCTGGACACCACGGCAGACGGGGCCAAGCCGTGACGCCGCGCTGGTGGTTGTTGTTGGAGCGGGCTCAGGCCACCTTGCCCTTGCTGGCCGCAGCGGGCCTGGCGGGCTTCACCTGGTGGCTGGTGCAGTCTTCGCCCAAGGAGGGAGAGGTCAAGCCACCGGCCCTCATGGCCTCCACGCCAGACTTTGAACTGCACAAGGCCCGTGTCGCCCGCTTCAATGCACAAGGGCGCATCGAGGCCGTGCTCGATGGCGAGACCATGCGTCACTATCCCGACACCGACCGCCTGCAGATCGACCAGCTCACCTTGTCGGCGCGCGATGACAAAGGCATGGGCCTGCGGGCCACGTCCAGGCAGGGGGAGGCCGATCACAAGGCCGAGGTGGTGACGCTCAGTGGTGGTGCCCATGTGACGGCGCTGCCTGCGGCCTTGCCTGGCGAAGCGGGGGAACCGGGCAAGGGTCTGCGCGCCAGCCCCACACACTTCACGGGTGAAGGCTTGCGCATCGACACGCGCACGCGGGTGGTGACGTCCGCCGATCCGGTCTTGCTGCAACAGCAAGGCAGCCAGGTGCGCGCCCAGAGCATGCGTTATGACGACAGCACCGGCATCACGGAGCTGGGCGGCCGGGTCCGTGGTCACTACGAGGTGCCTGCGCGATGACAGAGTCCAACGCACGACTGGTTTTCATCACCGGCGCATCCAGTGGCATTGGCCAGGCCGTGGCGGCACGCTATGTGAAAGCCGGTTGGCGTGTGGCCCTCGTGGCGCGGCGTGTGGCCGAGATGCGGCAATGGGCCATCGCGCAAGGCTGGCCGGCCGACAAGTGGTCCATCTACGAGGCCGATGTCCGCAATGAGGCTGCGGTCGCGGCCGCCGCACAAACCTGCATGCGCACGCAGGGCCTGCCCGATGTCGTGATCGCCAATGCCGGCATCAGCGTTGGGGTGGACCTCAGCCTGGCAGAAGACCTGTCCGTGTTGCGCGACCTCATGGACACCAACGTCATCGGCCTGGCGGCGACCTTCCAGCCCTTCATCGCGCCGATGAAGGAGCGCGGCCATGGCATCCTCGTGGGCATGGCCAGCGTGGCGGCCATCCGGGGCTTGCCGGGTCACGCGGGCTACTGCGGCGCCAAGGCCGCGGTCGTGCAGATCTGCGAGGCGCTCAGGGGCGAGTTGCGCGGCCGTGGCATCCGGGTCGTGACCCTGGTGCCAGGCTATGTCGACACGCCCTTGACGCGTCCCAACACCTACCCCATGCCTTTCCTGATGAAGGCCGATGCCTTTGCGGAGAAGGCCTTCCACGCCATCGAGAAGGGTCAGCGCTGGCGCGTCATTCCCTGGCAGATGAGCCTGGTCGTGCGTGTGATGAGCTGGCTGCCGCGCTGGTTTTTCGACGCCGTTGCCGGCTCACAGCAGCACCGCAAGAAGCAACGCCGGACCTGAGCAGCGGCCGGCATGGCCGTTAAAGCCAGGACGGCTCATGAAAAAAGGCGACGCCGCTGCATCGCCTTTTTGCTTGGTGCTCAAGACAACCTGAGGTTCAGGCAGCCTTGCAGCGGGATCAATAACCGCCGCCGCCGTAGCCACCGCCGTCGCCACCGCGACCGCCGCCACCGTAGCCGCCACGGCCACCGCCGCCGCCATAACCACCGCCGCCGCCACCTTCGCGACGGCCACCACCGTAGCCGCCACCGCCGCCACCGCCGCCTTCGCGACGGCCGCCACCGAAGCCGCCACCACCACCGCCGCCGCCGCCGCCAGCGCTACCGCCGCCGTAGGGGCTGCGGAAACCAGCAGGACGCTCTTCACGAGGACGGGCCTCGTTCACGACCACGGCGCGGCCAGCCACGGGCTGACCGTTCAGGCCGTTGATGGCGGCCTGGGCTTCGGCGTCGGAACTCATTTCGACGAAGCCAAAACCCTTGGAGCGACCGGTTTCGCGGTCCATCATCACCTTGGCGGAGCTCACGGCACCAAATTGAGAGAAAGCGTCGTTCAGATCCTGATCGCGCACGCTGTAGGCAAGGTTGCCTACGTAAAGTTTGTTGCCCACGAGAGAGCCCCTTTCAAAGTAACCATGTGGAGCTTCAACCCATCAGGACCCATTCCAACGACGGTGCCGCTACCAGACACAGACCAAAACATTATGGTTGATGCAGACACAGACATCCAGCTATTTCAACCCTTATTTATGCGCTGCTGTCAACCATCCGGGCGCGGTGTTGCAAGCTTTCCTCAAATTTCCCTAGGGGCTAGCCCCTATGATCAGCGGACATTCAGCGCCCGATGATGCTCTTTCATCGCCGACCCCGAGATGCCCGAAAAGCCGATTTCTCCCTCTTTTGATGCCAAAAAGCCGCGTTTTGACTGGTGGCAGGCCCTGGTGAGGGTGCTTTCCAGCATCGAGGCCGTGCGCGATGGGCAGGCGATGTATGTGTTGCTGGCGGCGTTTTCCGGCGCGGGTCTGGCGCTGGCCACGGCCCAGTCGTCCATGGGGCGGGGCGAGATGAACTGGGCGATCGGGCAGGGGGCTGCGGCGTTGTTCATCGCTTTTTACGGGGCCACGGCTACGGGGCTCCTGCTCATGGACCGTGCCATGGGCCGGCCCAGCCGCGATGTGGTGCAGGCCGTGGAAGATGCCTTGGGCATTGGTCACCGCGTGCTGGCCATCTTGCTGATGACGGGGCTGGGCGCGGCGGCGCTGGCTGGCGGCCTGCTGGGCTTGTACTGGCTCAGCGGCCTGCCCAAGATCGGGCCCTGGCTGTTCGTGCTGGTCGTACCGGTCACGGTGCTGTTGATCGGGCTGGCGCTGATGGCGGGCGCAGCGGTGGTCGCGCCCCTTACTGGGCCGATCGTCTGGGCGGGGGCATCATCATGGGAGGGCGTGCAGCTGATGTGTCGCCTGATCCGCGAGCGTCTGTTGCAAGCCGGCGTCCTGGTGGCCGGCTTGAGCCTGGCCACGGGCCTGGTCGGCGCGGCCACCAGCCTGTTCGTGATGGTGGGCGGGCGCGTCATGGCAGAAGCCTCGGTCTTCGTGCTGGGCGTGCCCGTCAACCCGGACGTGCTGATGGCGGGCCTGTTCGGCTACGGGCTGCACAACATCAATGCAACGGGCATCCCCAAGGAGGCCTATCCGTACATCTCGGCGGCCACGGTTGGCGGAGGGGTGGTGTTCGCGCTGGCCCTGGTGCTGCCGACCCTGGTCTATCTGCGCGGGGTGTGCGAGGTCTACCTGGCGCTGATGGCGGCCGATGAGCTGGAATAGCCTGCTGCGGCGTGTTGCTGGCAGGTCCAGCCACGTTCAGAAGTGCGCGAGGTAGCCGCCGTCCACCGCCAGGGTCTGGCCGGTGACATAGCTGGCGGCGTCGCTGGCGAGGAAGACCACCGCCCCGGCGATTTCTGCCGGGCGGCCCCAGCGGCCCAGTGAGGTACGCCGCGACAACCACTGCGCCACGTCGGCATCGCTCACCATCGCTTCATTGGCCTCGGTGGCGAAATAGCCTGGCGCCACGGCGTTGACCGTGATGCCGCGCGGCCCCAGCTCGGCGGCCAGCGCCCGGGTGGCGGCATCCAGGCCGCCTTTGGCCACGGTGTAGGCCACGTCGCCGGCACGCGAGATGGGGCCGGCGATCGAGGTGATGTTGATGATGCGAGCCTGGCCAGCTGCCGCGGAGCCACCGGCCAGCATGCCTTGCGCGGCTTCACGGGCCAGGGCCAGCGGCGCGATCAGGTTGATGTCAAACAGGCGGCGAAAGTCGTCGATCGCGAAGTCGTCCAAGGGGCGGCGGTCGCGCTGGCCCACGTTGTTGACGAGGATGTCGAGCCGGCCGCTTGCCTCTTGGACAAGGGCGAGCGCGGCTTGACGCGCGGTGTCATCGGCGATGTCGAAGGGCAGGGCGTCGACCTGGAGGGACGAGGATGTCGGCTTGGATGACGAGGCGTGGGCGACGCCGTCTGCACGGATGCGCGCGACCGCTTCCTGCAAGGCCACGGCATCCCGGCCATTGAGCCAGACATGCGCGCCTGCCCAGGCCAGTGCCTGCGCGATCTCGAAACCCAGGCCGCGTGCGGCGCCGGTGACCAGGGCCACGCGGCCATCGAGGCGGAAGGGATGGGTCCTTGCAGGGTGCGTCGTTGCCAGGCTGCTGCTCATGCCATGATTGTGCCCCTCATGAGCCAGCGCCCGCATTCTTCATCACCGTCGTCATCTGCCGAAGCCTGCCCTTGCGGCCGGCCCGCCCTATACGAGGACTGTTGCGGGCGCTACCACGATGGCCCGCTGGCTTTGCTCGCGCCCGATCCCGAGTCACTGATGCGCTCGCGTTACAGCGCCTTCGTCAAGGACTTGCGCCCCTATCTGCTGGCAACCTGGCATGCTTCGGCACGGCCCGACGCCATCGAGGCGCCCGAACCGGGCTTGAGCTGGCTGGGCCTGGACGTCAAGCGTGCGCGCATGCTGGCCGAAGACCGTGGCCTGGTCGAGTTCGTGGCGCGCAGCAAGCTGGGCGGCCGGGCGCATCGGCTGCACGAGGTCAGCGAGTTCGTGCGCGAGGGTGGCCGCTGGTTTTACCTGAGGGCGCAGGATTGACCTGAGGCAAATGGTTCACAGCTGGGCTGGCCTGGGGCCCCCTCAGGCGAGGGGTTCCAGCAGGGGCAAAGGGGCTTCCCCGGGCGACAAAACCCGTTGCACGCCCTATCGTTGCGTCTGCGCCCACTCGTGTAACGCTTGACGTCCAAACCATGTCGCTTGACCTCGCACACCTCAACCCTGTCCAGATCATGATGGGGATCCTGGGGGGCTCCGCCGTCGTGTTCACCGCCCTGGAGGGGCTGCTCATCGGCAAGCGCGCCGGTGGCGAGCCCTATGACTGGCGTGCCTTCTGGACCACGGTGCGCATCAACCTGCTGCGCGTGGTGGCCGAGTCCATCCCCATGGGTGTGGTGTTGGGCGTGGCGCTCCCCTTTGGCGCCTGGATGTACGAGCACCGCCTCTGGACCGTGCCCATGAACACCTGGTGGGGCTGGGTGGCGATGTTCTTCTGCACCGAGTTCTTCTATTACTGGCTGCACCGGGCGGGCCACCGCATCCGCTGGTACTGGGCCTCTCATGCCATCCATCACACCGGCAACCAGTACAACCTGGCGGCGGCCTTTCGGCAGTCGGTCACCGGCAAGATCTCGGGTGGCTTCGTGTTTTTCGCCCCTCAGTGTCTGCTGGGCTTTTCGCCGGATGCGGTGTTGATCTCCTACGGTGTCAACCTCGTCTACCAGTTCTGGATCCACACCGACCTGATCCACAAGATCCCCTTCATCGAAGGCATCCTGAACACACCCTCGGCGCACCGGGTGCACCACGCCGCCAATGTCGAGTACCTCGATTGCAACTACGGCGGCACCATCATGCTGTTCGATCACCTTTTTGGGACCTATGTGCCTGAGAAAGAGGGCGTGCCGATTCGCTACGGCCTGGTGAAGTCGATGACGACCTACAGCGCCATCAAGGTGTGCTTCTTCGAATGGGCCAACATCCTGCGCGACGTGTTGCGCGCGCGCAGCCTGAAGGATGCGCTGGGCTATGCCTTCGGGCCACCGGGCTGGGCGCCTGAAGGCAGGGGCTTGACCACCGATGCCCTGCGCCGGCAGATGCAGGCGGCCACGGGCTCGCCCACTGGCGCGCCGACCGACGAGATGCTGGACCGCATGGCAGCCAGTGTGGCGGCCGCGCCTGATCTCAACAACCGGTCGCCCGCTCCAGTGCGCTGAGCCAGTGCATGGCCTGCGTGCGTGATTGGCCGCACATTTCCTCGCTGGGTTGAAGCGAGCCGCACACGGCGGGGCGCTCAGGCTGGCCGAACAGGCGGCAGCGCAAATCGTCATCCAGATGCGGGCAGGGCACGCCGGCGGGTTTGCCGTGAGGCAGACCAGGCATGGGAGATGAGATGGACGGGGCGGTGCAACAGGCCGCGCAGCCAGATCGGCAGTTCATGAGGCTCCTGCGAAGGGAGACTCTATTGTCGTGGACGCCGAGGAGGATATGGTTCGTGTACTGATGCGCGCCGTCGCCACCTTGGAAGGAGAAGCCCTGTTTTAGTTTTTGAGGTGACGACAGCGATCTACCTCAGTGTAGACCGAGGGGGTCGCAATGGGCCATCCCTAGTTTCATGGGGCGAAGCGGCCGTGAAATCCGGACGACAGTGCCCACGGCCAGCAGACCCAGGCCCGAGAGCAGCCAGGTGGCGGGCTCGGGCACGGCGGTCAGGGTGCCGACCACGATGCCCGGCTCACGGAAGGCCATGGCGCTGTTGACAACCTTCAACTGACCTTGCCCATCGACCTGGAGGTGCGCCCAGCCAAAGCTGGTCCAGGCATGGTTGGCCCAAGAGAAGCCGGGGTCGGAGCCACTGCGGGTGCCGACGCCAAGGTAGAAGTCCTGCCCGACTTGGACCGGCGTGTTTTGCAGGGTGTAGAGCGAGACGAAGTTGCTCTGCGAGGTGATGGTCAGGGCGTCGCCCGGCTTGACCAGGAAGAGCTCCGAGCCTTCGTCGGCGTTGTAGCTCAGAAAGGTCAGGGCGCCCTTGGCCGCATCGTAGTTCACGATGGAGCCCGTGTAGTCTCCCTGCACAGTTTGATCCACCGCGATGTAGGTGTTGGCTTCGGGGTAGCCACTGATGCTCTCCGGCAGGACGGCCCAGTGCCCGGACTCGACGGTGGCATGGGCCATGGCGGCCAGACTGCTCAGGCAGACGGCCAGGATGGTCGAACGAAAACGGCCCACGGCCTTGTGGGTGATGTGCATGTGGTCACTCCCGATGGTTGAATAGTTGAAGGCGTATCGTGCCGTGCCGGCTCCTTTTTGACCAGAGGCTTTATACGGGTATCCCGCAGCAGGGGGCGCTGGGTGCACTTGGGCTGCATGACGCGGATCACCGGAAGGCCCACAGATCAGACGTGTTTCAGTACAATGGAAGGTTGCTCAAAAATGCAGCAATCTGGTAGCAGCTGTATGAGTAGTCTGATAGGCGCAGCCCATGCTTTATCCCCAAGAATTTGACGTGATCGTGGTTGGCGGTGGCCATGCCGGCACCGAAGCCGCGCTGGCTGCTGCCCGCATGGGTTGTGCGACCTTGCTCTTGACCCACAACATCGAGACATTGGGCCAGATGAGCTGCAACCCGTCCATCGGCGGGATCGGCAAGGGCCACCTCGTCAAGGAGGTCGATGCCCTGGGCGGCGCGATGGCCGCGGCCACCGACGAAGGCGGCATCCAGTTCCGCATTCTCAATTCGAGCAAGGGGCCGGCTGTGCGGGCCACCCGCGCGCAGGCCGATCGCATTCTGTACAAGGCGGCCATCCGCCGCCGTCTGGAGAACCAGTCCAATCTGTGGCTGTTCCAGCAGGCGGTGGACGACCTGATGGTCGAGGGCGACCGGGTGGTGGGCGCGGTCACGCAAGTCGGCATCCGCTTTCGGGCACGCACGGTGGTGCTGACGGCGGGCACCTTCCTGGACGGCAAGATCCACGTGGGCCTGCAGAACTACAGTGCGGGCCGGGCAGGGGATCCGCCGGCGGTGTCCTTGTCAGCCCGCTTGAAGGAGTTGAAGCTACCGCAAGGGCGCTTGAAGACCGGCACGCCGCCGCGCATCGACGGCCGCAGCATCGATTTCAGCAAGCTGACCGAACAGCCAGGTGACGGTGTCGACCTGGTGGGCAGCTGGGGCGAGTCGGCTCCGACGGGCCCCGATGTACCGGTGTTCAGCTTCCTGGGCACACCGGACCAGCACCCGCGCCAGCTGCCATGCTGGATCACGCACACCAACCAGCAGACGCACGACATCATCCGCTCGGGTTTTGACCGCAGCCCCATGTTCACTGGCGTGATCGAAGGGGTGGGGCCGCGCTACTGCCCCAGCATCGAAGACAAGATCAACCGCTTTGCCGACAAGGACTCGCACCAGATCTTCTTGGAGCCCGAAGGTCTGACGACCAACGAGTTCTACCCCAACGGGATCAGCACCTCGCTGCCGTTCGACATCCAGCTGGGCGCGCTGCGCACCATGCCCGGGCTGGAGAACGCCTACATCCTTCGGCCAGGCTATGCGATCGAGTACGACTACTTCGACCCGCGCGCGCTGAAGTCCACCTTCGAGACCAAGGCGATCCAGGGCCTGTTCTTCGCCGGCCAGATCAATGGCACGACGGGTTACGAAGAGGCGGCGGCCCAAGGCCTGTTCGCCGGGCTCAATGCCGGTTTGCAAGCCAAGGGTCGAGAGCCCTGGACGCCACGCCGCGACCAGGCCTACCTCGGCGTGCTGGTCGACGACCTGATCACCAAGGGCGTGACCGAACCCTACCGCATGTTCACCAGCCGGGCCGAGTTCCGCCTGCAGCTGCGGGAAGACAATGCCGACCTGCGCCTGACCGAGACCGGGCGCGAACTGGGCCTGGTGGATGACGCACGCTGGGACGCCTTCAACCGCAAGCGCGACGCCGTTTCACGTGAAACAGAAAGACTGCGGACCACGTGGGTGCGACCTGCCACCTTGTTGGCGGAGGACGCCGAGCGCCTGATCGGCAAGGCTTTGGAGCGCGAGTACAACCTGGCCGACCTGTTGCGTCGCCCCGGGGTGGGCTTCGACAAGGTCAGCGAGGCCGCCCACATCGCGGCACAAAAGCATGCGGCCTTGCGCGCTGAAGCGGGGAAGGTCGACGATGTTTCACGTGAAACGCCGCCATCGGTGAGCCGGGCTACGCTGCGCGAAGGCCTGGGCGTGGCGCTGGCCGACGCGGTGATCGAGCAGGTGGAGATCAGCATCAAGTACGCCGGCTACATCGACAAGCAGAACGATGAGGTCGAGCGTGCGGTGCACTTCGAGAACATGAAGCTGCCCGCCGAATTGGACTACATGCAGGTGGCGGCCTTGAGCATCGAGGTCCGGCAGAAGCTGAGCAAGCATCGGCCCGAAACCCTGGGGCAGGCTTCGCGGATTTCGGGGATCACGCCGGCGGCCATCTCGCTGCTGCTGATCCACCTGAAGAAAGGCCGCTTCAAGGGCTTTGCCGCCAACGACCACCGGGAGTCGGCCGGCAACGAGGCGGCGTGATGCGAGATGGACGCCTGATGGACGACGAGACCACTGAGACGGAGCAGGGATGTCATCTCAAGTGAAACGGGGGGCTAAGACGAGTGGCCCGGCCGCTGTGCCGCGTGGGGCGTCGCGTATTGCACCGAGTGCTGCCTCAGCGGCTTCAGCCCCCCAGCCAGCGAAGCCCGCGAGCAAGCGGCCGCCACCGGCCTGGTCACAGGCGCAATGGCTGGCGGCACTGCCGCCGGTGCTGGCGTCTTTGCAACTGAGCCTGAGCGAAGGCCAGCAGACGCAACTGGCCGACTACATGGTCATGCTGGCTCACTGGAACAGCACCTTCAACCTCACTGCGCTGCGCGATCCTCAAGACATGCTGAGCCACCACCTGGCCGACTGCCTGACGGTGCTGGCGCCGCTGCAACGTCATCTGCAATCGCTCCCGGTGCCGGCTGTGAAGCTGCTCGATGTGGGCAGCGGTGGCGGGCTGCCGGGTGTGGTGCTCGCCATCTGTCACCCGGAGGTGCAGGTGACGTGCGTGGACACGGTCGGCAAGAAGGCCGCGTTTATCCGCCAGGTGGCGGCCGAGTTGCGCCTGCCCAATCTGCGCGGGGAGCATGCACGGGTCGAGACCTTGAAGGGTCATTACGACCTGATCACCTCGCGGGCCTTTGCCTCTTTGGTGGATTTCGTGTCCTTGACGCGCGCGATCCTGGCGCCTGGCGCGGTCTGGATGGCCATGAAAGGCAAGCAACCAGACGAAGAGCGGGCCCAACTGCCCGCAGATATCGACGTGTTTCACGTGGAACAACTCCAGGTACCTGGCCTGGATGCCGAGCGTTGCCTGATCTGGATGCGGCCGCTGAGCGCTGAGCCTGTGTGACCTTGATGCGGCGCAAGTTTTGGCTGGCGCCCTTCAAATTGCGTGCATTCCCGGTCAACCGCAGCGGGGGCTCAAGGGTTGAACACCGATTCAATGCAGGAGAAAAACAGATGACCGTTCATGTCGTGAAGAAGATCGCCCTGGCCACGCTCCTGGTGGTGTGGGGCGCGAGCAGCCCGGCGCAAACCGGCTCCGGCGTGTCAGGGCAGGGCACAGCGAGTGCGCAGACCCGGCCGGCGCCGGTGAGCGGCAAGATTGGCAGCGACCCTGCCGCCGTGGCCTTGCGCCCGGCCAAGGCGGTGGCACCGGCACAGGTCACGTCTACGGCCACCCAGGTGCCGCCGCCCGCGAACCCCAATGAGCCGCTGCTGTTGCCGGCGTCGGAGTCGCCCGGTGCGGGCACGACGGCCGGTACTGTAACGGGCGCAAGAGCAGGTGCAAGCGTAGGTGCCACGAGCGCCTCCGGCGCCGCCGGTGGCAAGGGCACGCCGCGTCGCCAGGTTGCGGAGGTCTCGCCTCGTGCCCAGCCCACGCCGCATGTGGACCACACCGAGGGCGTGAAAAAGTCTCGCCAGACCAAGCCCCGCAAGCACGCCGACAAGACCACCGGCAAGCCCCATCATCCGCAGGGCAAGGCCTCATCCGTCAATGGCGAAAAAGACGGCAAAAAGGGTGGGAAGAAAGCGGCCGCGCATGACCCGGCGCACGGCCCGCGTCTGGTGGGCAGCAAGGCAGACAAGTCGGCAGGCCACCAGAAACGGACGGCCAAGACCAGCACGGCCAAGCACGGTGCGCAAGCCCATGACACCCACGCAGCCCACCATGCCGCCAAATCCAAGGGCCATGAGAAGAAGGCCTCCACGGGCAAGCGCCATCCCGCCAAGGTGGTGGCCTCCTCATCCAGCAAGGTGACCGCGGCGGGTGCAGCCACGGCCAAGCCCGCCCGCCGCCCGCATCCCCGTCAGAACAAGGCCTGATCGCCCCACGCGGCATTGGCGCGACATGAAAGGTCGCGTGCAGCAGAGATAATCTCCCCATGCCGCACATCTTCTGTATCGCGAACCAAAAGGGCGGGGTGGGCAAAACCACCACCACGGTCAATCTGGCGGCAGGCCTGGCCCAGGTGGGCCAGCGCGTGCTGATCGTGGACCTGGACCCGCAGGGCAATGCCACCATGGGCTCGGGCGTGGACAAGCGCACCCTGGCGCACACGGTGTACGACGTGCTGCTGGAAGAGGCCTCGATTGCCGAGGCCCGCACGCGCAGCCCCAAGGGTGGCTATGACGTGCTCGGCGCCAACCGCGAGCTGGCGGGTGCCGAGATCGAGCTGGTCACGCTGGAGCGGCGCGACCGCCGTCTGAAGTCGGCCGTCGAGGCGGCCTCAAGCGACTACGATTTCGTGCTGATCGACTGCCCGCCTTCGCTCAGCCTGCTCACCCTCAATGGCCTGACTTGCGCGCATGGCGTGATCGTGCCCATGCAGTGCGAGTACTTCGCGCTCGAAGGCCTCACCGACCTGGTCAACACCGTCAAGCAGGTGCACGCGAACCTCAACCGGGAGTTGCAGCTCATCGGCCTGCTGCGGGTGATGTACGACCCGCGCATCACCTTGCAGCAGCAGGTCAGCGAGCAGCTCAAGGCGCACTTTGGCGACAAGGTGTTCGACGCCGTCATCCCACGCAATGTGCGCCTCGCTGAGGCCCCCAGCTACGGCGTGCCCGGCGTGGTGTTCGACCCGGCCAGCAAGGGCGCGCAGGCCTTTGTGAGCTTCGCGCTGGAGCTGGTCGAGCGCGTGCAAAAGATGGCGGCCTGACGGCGAGGCTTCAGCCGGAAAGCTGCTCTTCCAGGCAACGCAGCAAGGCCATCACGTCCAGCGGCTTGGTCAGGTAGGCGCGGAAGCCCTGGTTGCGTGCAGCATGGATGCGATCAGGCATGGCGTCGGCCGACAGCGCCACACGCGGGATGCCCTGCGTGGCGGGCTCGCTGTCGAGGGCCTGGGCCAGATCCAGCCCGCTCATGTCGCCCAGGTGCATGTCGATGAGCATGAGGTCGGGCCGGTTGCGGCGGGCCACTTCGAGCGCGCGTTTGCCGTTCATGGCCACCAGCAGCCGCCAGTGCGGGCGCAGCTTGATGACCTGGTGCACCAGGGCCACGTTGACCTCGTTGTCCTCGGCGTAGAGGATGGTGGCCGGCCGGGCGAAGAGGTCGCCGTCGCTGAGAGGGACCTGGTCCGAGGGTTCGGGGTCGTGGTCCGCAGCAGGCAGGTGGATGCGAAAGCAGCTGCCCTGGCCGGCCTGGCTGTCGACCTCGATGTTGCCGCCCATGAGCGTGACCAGCTTGCGCACGATGACCAGGCCGATGCCCGTGCCCTCGATGCCGCTTTGTTCCACGCCCAGTCGGTTGAAAGGCTGGAAGAGCTGGCGCAGTTGATCGGGGCTCATGCCGATGCCGGTGTCCTGTACTTCGATCACCACCTGCTCGCCGCTGCGCCTTGCGCGCAGGAACACCTGGCCGCCGGCGCGGTTGTACTTGATGGCGTTGCTCAGCAGGTTGACCAGGATCTGGCGCAGGCGCACGCGGTCGGCCAGCGCGTAGACGTGGCTGCCCACGCCATGCGCGTCGATGCGGATCTGGCTCAAGCGGGCCTGCGACGCGACCATGTTGATGGCATCGTCGGCCAGCAGGTCGAGGTCCTGAGCGTTGATGTTCAGGGGCAGGTCGCCGGCCTCGATGCGCGAGAGGTCCAGCACATCGCCCAACATGGACAGCAGGTGCTGGCCGGCTTTCTCGATGATGTTGACGCGGCGGCGGTGCTCGTCGCTGAAGACGCTGCTGCGGTCCATCTGAAGCAGCTGCGCGAAGCCGATGATGGCGTTGAGCGGCGTGCGCAGTTCGTGGCTCATGCGCGAGAGGAACTCGCTCTTGGCCTGGTTGGCCTGTTCGGCGGTCTGGGCCGCGATCAGGGCCTCGGCGTACAGCTTCTGCTCGGTGATGTCGGCCGTGTAGCCGTACCAGGCCGTGTCGCCATTGGCTTCCTTGAGCGCGATGGATTGCCCCGAGAGCCAGCGCAAGCCCTTCTTGGGCAGCACGACGCGGTACTCGTACTTGAGCAGCCGGCCTTCCGATTCGGCGACCATGCTGCTCAGGCGCTTGACCATGTCGACGTCATCGGGGTGGATGCGGTCGTAGTGTGCCGACCAGTTCAGCCCCGTGGCCTGGGCGTCCAGCTCGTAGAGCTCGGCCGCGCGCTCGCTGATGTAGTGCAGCTGTGCCTCGCCGCCAGGTGGCACCACGACCTTGAACAGCACGCCGGGCACATGTTTGCTCAGACCTGTCAGCAAACCTTCACGGGCATGCAGGCGCCTTTCCAGCCGGGCGATGAGCTCGTCGTCGCAGGCCTTGCGGGCTTGCAGGTCCGCCAGCTCGGCCTGGACACGCGCCAGTTCGGCACGCAGTTGCGCAACGCTGTCGGCGGTGGCCGGGGTCTCGGCGGGGTCGTCCATACTTCTTCGGATATCGGGTGCCAATCTTGGGCGCTGAACCCGGAGGTCGCCCTGCTCGTAATTTGCCACAGCCGGACGGCTCATGCGCGGTTCATGCACGGGCCGTCTTCACGCCATCATGGCCCAGGCTGTTTCAGGATCGCAAGGACGCGATGGCCTCGACCAGTTCCTGTGTCTGGGCCTCGTGCGAGAAGCCGGCATAGCTCTGGGCCAGGGCTTGCGCACCTTGGCGAAAGCGTGGCTCATTGACCAATTGCGCCAGCAGCGTCTGAAATGGCACGGGCCGGGCGTGTGCGGCCGCGTTGAGGCCCGCGCCGGCTTCTTCAACGCGCTGCGCCATCAGGAACTGCTCGGCATGCGTGGGCAGCAGCAAGACGGGCAGGCCCGCCAGCAGCGCCTGGGTCAGCGAGGCTTCGCCGCCGTGGGAGACCATCAGCTCGGCCTGGGGCAAGGTCTGCCCCAGATGAACGGGCCCGGCGGCATAGCGGATGCGGGGGGAGCTCACGGGTGCCGGCTTGCCTGCCGCGACCTCAGGCAGGTAGCACAGGGTCGCGCAGCCGGCTTGATCGAGGGCGCGCAGGACCAGGGCGTGGTCCGGGTGGCTGGCGCGCAGGTAGGCGAACACCTTGGGGCCGGGCAGATCGGGCCAGTGCGAGGCCTCGTCGCCGGCATGGCCTGGCTTGTCGCCACTTTCAGGCAGGAAGGTGGGGCCCAGGTAGCGCTGGCCATCGGGTAGGGGGCCGCGGCGGTAGTGGTCCAGCTCGGGCCAGGTGCACAGCAGGGGCAGGTCGCCGCGGAAGATGTCCACCAGCTTGGCGCACGGGGCGGCGCCCAGGTCTTGCAATACCGTGTTGACGGCCCGAAGCACGACCTTGTCGCCCTCGACGATGCGGGCCGGCGGCACGGGCTCCCAGGTGCGGAAAGGGGGCAGGGGGCTCACATCGGGCGGCACGTAAAAGCCCGCGCCCACGCTGGCCGCGGGCAGGTTCAAGCTGCGCGCCGCGATGGTGGCCGTGGGCGCGTAGTCCGCCACGACGACATCAGCCTGGGTCAGAGCCATCAGCGCGCGCCAACCGGCCACGAGCCCATGCAGATGATCGGCCTTGAGGTAGCCATTGCCCATGAGGATCTCGGTGAGGCTGACCAGCGGCTCGGGCAGGCCCACGGTCTGGTGCAGCCACACGGGCGCCTGGAGCACGCGCATGCCGGGCAGATCAGCGAGATCGCTCAAGAGGGCGCGGGTGTGCACGATGTCGCGCAGCGCCAGGTCCACCTGGTGGCCGCGCTGCATCAGCAGCCGGGCAAGCGGCTTGAGCCGGCCGGCATGGCCCAGGCCGCCGCCAAATTCCCAGCACAACAGAAAGCGCGCCATCCCGAGGTCTCCCATGCAAGTGTTCGAGGGATTGTAGAAACACCGCGCAAACAACGGACAATCACGCCCATGGTCACGAAAAAATCCAAAGGTCTGGGCATGGGCCTGGAAGCCCTGCTGGGCCCCAAAGTCAGCGATCAACCCAAGGCAACGCCCGACGGCGCGCCTGCGATCTTGCGCCTGGATCTGATGCAGGCCGGCAAGTACCAGCCGCGCACGCGCATGGACGAGGGCTCGCTGTACGAATTGGCCGAGAGCATCAAGGCGCAGGGCATCATGCAGCCCATCCTGGTGCGACCCATCGGCGGTGGCCGCTACGAGATCATCGCCGGTGAACGCCGCTCGCGTGCAGCCAAGCTGGCTGGCTTGAGCGAGGTGCCCGTGCTGGTCAAGGATGTGCCGGACGAAGCCGCCGCCGCCATGGCCCTGATCGAGAACATCCAGCGCGAGGACCTCAACCCCTTGGAAGAAGCCCAGGGCCTGCAGCGCCTGACCGTCGAATTCGGCTTGACCCATGAACAGGCCGCGCAGGCCGTGGGGCGCTCGCGCAGCGCCGCCTCCAACCTGCTGCGCTTGCTCAACCTGGCCGAGCCGGTGCAGGGCATGCTGATGGCCGGTGACCTGGACATGGGCCATGCGCGCGCGCTGTTGCCGCTGGACAAGGCCCAGCAGATCACCACCGGCAACGAGATCGTGGCCAGGAAGCTCAATGTGCGCGAGGCCGAGAAGCTCGTGGCCAAGGTGCAGGGCGCGGGCCGCCAGACACCGCTGCTGCGCGTGAAGTCCGAGAAGTCGCGCGATGTGGTGCGGCTTGAAGAAGAACTCTCGGACATCCTCACCGCGCAGGTCGAGATCAACGTCAAGCGCAAGACCAAGCGCGGCGAGCAAGGCGAGATCACCATCCAGTTCGGCAGCCTCGACGAGCTCAATGGCCTGATCGACAAGCTGCGCGGCGGCGCGGCCGAGTAAGCCGCGGCGCAAGCAAAGGGCCCACCAACGCATGCGCACCTGGCCTCTGCCGGCCCTGCTGACCTGGGCGGCGGCCTGGGCCCTGGCCCTGGCCCTGCGGGCAGCGCAAGCCCCGCTGTGGGCGTCGCTGGCCCTGCCCACGGCATTGGGTGCGTGCGCCACCTGGTTGCCCTTTGTGGCCAACACCACCTGGCGGCGCGTGTTCGTGGCGGCCGGCTTCCCCCTGAGCGTGATCGCCCTGGGGCAGGGTGCGGCGCTGCCGGGCTGGCTCTGGTTGGCGCCTCTGGCCTTGCTGCTGCTGGCCTACCCCGTGCACGCCTGGCGCGACGCGCCAGTGTTCCCCACGCCGCGAGGTGCCCTGCGGGACCTGCCGAGCCTCGCGCCCTTGAATGTGTCCTCGTCGACCGATCCCGAGGCCGGTCAGCCCCCCCGCATCCTGGACGCCGGCTGCGGAATGGGCGACGCCCTGGCCGAGCTGCATGCGGCTTATCCGCAGGCCCAGGTCCACGGCATCGAATGGAGCTGGATGTGGCGCTTCGTGGCGGCCCTGCGCTGCCCCTGGGCCCAGGTCACCCGGGGCGACATGTGGGCGCAAAGCTGGGCCGATTTCGAATTGGTCTACCTCTTTCAGCGCCCCGAGACCATGCCCCGCGCCTGGGACAAGGCCCTGCGCGAGATGCGCCCAGGCACCTGGCTGGTCAGCCTGGAATTTGCCGCATCTGACAAGCAAGGCGCCCCGGTCAAACCGCAGGCCTGCCTTCAGATTGGGGGGGGACGCCCTATTTGGGTGTATCGAATCGTTTCCCACGACGCGGGACGCCCGACTACACTGTGAGGCATCCCCGTGAAAGCCCTTGATGAACCTGCCGTTCGAAACGGTGTCTGACGCTGAGACGCTGCCCTTCACCTCCGACGACCTGCGTGCGGCGCTGGGGCAGTTCGCCACGGGTGTCACCATCGTGACGGCCAGGGATGAGCACGGGCACTTGCTTGGACTCACGGCCAATTCCTTCAATTCCGTGTCGCTCACGCCGCCGCTGGTGCTGTGGAGCCTGGCGCGGCGTTCCACCACCATGGCTGGCTTTCTGGAGGCCAAGCACTACGCCATCAATGTGCTGGCCTCCGACCAGCGCCTGCTGGCCGAGCGTTTCGCGCGCAAGGGCATCGACCGTTTCGATGGCACGCACTGGCACCCCGGCCTGACTGGCGCGCCCGTGATCGACGGTGCCGTGGCGGTGTTCGAATGCAGCCACCGCAGCCAGTATGACGAGGGCGACCACGTGATCTTCGTGGGGCATGTGGAACATTGCCGCCGGCGTCTGGGCGCCGCGCCGCTGGTGTTCCACGGCGGGCGTTTCTTCACCGACTTGCCGATCTGATCTGATCGGCAGGGTGGTCATGGCGTGATCACCATGTGCTGTCAGGCGGGCCGCTGCAGCGGTCCAGCAGCTTGAGAAAGCGCGCCACGTTCAGCGGCTTGGTGAGGTACTCGACAAAGCCCCGTGCACGCGCTTCATTGATCTGATCGGGCATGGCATCGGCCGACAAGGCCACCCGTGGGATGCTGGCCGTGCTGGGCGACTGGGCCAGCGCATCCGACACATCCAGGCCATTCATGTCGCCCAGGTGCATGTCCAGCAGCAGCAGATCGGGCGGGCAGGCCTGCGCCATCGTGATGGCCTGCTGGCCGCTGTGCGCCACTTCCAGATGCCATTGCGGACGCATGCGCATCACCTGGCGCACCAGCTCCACATTGATGGCATTGTCTTCGGCATAGAGCACGGTGCGGTTTTGCAGGCCCAGGTCGTCGAGCGCGCCGAAGCCCGAGCGCAAGCCGGAGTCGGCGCTTTCGGCATCATGGGCCGGGGGCCGGGCCAGTGGCAACCAGACCCGAAAGCTCGTGCCGGTGCCCGGTGTGCTGCTGACCTCGACGCTGCCGTTCATCAGGTCCAGCAGGCGCTTGACGATGACCAGGCCGATGCCCGTGCCCTCGATGTTGGTGCGTTCGGCGCCCAGTCGGTTGAAGGGCTCGAACAGGTGCGCGACCTGCTCATTCGTCATGCCTTGGCCCGTGTCGCTGACCGTGATCAGCACGCGGTCATCGAGCGCCATGGCTTCGAGCTGGATCTGGCCGCGCGGGTAGTTGTATTTGATGGCGTTGGACAGCAGGTTGGTCAGCACCTGGCGCACGCGCACGCGGTCGGCCTTCAGGTAGAGGCCTTGCGGCGGCAGGGTGTGCGTGAGGATGAGTCCGGCATCGCTGGCCTGGTTGCTGATCAGGGCCAGGGCCTCTTCCATCACATTGCTCACCTCCAGCGTCTCGATGGACATGGGCAGGCTGCCGGCCTCGATGCGCGAGAGGTCCAGCACATCGGTCATCATGGCCAGCAGGTGTGCGCCGGCCTTCTCGATGTGGTCGACCTTCTGGCGCTGGGCCTCGGCCAGCGGGAAGCGGGGGTCCACGCGCAGCAACTGCGTGAAGCCGAGCATGGCGTTGAGCGGTGTGCGCAGCTCATGGCTCATGCGCGAGAGGAATTCGGTCTTGGCCTTGCTGGCGCGCTCGGCCGTGCGGGCGGTGGTCAGCGCTTCCTGCATGCGCAGGCGCTCGCCGATGTCCTCGATCACCGAGACGATGTGCTGAGGCCGTCCGGCCTTGTCCTTGAGCAGGACGGCGTTGAACATCGCATAGACCACATCGCCATTGGGCCGCACATAGCGCTTCTCGCGGGTGAGGCGATCGGACTGGCCATTGAGCAGCGTCTCCATGGTCGCCTGGTTGACAGGGGCGTCGTCCGGATGGGAGATGTCCTGAAAGTGCAGGCCGATGAGGTCTTCGCGCCGCCTGCCGGTGATCTCGGCAAAGCGCTGGTTGACCTCGACGAAGTGGCCATCCAGCGTGAGGGTGGCAATGCCCACGCCAGCGGCTTCGAAGATGGCACGGTAGTGCTGATCACCGACAGGACTGGCCACACCGGACGACTGGGCGAACAGCGCATCGGTTGACGTCAAAGGTGTACCAGAGGGCTTGCTGGACATGGGAACAGCGTCAAACAGACACCACCCCCGAGTCCGGCTGCCTGACTGAGCATGCCGACCCCGATACCTCCACGACATTGGGCGGACGGTGGTGACTTCCGCGCCAATGCCAACACTGTCTCACACTTGGTCGTCCTGGGCCAGTGGTGTGCCGGGGGAACGACTGACGTGACTTTGGTCTGTTGTCGCGACCCTGACCCACTCCACGCGGTTGCGGCCTTGTTCCTTGGCCTTGTAGAGGCCTCGGTCTGCGCGCTCCAGTGTTTCGTGCAAGGGCTCGCCCGGCGGGTGTTCGGTCAGGCCGGCCGAGAAGGTGATGCGCACGCCATTGCCGATCACGACCTGGCGCAAGGCGGCTTGAAAGCGAGCCAGCGAAGCCTGTGCGCCTTCCAGGCCCGGATCGGGCGCGGTGAGCATCAGCAGGAACTCCTCGCCGCCCCAGCGCGCCAGCACATCGGTCTGGCGCAGCTCCTTGCCGATGGTCTGGGCAAAGGTCTTGAGCACGAGGTCGCCCACCTGGTGTCCGAAGTGGTCATTGACCTGCTTGAAGTGGTCCAGATCGATCAGGGCCAGGCAGAAGCCTTCGCCGCTGCGCAACTGCCGCTTGGTCTGCTGCTCCATCAGCTGCATCATGTGACGGCGGTTGTGCAGGCCGGTGAGCTCATCGCGCGTGGCCACTTCATGCAGCATCGACAGGGCGTGCTTGAGTTCGTGCTTCTGGTCGAGCAGCCGCGTGCGCAGCTTGGCCACGTGCGTGGCCACGGCCGAGATCACAGGCAGGGTGCAGGCGGCCAGCACGAACTTGATGATCTCCACGCGGGCATCGACACGCCCGGGCTCATGCAGGGCGAGCCAGACCATGGCGGCGCCCAGGCAGGCCAGGGTGCAGATGCCCATGATGCGCACCTGACGCGGTGTGAGGGTGATCATGCCGAAGACCATGACCAGCGCGATCAGCAGCAGCACGGTGTTGCGTTCGGGCCCGATGATCACATAGGCGATCAGGATGGAGGCCATGGCGAACAGGCACTGGGGCAGGTCCATGCCCGGGCTGCCCAGGCGCCTGGACAGGCCTGTGCGCACCAGGACGTAGAACACCGGCACGCCCGTCCACATGAAGGCCACCAGCGGCATGGCCGTGCGGGGGGGCACCATGCCGATCTGAACCAGGTAGATCAGCAAGCCGGTGCAGGCTACATAGCCCCACATCGCCAGCAACGTCATGCCCACGCGGGCCCGCAGCTTGGGCTCGACGCCGAGGATGAGGTTGCCCAGCTTCCTCATTCCTGCAAGGCGCTGGGCGCGGTGGGATGGTTGAGGGGTGGGGAGCCATCGGGCGTCAGGCCCATGCGGATCACCGTGCGGTTGCGGCCGCTGTCCTTGGCCTTGTAGAGCGCACGGTCGGCGCGTTCGATGCACACGTCCAGTGGTTCGTTGGTGCTGTAGGCGGTCAGGCCGGCCGAGAAGGTGGGCTTGAGTTCGGGCACGGTGGTCGACAAGGTGGCCTCGGCCAACAGCATGCGGGCGCGCTCCAGGCCCACATTCGCCAACTCGGGCGAGGTGTCGTTGAGCAGCACGAGGAACTCCTCGCCACCCCAGCGGGCCAGCACATCGGTGTCGCGCAGGGCGCTTTGCACCACCTTCGAGAAGTTGCGCAGCACCTCGTCGCCCACGGCGTGGCCATGGGTGTCGTTGATGCGCTTGAAGTGGTCGATGTCCAGCAGGGCCAGGCAGAAGCGATGGTGGCCCGAGCGCTCAAGGCGCTTGCGGTGCTGGGTCAGCACCTCCATCATGTGACGGCGGTTGACCAGGCCAGTGAGCTCGTCGCGCGTGGCCAGGATCTGGATGCGCACCAGGGCGTTGGCCAGCTCGTCCTTCTGGTCCTGCAGCTTGGCGCGCAGGCTGCTGAGCTGGGCGGCCAGGCCGGAGATGGTCGGCACGATGGCGGCGGTCAGCACGAAATGGGCGATCTCCAGCTTGAAGGGGTAGTTAACCGGGTCGGTGCGGACCTTGATCAGGATGGCGAGGCCCATCAGCGCCACGGTGTAGCCGCCGGCGATGATCGCGCCCTTTTGCTTCATGTTGAAGATGCCGAACACCAGCACCAGGGCCAGCAGCATCATGGTCGAGCCGTGCACCGGGCCGGTCACCGAGTAGGCGCCCACGATGATGGTCAGCGCCGACAGGATCTGCGGCAGCGTCATGGCTGGGTCGTCGAAGCGCTGGTTCACCCCCGAACGCAGCACGACGTACCAGACCACGATGTTGACCACAATGACCCCGCACAGGCGCTTGACGTCCTCCAGGTCCATATACCCCACCCACCAGGCGTAGACCTGCAAGAAGCAGCATGCAATGAACACATTGGCCGCCATCAGCGAGCGCATGATGCGCAGACGCTGTTTGCGGTCATCGGTCAGCAGCAGATCGTTGAGGCGTGATACGAGGGGGGTGTACATGGTTTTGTCACGGCATCAAGGGAACTTTCGGCGAGCGCCCTCCAACCTTGAGGGCTTTGTTGCAAACGGCCCCCTGGGGATGTGACAGGTGCGGCGGCTTTACATTCGAAATTTTTGAACTGATGCATCAAGCGGGTTCATCCACTTGGGTGCACAGTTCATCCACCATTTCACTATTGCGCAATGCGGCAGGAGCCATCCATGCAGAAAAGCGGACAAAACCCCTCAATCCAGCGCTACACCCTGACGGCCATGGTCCTGCACTGGGTGCTGGCGGTGGCCATCCTCACCGCTTTCTTCGTCGGATTGACCGTGGACGACATGCCCTTGAGCCCCGCCAAGCTCAAGCTGATCAACTGGCACAAGTGGGCCGGCATCTCCATCCTGCTGCTGTCGGTGCTTCGCCTGTTGTGGCGCCTGGCCCATCGCCCGCCAGCGCTGCCCGGCAGCATCCAGCAGACCATGCCCGGCTGGCAGACCAAGGCCTACCACGCCACCCACCACCTGATGTACCTGCTGTTCTTCGTGGTGCCGCTGCTGGGCTGGGCCTACAGCTCGGCCAAGGGCTACCCCATCGTGTGGTTCGGCGTGCTGCCGCTGCCTGACCTGATGCCGGTCAACAAGGAGATCGCCGAGAGCATCAAGGAACTGCACGGTCTGGCGGCCTGGGGGCTGATCGGCTTGGTCGCCCTGCATGTGGCCGCTGCGCTCAAGCACCAGTTCATCGACAAGGACGGGCTGATCAGCCGCATGCTGCCGGGGCGCTGAGCCGTCCTGATCCTCCGCTTCATCTTCTATCTGAACACCCTTTGTTGAAAGGCACGACCATGTCTCTTCTTCTCAAGTCCCGCCTGCTCGCCGGCGCCGCCGCCTGGATGCTTTTGAGTGGTGCCGGCTTGTGCCCCGCCCACGCGGCCGACCAGGCCCTGCTTGCCGCGCAAAGCGAAGTTACCTTCGTGGCCAAGCAACTGGGCGTTCCCCTGGACGGCAAGTTCAAGACCTTCAGCGCCCAGACTGCTTTCGACCCCAAGTCGCCGCAGACCAGCAAGATAGCCTTCACGGTGGACCTGGGCAGCGTGGCGCTCAATGCCGATGCCGACGCCGAGCTGGTCAAGCCCGACTGGTTCAACACGCCCAGGTTTCCCAAGGCGACCTTCCAGTCCACTGCCATCAAGGCGCTGGGCGGCGGGCGCTTCGAGGTGGCCGGCAAGCTGGCCATCAAGGGCAATGCCCGCGACCTGGTCGTGCCGGTGCAGCTCAAGCAAGCCGGCGGCCTGAGCACGGCCACCGGCAGCTTCGCGCTCAAGCGTCTGGACTTCAAGATCGGTGAAGGCGACTGGTCCGATACCTCCGTGGTCGCCAACGACGTCCAGGTCAAGTTCAAGCTGGTGCTGCAAGGCGTGCCAGCGATGTAAATCCAACCTTTCTTCCCCCGTTCCGTTCACCCCTCACAGGAGCCTCACACCATGATCACCCGTACCCCCATCGCTTCCCTGTTCCTTGCCATCGCCATGGCTGCTGGCATCGCCCACGCAGAGCCCGCCACCTATGCCATCGACCCCACGCACACCTTCGTGACCTTCGAGGCCAAGCACTTCGGCACCTCGACCAACCGCGGCCGCTTCGACAAGAAGTCCGGCACGGTGACCATCGATGCCGCCGCCAAGACCGGCAAGGTGGACATCAGCATCGACATGAGCTCGATCAACAGCGGCACCGAAGCCTTCAACAATCACCTCAAGAGCAAGGACTTTTTCAACGCCGAAGCCTTCCCCAAGGCCACCTTCGTGAGTGACAAGGTGATCTTCGAAGGTGACAAGGTCTCGGCCGTGGTGGGCACGCTGACCCTGCTGGGCAAGAGCCAGACCGTCACGCTCAAGGCCAACAACTACAACTGCTATCAGAACCCCATGCTCAAGCGTGAAGTGTGTGGCGGTGACTTCGACACCACCATCACCCGCAGCGAGTACGGCATGGGCTATGGCCTGCCTTTCATTCCTGACAACGTGCACCTGCTGATCCAGGTCGAAGCCGTCAAGCAGTAAGACAGGGCACGGTGTCGTACAGCCGCGCCGTGCCATGCGCGCGGCGGGCCTTCTTCAGGCCGGATCGCTGGCCGTTACCGAGGGTTGCAGGCGCTTGCCTTTGAGGTGCCGCATCAACAGGGCTTCCAGCTCGTCCTGCCTGAAGGGCTTGGCCAGATGGTCGTTCATGCCGGCGGCCAGGCAGCGCTCGCGGTCGGTGTTCATGGCGTTGGCCGTGAGCGCCACCACGGGCACGGGCCGCTTGCCCCGGTTGTGCTCCCACACCCGCAGGCGCCGCGTCGCCTCGATGCCATCGAGCTCAGGCATCTGGCAGTCCATCAGCACGATGTCGTAAGGGTGGTCTTCGCGCTGCAGCTCGGCCAGGGCTTGCAGGCCGTTTTCGACGCGGGTCACGTTCACGGCCAGATTGGCCAGCGTCGCTTCGGCCACGATGGCATTGACCGGGTTGTCCTCGGCCAGCAGCACTTGGCAGAGAGGGCGCTCGCTGGTCTCGGGCGCGGGGGCCGTGTCCAGTTGCTCGCTGAGGTCCAGGTCGACCTGCTCGATGCGCGTGGCCGGCAGCGGCACCATCAGCGTGAAGACCGAGCCCTTGTTCATCACGCTGGTGCAGACCAGATCGCCGCCCATGGCCCGGGCGATCTCGCGCGAGATGGTCAGGCCCAGGCCGGTGCCGTTGTGCCTGCGCCCGAAGGTGCCGTCCACCTGGTGGAAGGCCTCGAAGATCAGGGGCAGATGCTGCGGCGGGATGCCCACACCGGTGTCTTCGATCTGGAAGCCGATCAGCTCGGCTTGCGATGTGTGCTGCCCCGAGCGGCCGATGCGCACGCGCACCTCACCCATCTCCGTGAACTTGATGGCATTGCCCACCAGGTTGTGCAGCACCTGCCGAAGCCGTGCGGCGTCGCCCCTGACCCAGCAGGGGGCGGGCAGATCGATGTGTTCGTGCACATTCAGGCCCTTTTCGCTCGCGGTGACGGCCAGCACGGACAACACGTCGTGGACCAGGCCATGCAGCTCGAATGCCGAGGGGTTGACCTGCAGCTTGCCCGCCTCGATGCGGGAGAAGTCCAGGACATCGTTGATGATGCCCAGCAGGTGCTCGCCGGTGCGTTCGATCAACTCCACCTGCTGGCGGGCATCGGTCAGCAGGCCGGGCCGGGGCGGCAGGCGGTGGTGCACCAGCCGCGCCAGGCCCAGGATGCCGTGCAGCGGCGTGCGCATCTCATGGCTCATGGTCGCCAGGAATTGGTCCTTGATGGCGCTGTGCCGTTGCGCGAGCTTGAGCGCCTCGGCGCGTTCGCGCGCGACGCGATCGGTGGTGAAGCGCAGCCACAGCAGCTCGGTGATGCGCCGCTCCACGCGCCGGCTCTCGAACATCATCAGGCCAAGCAGGCACAGCAGGCCGACGCCTCCGAAGATGCCGTAGGCGTCCAGCCGCGTGAACAACATCACGCTGGCCGGCAGCAGCAAGGGCAGGTTCATCAGCATGCTGGGCACGATATGGGCTTGCAGCGTGAAGGTGCAGACCGCGCAGGCGCCCACCAGCGTGGCCACCACCACGGCGGCCGTGACGATGTCCTGCACGGGCATGAACAGGCCGGCCAGACCCCAGATGCCGCCGTGGACGAGGCAGGCGATGTTCAGGCTTTTGAGCCAGATGGCATGGGCCCGGTTGGACGAGCCCAGGTAAGCGCTCAGGTGCACCACCCGCAGGATCGAAGCCAGCACACAAAGGCCTGCCCAGATGGCGGCGTGCTCCTTGCCGACCTGTGGCGCGACCAGGGCGGCCAGGGCCACGGCAAAAATGCCGCTGAACAGTGCCACCGGCACTGTGGAGGCAAACAGCATGCGGATGCGCTCGGCCCTGATCAGCCGAGTCAGCTCAGGATCGTCCGGCGACACGCGTGCCCGCACAGGGTCGGGCAGCATGAGGGCTTGGCAGTTTAGGCGCATTCGACATTTATCGTCCAGGCGCACCAAAGACTTGAGGCCCGCTGGGCGGGCCTCGTTGGATGCGGGCCATGTGCCGCAGATTGATCGAGCTGAAGAATGCGTCAGCTTGTGATGCGGCGGCGCGTCAGGGTGATTCCCACCAAGCCCAGGCCCATCAGGGCATAGGTGGAGGGTTCGGGGATGCTCGGTACATCAGGGATCACGTAGGACATCCCCGCATAAATGCCACTGGAAGCATTGAGCGACAACATCAAATCCCCAGTTTGGGCTGTGTCATGCAAATTGGTGAATACCAATTCGAAGGCTTGGCTGTTGCTGTCTGATGCCGTCGGTTGCGCATTGGAAACTGACAGATTGGCGTTGTTCAAGGAAAAAGCGCTACCTTGCACCCCTATAGACGGGATATTCCCGTTACTATCTTGATTGACTTGCAGTTTGCCTAGCATCAACTGTGCATTGGGGCCGATGCCGTTGCTGTTTGCCGACGCAGTAATGGTCCCTGTTGTTCCCGACGTACCCGTTGTAAGTGCATTGAGCAAGGGCGTGAGGTCCAGGCTGCTGGTTGACGCCATCGTGCCGGTGATGCGAAGGGCCGTGTTGGCAGAGAGCGTGAACTGCCCGAAATCTGCCATGCCGAAGAGGCCTCCCGCTACGGAGTTGGGGTTGCTGAGCGACAGCCCGGCACTGTTGTAGTTGTACCAGTTAAGCGAGTGGAAGCCTGGGTCGTTTGAAATTTGCTGCCCGCCTGCCTGCAAATTCTGGAGCGTGGTGACCGACTGCAAGGTGACGCTGTCTGCCGTGGTGCTGATGGATGTCAGGCCATTCGTACCAGTCACCGTGGTGGGTGATGCGGGCAAAAGCGTGTTGCCATAGGTCTGGGAGACATCTGGATCAGGAAACTGGAAGCCGCGGGTCGTAGACAGCTGACCGGTCCAGTCGAAAGACACAGCCGGTATGCTTCCACCATTGGGTTGCAGATTGACCAGCTCATAGTGCAGGTTGCTGAGCGTCACGGTGGTGCTGGCGACCACAGCCGATGTGTCGTCGGCCCTGGCCGTCAAGGGCAAGACGCTCAGGATGCCGATGGCCAGCGCGGTCGGGCGCAAACATGCGCGGATAAATGGCGACATCAAGGACTCCCCCAAAGTTTGTGATGAATGCCACCATTCTTCTAGGGGTATCCACGCCCTGTCAACCCTCGCCTCACGGTCTGTGTGTAACGGCTTGTGTTGGTCTCAGCCTTCGCCCTGCGGAATATTCAGCCGCTCGCACACCCGCATCGTGGCCAGCTGGAAGGCCTGGAAATGCAGCCCCACCTGCTGGGCCACGGGCTCCAACTCCTGCCAGATGGCATCCGGGTCGGCCGAGGTGGTGGGGTTGAGCAGCAGGGCGTCCACGGCCGCACCGATGGTCAGCAGCTTTTGCACGCCCGGTCGCTCCTGCGCCCACTGTTCACGGCCATTGGGGCGGGCGCGCACGCTGTCGGCCACATCACGCGAGAGGCCCCACGATTGGCACAGGGCCGCGCCCAGCGCCGAGTGGCTCACACCAAAGGCTTCGATCTCGGCGGCGCACAGCAGCGACTCGTCGCTCTGTTCATTGTCCAGTTCCTGGTAGCGCTGGCGGTCGTAGGCATACAGCACGGCGCGGCCGGTTTCGGCGAACAGGCCCGAGGTGTGGGCCTGCCAGGGGTCGACGTCGAGTTGGCGGGCGATGCGGCCCATGGCCAGACCGCGGACGCCGGCGCGGTCCCAGATGTTTTGCAGCAGGGGGCTGGGCGGGAAGGCACCGCGCAGGCCGATCTCATACGTGAGGCCCGCTACCTGCGCCATGCCCAGGTAGCGGATGCCCTCGTGCACGGTCTCCACGCGCTTGAGCAGGCCGAACAGCGCCGAGTTGACCGTGCGGACCACGGCCGATGACAGGGCCATGTCGGTTTCGATCAGGGCGGCCAGCTGGTCGATCGAGCTGTCTTCCTCGGCCATCAGCAAGGACAGCTTGACCAGCGTGCTCGGGCAGGCCGGCAGGTCGATGTTGAGATTGCGAAGTTGGGGGGCGATACTCATGGCGGGCTCTCATCCAATGATGCCAGCCCAGTCTAGGCTTTTGACCAGACCGGGAAAAGCCAAAGAGCCTCGTTAAGCCTCGGCTTTCCCGCGTTTAACCGTGACTTATTGCCGATGCCGCTGCCAGATCAGCGCGCGATGTAGCGCCGGCGCGGGATGCGCGAGGCCTGCAAGGTCAGGCCGTTGCTGCGGCGGTACTCGCTGGGCGGCATGCCCTTCCAGCGGCGAAAGGCCTCGATGAAGGTGGTCACGTCGGCATAGCCCAGGCGCTCGGCGATCTCGCCGTGCGTGAGGCTGGCCGAGGACATCAGCTCTTCGGCCAGGGTCGAGCGCACCTCTTCCAGCAGGGCGCGGAAGGTGGCGCCTTCGGCCGTCAGGTGGCGGCGCAGCGTGCGCGAGGTGATCTTCATCTCGGAGGCGATCTCCTCCATGTCCGGGATGTGGCCCGGCGTGCGCAGCAGGCGGTCGCGCACCGAGGCGGCCACGCCGGTGCGCGTCTTGCGCGTGTCGACCAGCTTGCGGCACATCTGCTCGCACAGGGCGGCCGTGTGCGGGTCAGCCTGGGGCAGGTGTTCCTGCATGATGGCCACGTCGAACAGGGCGCAGTCGCGGGCCTGGCCAAAGGTCGGGCGGATGCCGAACAGGCTGGTGTAGGCCTCGACGATCTCGGGCGAGGGCTCCTGGCGGCGCATGTGCACGGCGCGGTAGGGCAGGGGGCGGCCCAGGATCTCGCGCTGCAAGGTGATCACGGCGGCGCGGTCGCGGTCCAAGATGAACTGGCGCACGTCCGGGGGCAGGTGGTCGCAATGGAAGGAAGACTGGATCAGGTCGCCGATCTGCTCGATCTCGTTGATGGTCAGCGAGAAGGTCAGGTTGAGCATGCGCGAGGCCATGCTCACTGCCGATCCCAGGGTCGGGCTGCTCATCACCGCGTAGCCCCACAGGCCGTAGGTGGTGACGTGGTAGCGGGTGCCGGCCTGCAGGCCCAGTGTCGGGATGTGCGGCAGGGCGTTGATCAGGTTGCGGGCCAGCTGGACTTCCTGGTGCGCCTCGATCTCGCCCTTGGGGTCGTCGAGCAGCGCACGTGTGATGCCGGTGTGGCGCAGCATGTTGTCGACGCTGACGCCATGGTCGAAGCCGAGTTGAGTGAGAACCCGGGCGGTGGCGATGCCTCGCCGGAAGTCCCAGATGGATTTTGCAGAAGCCTTGGCGCTCATGATGCTCTTGGACCCGTTTCTTGCACTGTTTGACGAGGCAATTATGTAGATCGTGGTTACATGTGTGTCCTTAATTGTCCTTAAAACTGTCACCTTACATGACATTATTTCAAACTAGGGATAAGCTTTTCGGACAATCACCAATCCCTTAAGGTACTCGCCTTCTGGAAACGTGATCGTTGTAGGGTGATCCGAGGTCGCTTCGAGGCGTTTGAGCAGGTAGCCATCCACGCCCGCGTCCATGCCGGCGCCGGCCACGATCTTGTGGAACAGCTCGCCACCGATGCCGCCCGAGCACGAGAAAGTCAGCAGCAGGCCGCCCGGGTTGAGCAGCTTGAAGGCCAGGCGGTTGATGTCCTTGTAGGCACGCGAAGCCCGGTCCGCATGGGCGGCGCTGGGCGCGAACTTGGGCGGGTCGAGCACGATGGCGTCGAAGCTGCGGCCTTCCTTGATGAAACGGCGCAGGGTACCGTTGACGTCGGCATCCAGGGCAGTGTGAGCGCTTGCTTCGTAACCATTGAGCGTCACGTGGGCACTGGCGCGGGCCAGGGCGGGGCCCGAGGAGTCCACGCTGGTCACGTCGGTCGCGCCACCTTCGAGCGCGGCCACGCTGAAGCCGCCGGTGTAGCTGTAGCAGTTGAGCACCGTCTGGCACTTGAACTGGCGCACCAGCCTGGCGAACAGGCCGCGGTTATCGCGCTGGTCGAGGTAGTAGCCCGTCTTGTGGCCTTCGGCGACATCGAGCGTGAGCTGCCAGCCGTTTTCGTGGATGGTGACCTCGGTGCTGCGGCGCGAGCCGTCCGCCGTTTCCGGATGGCGCAACCAGCCGGTGATGGGCGCCAGGCCTTCGAGACCGCGCACACCCGAATCCGAGCGTTCGTACAGGTAGGGGCAGCCCGTGGTGGCGACCAGCGCGTCGGCGATCACGTCTTTCCAGCGCTCGGTGCCGGCGCTCAGGAACTGGGCCGAGAGCAGGTCGCCGTACTGGTCGACGATCAGGCCGGGCAGGCCGTCGGCCTCACCGTGGACGAGGCGGATGCCATTGGAGTCGATGGCCAGGCGCCGGCGCAGGGCCACAGCCTCCTGCACGCGGCGCTGGAAGAAGGCGGCGTCGATGCGCTCGGCCTCGTCGAAGCTCCAGGCGCGCACGCGGATCTGCGAGCTGGGGCTGAAGGCCGCCCAGGCGAGGAACCTGCCGTCGTGCGACTGCACGCGCACGGTCTCGCCCGCGTCGGCGCCGCCCTTGGCGATGCTGCCTTGGAATACCCAGGGATGACGTCTGAGCAAAGAGCGTTCTTTGCCTTCTCGCAGGGTGATGACTTTCATGATTCTTTCAGCGACAAAGTGGGCGGGCGAAGGCAATATTGTCTTATCTGCCAACAGTTGCTTGCCGTTGTACCAATTGGATGGTCACCGGTTGAACTGAAGTAGTCGGCACGCTCAAGAGGTTTTCAATGTCGTTTGTCTCGTCTTCAGTCTCGTGTTTGGATGCAAGCCGGACGGAGGACCCGCCCAGGTCAGGACAGGAAGACAGCTACCGCGCCTTGCTGGCCGAGATGGCCAGCCTGCGCGCCCAGTTGCAGGCCCAGCAGGCAGAGAACCAGCGACTGAGGCAGCACTGTGACCAGGCCAGCCAGGCCAAGAGCGCTTTCCTTTCGAGCATGAGCCACGAGATCCGCACGCCGCTCAACGCCGTGCTGGGTTTTGCGCAGATCGGTGCGATGAGTCAGCCCGGCCAGGACACCGCGCGCCATTTCGGGCACATCCTGCAAGCCGGCCGGCATCTGCTGGGTGTCCTCAACGACGTGCTGGACTATGCCGAGATCGACGCGGGTCGGCTTGATCTGCAATGGGGCGAGATGCGACTGGGCCCTTGCATCGAGGATGCACTGGGTTCGGTGAAGGAGCAGGCCCACGGCAAAGGCCTGCAACTGAATCTGCTGCGCTTGCCGGATGTGGCCGAGCGCTGGCGTGCCGATGCCAAGCGCGTGAACCAGATCCTGTGCTGCCTTTTGAGCAATGCGGTGAAGTTCACGGCTCATGGCGAGGTTCGGCTCACCGTGGGCGCTGATGCGAAGGGCCTTTACCTGGTCGTGCGTGACACGGGCACCGGCATCGACCCCGCGCAGCTGGCGCAGCTGTTCGAACCCTTTGTGCAGGGCGATGGCAGCCTGACGCGCCTGGCCGGTGGTGCAGGCCTGGGCCTGTCGATCTGCAAGCGCCTGGTCGAGTTGATGGGCGGCGAGATCCGTGTCGACAGCAAGCTCGGTCAAGGCGCCTGCTTTGAAGTGCGCCTGCCCTTGCAGGCCCTGGACACCGCGGCTGGGCAAGCAGACGGGCACACGTCAGGTGTCGACCATCAGCTCGATGGCATGCGTGTGCTCGTGGCCGAAGACCACCAGGTCAACCAGCTGCTGCTCGAGCAGTTCCTGCTCAATGTGGGGGCGCGCATCACCATGGTCGACAACGGCCGAGAAGCCGTCGATGCGGTTGAGCAAGCCGGGCCGGGTACCTTCGATCTGCTCCTGTGCGATGTCGAGATGCCCGAGATGGACGGCTACCAGGCCACCGAACAGATCCGTCTGCTGGATCCTGGCTTGCCCGTGCTGGGCTTGACGGCACATGCCTTTGACAGTGCGCGTGCCAAGGGCCTGCGCGCCGGCATGGCCGACTACATCGTCAAGCCCTTCGTTTATGAAGAGCTGGTGCGCGCGATGGCGCGGCACGTACGCCGCGCCTGATCTTCACTTGCGCTTGGCGCGCGGGTGGGCTGCGTCATACACCTTGGCCAGGTGCTGGAAGTCCAGCTTGGTGTAGACCTGGGTGGTGCTGATGTGGGCGTGGCCCAGCAGCTCCTGCACCGCGCGCAGGTCGCTGCTGGACTGCAGCAGATGGCTGGCAAAACTGTGGCGCAGCATGTGCGGGTGCACATGCGTGGGCAGGCCGGCATCCTGGGCGAGCTGCTTGAGCCGGTTGCGCAATTGCATGGGGGTCAGGCGACGCCCCAGGCGGCTGAGAAACAACGCATCGCATTGTGGTGGCGTGAGCGATGCGCGCAGGCCCAGCCAGGTCTGCAAGGCCCGCATGGCCGCCTGGCCCACGGGCACGATGCGGCGCTTGCTGCCCTTGCCCAGCACATGCGCCTCGCCGGACTGCCAGTCGATCCAGCCTGATGCCTGCTCGCTGGCCGCAGTGTCCAGGCCCAGCAATTCCGCGCTGCGCAAGCCGCTGCTGTAGAGCAGCTCGACCATGGCGTGGTCGCGGGCATGCAACCACGGTGCTTCGTTGGCTTGCCGGGTGCTGGCGGCGGTGGAGCCGGCCTCGGACGAAGCGTCGGGTTGGTGATCGGCCAGGGCCACGGCCTGGTCCACCGACAATGCCTTGGGCAGCGGCTTGGCGGCCTTGGGGGGCTTGATGCCGTCAACGGGGTTGACCTTGATCTGGCCTTCGCGGCCCAGCCATTTGTAGAGGCCGCGCCAGGCGGCCAGCGTGATCGCGATGCTGCGTGGCCCCAGGCCCTGCGCATGCAAGCGGGCGGTCCAGCCACGCACATGCTGAGGGCGCACCTCGGTCAGGGGCAGCTTGTCCTTGTCGCACAGCGCGCTCAGGCGCTTGAAGGCGTCGCCATACATGGCCAGCGTGCGCTCGGCCAGACGGCGCTGCACGCGCAGGTAGTCCTGGTGGCGCTGCAGCGTGTCGCTCAACGGTGAAGACACGGGAGGGGAGGCATGGGGCAGCTTGGCGGCCATGTCACCAATGTACTGCACCACGCATTGCCCTCAGTCAGGCGCGCGCGTCACCCCATCTGATCGACGCGTTCTCCTCGCCCATGTAGATCGTGTGTCCCGTGCGCTCCACACAATACTGTGGAGAGGCCACCACCTCCTCGAACACCGAACCTCTGTTCAGGCGCGTGTACTCGAACAGCACGCTGCGGATGACCTGGCTGTGCTCGCGAAGCAGGCAGCCGTGACCAATCCATGCCGGCCCTTCGATGCGCACGCCCTTTTCTATGCTGGTGCCCGAGCCGATGTAGACCGGCCCCGTGATGCTGACGCTGTTCCAGTCGATGCGGGTGTTGAGCCCCACCCAAATGCCCGGGCGCACTTCCTTGCCAGGCATGTCCATCTGCGCGACCTCGCCGCGCAGCACGCGCTGGCAGACCGACCAGTAATCGGCCACGCGCCCAATGTCGATCCAGTTGAAGAAGCGCTTTTGAGCAAAGAAGGGCAGCTTCTTGTCGACCAGCAGGGGAAAGAGCTGGCCGCCGATGTCGAACTCGCGGTTGGGCGGGATCAGGTCGATCACACCGGGCTCGATGATGTAGATGCCGGTGCTGGCCAGGTTGGAACGCGCCTCTTCAGGCGAAGGCTTTTCCTGGAAGGACTCGACCTGGCCTTCCTTGCTGGCGACCACGATGCCGTAGTTCTTGACCTGGTCCTGCGGCACTTCCAGGGTGATCACGCTGGCCAGGGCCTTCTTGCGTTGGTGTTCGAACAGGGCCGAAGACAGATCCAGGTCGATGATGGCATCGCCGCACAGCACGATGGTGGTCTCGTCGAAGAAGCCCGAGAAGTCCTGGATGCGGCGCATGCCCCCTGCCGAGCCCAAGGGCTTGGGCACAATCTCGCCGTGTTCGCAGATGCCTTCGTAGGCATAGCCGATGTTGACGCCCCAGCGGTGCCCGTCACCGAAGTAGTTCTCGATCTTCCAGTGGTTGAAGGCGACGTTGACGATGATGTCCTTGACGCCATAGCGGGCCAGGTGTTCGATGATGTACTCCATCACCGGCTTGCCCAGGATGGGCACCATGGGCTTGGGCACGCGCTTGGTCAGAGGTCTGACACGTGTGCCCTGACCCGCCGCCAGAATCATCGCTTTGGCCATGAGGAGAACAGTCCTTCCATTGGGTTTCTCAGTTGACGAGGCTGGAGGCTTTCGCTGCAAGACTCAGGCCTGAAAGTTGCCGTATGGACAGGATGGGGTGGCACGCCCCTCAGGATGGGGGGCGTCGGCGCAGCCAGAACCAGCTCGCCAAAAGCAGGGCGGTCAAGCTCATGAGTCTGGATGGCGGTTCAGGCACGCTGGAGATGCCATCCACGAGCCGGAGGTCGTGCTGCAACGCCAGGCCAGCAGGCTGATGCCGTTGATGGAGAAGTCGGCCGAGCAGCTTTGATTTGCAGCTGATCGACCAGATTGGCGGCCTGGCTGCAGCTGGCCACTCAGCTCAGCAGGCGGGCCAGCGCGGCACTGGCGATGTCGCCCACCTGATGCAGGAAGTCGATGCCCATCTCGGCCGAATAACGCGTGGGGTCGGGCGAGCCCAGCACCAGCAGGCCGAAGCACTCGCCCTGGTGATGCAGCGGGATCAGGGCCAGCGAGGTGATGGCGGCGCTGTCTTCGAGCCACTTGCTGGCTTCGAAGCCGGAGTTCAGGCCGCAGTAGGGCACGTTGAGGCTGGCGGCAAAGCTCTTGGCGTCGTCGCTCACGGGCTGGGTGATCGCCAGCTCAGACAGGCCATCGCGCAGGGGCTGGCTGGCGGTTCCCCACACACGCACGGCGGTCTGCGGGATCATGAACTCGTGGCGCAGGCGATCGAGCATGACGTCGGCCAGGATGGCGTCGTCGTGTGCCAGCAGCACGGCGCGCACCCAGCGGTGCAGGCGCTCGGCAATGGCCTCGTTCTCCTGGCCATGACGGATCATGTCCATGATGCGGCGCTCCAGGCCTTTGATCTTGTCGCGCAGCATCTCCATCTGGCGCTCTTGCAGTGAGACGGCGCGCTGGCCATGCGGGCTGGTGAGCTGGATGGAGGCCAGGACCTGGGCGTTGCGCTCGAAGAAGCCGGGCGTGTGCACGAGGTAGTTGACGATCTCGTCTTCGGTGATGCCTTGCAGGGTCATGTCGGTGTGCTTGGTGCGGGTTTGTTCAGCATGGCCAGGGGTCAGAGTTCGGGCACGTCGATCTCGCCGTCGAACACCTTGACGGCCGGTCCGGTCATCATCACGGACTGGCCCGGGCCGGCCCAGCTGATGGTCAGGCGGCCGCCACGGGTGTCGACGTGCACGGTGGGGTCCAGCCAGCCCAGGCGGATGCCGGCCACCACGGCGGCGCAGGCGCCCGAACCGCAGGCCAGGGTCTCGCCCGAGCCACGCTCGTACACGCGCAGGCGGATGTGGCCACGGTCGACCACCTCCATGAAGCCGGCGTTCACGCGGCGCGGAAAGCGCGCATGGCCTTCGATCTGCGGGCCCAGCTCTTCCACCGGGGCGTGCTCGGCGCTGTCCACACGCATCACGGCGTGTGGGTTGCCCATCGAGACCACGGCCACGTCAACAGGATGATTGGCCAATTGGATGGGCCACAGCTCGCAGCCGTTGAGCAGCTTGGGGCTCAAGCCCGAGGCGTCGAAGGGTACCTCGGCGGGCACCAGGAAGGGCGAGCCCATGTCCACCGTCACGCGGCCATCGGGCTGCAACTGCGGCTCGATGATGGCCTTCATGGTCTCGACGCGGATGCGGTCCTTGCGGGTCAGGCCCGTGTCGTGCACGTAGCGGGCAAAGCAGCGCGCGCCATTGCCGCACTGCTCGACCTCGCCGCCGTCGGCGTTCATGATCCGGTAGGTGAAGTCGGTGCCCTTGGCGGGGTTGCCGGGCTCGACGATGAGGATCTGGTCGGCGCCGATGCCGAACCGCCGGTCGGCCAGAAAGCGGTACTGGGCCGCATTCAGGGGCAGCGGCCCGCGGGTGGCGTCGAGCACGACGAAGTCGTTGCCCGCGCCGTGCATCTTGGTAAAGCGCAGCTTCATGAGGCGGATTATCCGCCTCTTGCGGCTCCGCTGGCGGCCGACTTGTCCACCGGGCTTGTCAGGCCCGTGTGCCCAGATGGAAGCGCTGTACCGACTTGGACAGGTCCATGGCCTGCTGGCGCAGGCTGTCGGCGGCCGCGGCGGACTGCTCCACCAGCGCCGCATTCTGCTGGGTCATGTGGTCGAGCTGCGTCACCGACTGGCTGACCTGGCCGATGCCCTGAGACTGCTGGCTGGTGGCATTGGCGATCTCGCTCATCGCCTGGGTGACGCGCCGGATGGCGTCCACGATCTCGTTCATCACCTCGCCGGCTTCCCGCACCTTCTGCGACCCGAGCTCGACGCGCTCGGTCGATTTGCCGATCAGCGCCTTGATCTCCTTGGCCGCTTCGGCGCTGCGCTGCGCCAGCGAACGCACCTCGCCGGCCACGACCGCGAAGCCCCGGCCCTGCTCGCCGGCGCGGGCCGCTTCCACGGCCGCATTGAGCGCCAGGATGTTGGTCTGGAAGGCGATGCCGTCGATCACGCCGATGATGTCGGCGATCTGGCGCGAGGCGGCGCTGATGTCCTCCATCTGGCTCACCACGCTCTCGACCACCTGGCCACCCTGCTCGGCGCGCTGGCTGGCGGTGCCGGCCAGGCTGTTGGCCATGTGCGCGGACTCGGCAGAGTGCTCCACGGTCTTGCTCAGCTCGTCCATGGAGGAGGCAGTGTCCTGCAGGTTGGCGGCTGTCTGCTCGGTACGGCTGGACAGATCCTGATTGCCTGCGGCGATCTCGGTGGACGCGGTCAACATGTTTTCGGACGATTCACGCACCGAGGCCACCATCTCGCGCAGGCCATCCTGCATGCGGGCCATGGATGCCATCACGCGGGCGACTTCGTCCTGGCCGACCGTGTCGATGCGCTGGGTCAGGTCGCCATGGGAGATGGCCTGGGTGATGGCCTCCGCACGGCGCAGCGGCGCGGTGATGGACAGGATGGTCAGACCCATCAGAGGCAGGAAGATCAGGCCAGGCGACAGCAGCAGCGCCCACAGCGACATGACGGCGGTGGTGGCGGCCTTGGCGGCATTGGCGCGGCGCGCATCGGCCACCTGCGTGATGCTGCTGTTGAGCCTGGCTGTGATGGCCTCCACCGCATCGGCCTCTGCGCGGGCAGGCTCGCTGGATTGGTAGGCCTCGGCGGCCGAGGTCAGGGCGGCCGAGGTGATCAGCTCCAGCGTGGGTGCCAGGCCTTTGCCATAGCTGTCGAGCTTGGCTTGCAGGGCCTGAGCCTGCTGCCGTATCTCGGCATTGGGTGCTGCCTCGGCCAGGGCCTGGGTCGTCTTCTTGGTCGTGGCCAGGGCGGCCCGCCAGGCCTTGTACTGCTCGGCGGCCGAGACCGAGTCACCCGTGTTGATGATGGTGGCCTTCTCGTGGCCGCGCAGCACATCGAGGTTCAGGGCCAGCGTGGCCATGCGCTGCGTGGCCGTGAACTCCTGGCTGGCGAAGGAATCGAGCTCGCCCTTGAGCGACAGCAACTGCCAGCTCATGACCCCACCCACACAACAGCCGATGCCCACGACCAGTGCCATGCAGGCCAGCAGGCGGGAGCGGATGGAAAAGCCACGAAGCCACGCGATCCAAGCCATGCGTCAATACTCCTCGAACGGGACAAGCGTCAACGTTTATCGGACAGACGCGCACCGACTTGAGGCGGGGAAACCAGCGCTGCCGAGCAGACCTGGCTCAGTACAGCGGCGACTCCCCCGCGGGCCGGGTCTTGAAGCGTTTGTGCACCCACAGGTACTGGGCCGGCTGCTTGAGGATCTCGCCTTCGATGAAGCGGTTGAGGCGAGCAGTGTCGGCCTCGGCATCGGCCGTGGGGAAATCGGCCAGCGGCGCCATGAAGCGCACGCGCCAGCCGCGCCCCCCAGGCAGGATCTCCGTCACCACGGGTTGCACGACCATGTTGAGCATGCGGGCCATGCGTGAGGGCGCCAGCAGCGTGGCGGCCGGCACGCCGAAGAAGGGCACGAAGGCCGCGTCCTTGGCGCCAAAGTCCATGTCGGGCAGGTTGAAAAAGCCCCGGCCGTCCTTGATCGCGCGCAGCAAGGGCTTGACCGAGTCGCTGCGGGGGAAGATCTCTGCATTGCCGAAGCGCAGGCGGCCGCGCTTCATGAGCTTGTCCATCAGCGGGTTGCTCTGTGTCTGGTAGATCGAGGCGCCAGGGCGCGTCTGGCACAGCAAGATGGCGGCGCCGGCCACGTCCAGGCCGACGAAGTGGGGGCACAGCCACATGGTGGGACGGCCGCTGGTCTGCATCTCCCGCTCGGCCAGCTCGATATCGCCCTCGACATGGATCAGGCGCTTGATGCGCGCGGGCGAGGCCCACCACAGCACGGCACGGTCCAGCAGGCTCTGTGTCAGCCAGCTGAAGTGCTGCTTCAACAGGGCTTCTCGCTCGGCTAGCGGCATGCCGGGGAAGCACAGTTCGAGGTTGCGCAGGCCAATGCGGCGACGTGACCCGGCCAGCTTGTAGAGCAGGGCGCCCATGCCGCGCGCAATGGTGGCCAGCAGCGGCAGCGGCAGCCAGTGCAGCAGCCACAGCACACCCAGGGCCAGCCGGATGCCTGCTTGAGACAGCGCGTGCTTGAACATCATCAGGTGGGTGCCTGGCCACCGGTGGCCGTGGTCAGCATCTCGGCGCGTGGCGGCTTGTAGCGGTTGTAGCCCCACAGGTACTGCTCGGGTGCTTGCATGATCATGTCTTCCATCAGCCGGTTCACGGCCGCGGCGGATTGTGCCGTATCACCCGAGGCCAGCACCTTTTCCACCTCATGCGGCACGCGGCTGGCGTGGACCACATAGTCGCAGCCGCGCTGCCAGCGGGCCCACAGTCCCAGACGCTCGCCGCGCAGCAGCACCACCGCACACTGCGTTTGCGCGACCAGCTTGGCGGCCATCGTCATCGTGTAGGCACGGCGGCCGAAGAAGTCGGCCCACACGCCCATGCCCTCAGGGGGGACCTGATCGGGCAGCAGGCCCACGGTCTCGCCCTTCTTCAATGCGCGCAGCATCTGGCGCACACCGCTGAGCGTGGCAGGGCTGGTGAGCATGCCGGGGCGGTTGCGCGACGCCTTCATCATCTCGGCCAGCCAGGCCTGCTTGGCCGGGCGGTACAAGGCGGTGATGGGTTTGTCGGCACCGAAGCGTTCGGCATAGGCCTGGGCCGTGATCTCGAAGCAACCCAGGTGCGGGGTGAGCAGCAGCAGGCCCCGGCCCTCTGACAGTGCCTGGCTCACGGCCTCGGCATGAACCCATTGCACGGTCTTGCCCAAGGGCAGGTCGCGCGGGCGGCCCCACAGACGCGGCAGCTCGCCCACCATCTTGCCGGCGTGGGCCACCGCCTGCCAGCGCTGCCAGGTGCGCATGCCCACGGCCTGCGTGTGGGCCTTGAGCCGTCCGCGGTACGAGGGCGACAGCAGGTAGGCCAGCCAGCCCAGCAGGCTGCCCAAGGGGTGCAGCACGGCCAGGGGCCAGCGCGACAACATGAAAAACAGGCGGGACATGGGGGCGGATTCTGCCCGATGCCTCCAGGAGGCCGCTTTCGTCGCCACCGTGCCGCCTGACGTTGCGGGATATCCCCCGCTTTTTGCCGGCTTTATGGGCCATTCAAGCTGACATCATCCACTACACTTGCAGCCATCGCCGAGTTAACAGGACAACTTGCGGGGCGATTCACAAATGCCGCTAAAGCGTTCGCCGCTGCGAAGAGCCCCACCAGGACAACTCCCCAGCCCCGGCGACGCCGAGGGTCTTTGGTCTTTTTTGGAGCTTTTTATCGTGGCGAACGATTTCCTTTTCACCTCTGAATCCGTATCGGAAGGTCACCCCGACAAGGTGGCTGACCAGATCTCCGATGCCATCCTCGACGCCATCCTGGCGCAGGACCCGGTCTCCCGCGTGGCCGCCGAAACCCTGACCAACACCGGTCTGGTCGTGCTGGCCGGCGAGATCACCACGCAGGCCAATGTGGACTACATCCAGGTCGCGCGTGACACCATCAAGCGCATCGGCTATGACAACACCGAGTACGGCATCGACTACAAAGGTTGCGCCGTGCTCGTCGCCTACGACAAGCAGTCCAACGACATCGCCCAGGGCGTGGACCGCGCCTCCGACGACTACCTCAACATCGGCGCCGGCGACCAGGGCCTGATGTTCGGCTACGCCTGCGACGAAACGCCCGAGCTGATGCCCGCGCCGATCTACTACGCCCACCGTCTGGTGGAGCGCCAGGCCCAACTGCGCAAGGATGGCCGTCTGCCCTTCCTGCGCCCCGATGCCAAGAGCCAGGTCACGATGCGCTACGTGAACGGCAAGCCCCACAGCATCGACACCGTGGTGCTGTCGACCCAGCACAGCCCCGACCAGTCCGAGTCGGCCAGCAAGATGAAGGCCTCCTTCACCGAAGCCGTGATCGAAGAGATCATCAAGCCGGTGCTGCCCAAGGAGTGGCTGAAGGAAACGCGCTACCTGATCAACCCGACCGGCCGTTTCGTGATCGGTGGCCCGCAAGGCGACTGCGGCCTGACCGGCCGCAAGATCATCGTGGACACCTATGGCGGTGCCTGCCCCCACGGCGGTGGCGCCTTCTCGGGCAAGGATCCCACGAAGGTGGACCGCTCGGCTGCCTACGCCGCCCGCTATGTCGCCAAGAACGTGGTGGCAGCCGGTCTGGCCCGTCAGTGCCAGGTGCAGGTGGCCTATGCCATCGGCGTGGCCAAGCCCATGAACGTGACCGTCTACACAGAAGGCACGGGCGTCATTCCTGATGACCAGATCGCCAAGCTGGTCAACGAGCACTTCGACCTGCGTCCCAAGGGCATCATCCAGATGCTGGACCTGCTGCGCCCCATCTACGCCAAGACCGCAGCCTATGGCCACTTCGGTCGCGAAGAGCCGGAGTTCAGCTGGGAACGCACCGACAAGGCGGCTGCGCTGCGTGCAGCGGCCGGACTGTAAGGACGGCATCCGCCACAGGCGGATCAGCCGACTTGCGCCGAAGGCACAAGGCCCAGCTGCTGCGGGATGCGGCGGGCTTGAAGTAAACCAAAGTTCCCAAGCAAAAGGCGCCTGAACAAGGCGCCTTTTTTATGCTCGGATCCCACCCGTGCGGAACACATTGACCGCCGCCGCCAGGCGCTGTGCCTGATCCCGCATGCTGGCCGCTGCTGCTGCTGATTGCTCTACCAGCGCGGCGTTCTGCTGCGTCATCTGATCGAGGTGCAGCACGGCCTGGTTGACCTGGCTGATGCCGTCGCTTTGCTCGGAGGCCGAGGCGCTGATGTCGCTCATCATGTCGGTCACGCGCTGGATGGCACTGACGATCTCGTCCATGGCCTGACCGGCCTCGCCCACCAGCCGTGCACCCGAATCGACACGCTCGCCCGAGGCCGCGATCAGGCTCTTGATCTCGCGGGCCGCGTTGGCCGAGCGCTGCGCCAGCGTGCGCACCTCGCCGGCCACCACGGCAAAGCCGCGGCCTTGCTCGCCTGCGCGGGCGGCTTCCACGGCGGCATTGAGCGCCAGGATGTTGGTCTGGAAGGCGATGCCATCGATCACACCGATGATGTCATTGATCTTGCGCGATGAGTCGGCGATGTCCTGCATGGTCGACACCACCTCGCTCACCACCTGGCCACCGCGCTGGGCGGCGTCGCTGGCCGAGCCGGCCAACTGGTTGGCCTGCTGCGCGGCCTGGGCGGATTGCTGCACCGTGCCGGTGAGCTGCTCCATCGACGATGCCGTCTCTTGCAGGCTGGAGGCCGTCTGCTCGGTGCGGTTCGACAGGTCCTGGTTGCCCGTGGCGATCTCGGCCGAGGCCGTGGTGATGCCCTCCGTGCTCTCGCGCACGTCGTGCACCAGCGTCGACAGCGAATGCGTCATGGCTTGCAGGGCGCGCATCAGCTCGCCGAACTCGTCGCCATAGCCGGTGTTCACGCGCACCGACAGGTCACCCTGGGCGATGTGCGAGGCCACCGTCACGGCCTCCTGCAGTGGCGTCTTGATCGATCGGATCAGGTAGTGGGCGCCAATGGCGATGCCGATCAGCACGAAGAGGACGAGCACGGCAGCCGTGCCGGTGGTGGCGCGCCTGTCGGCCGACATCTGCTCGCGCATGGCCTGGGCGCTCCGCTCCTGCATGGCGGCGAAGGTCTTGAGCGCATCCATGTAGCTATTGGCCACCGGTACGAAGGTGTCGATGGCCTTGGCGCGGGCCTCATCGAGCTTGCCTTCGGCCTTGAGCGCCTTGATCACCTTGTCCGTGGCTTGCACGGTCTGGCGCAACTCGGCGATCTTGTCCAGCTGCCGCTTGTCGTCGTCCGTCAGGGGCATGGCCTTGAGCTTTTTCTGGATCTCGCTGATCTGGGCGACGGCTTCGGTGATGGGTTTGGCGAAGCTCTGCGCCACATACGGGTCGGAACTCAGCGCGCTGGCCACCACGCGGGTCATGGCCACGCTGCTCATGGCGGCCCAGTCGTTGGCGGCGTGGAGCTTGGCGTCACTGTCCTTGAGCGTGACATCCACCATCTTTTGCTGGGCCATGGCACGCCAGCCGGCCATCCCGACGATGCCCAGCAGGGCCACCATCACGGCAATCACGGCTGTCCACAATTTGCCTGCAAGTCCAATATTCCGGACCATCTCGCAACCCTTTCACACAGCGGACGCTGCAATCCCGGTAAGCAATCAGGCGCATGGGGAACCGGGTATCCGGCATGCACCGCAAAAAGCGTTGGCTCATCGTTATCGACCGCGCTGGCCGAACCTGAAGGCGCGACAAGATCGACAAAATGCCGCAACCCCGGTCTTTTTGATGGACCGCAGTACACGGCACGGCATAGGATGGCGATGGCACTGTCCCACCAGTCATGCTCAGGAAGATCCCCATCCAGCACGTGCGAATCGGCATGTTTGTCCACGAGGTCTGCGGCTCGTGGCTGGATCACCCTTTCTGGCGTGCCTCATTCAAGATCGACACCGCCCGCCAGTTGCAGCAGCTGGCGGTGGTCAAGGAAGTGATCATCGACACCAGCAAGGGGCTGGATGTGGCAGGGGGCGAGACACAAGTGGCCTTGATGGACGACGTCGAGGTGTCCACGGTCGAGGCGGGCTCATCCGCGCTGATGCCCCTGGAAGGGCCACTGGAAAGCGACCCGGACGAGGCACCGCTGGCCAACAGCGTCAGCTTCCAGCAGGAGATCGTGCGCGCCTCGCGCATCGTTGAGCAGTCGCGCGGCGCGATGAAGTCCATGTTCAACGATGCCCGCCTGGGCAAGGCCGTTGACACCGAGCATTGCCTGCCGCTGGTGGACGACATCACCCAGTCTGTGTCGCGCAACCCTGGCGCCATCGTCAGCCTGGCACGCCTGAAGACCAGCGACGACTACACCTATATGCACTCCGTGGCCGTCTGCGCCCTGATGGTGGCCCTGGCCAAGCAGCTGGGCCTGAACGACGCAGACACGCGCGAAGCCGGGCTGGCCGGGCTGGTGCACGACCTGGGCAAGGCCCTGATGCCGCTGGAGGTGCTCAACAAGCCTGGCGCCCTGACGCCAGCGGAGTTCACCATCATGAAAGGCCACCCGGAGGCCGGGCACCGCATGCTGGTGGAAGGCCGGGGTGTGGGCCCCATCCCCCTGGATGTTTGCCTGCACCACCATGAGAAGGTCAATGGCAAAGGCTATCCCAAGGGCCTCCAAGGCGACGAGATCAGCCTGTTCGCCAAGATGGGCGCCGTTTGCGATGTGTACGACGCCATCACCTCCAACCGCCCCTACAAGGCGGGTTGGGACCCGGCCGACTCCATCCAGAAGATGGCGCAGTGGGCCAAGGAAGGCCACTTCGACGAACGCATCTTCCAGGCCTTCGTCAAGAGCATCGGCATCTACCCGACCGGCTCGCTGGTCAAGCTCAAGTCGGGCCGGCTGGGCGTGGTGGTGGAGCAGGGCAGCAAGTCCCTGGTGAGCCCGGTGGTGCGGGTGTTTTACTCCACCAAGTCCAACGAACCCATCACGCCCCAGTTGATCGACCTGGGCGATGGCAAGACCACCGACCAGATCGTCTCGCGCGAATCACCGGCCAACTGGGGCTTCAAGCACATCGACCAGTTCTGGCTGCCTCAGTCGTCCTGACGGCCCATGCTGGCCAGGGTCAGCACGCCCATGCTGGCCATCAACAGGGCCAGACTGGTGGGTTCGGGCACAGCCGAGATCGTGCCGGGCGAGCCCACTTCCACGCCATTGGCCGAGGTGAAGGCGCCGTGAACGCCTGCGGCGCTGAAGGTCGTCAGCGTCACGTTGTTCAGGCCGGCCGCATTGTCGAAGGTGTTGCCCAGGGCCGAAGCGCCGAAATCCACGCGGGTGACCAGGGTGCCGGTGCTGGTGAAGATGTTGACCGCATCACTCGTCTGGCTCAGGCCCACGCCACTGCCGCCGTAGTTGCCGATCACCAGGTTGGCCGGCGCCTTGCTGCCGAACCACGCCTGCATGAAGGCGGCGTCGATGCTGGCGTCATTAGAGCCCGATGCGTTACTCTCGATAAATACCACTGACTGACCGGCGGCGATGCTGGTCACGCCGCGCAGGGCCACGGCCGAGCCAAAGGCGTTGGAGTTGTCATCGATCTTCCAGCCGGTAATGTCCACGGCAGCGCTGCCCGTGTTGGTCAGCTCGAACCAGTCATTGGCGTAGGTGCTGGTGGCGCTGCCTGCGGCGTCGACTTCCGAGATGATGATGGCAGCGAAGGCGGACTGGGCCGCCAGGGTAGAGGCCAGCGCAAGGGCGGCCAGCTTCAAGGATGCAGGCAGTTTCATCGGGTGCTTACAGGTTGGTCCGGTTGAGATCACGGGTCGCCGAGAGCATCCGATGTGCGCGTGACGTGGTGGTGTGCCGGGGCATGGTACTTCCGGCAGGGGCCGCTCGCGCGTCGCCCAATCACACCTGTGAATGAGTTGTTATCGTGTTTCGAACAAGGGTAAACGATGGAAGATCTTCGAAGAACACTTGCCAGAATGTGTTGGCTTTTCTGCGCGCCATTACAGGGAGAGGGTCTGCGCTGACAAGAGTCGCCGTCACAACGGCAAACAAATATCAAGGAGCTTGAAATGCCTTCCATGCCCATCACACGGGATACCGCGTGGGATTACTGGTCGCGTGGCCTGATTGCCGCTGCCAATATTGACCTGACAATTGAATCCTTCAGCTCGGCCGATTCGAATGATCCAAATGGATATTCCCGAAAAGTACTGGCTAATTTGACCTTGAAGCGCAATTACAACGCATTCAGGCTCTGGTTTGGCTACGCGGATCGATTCTCGATTTATGCAAAAGATATCGTGGCGATTGCCCTTTATGGCTGGGATTCGACCGTGGCCACATCTGGTGGCAACACGATTGCGGGCGTTGCTGCGCAAGTAACGAATATCCTGGACTCGGCCCAGAAACTGGGCGCAGGTATTTTCATGGTGACAGATTTCAACCAGGGGCCAACAGGCCTTTTGTGGAGCACCAGCAGCAGCGATTTGGTGAAGGATCCGGTTTCAGGTAGCCAGACGAGTTATACCTACCGTGACATCCTCAAGATGTTTTGGGTCAATACGCTGACAAAATGGAAAAGTCATGCGGCCCTGATCGGCTTTGACCTGGTCAATGAGCCCAACCCTTTCGATTCGCCGCAGACGAACAGCAGCGGCAACGTGGTGTTCGATGCCAAGTTGTCGTCGCACCGTGCCTTGCCCAATGGTTGGCCGCAACTCGCGCAAACGATCATCAATGCCATTCGTGCCAAGGAAACCCAGTTGGGCTTGACGACGCCGATGCCCTTGATCGTGGAAGGCATCTACACAGGCGGACCCAATGGCCTGATGGTGTTTGATGTGCCGTCAGGCAGCAGCAGTACCCTGTTCCTGACGGACGGCGCTTCGCCCCGCATCGTTTACTCGTTCCATTACTACGGCCCCGGCTGTGTGACATCGCAAGGGGTAGACCAGTGGAACTATGAAAACATGGGAACACCTTACCCAATGCCTGGTGTCTCATACGATCCCTACTGGTATGACGGCACGCCCTATGGAGAGTTCAACACGCATGCCAGTACGGACGACGTGCTTCGGGACGTCAGCAGAGCCATCACATTCAAGCAAAGGCACCCTGAGGTGCCCATTTTCGTAGGCGAGTTCTCGTGCTGTCAGCCGTCCATTACGCAGGTCTATCCGCCCGATCCCAACCGGGTGGCGAATTCGCCCAATATGCGCGTGTCCGAGGTGCAAAACACCGTGACCTGGCAAGCGCCCCAGCTCGCACAAATGGCCGCGGTGGCGACTCAGGCCGATGCCAACGCGTTGGTGGCGATCTATGGTGCGAGCCTGTACAACGACGTCTTTGGCAGCACCAAACGCCGCTGGATCACGCAGTTGGAAATCAGCGCCGATGGCAAGAAAATGATTGCCACGCTGGGCCACACCGCTGATCCGGCGGACGTGGATTCTGGTGGATTCAATTATGGATTCCGTGTGTGGACGAGCCCGCTGACCGCCGCGCAACTGGCGAGCTATGCGGCCAGTGTCAATGAGCAGGCTGTGCCTTCGAATGGCACCCAGTTCGCCACCAAGTTCACGTCGCAGCCCATGGCCAAGGTGGTCGGCATCTACTCGTGGACAAATGGATCCGGCCAACTGCAGACGATCAACACCAGGGCCAGTGCGCTGAACATGAGCACGTCACAGCAGGTCACCTTGACCCGCCATGCCACGACCATTGAATTTGCCGCGCCAGCCGGCGCTGTTGCCGGTACCAAATATGTGGGTGCGACAGTCACTTTGCCCACTGATGCCTCTGACTCGACCAAGACCGCGTCCGTGCAGATGCCCGTCGCCTTGCTGTGGCTGGACTCGCCGAGTACCGGTACGCAGATCGATCAGGCGCGCCTGAAGTGGGCGCAGGATGCACTCTATGTCTGGCAGCAAAAGGGCTTTTCTTGGGCGTGGCATAGCGAGGATACCGGTGGCCCTGTCGCCGCTGTCATGTGGCGTCCTTCCAAGGATATTGGCGAGTTGTTGAGCGTGGCCGCCAGCGGGCGCCACATTGCCAAGCGCACCAGCTAAGTCAAACCCAATCCAACAGGTAGGAATACATCATGGACCAGCAACGTAGAAAGCTATTGATCGGCGTTTCGACACTGCCCTTGGGCTTGAGCGCGTGTGGCGGCGGTGGGGACGCCGCTACCAACACCGCCACGAGCCACGAGGGCATGGCCACCGCAGCCTCGGTCAGGCCTAGCAGTGGCCCGTATATCGAGATATCGGCCCAAGGGCTGAGCCTGAACAGCAGCGATTGGCAGTACAACATTTTTCCGAGTCCCAACCCGTTCCGCTATATGGTGCCGCCCGTCAACCGGATTCATGCGGTGTCGGCCAATGGCGGGGCGCGGTACGTGGAAATCAATGACGTCATCGTTGTCAATGGCGTCACGTACTCGCGTTCGTTGTGGATGCGCTTGTCGGCGCCGACCACCATCAACGGTACTACGTTCTCGCTGACCAACGCGGGCAACGCAGGGCTCCTGACTTCCGTCATGCTGGGAAATCCGGCAAGTTACAAGCAGTACACACTGTCCAATGGCTCGGTGGGCCTTGTTCAGGTTGGCACGAGCGACCAGTACTCCCTGACCTTGACAGACCTGTACGGCGCTCCCGCGACCAATCAGGTGCTCAGTGGCTCCGTGGTTGCTTCGGTGGACAACCAGGCGAGCAGCACCAACTTGCAGGTGCAGACGCCCAATGGGGGCGTGGTGATCACCCTGGCTCAGCAAGACGTCGCGTGGATCTGAGGCCGATCGGCTGATTGCCTCCAGGGGCAGGCTTGTGTATCTTGCAAGCCTGTCTATCAACTATTTTGGAGTGCACGCACCATGGGCCTTCTTGATTCAATCGTCGGGCAGGTCGCCGGCGCACTTGGCGGTGGCGTTACTGGTGGTACGGGCCAGCAGCCTGGCGGCTTGCTGGAGGCCGTCACCGGTTTGCTCAACAACCCGCAGACCGGTGGGCTGCAAGGCCTGATCCAGGCGTTCGAGCAGCAGGGCCTGGGCCATGTGATCGGCTCGTGGATCGGTACGGGTCAGAACCTGCCGATCTCGGCCGATCAGCTGCAAGCGGTGCTGGGCAATGAGCAGCTGCAGGCCATGGCGCAGAAGCTGGGCTTGTCCACGCAGGACATCGCCAGCCACCTGTCGCAACTGCTGCCCCAGGTGGTGGACCATGTCACCCCGAATGGCGAGGTGCCGCAGGGTGATGTGCTCCAGTCTGCGCTGGGCAATGTGCTGGGCGGGCTGTTCGGCAACAAGCCCGCCTGACCAAACCCTGACTGGTTGGCTTACTGCGTCGACAAGCTCAAGCCCGCGTGCTCACGCAGCGGGTGGAAATGCACCAGCGGGTGGCGCTCGGCCGTGAGCCTGAGGTCGTAGGTCGAAGTCATCATGTAGGCCAGCGTGTCGGCTGCGTCAAGTGCCAGCTTGCTGGCGTTCTCGTCGGTGAACTTCTTCAAGGCCTCGGGCGTGTCGGCCGTGATCCAGCGTGCGCCCACAAAGCGGCAGGGCATCAGGCGGATGTCCACGCCGTACTCGGCCTTGAGGCGGTGTTGCACCACTTCGAACTGCAGCTGGCCGACCGCGCCCAGCAGCATCGCGCCGCCCACCTCGGGTCTGAAGACCTGGATGGCGCCTTCCTCACCCAGTTGCAGCAAGCCGGCTTGCAGCTGCTTGCTCTTCATTGGGTTGGCCAGCTCGACCGCCTGGAAGAGTTCCGGCGCGAAGAAGGGCAGGCCGGTGTACTGCAGGTTGATGCCATCGGTGATGGTGTCGCCGAGTTGCACGCCGCCGTGCGTGGTGAAGCCGATGATGTCGCCAGCGAAGGCCTCGTCCACCGCCTCGCGGCGTTGCGACAGGAAGGTCACCACCGAGGTCGGGCGCAGCTCCTTGGCGCTGCGCTGCACCTTGAGCTTCATGCCCGGTTCGTACTTGCCCGAGCACACGCGCACGAAGGCGATGCGGTCGCGGTGCGAGGGGTCCATATTGGCCTGCACCTTGAACACCACGCCGGAGAAGTTTTCCATCTCGGGCGCGATCTCCTTGTGTGAGCCGTCCTTTTCGGTGCTGAAGCGCGGGCGGGGCGAGGGGGCCAGGTCCACGAGGGCGTCGAGCACCTCCTGCACGCCGAAGTTATTCACGGCTGAGCCGAAGAACACGGGTGTCTGCTTGGCAGCCAGGAACTGTTCGATGTCGAAGGTGGGCGCGGCCTCGGCCATCAGTTCCATATTGGCCTCGGCCAGCTCCCAGTCGTGGCCGAAGCGCGCATGCAGCTTGTCGCGCTCATCGAGCGAGACCACGTCGTACTCGTCGCTGCGCTTGTCTGCACCAGCTTCGAACAGGCGCATGTTCTTGGTGCGCAGGTTGACGATGCCGCCGAACTGTTTGCCTTGCCCCACCGGCCAGGTCATGGGCACGCAGGGCATGCCCAGCTCCTGCTCGACCTCATCGAGCAGCTCCAGCGGGTCGCGGCCTTCGCGGTCCATCTTGTTGACGAAGGTGATGATGGGCGTGTCGCGCTGGCGGCAGACCTCGATCAGGCGCTTGGTCTGGGCTTCCACGCCGTTGGCTGCGTCGATCACCATCAGGGCCGAGTCCACGGCGGTCAGCACGCGGTAGGTGTCTTCCGAGAAGTCCTTGTGGCCCGGGGTGTCCAGCAGATTGACCACGTGCTCGCGGTACAGCATTTGCATCACCGAGGACGCCACAGAGATCCCGCGCTGCTTTTCGATCTCCATCCAGTCCGAGGTGGCGTGGCGCGAGGCCTTGCGGCCCTTGACGGCCCCGGCGATGTGGATGGCGCCCGAGAACAGCAGCAGCTTCTCCGTCAGCGTGGTCTTGCCGGCATCGGGGTGGGAAATGATCGCGAAGGTACGGCGACGGCCGGTTTCGGTGGCGTAGGGCGAGGACACAGGAAGGCTCCGACGGGCACGGTCCACAAACCATGTGACCGTGCGAAGGCAGCAATGCTAGTCGATTAAGTTCGATGACTTGGCATTCCTTGCGCCCAAGCGGCCTGATTTCGGGGGTAAAAATCCACCTTTGTCGGAAGAATCCTCAGAACCATGAACGCTAACCCACCGCAGCCAGACGCCGGTCGAATGGGTGATGTACAGGCATCGCCCTTGCCCTTGGGCTTTGTACTGGCGGATTTTCAGATCGAGCGCGTGCTTGGGGAGGGCGGCTTTGGCATCGTCTATCTGGCCACCGATGTTCACCTCAAGCGCCCGGTGGCCATCAAGGAGTTCATGCCCACCTCCATGGCCAATCGCGCGCCAGATTACTCCGTGGTGGTGCGTTCCCAGCGCGATCAAGAGACATTCAGCCTGGGCTTGCAGAGCTTCATCAAGGAGGCCATTACCCTCGCGCAGTTCGACCACCCGGCACTGGTCAAGGTGTTTCGCTTCTGGGAGGAGCGCGGAACGGCTTATATGGTGATGCCGTATTACGAGGGGCAGACGCTCAAGTCCTGGCTCCGGTCGCAGGCCCAGACGCCATCGGAAGACTGGCTCAGGCGCTTGCTCCACCCTTTGCTGGCCGGGCTGGCACACCTGCACGAGCAGGGTTGCCTGCACCGCGACATCGCGCCCGACAACATCCTGCTGTTGCAGGGCGAGCGCCCATTGCTCATCGACTTCGGTGCGGCCAGGCAGGTCATGGCCGACAAGACACAGGCCTTGACCGTGATCCTCAAGCCTGGCTATGCGCCGATCGAGCAGTATGGCGAGGCCACCTTGAAGCAGGGGCCCTGGACGGACATCTACGCCTTGTCGGCCGTCTTGTATTGCGCCGTGACGGGCAAGCCGCCTGTGTCGTCCGTCTCTCGGGTGCTCAATGATGATTTGACACCAGCCACGTTGGCTGGGCGAGGGCGTTACAGCGAGGCCTTTTTGCGCGTCATTGACGCAGGCCTGGCGGTCAAGCCTCAAGATCGGCTTCAGAACGTGGCGGCCTTCAGTGCCTTACTTGAGGGCTGCGCGGCCATCGTGCCGTCAGCCGCAGCGACGCCAGCCGACCGGGACGATGAGCGAACCGTGGCGTTCGCTCCGCCGCCTCGGCCTCAGTCTGAGCCTCAATCGCCGCAGGCATCCACAACTGGCCAGCGCAAGCTCATGTGGGTTGCCGTGGCATTGGCGGCCCTGGGGTTGATCGGTGCCTCGGTGGCCTATCTTCGTCGGCCCGCCTTGCCTCCGGTATCCCTTGCGCCGGTTCCCCAACATGCGCCGCCGCCACAGGCCATGGCCGTGCCCTCGACCCCTGCCGAGCCGCAGGTCACGGTGGTCATCCCGGCTACACCAGCGCCTGTGCTCGCACCTGCACCCGTACCCACACCTGCGCCGCCACAGCCACCGCAGCCCATCGCCAAGCCGCCAGTCTCTGTGGCGGTCACGGCACAGCGCACCAAATCTGACAAGGCAACGAAAGACCATCAACAAGAGTGCGCACGGCTTTTGCAGGCCTGGTCCATGGGGCAGGACGTTGAGGGCAACGAGCAAAAATTGGCGGCACTGCACTGCAAGTGACTTGCGTCATGGCGCTGGCAAACTAGGGGGAGGTTGTTGACAAGAATCTCGTGGGATGACACCTTAGCGCCGCCTTGACTCCTGCTGACAGGGGTCTGGAGAAATGGGGTGAAGGGAGCTGAGCACGCGGGTCGCCCGCGTCCAAGCAAGCAGGCCGCGGCATGTTCGTGGCGGTGCACCGTTGTCATGCTGCGCCATCCCCGAAAGATTCAGTCTGTGGGGGTGCGAGCGTGCGATACAAGCTTGACAGTTTCTTGATCCGTGGCGTCAGGCCTTTGGCTGCCTTGTTGAGTGTCACCGGTCTTTTGACTGCTTGTGGCGGAGGCGGCGGTGCCGGGGGCAGCAATGGCACCGGTACCCAAAACACCTACTTGTCTGTGCAGGCACAGGATGCAAACGGTGACGCGCTGCACTACCAGTGGCGTGTGACAGGGGGCGTCATCGAGAACACCGATGCTAATGAGGTGCGCTGGAGTCTGCCCAAGGGGCCGGGGCTTCATTTCGCCTATGTCATCGTCTCGGATGGCAAAGGCGGCTACACCGAGCAGCAGTACGCGGTCAGCTCGGATGCCCTCCAGATTCCCGCTGACGAGCCGGCGCCGGTCACCAACACCCCGGCCGCCGTGACCGAGTTTGCCGGCGGCAGTTCGCAGCTGACGCTGACCAGCCCCGATACCTTGAGCTTCCTGCCACCAGGTGGCGGTGCCCGTTTGCCGCGCACGGTCTACCTGCCCGACATGCAGGTGCGCGTCTTGAACGGCGGCACCGTCGTGGCCACGGGCACCACGGATCTGTTTGGGCATCTCAACGCACCCAAGCTGGCCACGGGCAACTACACGGTCAAATGCACTTCCCTGGCCGGGCACACTGAACGCGACTGCGGCACTCTCAGTGTGGGCACCGATGCGGATCAAGCCTTTCTGCAGCCCACCTTGCCTGGTACCCAGAACCTGCGCCTGTTTGGTCACGTGGCCCTGAGCGATGGCAGTGTCTGCGGCATCCGCAACAGCTTCGCCGGACTGGAATCCGCGGCGACGGTGCAGTTGCTTCAAAGCGATGACACCGTGCTGAGCACGCCCATCCGTGTCAACGCCTATGGGGATTACGCCATCGATGCCGCTGTGGCTGTCAATGCGGCCTTGAAGTTGCGGGTTCGGTGCGAAGCCTTGTCGCTAGACTGGACCGTGCCCAGCGATGGCAGCGGCTATGCCAGCGCCCGGCCGATTGAGCTGTCTGGCGTGCTGCCCAACACCAGGCCGACAGTGCAGCGCATGTTGGCCGTGGGGCCAGATGGCAATGTGCGTGGCCAGGCCGTGTTGCCTGACAGCACGGCCCACTCCGCCAGCCTGCCGAGTGCGGAACAGTTTCTGACCTACAAGGGGCAGGACAGCCGGCAAAGCAGCTGTGCCTACTACAAGTCGTTTGGCGCGGTAGGTGCGTGTGACAGCCAGGGCAACCCCACCGCGGCCATCTCCTTCAATGACTGGAAGCGTGCCAGGAAGCTCGCGCCCTACAACGGCTTGAACGCCGAGACCAGTGCCACCTATGTCAACAAGATGGACCTCAATCTGGTGCGCCGGATGGTGGCAACAAAGGTCGCCAGTAACGATATTGCCTTTTATGTCTGCAACCACCCTGGTCCCTTGACCACGGCCCAGTTGGAGGTGGACCAGGTGATCGACACGGCCTTGTCCGACCTCAAGCAGGTTGCCTGCGTGGCCATGGAGTTCGCCGTCACACCTGGCACCAACAACAATCAACCCTTCACCAAATTCCTTACCTTTGGCCCGGACGGCCGTCTGATGCTGTCCATCAACCTGGACGGGCGAGGTGAGAAGTTCATGCCGGGTGCTTGCGTGGCCTGCCATGGGGGCTCGCAATACCGAGGCAGCTTTCCCTCCATCGGTACACCATCGCCCAATCTGGGTTCGAATTTCCTGCCCTTCGACACCGGCAACTTCCTGTTCTCGTCACGCTCCGACCTCACCGAGCCCATGCAAAGTGCGGCCATCAAGGCCTTGAACTATCTGGTGAAAGACACGGCAACGGTCACGCAGCCGGGCGGGGCTATCACGGCCTTGGTCGATGGGTGGTACAGCAATGGCACATCGGGCTCGCTCGACAAAGACTATGTGCCCAGTTACTGGGCCAACAATGTCACGCCGGGCGCGGCCGCCTTCTACAAAGGGGTCGTGGCGCGTTCGTGCCGGACCTGCCATGCCGCCATGCGTGACCAGTTCAACTGGGACAGCCACCCGCCTTTTGGATCGTCCTACCTGTGCGGCGGCTCGCGCGATCTGGCGCTCAATGCCGTCATGCCGAACGCGCTGATCACAGCCGACCGCTGGATCCAGAACATCCAGAACGACGCGACACTCAGCGCACTGACCTTGAGCTTCCTGGGGTGCACGAGCCCTTCGCCAGATCCTGTCTACCCACGTCGCTGATCGGCGTTTCATCCTTAGGCCCATCAACATGATCCGACCTTTCACTTCATACAAGCCGCTGCTGGTGATGCTGGCGATGAGCTTGTCCGCCTGTGCGCCCTTGAAATCCGATCGGCCCGAAGCGCAGGCCGGCAGCACCGAGGCTGGCCAGGACACCGCCACGGTCACACCCGGTGCGGCCGTACACAGTTCACCCCAGCCACGCCCGACGACGCCCGTCGAGCCCAGCGCGATGACGCCTGTGCCGGCTGTGTTCGAGGACGCCGTGGCCAGGGCCAGCGAGCAGCTCTTTCGGGATGCCGAAGCCACGCTGGGCAAGGAGAGCCGCACGCTGGTGATCGACCCCTTGATTGACGCGAACACCGGCGCCCAGACCGTCAGCACGGCCAAGATGGGCTCACAGCTGGAGTCGGCCATCAAGCGCAGGCATGCTGAATGGCAGGTGCAACCCTTGACCCGTCAGGCACTGGCCTCGCAGCCCTTGCTGCTCATCGGCACCCTCACACCGGTGAACACCGATCCGGCCTATGACACCCAGCCCGATGCGTTCCGGATCTGGTTGACCCTGATCGACCTCAAGACCCGGCGCGTGGTGGCCAAGCGCCTGGACCGGGCCACGGTCGGCAGCGTGAACCCCGAGCCGCTGGCCTATTACAAGGACAGCCCGACCTGGCACAAGGACAAGACGGTGTCGGCCTACATCAACTCCTGCCAGAAGAACACCCAGGTCGGCGATCTGGCGGACCCTGACTACATGGCCCACCTGCCGGCTGCGGCCGTGATCAACGAGGCGACCATGGCCTACGGAGAAGGCAAGCTGCCGCAGGCCAACAAGCTCTACAAGGAGGCGGCCACCATTGCGGACGAAGGCGATCTGCGCGTGCTCAATGGCTTGTACCTCACCAACTGGCAGCTTGGGCAGAAGGGCCTGGCGCGTGATGCCTTCTACAAGATCGTGGCGTCTGGCATTGATGCGCGCAAGCTGCCGATCAAGCTGCTGTTTCAGCCCGGGCGCACCACCTTCACCAACGTGGGTGACCTGCCAGACCAGTACGCCTTGTGGCTCAACGCGGTGGCCGAGCAAGCCACCCACTCCGACGTGTGCATGAAGATCGTGGGGCACACAAGCCGTACAGGTAGCGCCGCACTCAATGAGTCCTTGTCAAGAAGGCGTGCGGAAGCGATTGAAAAGCTGCTGACCCAGAAAAGCCGTGTGTTGGGCGCGCGCCTGAGTTCGGACGGCGTGGGCTCACGCGAGGCCTTGATCGGCTTGGGGACCGACGACCTGCGTGATGCACTGGATCGCCGGGTCGAGTTCAGGGTCGTGGACTGCGGCTGACGCGTGGCGCCGGGCAAGAAGCATTTGAATGCAGGGAGCGGGAACATGACAAGGTCTTCAAGTCTGCCCATGTGGCGAGCCTGGTTGATGCGGGTGTGGTGGGGGTACGTGGCCGTGGTCTTGATGGCTGGGGCGGGTGGTGTGCATGCAGACACCTTGGCGATACCAGCGGCTTACTCAAGCAATTGCGCGAGCTGTCACAGCCCGAAGCAGACAGAGCCGCCTATGCTCCCCAGCGACAGTTCTCGCTACGGCAAGATTCTGAGTACGGCGGACTACTTGGCCAGCGAGAGCAACCTTCGCGATGCCGTTTTGAACAACGCCAACATGACCTTCCGGGATGCTCATGGGGCCGTCACCTTCAGCCCGGTCAAGGACATGTCGGTTACGGATCTGGAGTCGATCAGGCAATACCTGATCAGCTACAGAGACGGCAGCGTCACGGCCAGCGTCACCGCGTTTCCGCCCACGGGGGTGGGCGCCCAAAGTAGCGAAACGCGCGCGGTGACCTTGTCCAATTTCCGCACCAAGGCGGTTCCCTACGCCTTCGCTCTTCAAGGAGACAACCCGGGGGACTTCAGCGCCACCGCCGATGCGTCGTCGAGCCCATGTGCAGGGCAATCGGTTCCGGCTTTCGGCAGTTGCACGGTCACCTTGTCGTTCAAGCCAACGGCCAAGGACACCCGCAAGGCAACGCTGCATGTGAGCTTTCCGGTGGCATCGCCGGACCCCTCGCCCATCTCTCGCGACATCGACCTTAGCGGATCAGGGCAAGTGCTCGCGCCCGTGGTGAGCTTCCCGGCCAGCCTGCCTTTTTCAGCCGTGGTTGGCAGTACGTCCGACGCTGGTACGTTCCGCCTGACCAACAATGGCAATGCACCTTTCAAGCTTACCCAACTCAGCTTCACGGGTCCGCAGGCTTCCGAATTCAGCCTTGATGGCAGCAGCACCTGCATGTTGGATACATCAGCTGCGCCCAAAAGCTATGGCAGTGGCGAATATTGCGACCTGACGCTCCGCTACACGCCTGCGGCCAAGGGAGCAAGCCTGGCTTACCTGGTGGTGACCCACAATGCGTCAGGCAGCCCCACCAGCATTGCATTGAATGGTACGGCGACCGAACCACTCAAGCCCGCTCTCAGCCTGAGTGTGTCGGCGATGAGCTTTGCCGACCAGGTTGTGCTGACCAACAGTCCCTCGCAGACTCTGACCATCACCAACAAGAATGGTCAGGCGCCGCTGATCTTGAGCAATTACGCGATGTCAGGTGATGGCAGCTTGGACTACAGCTTGTCCACATCAAGCTGCTATGTCGGGACACCGATTGCAATAGATGGCTTCTGCACGATCTCGGTGACGTTCTCACCCCGGTCGATAGGGCTGAGCAAGGCCACCATCACCATCACCTCGAATGCACCGACGGCCAGCGTGTCGCTCCAAGGATCAGGCAAACCCAAGCCAGCCCCTGTGGCGACCTGGTCGAGCCTCACGCTGCCATTCGGCGCCCAGACGGTGGGTGGCATCTACCCCACGCGCAAGCTGACCTTGACCAATACGGGCACCGCCGACTTGTTGATCTCCTCGGTGAGCGTCAGCGGTGCCGGGTTCAGCTTGGACAGCCAGAACTGCCCGGCCACCTTGACGCAGACCGCATCGTGCACGGCTTCCGTGCGATTCGATCCAACAACCGCGGGCGCCAGCTATAGCGGCAACCTGACTGTCAGCAGCACGGCTGCGGGCATCAGTCAAAGTGCGGCGCTCACCGGGCAAGGCGTGGCCTATACGGTGCCGGTGCTGAGCTGGAACAGCGATGCCCCGATCATCTTCATGGGCATCCCGGTGGGCACCGTGTCGCTGGAGACGAAATCGTTGACCTTGACGAATCATGGCCCCGGTGGCGCCAAGCTGACCTTGCTCAATGTCATCGGCCCGAACGGTGCCGACTTCTCTGCGGCAGGCGCATGCGTGGCTGATCTGCAGATGCTTGAGGGCGATACCTGCCAGGTGACCTTGACCTTCGTGCCCTCTGGTGCAGGTATTCGCCAGGGCTCGCTGCAGTTGGTCGCTGCAGGCTCTACGCCTTCGCTGCTGTCCATCAGCGGTGTGGGTGTGGGTAGCGCCGGCTCGGGGGGCTCTGGTGCGGGCTCGTCCTCCAGCACGCCAGGCCTGACCTTGTCTGCCAGCGCCCTGACCTTCGGTGGGACCCAGAACGGGAGCCCATCCTCGCCTCAGCAACTGACCTTGAGCAACACGGGTGCCGTGGTGATGCAAATTACCTCGGTGACATCCGACACCGGCGCGTTCCGGGTTGGCCAGGGCACCTGTCCGAGCACACCCTTCAGCCTGTCGCCGGGTGGCGCATGTCAGGTGAACGTGGTCTTTGCGCCCGCCAGCGCGGGCACCAGCGCAGGCACCTTGTCGATTGCCACCGATCAGGCTGCGCAACCCAGCACGGTGCCTTTGAGTGGCACGGGCACGGATGCGCCCAAGAGTTCGGGCGGCGGGTGCACGATGACAACGGGTCGCGCTGACTGGGATCCCACCCTGTGGCTCCTTGCTGCGGGGGCGGCCTTGCTGCTGGGGCGCAGGGCCTTGCGATGCCAAGCCGATCGCGCCGAGGATTCATTGTGATGTGCAGGCTGATCGAGGCCGGTCAGCGCCGCATGTGGCTGTTCAGTCTGGCTCCGCTGATGCTGGCCGTGGTGATCGGCCTGGCGCCAACGGCCATGAAGCGGGTCCTGCTCCTGCTGGTCTTTGCCCCCATCGCAGAAGAAATCGTGTTTCGGGAAGGCATGCAGCAATGGCTTTGGCGGCGCGGTTGGTCGGCGCGGGCCGCCATGCTGGCCGTAACCCTGGCCTTTGGCCTGGCGCATGCGTGGACGCGATCCCCTTTGCTGGGGCTGGCGGTGTTGCTGCCTGCGCAGGCGCTGGGATGGCTCTACACGCGAACGGCCAGCTTGTGGTTCTGTGTGCTGGCGCATGCCGCCATGAACGCTGTCTGGCTGATGTGGTGTGGCGTCGAGGCTTGACGCGTATTTTCTGAATGGGGTTTCACTCATGACACGCACGGTTCGAACCGCCACATGGCGTGGTGTGCAGGGTCTTCTGGGGCTGATGGGCATGACCTTGAGTTGGCATGCCCAGGCACAGCAGCAAGCGCCCACGGTGATTTACGGCATCCTGGATATCGGGTTTGGCCGCTACCAGGCCAGCGGCCTGACTCGGACGACCGAGGTGCGCAGTGGCCAGATGGCGGCCAGCCGGATCGGCTTCACGCAAAAGGAAGATCTGGGTGATGGCGTCTTCGCAGGCTACACGCTGGAGTCCTTCCTGAGGCTGGACACGGGGGCCTCGGGACGCAACGACACCGACCCGTTCTGGTCCCGAGAGGCTTTTGTTCAACTGGGCTCCAGCAAGCTGGGGTCGGTGCGCATGGGCCGCATGTCGACTCCGCTGTTTGATGCCACGGCACGGTTCAACGCCTTCGGTGCGTCGCCAGGGTTTTCGCCAGCGCTGCGTCACACCTTCGCCAGTGGCGTGCTGGAAAGCGTCCAGGGGGACCAGTACTGGAATTCGTCGATTGCCTACGTCTCACCAAACGTCGAGGGCTTCAGCCTCAAGGCCATGCACGCCTATGAGCCGAATGGCGCCAACCGAGGCAATTCCTCTGTCGGTTTGACATATTCGCGGGGCTTGGTGGCGCTGGCCGTGACAGCGCAAACCGTGCGCATCGATTCACGCCAGCCAGACGGCAGCAGCGAGGGGGCGTGGCAGATCGCGGGTTCCTACAACGCCGGCTTTGGCCGTGTGTTTGCCTTGTATGGCCAGAATCAAGATTCAGGCTTCGATGTGGCGAGCAAAGTGATGAGCGTCGGCTGCACGATCAGACTATGGGAGGGTAATGTGCTGGCTCAGTTCGCGCAAACCAATGCGCAGGGCGACGCCATCGACCGCCAGCACCAGACCATGAGCCTGGGTTACGACTACGAGCTTTCCAAAAGGCAGGATGTCTACCTGGTCATGATGAGGGACCAGATCCGGCTGCAGCCAAATGGCCTGACGCTGGCAACCGGGATCCGTTATCTGTTCTGAATCGGTCAGATTTGGTTGCATTTGGTGACATGTGCGCCGAGTTTTTTGATGAGTTAGGGATTGGCTTGCGCATGGCATTCCCCAACACTCACGGATTGGCATGTCAAATCGCAACAACGACCTTCGTATCATGGGAACCGTAGAGCCCCCTCCCCTGGGTACCTTCAAAATCCTGCTTGTGGACGACCACGACCTCGTCCGCGTGGGGTTGCGCACTGTCCTCAACGAGGTCGAGGACATGAAGATCCAGTGGCTGGAGGCCGACAACCTGCATGACGCCATGCGCATGTACGGGGCCGAACCCGACATTGCCCTGGTCCTGCTGGACCTCAATATGGCCGACTGCAAGGGCTTGCAGGGCCTTCGCCAGTTCATCGAGGCCTACCCGCAGGCGCGCGTGGCCGTCATGAGCGGCACGCAAGACGAATTCGTGATCGGGCAGGCCAAGGGCCTGGGCGCGGTGGGCTATCTGCCCAAGGCCTATTCGCCTTCGCTGACGCGCTCCAGCATCGTCGGCATGCTGACCGAGTATTCCTATGCGGCGGCCGTGGCCGCGCCGACGGGTGCCACGGCGACGCGTTTCCCGAGAGCGCCTTCGGCCTCCAGCTATGACCGCGTGGCCGAGCTGGGCCCGCGCCACCTCGAAATCCTGGAGCTGGTGCTTTCCGGCTGTTCCAACCAGGAGATCAGCAACTCCACCAAGCTGTCGCTGGGCACGGTCAAGAACTATGTCTCGACCATCCTGCTGGCTCTGGACGTCAAGTCGCGCTCGCACCTGATCAGCCTGTTCCGCTGAGCCGGCTGACTTCGCGTGAGCTACCGCATTGCCCAGGACTCGGGGCTGGACGAGTTTGACCGTCTGGCCGAATCCAGCCAGCAACGCAACGACCTGCTGCTGGCGCAGGTGCACGCGCTCTACACGACGAGTTGGTTCACCTCGGTGGGTGCCATCGTCACGGCCGTGACCTTCTGGGTGGCCTATCTGTACTACACCGGCAACCAGCGCGTGCTGATCTGGGCGGCGCTGGTGCACGTGGCCCAGGTCTCGCGCCTGCTCAATGCCTGGTCTTATCACCGGGACGAGCGCGCCTGGCAGCGCATGAACGTCTGGCGTCTGCGTTTCATGGTTGGCCTGCTGGCCTCGGCCCTGGCCTGGGGTTCGGCGCCGCTTTTCGTGCTGCCCACGCAGGACCTGGCCGCCGTCTGCCTGATGATGCTCGTGATGCTGGGCATGGGCTCGGCGGCCATCGGGGCGGTGGTGGCCTACCGGCCGGCGATCTGGATGTGGCTGGTCCCGCTGCTGCTGCCGCTGCCCGGGCTGCTGCTGTGGTTCGAAGGGCCGCTGCACAACGCCCTGGCCATCTTTGTTCTGGCCTATCTGGGCGTGAACCTGGTGTTCGCGTTCGGCCAGAACGAGTTGCTGCTCAAGGCCCTGCGTGCGCAGTTCGACAACGCCGAGCTGGTTACCCAGTTGCGCCACCAGATGACACTGGCTGCGGAGGCCGACAAGGAAAAGAGTCGCTTCGTGGCTTCGGCTAGCCATGACCTGCGCCAGCCCATGCACGCGCTGGGCCTGTTCGCCAGTGCGCTGGAAAAGCGCCTGGCCGGTACCTCCGAGGCGCCGCTGGTGAGCAACCTCAACCGCTGCATCGAGTCGCTGGACCGCTCCTTCAACGCCATGCTGGACATCTCCAAGCTCGATGCCGGCGTGGTGGAGCCGCAGCTGCAGTCCTTCCCTATCCGCGACGTGTTCCGTCGCCTGCATATGCACTTCGCGGGGCAGGCCGAAGGGGCCGGGTTGCACCTGCGCTTCAAGCCGGGCGGCAAGCTCGTCACCAGTGACCCGCAGCTGCTGGAGCGCATCCTCAGCAACCTGATCCAGAACGCCATCAAGTACACCCGCGATGGCGGCATCGTGGTGGTGGCACGCACCAGCGGCAGCAGCGTCAACATCGAGGTGTGGGACACCGGCATCGGCATCCCCGAGGCCGAGCTGCCCCGCGTGTTCGACGAGTTCTACCAGCTGCACAACCCCGAGCGCGATCGCAACCGGGGCCTGGGCATGGGCCTGGCCATCGTCAAGCGCCTGGCCTTGCTGCTCGATCACCCGCTGACGGTGTACTCGACCGTGGGCAAAGGCACGATGGTGCGCCTGAGCGTGCCGCAGACCGATCTGGACGCCCTGCACGGCATGAACCTCGAAGCCGAGACCGTGCCCTCGCCGATCGGCAATGCCCGCACCCTGCTGTTCATCGACGACGAGGAAAACATCCGCGACTCGATGGCCCTGCTGCTGCGCGAATGGGACTACGAGGTGCTGGTGGCCAGCAACATCAACGAGGCCTGCATGCTGGCGGCCAACCACCCCGAGCCGATCCACGCGGTGCTGTCGGACCTGCGCTTGCGCAATGGCGAGGATGGTCTGCAGGCCATCAATGCGATCCGCCACGTGCTGGGCTATCAGATCCCGGCCGTGTTGGTTACTGGCGACACATCGCCCGAGCTGGTCAAGCGGGTGCACGACAGCGGCCACCGGGTGCTGTTCAAGCCGGTGCTGCCCAAGGAGCTGTTTTCCATGTTGCGGCAACTGTCGTGAGGCAGCGCCCCTGAGCCGGGGGATCCGCACCCCTAGCCCTTGGGGGCTGGTCACCTAGGTCACTTGCCCAAATGTGAACTATTTCATAGTCTGCGCTGTTGGGCCGCGCTGCCCTCAGTTTGCATTTTGACTGCACCTTATTCGCGTTTTTGAGGGGGAGCCCGGATGCCGCGGCCAATATTGTTCGATCCCGCCAGACGACCCGTGCGACCCGTGGGTCTGCTGTCCACCCTGGCGCTGGCGGTGCTGATGTCCACCTGCGGGAGCGCTTTCGCTCAAGCGGACAACCCGGAAGGTGCCGCCGCTGCCCTGGCGCTGGCCCGCATGCGTGCCGCGACCCAGCCGAGTACCCTGGTCCAGGAGGGCCAGGCCTTGCTGGACCGCGATGTCATCAAGCTGGATGGTTACGCCTACTGCGGTCAGGCCACCAGCCTGGCCGAGCAGGGCGATTTCCGCCAGAGCATCCGCGCCGCCAGCAAGGCGCTCTACCTGGGCGAGCGCGACAAGAAGCCCGACTTGCAGGCCCTGGCCCACCGTGATCTGGCTCTGGCCTATCTGTATGCCGGCAAGCTCGACGAGGCCGAGCGCTATGCCAAGAGCGCGTCGCTGTTCCCGGGTGCGAGCCCGGAGCAGGTGCTGGCGCCCGCACACAAGGTGCTGGGCGACGTGGCCGCCCGCCGTGGCGACCAGGCTGCGGCCATCGCCGAATACAACGAAAGCCTGAAGACGGCCAGCGAGCGCTTTCGCCCGCAGGTGCTGCTCTCGCTGGCCAATGCGCTGAACGCGTCCGGCCAGCCCAAGCAGGCCTTGCAGCAGCTCGACGCCATCGGCCCCGATGCCCGCGCCACGCTGGGCAGCTTCTACCTGCGCAGCCGCGCCGCCGTCCTGCTGGCCAACGACCAGCCCGAGGCCGCCCTGGCGCTGTACGACCAGATCGCCAACAGCGACCGCACGCCAGACTCCGAATACCAGCGCCTGTGGGCCCTGGTGGGCGTGGGCAAGGTGCACCTCCAGCGCGGCGACAAGCCCCAGGCCCTGGCCGCCTTCCTCAAAGCCACCACCCTGGCCAATGGTCTGCGCGCCAAGTTCCACAGTGAAGAGTTCCGCACGGGCCTGTTTGGCGACCTGCAAGCGGTGTTCGACCAGGCCCTGGCCCTTGCCGTCGAGCAGCAGGACTACACCACGGCCTGGAATCTGTCGGAAGACTCGCGCTCGCGCCAGTTGCTGGACTCGGTGCGTGGCCGTGCCGACGACTCCCTGGGCGGTCGCTTGTCGTTGGCGCAATTGCAAGGCCTGCTGCGCCCCGATGAAGGCGTGGTTGAGTACCACGCCGTGGGCGACAAGCTCGTGGTCTGGGTGATCCGCAAGGACAGCTTTGAAGGCCAGGCCCTGCCGCTGCCGCAAGCCACGCTGGCCAAGGAGGTTGACGACTTCCGCCGCAGCATCATCGAGCGCCGCCGCGACGTCGATACGCTCGGCCAGGCGCTTTACGCCAAGCTGATCGCACCGCTGAAGCTGGGCAGTGGCAACAAGCAGGCCAAGCGCCTGTTCATCGTCCCGCACGGCCCGCTGCACTACCTGCCTTTCCAGGCCCTGCACGATGGCCAGGGCTACCTGATCGCCCGTGAGGCCATCAGCATCTGGCCTTCGGCCTCGGTGGGTGGCCAGCTGTGGTCGCGTCCCAACCGGGCGGTCAGCGCCCTGCTGGCCTTCGGCAACCCGGCCACGCAGGAGAACGTGCCGCTGCCTGGTGCTGAGCGCGAGGTCAAGGAGGTGTCCGAGCTGTTCAAGCAAAAGCAGATCTTCGTGCAGCAAGACGCCACGAAGATGACCTTCAAGCTGCACGCCAACCAGTCGGCCGTGCTGCACGTGGCGGCGCATGCTGAAGTCGACGACGTGGACCCGCTGTTCTCCAAGATCCTGCTGGCCAATGACGGCCAGGACCGCGGCCTGCTCGAAGCCCGCGAGGTTTATGGCCTGGACATGCACAGCGTGAGCCTGGTGACCTTGTCGGCCTGCGAAAGCGGCCTGGGCAAGGTCCTCAAGGGCGACGAGATCGTGGGTTTCACGCGCTCCTTCCTGTCGGCAGGGGCCAGCAGCATGGTGGCTTCGCTGTGGCCGGTGGCCGACAACTCCACCGAAGCGCTGATGACGCGCCTGTACCAGTCGATGGGCGAAGGTGCCGACCTGATGGATGCGATGCGCACGGCGCAGCTCGATGTACAGAAGCAGCGCCGCTTTGCCCACCCCTTCTTCTGGGCCCCCTTCAATGTCATCGGCAATGGCCGCATGCAACTAGGAAGCTGAGATGTCCCGTTCAGCCCAATCTCTCATCCCCCTGGCCCTGATCGTGACGGTGCTTCCCTGGCAGGTGGCACAGGCCCAACTCGCGGCGGCCGCCCCCACCCCGCGCGCGGGCGACATCCTGCGCGACGAATCGCCTACGCGGCCGGCCATGCCTGCTTTGCCTAATGTGGCGCCGCTGGACGCCAGCGGCCATGTGGACGAGGCCCCGGCCGCCAGCTTCGTGCTGCGCCGCTTTGAGGTGCACGGCGTCACGGCCTTTCGACCCCAGCAGATCTCGGCCCTGGCCGAGCCCTACATCGGCAAGACCTTGAGCGAAGACGACCTGGCCCAGCTGATCGGGGCCTTGCGCAAGCGCTATGAAGACGAAGGCCTGGGTCTGGCCTCGATCGGTTTCCCGACGCAGGACGTGAGCCAGGGCGTGCTCAAGGTCGACGTGATCGAGCCCAAGCTCGGTCGCGTGCAGGTCCCGCTGGGCAAGGATGCCCCCGTGAGCGAGGAGCGCGTCAAGGGCTTGATGAACTCCTTCTGCCTGCATGCGGGCGGCCTGCTCAACACGCAGTCGCTGGAGCGCGTGATGTTCGCGCTCAACGACAGCCCTGGCGTGCAGGCCAAGGCCTCGCTCTCGCCCTCGGGTGACGAGGCCGTCTACAACCTGTCCATCCAGGTGACGCCGCGTCGCGGCTGGGATGCTTCCGTGGCGGTGGACAACCATGGTGCGAGCTATGCGGGCCGCTGGCGCGCCACGGGTCTGTATCGTCTGAACAACCCCCTGCGCATCGGCGACAACCTGGACTTGCAAGCCATCCGCTCTTCCTCCGGAGGTGTCAGCGTGGGCCGCATCGCTTACGAGCTGCCAGTGGGCTACTCGCCCGCGCGCCTGTCGCTGGCCTATGCCCAGGTCGACTACGCGCTGGGTCGTCAGTTCGCCGATCTCAACCCCAATGGCACGGCCTATGTGGGCGAGGCCAACCTCAGCGTCCCGCTGGTGCGTTCGCGCAGCCGCACGGTCATGGCCCGCGTCGGCTACGAAGAGAAGTTCCTGCGTGATCACCTGACCGTGCCCGTCACGGGCGAGGTGACCTACGCCAAGCACATCCGTGCATCGGTGGCGGGCTTGAACATGGAGTCGCGTGACACCTGGCTGGGTGGTGGCTTCAACGGGGCCTCGGCCCAATTCCACTGGGGCCGCCTGCGCCTCGATTCGGTGGACGATCAGGACGACGATGCCGCACGCGGCAGCTTTGGCCACGCAGGCACCTTTGGCAAGGTGGAGCTGCAGTACTCACGTCTGCAATCTGTGAGTCGCACAGTCTCGCTTTATGCCAATGCCAGCCAGCAACTGGCCTCGCGCAACCTGGACCCAGCCGAGAAGATGTCCCTTGGCGGGCCGCGCGGCGTGCGCGCCTATCCGTCGGCTGAAGGCGCGTCGGACGAGGCGACCTTGTTCACCAGCGAGCTGCGCCTGTGGCTCAACCGGAACTGGACCGCCTTCGCCTTGTACGACTGGGCCAAGGGCCGTCGCGAGCGCGACACCTCGCCAGCCAATTTCGATACCAACGACCTGATGCTGCATGGCGCCGGCCTGGGCCTGGTGGCCAGCTACCCCGACTGGGTCACGCTCAAGGCCACGGTGGCCTGGCGTGGCAAGCGCCCGGTCGAGACCGAGCCGGGCAACGACAAGGTGCGCGTGTTCGTGCAGGCCCAGCACTCCTTCTGATTCAAGAGGCTCGTGATGCAGACTTCTTTCGCTTCTCGACGCCGCCGTGGCCATGTGGCCCGTGTGCGTCCTCTCGTGCTGGCCTTGCTGGCTGCTGGTTGTGTCTCTGTGTCAGCCGGACCATTGAACGTCAGGTCGATAGCGGACACGACCCTTCCCGATTTCTCGGTTGACAAGGGTGCCAAGCTGATCGGCAACTTCAAGATTGCCGACCCGGTCATCACGGCGACGTCTGCCAAGCAGTCGATCGAACAACTTAGCGACAAAGGCCTCATTGAAGTTCGTAGCAGCAGCGCCATCGTCGATGGCCAGATACAAACCCAGACGCAAAGCCTGAGTGTGGGGCGTACTGCATGGGTCGATGTCACCGCGCCAACGGCCAACTCCGTGACCGTGTTCAGAAGCATGGGCATGGACACCAGCTACCTCAACGGCAAGATCACCGCCAACGACCGCCTGTTCATCATCAACCCCAATGGCATCTCCGTGGGCTCGGGTGCCAGCATCAGCGCGTCCAGCCTGGTCATGTCGGCGCTGGACCTGGATCCCGCCTACACGGACAACGATTACGCCAAGCTGTTCAGTGACACGCATGTGGTCTTCGCATCGGGCGCATCAAGCAACGTCTATGGTGGAGGTTATGGCAGCCCGGTGGTGGAAATCGCCAAAGGCGCGACGCTGACGGCCACCGATGGAGGCGGAGTCATGCTGATCGGCGACCAGGGCGTGCGCAACCAGGGCGCGATCTCGGTCGGCTTGGGTGGCGACATCTCGCTCGTGGCGGCGGGCAACGTCGAAGTCGAAATAGGCGACAGTGGCTTCATCAAGCTGGTGGCCGCCACGGCGCCCACCTTGCCCGGTGGCTATGCCGACACCACCGGCCGCAGCATCATCAACACCGGCACGCTGGACGCCCCCAACGGCACGATCACCTTGCAGACCGTTGGTTATGGCTTTGGCGACAACGTGTTTGGCACGGATCCGACTGGCTTGAGCGGGCTGGTCAGCGAGGGCATTCCCACGGGCGTGTTCAATGCCGGCGCCATCACAGCCAACGGCGTGGATGGCGGCCAGGGCAAGGTGACGCTGAAGGCCGAAGGTCAGAACGCCATGGTGCTGAACTCCGGTACCGTCGACGTGAGCGCGAAGGATGCCCGGTCGGCAGCGGGCAGCATCCTGCTGTCGGCCCAAACCGTGGTGGTCGGCAATCAGAACGATGCCACGGCATCCCTGCTGGCAGAAGGTCCGGCCGGCGGCGGCAGCATCACGATCAACAACGCGACGGTCACTGGTGGCGAGTCGTTCAGTCAGATCCAGGTACTGCCCAGCGCCACGCTGTCAGTGGATGCCACTGACACGGGCAATGGCGGCAGCATCAAGCTGTCGACATTTGATGGGCTTGACATCAAGACCATCGAGAACGGTGGCAACCGTGGCGAGCTGCGCGTCTATGGCACTTTGCAGGCGCGTGGGGGCCTCAACGGTGGCAGTGGCGGCAGCGTGGAAACCTCCGGCAGTTACGTGAACGTCCACGATGTCAACCTGGGCCGGGCCAGCATCCTCGTCGGAGCGCGCGCGACCGGTGCTGCCGGTGGCGTCTGGACTTTGTATTCGCCCACGCTGACCATTGGTTCGGCCGTGCCCAGTCAGGCGGATGGCACCCATCAGTCCGACACCTACGTCACGGCCGACGACATCAATGCGGTGCTCAACAGCGGTGGCAGCGTGGGTATCTCCACCAACTACCAGAACCTGAGCCAGGTAAGCAGCGGGCCTTTGACAATCGAGTCGGGCACGCAGATCCTGCAAAGCGCCGGGCCGGGCGGCAACAGCCTGTACCTGGCGTCCGGCAGTGACCTGATCATGAACAGCGGCGCGTCGATCCAGTCGACCTCGGGCACTTTGGGCATCTCCCTGGTGGCCGATGCCTATGGCGTGGGTCAGGGCAGCCTGATCGTGGGTGGCAGTGGCCAGATCGTCACGCCCTTGTCCATCAACAGGCAGGCCCTGTCCCTGGCCGCGCCGGAAGGCGGTGTGGCCATCGCGACCAACGGCGCGAATCTGAACCTGACGGGCGCGGTGGTGGTGCCGGCAGGTGGCGCACAGTCCGTCAATGACAACCCAGGTGTGCTCATCAATGGCGCTGCCATCAGCACCGTGGGCAGCACGCGGCGGGGCGACGTCTTCGTCAAGGGCGCAGGGGGTGTGGCTGGCGACAGCGTCAATGCGGATGCCACCGTGCCCGTACCAGGCCAGATCGGCGTGATTATCGGCGGCGGCACCACCATCCAAGCGGGCAACGTCAACATCCTGGGCAACAGCACATCCGTGGCGGGTGTGAGCCTGAACAACACCACGATCAGCACGGACAAGGGCGTCATCGACATCCGCGGTGTGTCGCAAGGTGGCACCGTCTTGCCGGGCAAGGAGCAGCCCATCGGTGTCGACATCGGGTCGAGTGTGGTGCTCAACGCAGGCCAGGGTTATGTGCGCATCCTGGGGCGCGGCGTGCGTGACGCTGCGGCCAACCCTGCAGTCTTGCCCGACGCCTACGGTGTGCGGATCAACGACCTGACCATCACCACCAGCGGCGCCAACCCAGGACAGCAGATCACGATCGTCGGGCAGTCGGGCGGGTCGGCGGGCGCCGGCATCCAGGTCGATAAGGACAACCCTGGCATCCGGGTGTTTGACGTGGGCTCCAAGGGCAGCGACTTGCTGGCCTCGACCGCCGATCTGGTGATCGGTGCCAGCGCAGATGCGAACGCCCCTCAGGCCCTGAACCTGGGCACCCCCACCTTCTTCACCAATGGCCGCATCAATTTCAGGCCGGCTGGCGTGGGTGCTGATGGCACGTTGACGGAGTCGCCCGGCACGGCCATTCGCGTGGGGAATACGGCCGGTGCCATCGCGACCAACTTCATTGTCCAGCCAGGCTGGTTCAATGCGGCGGTCAATCCCGGCATTTCATCGGGTTCACTCACCGTGATCGGCTCTGACATCCAGACCGGCCAGATCAGTGTGGAAGCGGGCGCGCTCAATGGCGCTGGCACCGTGACCTTGCAGAACCAGGGCACGGGTTCGGGCGGGATCGACCTGGGCGCGCAGACGCAGGCCAATCCGGCACTCAACCTGGGGCTGGCCACAGCAGGCAACATCACGCAAAGCGGGCCACTCAATGTGGCCAGCCTGAAGGTGATTGCCGCGCCCGATGCCACCGTCACGCTCAATGACCCGGGCAACAAGATCGCCAGCGCCATCTACGACAACAGCGTGCTGGCGCCGAAGATCAATGCGCAAGCCTTGCCGCAGTCCACGACCCAGGCTGAGGCCATTGGCTACAGCGTGAACGCGGATACGCCGGAAAACAGCACGTTCAGGCCGCTGAGCATCAACTTCACGTTCTCGGCCAATGAGGGCCGCATTTACGTCCCACCCGAAGACCGACCCAAGCTCCCCTTCGAGTCCGTCGATGCGCTCAACGAGTTGCGCACCGATGTCTACCTGCACGGCCAGTTCTCACGTCCGCAGCTGTGTACGCCCACCAACACGGCAGGCACGCCCACGTCGGATGTGGCCGAGGTCGATCCGCTGTCGCTGGAATGGACCAAGGTGCGCCGTGGTGCGCAACTGACGAACTGCTCGGGCGTGCAGGCGGAGGGCAGTTGCTCGGCCTTCTGATCACATGACTTTTGGCAGGTGTGACGACTGTCCGGCGAACCTACAGTGCATCCCATCCTCTGATAAAGCCTTGCACAAGCGTCGGAACACACCATGGCCCTGATTGATGTCGATACCCTCCTGGCACCGGTTGGCGAAAGCGAACCCTGCGGCCCGGATCTGGAATACGACAGTGCCTTCCTGGCCCTGGAGGAAGCCTCTCGCGGCAAGGCCGAGCAGCAGTTCGGCGACACCATCATCCCCGCCGAAGACCCAGACTGGCGCAAGGTCCAGACGCTCTCCAGCGAGCTGATGACCCGCACCAAGGACGTGCGCGTGGCCGTGCACCTGTTGCGGGCCACCACCCGCCTGCAAGGCCTGGCCGCCGCCGCCGACGGGCTGCGCCTGATCCAGGGCCTGCTGACCCAGTACTGGGATCATGTCCACCCCAAGCTGGACGCCGACGACGACAACGACCCGACCATGCGCCTCAATGCGCTGGCCCCGCTGGTCGATGGCGCCAGCTTCCTGACCGATCTGCGCAAGTCGAGCCTGGGCGTGGGCCGCGCCAGCCTCACCGGCCGCGACATCGAGCTGGCTTCGGGCAAGGCCCAGCCCTACGAAGGCGAAAGTGTGACACCGATGGCTGGCGTCACCCAGGCCCTGCTGGACGCCGAGGCTCAGCAAGCGGGCCTGCTGGCCGCGCTGGGTGGCATGGCAGATACCGTGGCCGCCATCGATGCCCTGGTCACGGAAAAGGCCACGATCTCGGGCCCCGAGTTCCGCCCGCTGCGCCTGCTGCTGCAAACCATCAGCGACACGGCCAAGCAGGCAGCCGGTGCCAATGACAGTGCGGACGCGGCGGTAGCCGAAGCGGGCGGCGATGGCGCCTCGGCGACAGGCGCTGGCGCCCATGTGGCTGTACCGGCTGGCGCCCTGCGCACCCGCGACGACGCCGTCCGCGCGCTGGAGAAGGTGTGCGAGTGGATCGAACTCAATGAGCCCAGCAACCCGGCGCCGCTGCTGATCCGCCGCGCGCAGCGCCTGATGAGCAAGAACTTCATGGACATCATCCGCGACCTGGTTCCGGATGGCGTCGACACCATCGCCAAGCTGGCCGGCGTGCCCAGCGATCAGTACTGATTCTCAACGCCATTGAAACCCAACGACCCAGGAGCGAAGCATGGCCACCAGTAGTCAAAAATTCATTGCCCGCAACCGCGCGCCCCGCGTTCAGATCGAGTATGACGTCGAGCTCTATGGCGCAGAAAAAAAGGTGCAGCTGCCCTTCGTGATGGGCGTGCTGTCCGACCTGTCTGGCAAGCCCACCGAGGCCCTGCCGCCCGTGGCCGATCGCAAGTTCCTGGACTTCGACGTCGACAACTTCGACGCCCGCATGAAGTCGATGAAGCCCCGCGTCGCCTTCCAGGTGCCCAACAGCCTGACTGGCGAGGGCAACCTGGCGATCGACCTGACCTTCGAGAGCATGGACGACTTCTCGCCGGCTGTCGTGGCCGCCAAGGTCGACGGCCTCAAGCAGCTGCTTGCCGCCCGTCAGCAGCTGGCCAACCTGGTCACCTATATGGACGGCAAGACCGGTGCGGAAGAGCTGCTGGCCAAGGTCCTCAAGGACGAGGCGCTGCTCAATTCCCTGGCCGCCGCCAAGAAGCCCGAGGCCGCTGAGTAAGTCCAAGACAAGGAGAAGACGACATGTCCGAAGCACAAGCTCAAAGCGCGGCCCTGCAGGGCGTCCAGTACGAAGGTGGCGACTTTGCCGCCTTGCTGAACAAGGAGTTCAAGCCCCAGAACGACAACGCCAAGTCGGCAGTCGAAGAGGCGGTGCTGACCCTGGCCCAGCAAGCCCTGTCGCAGACCAAGCTGATCAGCAGCGACGTCATCGGCTCCATCGAGGCCATGATCGCCGCGCTGGACGCCAAGATGTCCGAGCAGGTCAACAAGATCCTGCACCATCCTGAATTCCAGCAGCTGGAGAGCGCCTGGCGCGGTCTGAGCTACCTGGTCAACAACACCGAAACCGACGAGATGCTGAAGATCCGTGTCTTCAACATCTCCAAGAACGAAGTGGGCAAGACCTTGAAGAAGTTCAAGGGCACGGCCTGGGACCAAAGCCCGCTGTTCAAAAAGGTCTACGAAGAGGAATACGGCCAGTTCGGTGGCGAGCCTTTCGGTTGCCTGGTGGGTGACTACTACTTTGACCACACCCCGCCCGACGTCGAGTGGCTGGGCGAAATGTCCAAGGTCTGTGCTGCGGCGCACACGCCCTTCATCGCCGCCCCTGGCCCCGGCCTGATGGGCATGGAGTCCTGGCAGGAGCTGGCCAACCCGCGTGACCTGACCAAGATCTTCACCACGCCCGAGTACGCCGCCTGGCGCTCGCTGCGTGAGTCGGACGACGCGCGCTACATCGGCCTGGCCATGCCGCGCTTCCTGGCTCGCCAGCCCTATGGTGCCAAGACCAACCCGGTCGAAGCCTTCGACTTCGAAGAAGACACCGTCGGCTCCGACCACAACAAGTACGCCTGGGCCAACTCGGCGTATGCCATGGCCGTCAACATCAACCGCTCGTTCAAGATGTATGGCTGGTGCTCGCGTATCCGCGGCATCGAGTCTGGCGGTGCGGTCGAAGGCCTGCCCACGCACACCTTCCCGACCGATGATGGTGGCGTCGACATGAAGTGCCCGACCGAGATCGCCATCAGCGACCGTCGCGAGGCCGAGCTGGCCAAGAACGGCTTCATGCCCCTGGTGCACAAGAAAAACTCGGACTTCGCCGCTTTCATCGGTGCCCAGTCGCTGCAAAAGCCGGCCGAGTACGACGACCCCGACGCCACGGCCAACGCCAACCTGGCCGCGCGCCTGCCCTACCTGTTTGCCACCTGCCGCTTCGCCCACTACCTCAAGTGCATCGTGCGCGACAAGATCGGCTCCTTCAAGGAGCGCGGCGAAGTCCAGCGCTGGCTGCAGGACTGGATCATGAATTACGTGGACGGCGACCCCGCCCACTCGTCCGAGGAAACCAAGGCCCGTCGTCCGCTGGCTGCCGCAGAGGTGGTCGTGGAAGAGGTCGAGGGCAACCCCGGTTACTACACATCGAAGTTCTTCCTGCGCCCGCATTACCAGCTGGAAGGGCTGACCGTGTCGCTGCGTCTGGTTTCGAAACTGCCTTCTCAGAAGGCGGCCTGATCAGGTTGGCCACCTGATCTAGACGCCAAAAACAAAGCGTTAGATCTGTAGCGTTCCATCGGGCCTGCGCAAGCGGGCCCAGCTTCAACACGCCGGTGGTGTGGGGGGTGACCCGCGCTTGCACCAATTCCCCGGCTCCCTTTTTTCAACCCGGGTCGCTTTAACCAAATGGAGAAGCATCATGGCAGTGGACATGTTCATCAAGATCGGTGACATCAAGGGCGAGTCGAAAGACGAAAAGCATGCCGACGAAGTCGACGTGCTGGCCTGGAGCTGGGGTCTGTCCCAGTCCGGTACCGCGCACTCAGGCACGGGCGCCGGCGCCGGCAAGGTCAACGTGCAAGACCTCTCGCTGACCAAGTGGGTGGATTCCAGCTCGACCGCCCTGATCGTGGCCGCCTGCAAGGGCACCCACATCAAGGAAGCCAAGCTGACCGTCCGCAAGGCCGGCGACAAGCCCCTGGAGTACATCAAGATCACCCTGACCGACGTGCTCGTGTCGTCGGTGCAGACGGGCGGCTCGGGCGGCGAAGACCGTCTGACCGAGAACGTCGTGCTGAACTTCGCCAAGTTCAAGGTCGAGTACACCATCCAGACCAAGGAAGGCGGCGCCGGCGCCACATCCACGGCTGCATGGGACATCCCCGCCAACAAGCCGCAAGGCTGATCGGTCGTCTGATCGACCGATTCACGAAGCAGGCAGGAGACCACCATGTCCCTCTCAGACATGTTCCTCAAGATCGAGGGCACCAAACAGGGCCCCATCAAGGGCGACTCGACCGTGCCCGGTCACATCGACGAAGTCGACGTCGTCGGCTGGAACTGGGGCATGGAGGTCTCCGCCGCATCGTTCGCGGCCACCCATGCGCGCACCACCATGCAGGAGCTGGTGATACGCAAGCGGGTGGACCGTGCCTCAACGGCATTGATGTCTGCGCTGCGTGCCAATGAACCGCTCAAGAAGGTGATTCTGACGGTGCGCAAGGCGGGTGGCGACAGCCCGGTGGACTACCTCAAGATCACGATCGAGAAGGCCCGCGTCATGTCGCTCAAGGTGGGCTCTGCCCTTGACAACCAGCCTGAAACCATAGAGGAACTGCGCCTTGCCTTCTTCAAGGTCAACGTGCAGTATCAACCTCAAACGGGGGCGGGCGGCAGCGGTGGCGCCACGACCTTCGAAACTGAAATCACCCCATCCTGACACCACCTCAGCAAGGCGGGCACCACATCATGAACACGGTTGAAGCGGCAGAAACAGCGTTGAAGCAGGGCGACCTGCCTCTGGCTTTGCAGTACCTGCAAGACGGGGTGCGTGCGCAGCCGGCCAATGCCAAGTTGCGCATCTTCCTGTTCCAGCTGCTGGCCGTCGATGGCCAGTGGACGCGGGCCATGAACCAGCTCAGCGTCTGTGGCGAGATGGACGCCGGCACACTGGCCATGGTCAACACCTACCGCGAGGCCATCAAGTGCGAGGCCTTGCGCGATGCCGTGTTCAAGGGCCAGACCACGCCCATGGTTTTTGGCAAACCTCAGACCTGGGTGGCGCACCTGGTGGAGGCCTTGCAGGCCGATGTCCGTGGTGATCATGCCCTGGCCGCGCACCTGCGCGAGCAGGCGCTCGAAGCTGCACCCGCCGTGGGCGGCACCCTCAACGACCAGCCTTTCGAGTGGGTGGCCGACGCCGACTCGCGCCTGGGGCCGGTGCTGGAGGTGATCATCAACGGGCGCTATGGCTGGTTGCCTTTCTCGTCGGTGGAGAGCATCACGCTGGAGCCGCCTTCCGACCTGCGCGACATGGTCTGGTTGCCGGCCTCTCTGGGCTTTCCCAATGGCGGTGGCACGGTGGCTCTGGTGCCTACGCGCTACGCGCCCATGCCGGAAGGCGCGCAGGCCCTGGTGAAGCTGTCGCGCCGCACGGACTGGATCGAGGTGTCGCCCGGCCAGTACCGTGGCGTGGGGCAGCGCCTGCTGACGACCGACCAGGCCGAGCTGGGTTTGCTGGACGTGCGCAAGCTGACCTTGAACGTCGTGCCCGACGAGGCCTCTGCTTCCGATGGCGCATCGGGTGAAGGGTCTGGCCAGGCTGCGGCCTGAGCCAGAGGCACCGGCACGCCGCCTCGACGACGACACACCATGGCCGCCACCGACCTGCGTGACCGCCTGCAGCCCGCGCTGCTGGACCGCCTGACCGACGACAACCCGGACCTCAAGCACGACGCCGATGACAAGCGCGTGCTCAACAAGAACCAGCTGCGCCAGGCGGTGCTGCGTGACCTGAGCTGGTTGCTCAATGCCGTCCAGCCCCTGGGCAAGCAGGCTGCCGAAGCGCCTTATGCGGGCGAGTCGGTGTTGAACTTCGGGCTGCCCCCGATGTCGGGCCAACTGGCCTCGAAGGTGGATGTGCCCAGCGTCGAGCAATCGATCCGCGATGCCATCCTGCGTTTCGAGCCCCGCATCCTGGAGCATTCCTTGACCGTGAAGGCCGTGGACTCGGTCGCCATGCTGGACGCGCACAACATCATCGAGTTCGAGATCCGCGGCTTTCTGTGGGCCCAGCCCATCCCTCTGGAGCTGTTGCTGCGCACCCAGCTCGACCTGGAAGCAGGTCAAGTGAAGCTGCGTGATGGCAGCCCCACCACGCTCGATGGAGGACGCCGCTGATGGACCCCGGACTGCTCAAGCTCTACAACCAGGAGCTGGCGCACCTGCGCGAGGTCGGGGCCGAGTTCGCGCGCGAGTTTCCCAAGATCGCCTCGCGCCTGACCATGGACGGCCTGGAAGTGGCCGACCCCTATGTCGAGCGCCTGCTCGAAGGCTTTGCCTTCATGGCCGCGCGCACCCAGCTCAAGCTGGAGGCCGAGTACCCGCGCTTCATCCAGCATCTGCTGGAGACGGTCTACCCCAACTTCCTCGCGCCCGTGCCTTCCATGATGGTGGCGCGCTTGCAACCCAATCTGGCCGACCCCGCCTTGGCCAAAGGCTTCAAGCTGCCTCGCCATGCCACCTTGGCCAGCGAGGTCACACGTGGCCAGGGTACGCGCTGCACCTTCCGCACCGCGCACGAGCTCACCATGTGGCCCATCGAGCTGGTGGATGTGCAGTACTTCAGCCATGCGCCCGATCTGCCCATTGCGCAGTTGCCGATCGCAAGGCAGGTGCGCGGTGGCCTGCGATTGAAGCTGCGCGTGGAGGGCGGGCTCATGGCGCAGCAGTTGCCGCTGGATGCGCTCTCGCTCTACATCAGCGCGCCCGACGAAACCGCCTTGCGTTTGCACGAGCTGCTGACCACGGCGGCCCTGGGCACCTGGTTGCCCATCGATGCAGCGCAGGCCCGCGCCCAATGGGCCCATGCCGACAGCCTGCAGCAAGAAGGCTTCGACGATGACCAGGCCCTGCTGCCTGAAACCCTGCGCGGCTTCTCGGGCTACCGCATCCTGCAGGAGTTCGCGGCCATGCCGCAGCGCCTGATGTTCGTGGAGTTGTCGCAACTGCGGCACCGCATCCAGCGCGTCAAGGGCAACGAGTTCGAGATCGTCATCCTGCTGTCCAAGGGCGATGCCGCGCTGGAGTCCCTGGTCGATGCGGGCAGCCTATCGCTGTACTGTACGCCGGCCATCAACCTCTTCCCCAAGCGCCTGGACCGCATCGCCCTGACGGCGTCGCAGCCCGAGCAGCATGTGGTGCCCGACCGCACGCGGCCCATGGACTTCGAGGTCTACAGCATCGAGTCCATCACGGGCTTTGGCACGGGCACGGTGGCCGAGCAGGCCTTCCATCCCTTGTACGCGGCCTATCACATGGAGGCAGGCGGTCACCCGGCCTACTACACCGTGCGTCGGGAACCGCGCATGCTGTCGCAGCGCCAGCGTGAGCAGGGCTCGCGCTCGTCCTACATTGGCAGCGAGGTCTTCGTGTCCCTGGTCGACCCGGCCAATGCACCTTATGCCGAGGAGCTGCGCCAGCTCGCGGTTTCGGCGCTGGTGAGCAACCGTGATCTGCCCATGCTGCTGCCGGGAGCCGGTCAGCGTGATGCCAGCACGGGTTCGCAAGCCTGGTCGCTCGATGCCTCGGGTCCGATCCAGGCCGTGCACTGCCTGCGCGGGCCGACACCGGTGGTGCAGCGCCTGGTGCGGGGCGATGTGGGCTGGTCTTTGATCAGCCAGTTGACGCTCAACTACCTCTCCATCGCCGGCGAGGATCCGCTGAAAGCGGCAGCTGCTTTGCGCAGCCTGCTGGCTCTGCACGGGCCTGAGGGCGATGCCAGCTGGCGCAAGCAGGTCGAGAGCATCCGCACGGTTACCGCGCGACAGGTGGCGCGGCGCTTGCCGGGCCCTGGTCGCCTGGCCTTTGGCTCGGGCGTGCAGATCGACCTGGAGCTGGAAGACATGGGCCTGCAAGGCACCAGCACCGTGCTGATGGGCAGTGTGCTGGAGCACTTCTTCGCGCGCCATGCCGCCATCAACAGCTTCACCGAAACGCGCCTGCGCACACCGTCGCGTGGCATGGTCATGCAATGGGCGCCCCGCATGGGGCAGGCCCCCATCGTCTGAGGCCGCTCATGAGCACGCCACAGCAGCCTCGGCCGGGCGAAAGCGATGACCTGGCACCGCCTTCGGTGATCCTGCCGGCGCGCTCGCCCTCATCGGCCAGTGCGCGTGAGCAGGCCGCCTTGCAACAGCTGTGGGCCCAGCTGGCAGAGGCGCCTTATGCGCACGACCTGTTTCAGGTGCTGCGCCGTATCCAGGCCCACAACCCGCATGCGCCCAGGCTGGGTGAGGCCCTGCGCCCGCGTGACGAAGCTGTGCGCATGGGGCAGGACCCCGAGCTGGACTTCGCGCCGGCCAACCTGCATTCCTTCAGCATGGAAGGCAGCGCGGCACCCCGCATCGGTCAACGCGTCTTTGGCCTGTTCGGCCCGATGGGGCCCATGCCCTTGCACCTGACCGAGTACGCCCGCGAGCGTGCCCGCAGCCATGGCGATGCGACGATGATGCGCTTCGCCGATGTCTTCCATCACCGTGCGCTGCTGCTGTTCTTTCGGGCCTGGGCCCAGTCCCGCCCTGTGGTCCACCGTGATCGTCCCTGGGATGATGACTTCTCGCGCTGGGTCAGCGCCCTGTTCGGCCAGGCGGGCAAGCCGTTTGTGCAGCGCGATGTCATCCCCGATGACGCCAAGCGCCTGCATGCGGCGGCATTGGCGCGCGGGCCACGCAACGCCGAAGGCCTGCTCAAGCTGCTCAAAAGCTACTTCGGTGTGAACGTGGCCATTGAATCGGCCGTGGGCCATTGGCTGGACCTGCAGGATGAAGACCGCAGCCGCCTGTTGCCCAGCACCGCGCCGGGCCGCAACACGGCCTTGGGCCAGCGGGCCGTGCTGGGCAAGCGTGTGTGGGACAGGCAGTCGAACTTCCGCCTGCGCATCGGCCCTTTGAGCTATGCGCAATACCAGCGCTTCCTGCCCGGCCAGCCGGCACGCGTGGCCTTGCGCGACTGGCTGCGCCAGTACCTGGGCATGGGCCTGTCCTGCGAGATGCAGCTGGTGCTCAGGGGCAGCGAAGTGCCGCGCCTGCAGATGCGGCCACGTCGTGCCGCTGTGGGTGCTGGTGCGGGAGGCCGGCTGGGCCTGAACACCTGGTTGGGGCGCCGTGGGCCTCACCCAGATCGAGCTGACATGCGCCTGCGGCTCGAAACACCGACACATTGACTATCAACCGATTCGAATCCCCAAGGAGATCCCCATGGCAGAAATCAGTCGCACCGCCTTGTTCGGCAAGCTCAACCCGCTGGCCTACAAGGCCATCGAAGGCGCCACGGTGTTTTGCAAGCTGCGCGGCAACCCGTATGTGGAGTTGCAGCACTGGTTCTACCAGATCCTCAACAATCAGGACTCCGACCTGCACCGCATCGTCAAGCAGTACGACATCGATGCCGCGGTGCTCGCCTCTGACCTGACAGCTTCGCTGGACCGCCTGCCGCGCGGCGCCACCTCAATTACCGACCTGTCGACCATCATCGAGAACGCGGTGGAACGCGGCTGGGTCTATGGCTCGCTGATGTTCGGTGACCGCCAGGTGCGCACCGGCTACCTGCTGATCGGCATGCTCAAGACACCCACGCTGCGCAACGCGCTGCTGGCGATCTCCAAGCAGTTCGACAAGGTCAAGCTCGATGACCTGATCGACCAGTTCAGCGCCTTGCTGGCCGCCTCGCCTGAAGCGGGGCAGGGCGCGTCGGATACCGGCGGCGCACCTGGTGAGGCCAGCGACGCCATTGCGCCGGCCGCCATGGGCAAGCAGGAGGCCCTCAAGCGCTTCACCACCGACCTGACCGAGCAGGCGCGCAGCGGCAAGATGGACCCCATCGTGGGCCGCGACGACGAGATCCGCCAGGTGGTCGACATCCTCATGCGCCGCCGCCAGAACAACCCCATCCTCATCGGCGAGGCTGGCGTGGGCAAGACGGCCGTGGTCGAAGGCTTTGCGCAGCGCATCGCGCGTGGCGACGTGCCGCCCTCGCTCAAGGAGGTCGAACTGCGCGCGCTCGACGTGGGTCTGCTGCAGGCCGGTGCCAGCATGAAGGGTGAGTTCGAGCAGCGCCTGCGCTCGGTGATCGACGAGGTGCAGGCCTCGCCCAAGCCCATCATCCTCTTCATCGACGAGACCCATACCCTGGTGGGCGCGGGCGGTGCGGCTGGCACGGGCGATGCCGCCAACCTGCTCAAGCCCGCCCTGGCGCGCGGTCAGCTGCGCACCATCGGCGCCACCACCTTCGCCGAGTACAAAAAGCACATCGAGAAAGACCCGGCCTTGACCCGCCGCTTCCAGAGCGTGACGGTGGACGAGCCCGACGAGCCCAAGGCCCTCTTGATGATGCGTGGCGTGGCCTCGACCATGGAAAAGCACCACAAGGTGCAGATCCTTGACGAGGCCCTGGAAGCGGCCGTCAAGCTCTCGCACCGCTACATCCCGGCGCGCCAGCTGCCCGACAAGTCCGTGAGCCTGCTGGACACCGCCTGCGCCCGCGTGGCCGTGAGCCTGCACGCCACGCCCGCTGAAGTGGACGACAGCCGCAAGCGCATCGAGGCCCTGGAAACCGAGCTGGCCATCATCGGCCGCGAAACGGCGATCGGGGTGGACACCACGGCGCGCGAAGCCCTGGTCAAGGAGCATCTGGCTGCGGAGCACACCCGCCTGGAGGCACTGGACCAGCGCTGGCAGTTCGAGAAGAGCCTGGTGGACCGCCTGCTGGGCCTGCGTGTCAAGTTGCGCGGCGTGGTCGAGCCGGTAGAAGGCACCAGCAGCAAGCTGGAAAAAGCCGGAGAGGCCTCCGCCGCCGCCACTTTGCACCCCACGCTGACCGAGGCCGAGCGCGCCGATACCCTGGCCGAACTCAAGCAGGTGCAGGCCGAGCTCACCACGCTGCAAGGCGAGAACCCGTTGATCCTGCCCACCGTGGACTACCAGGCCGTGGCCAGCGTCGTGGGCGACTGGACGGGCATCCCCGTGGGCCGCATGGCTGCCAACGAGATCGAGACCATCCTCAACCTGCCCAAGGCGCTGGGCCAGCGCGTGATCGGTCAGGACCACGCCATGGAGATGATCTCCAAGCGCATCCAGACCTCGCGCGCCGGGCTGGACAACCCCAACAAGCCCATCGGCGTCTTCATGCTGGCGGGTACCTCTGGCGTGGGCAAGACCGAAACCGCCCTGGCCCTGGCCGAGGCGCTGTATGGCGGTGAGCAGAACCTCATCACCATCAATATGAGCGAGTACCAGGAAGCCCACACGGTGTCCACGCTCAAGGGCGCGCCTCCGGGCTACGTGGGCTATGGCGAAGGCGGTGTGCTGACCGAAGCCGTGCGCCGCAAGCCTTATAGCGTGGTGCTGCTCGATGAAGTCGAGAAGGCCCACCACGATGTGCACGAGCTTTTCTTTCAGGTCTTCGACAAGGGCTGGATGGAAGACGGCGAAGGCCGCGTCATCGACTTCAAGAACACCTTGATCCTGCTGACCACCAATGCCGGCACCGACCTGATTGCCAGCATGTGCGCCGACCCCGAGCTGATGCCCGACCCCGAAGGCCTGGCCAAGTCCCTGCGCGAGCCCTTGCTCAAGATCTTCCCGCCGGCGCTGTTGGGGCGCTTGGTCACCATCCCCTACTACCCGCTGTCCGACGAGATGCTGGGCCGCATCGTCAAACTGCAGCTGGGTCGCATCAAGAAGCGCGTCGAGGAACGCTACAAGATCCCCTTCAGCTATACCGACGAGGTCATCAAGCTGGTGGTCTCGCGCTGCACCGAAAGCGAATCGGGTGGCCGCATGATCGACGCGATCCTGACCAACACCATGCTGCCCGACATCAGCCGCGAGTTCCTCAACCGCATGCTCGAAGGCAAGCCCATCACCTTGGCCAAGGTGGATGTGCAGGGCAACGAATTCTCTTACCACTTCGATTGATGAAGGCGTCATCATGAAAACAACGAGCATCCCCGATACTGTCGAACTGAAGTCTGGCACCTACACAGGCAAGTTCAAGAAGCGCGCGGGCAGCCGCAACGACACCAACCTCTACTGCTGGTTCAACGAGGAGGGTGATGACCACTATCCTCATGCCAGCGTCGACATCTCCGGCGTTCATCAGAACTGGGAATACTTTCACGTCACCTACCCGGTGATGAAGAAGAAGGCCTGGTCTGATGAGCTTGAGCGGGTGTCGTACTCGGTGCATGTGCGCATTGACCCTGAAACCGACCAGATATCCGTGACCAGCAAGACCAACGCCAACAACTGGCAACTGCCCGAAAAGCGTGTCAACTCCCTGGGCTTTGCCGACATGGACCGCAAAGCCCTGGAATTCGCCAAGGAGTTCTACAGCGCCGCCTTTTTGCAAGCGCGCAGCTGAGTTGAGCATTGAACCTGGGTGAGGGAGGACGCCACCATGACATCGGCCGCCGACAAAACAGAGATGAGCCTCGAAGAGGCCCTGCAATACGCCATCGGCCTGCACCAGCAAGGCATGCTGGAGGGCGCGACCACGGTCTATCAGCGCATCCTGGATGCCGTACCGGGGCACCCCGATGCCCTGCACCTGCTGGGCATGGCCAAGCACCAGATGGGGCACTCCGACGAAGGCGTGGCCTTGATCGAGGAGGCCGTGGCACGCCAGCCCGGCTTTGCGGGCTACCACAACAACCTGGGCAACATCTACATGGGCCGAGGCGAGGTGGACAAGGCTTTGTCTGCCTACCAGCAGGCCACCGAGCTGGCGCCCGACAACGCCGACCTGCACAACAACCTGGGCGCGCTCTACAAGGCACAGCGCCGCTTTGACGAAGCCCATGCGGCCTACGAGCGCGCCATGGCGCTCAACCCCCGCCACATCAACGCGCTCAACAACATGGGCCTGCTGTATGCCGAGCAAGGCAACCGTGCGGGCGCCATCACCTACTACGTCAAGGCGCTGGAGCTGCTGCCAGGCGATTCCTCGGCGCGGCGCCTGCTGGGCACCACCTACTACGCCATGGGCCGCATCGCTGACGCGGGCGAGGTCTACCGCCAGTGGCTGGAGCAGGAGCCCGACCACCCTACAGCACGGCACATGTACGCGGCCTGCACGGGGCAGGGCGTACCCGAGCGCGCGCCGGATGACTACGTCGAGCAGGCCTTCGACCACTTTGCCGAGAGCTTCGAGTCGGTGCTCAACGAGCGGCTCAACTACAAGGCGCCACAACTGTGCGCTGACATGCTCGCCCGCCACCTGCCGCCGCCGCAGCGCCAGTACGTGATGCTGGACGCCGGTTGCGGCACCGGCCTGTGCGGCCCGATGATGGCACCCTGGGCCAAGGTGCTGGCCGGTGTCGACCTCTCCAAGGGCATGCTGGACCGCGCCCAGACCAAGGGTGTCTACGGCGACCTTTACAAGGCCGAGCTCACCGAGTTCCTGATCTTGTCACCGCGCCAGTGGGATGTGGTCCTTTCCGCCGATACCCTGTGCTACTTCGGTGACCTGGCCAAGGTGATCGCCGCCACGGCGGGCTCGCTCAAGCCGGGCGGCACACTGATCTTCACGGTCGAGGCGCTGCCCGCGGATGCAAACCTGCCGCACCAGATTCAGCCGCATGGGCGCTATGCCCACCATCAGCAGCATGTAGTGGAGGTACTCAGTGCTGCCGGCCTCAACCTGCTGGACATGGAAGCCGTGATCCTGCGCGAGGAAGGCGGCAAACCAGTCAATGGCTGGTTGGTGGCCGCACGCCAGCTGGCGTGAGCGACCACCGGGCTAATCCCTCAAACGAGAACCCCGCCTTTGACCGTGGGGGCGACCCAGTCGCTCAGGTAGGTCAGGCGGTGGCGGGTGATGTCGCCATAGCCTGAGTACAGTGTGCCGATCACGCCCGTGAGCCAGGCGGACAGCTGCGATTTCTCCATCTTGTACTCGCCGTAGTTGGGGTCGAAGGCATAGATGTGGCCGCCGAACTTCTTGCCCGAGCGGTAGAAGGCGATGGTGTGGGCGCCGCCGCCGCTGAACCAGAAGCTGTAGAGGAAGGCGGTGCGGTGCTCATCGCGCACCTTGTTGGCCACCACCGCAAAGCTCCCGCAGTCGTCGACCTTGTCGATCTTGACGCCCAGGCGCTTGGCGATGCCCTCGTCGGCGCCGCTTTCGCCTTCGTGGGCCCAGCGGTCACGGATGGCGCGGTAGCAGATGCGGACCTCGCCGGCCCGCCGCTTCATGGCGTCCATGCGGGCCTGGGCGCCGGCGGCCTTGTTGTCCAGGATCTCGTCGGCCCAGGCAATGCCGAAGGCGTGGCAGCCGCCGCCGGCCGAGGCAGGGTTCTTCCCGCCATCAAGGTAGTCGGATTGGCTGAATTCAACGGTGCGGTAGGTGGTTTCATCCATGTGCGATCTCCTGCGTGATGATGTTCGCCACTATGGAATCCAGCCGCGTCAGCCAACAGTAACTTTGGCCACATTGGCCCCATCAGGCGGCATGACTTTGGTCGCTTTGCCCGCCCGCCCGACTGAGGTCCACTCCTGAGCATGCCGACACATGCCCCCATCACGCTGAGTTCGCCGCTGCCTGCAGCAGACTTGTTTCTCGACGCCCTGAGCGTGTCGGAGGGCCTGAGCCTGCTTGGCGGCATGCAGCTCAACCTCTTGAGCGAGAAGGGCACCCTCGCCCCCCAGGACCTGCTGGGCAAGCCGGTGACGGTCACCATCAACCTGGGCGACGACAGCAAGCGTTACTTCAACGGCTATGTCACCCGCTTCGGGCTGGGCAAGCCCCAGGGTCGCTATTTTGCCTACCAGGCCGAGGTGCGCCCCTGGCTGTGGTTCCTCACGCGCACCAGCGACTGCCGCATCTTCCAGGAGATGACGGTGCCCGACATCGTCAAGAAGGTGTTCGACGACCACGCCAGCGTGGCGCACGTCAAGCTCAAGCTCTTTCGCAGCTACCACACCTGGACGTACTGCGTGCAGTACCGCGAAAGCGACTTCAGCTTCATCGCGCGCCTGTTGGAGCGCGAAGGCATCTACTGGTACTTCGAGCACACCGATGGCAAGCATGAGCTGGTCTTGATGGACTCGCTCAGCGCGCACGACCCGATCACGGGCGAGAGCACCATCCGCTACATCGAAGACCCCAGCAACGCGCCGCCTGATGAGGAGTACATCTCCCAGTGGCGCTTTAGCCAGGAGGTCAAGACCGGCAAGATGGTGCTGACCAGCTACGACTTCGAGCGGCCCGGGGTCTCGCTGCTGGTGGACGCCAGCCTGTCGCGCTCGCATGACCAGGCCTCGGCCGAGCGCTTCGATTTCCAAGGCGACTACATCAAGACCGCCGATGGCAAGCAGTATGCCGAGGACTGGCTCGATGAAGTGCAGGCTCGCCATGAGCGGCTGACAGGCGAGGGCAATGCCATGGGCCTGAAGGCCGGCCGCACCTTCAAGCTGTCCAAGCACCCGCGCGAGGACCAGAACGCCCAGTACCTGCTGACCTCGGTCCAGATCCAGGCACAGGTCGCGGTGTTCGAGGCCGGCATGAGCGGTAGCCGGTTCCAGGTGAGCTTCGAGGCCATCCCTGCCGCGCAGCAGTTCCGCCCACCGCGCAGCACGCCCAAGCCCTTCGTGCAGGGCCCGCAGACGGCCGTGGTGGTGGGCCCTGGCGGCGAGGAAATCTTCACCGACAAGTACGGCCGCGTCAAAGTGCAGTTCCACTGGGACCGCCTGGGCAAGAAGGACGAGAAGAGCTCCTGCTGGGTGCGCGTGTCGCAGCCCTGGGCGGGGCAGAACTTCGGCTTCATGCACATCCCGCGCATCGGGCAGGAGGTGGTCGTCGATTTCCTGGAAGGCGACCCTGACCAGCCCCTGATCACCGGCCGCGTCTACAACGCCCAGCAGATGCCGCCCTGGGACCTGCCGGCCAATGCCACGCAGTCCGGCGTGCTGTCGCGTTCTAGCAAAGGCGGCGCCTATGGCAATGCCAACGCCCTGCGCTTCGAAGACAAGAAGGGCAGCGAGCAGGTCTGGCTGCATGCCGAGAAGAACCAGGACATCGAGGTCGAGAACGACGAGACCCACTGGGTCGGGCATGACCGCACCAAGACCATTGACCATGACGAGAAGGTGCATGTCAAACACGATCGCACCGAGAACGTCGACAACAACGAGACCATCACCATCGGGGTGGACCGCACAGAGCGCGTCGGCAAGAACGAGACCATCACCATTGGGGTGGACCGCAAGGAAACGGTGGGTGCTAACGAGACCATCACCATCGGCACCAACCGCACCGAGACGGTTGGCAGCAATGAAACCATCACCATTGGCGCGAACCGCAGCATCACGGTGGGCAGCAGTGAAACGGCCACGGTGGCCATGCAACGCACGCACACCGTAGGCATCAACGAGACCATCGCCATTGGTGCGGCCCAGGAAGTGGCCATTGGTGGTGCCCAGTCCATCACGGTGGGGGCCTTGCAAAACGTCTCGGTGGGGGCCAACCAGAGCACCGATGTCGGGATGAACCAAACCCTCAGCGTGGGCAAGAACCAGGCAACCACCGTGGGCGCCAATCAGGAAACCAAGGTGGGGGGTTCCTTGGCGCTGGAGGTGGCCAAGGGACGCGTGGTCAAGATCGGTGAAGACGATGGCCTCAAGGCCGGCAAGAAGATCGTGATCGAAGCCGGAGACTCCATCACGCTCAAGACTGGCAGCGCGGAACTGGTGCTCAAGAAGGACGGCACGATCAGCATCAACGGCAAGGATGTCACGATCGAAGCGTCCGGCAAGATCACGGCCAAGGCCTCGAGCGACATGGTGCTCAAGGGATCGAAGATCGCCCAGAACTGACGCCAGCAACGGCCGAGAAAGGAAGGATCCCATGACGCAATTGATCGACAACGCCTTGCTCATGGCTCACAAGGGGCTTGTGCAGCGCGCGCTGGTTCAGGGCTTTACCGACGAGGGTTCGGTGCTGGTGCGTCTGCTCGATCAGGGCGCGCCCCTGCCTTGCCTGGTCCTGCACACCGGTGCATCGGCGGCCTGCTTGCGCGAAGGCGACGAGGTGCTGGTGTGGCTGGACAAGCCCACCGCCGGGGAGCAGGCGGCCACTGGTGTGGTCATGGGACGCATCGGCTTGTACGGAGACGCCCAAGGCGTGACCCCGCTTGAAGAGTTTGCCCGTCGCCCGCGTCGACTAGTGCTGGAAGCCCAGGAGGAAATCGTGCTGCGCAATGGTCGGGCACGCATTCGACTGGGTGCCGACGGTGACGTGGAGATCCTGGCCGAGAGTTTCAGCGGCCGGTGTCGTCGCCTGATCAAGCTGTTGGCTCCCATGATCAAGCTCAACTGAGGCGCCACAGGCCAGAAAGCATCGGCTGTGTCTCAAGCTACTCCTGCACCCGTCTTGCGCCCCTTGCCCCAGGTGGCCGACATCCGCCGAGCCTGGGTCGGGCCGCCTCGGCGCAGTGCCTTGCCGCCGCACGGCTCGGATTTCGGTGTGCAGCATGAGGATACCGAGGCGTTTCGCCAGCGCGCCGCCCGCGAGTGTCTGGATACGCTGGGTATGCTGCGCAGCTATCGGGCGCCGCAGGATGTGGAGACTTGGCTGATCCCGGCTCGCTCGGAGCAACGCCTGCTGGCCCAGGTGCGTGCCTTGCTGATGCTGGGGCCGCCCGCCCTGACCTTGTCGCTCAAGCTTGCGCTGGACCCCGATGTGCCGGATCCGGACCGCGTGTTCGCCAACTTGTTCCTGCTGGGCTGCACCAGTGGCGTCGAAGCCCTGTCCAAAGCTGTTCCCATCTTCGAGGCTGCCCAGATGCGGGATCGGGGCGAGGCGGCGGCAGCCGTGGAGGCTTTTTGCCTCAGTCCCAGTCAAGCCTTGACGGACGCCCTTTCTCCATTGCTCACCCACGCGATGCCTCAGGTGCGCGCGGCGGCTGTGCGCGTGCTGGCCTACCGTGAGGCTTTGTCCACGCCGGCCTGGAGCCAGGCCATGCGCGATGCCGATCCACGCGTGGTGGCCGCCGCACTGGGTGGCAGTGTCAATGCGCTGGACAGGGACCAATGCGCCCACATGTTGCAAGCCTGGTATGGCTGCGACCAGGAGCCCCTGGCCCGAGCCGCTTTGCGCGCGGGCCTGTCTTTGCGTCTGGACGAGGCTCGCGTTGCAGCCCGTGCCATCGCTGCCAAGTCCCCTGCTTGGGCCGACTCCCTGTACTTGCTGGCCTTGTGTGGGCAGGCAGAGGATGCGAGCTTGATCGAAGCGGCCTTCCAGTTGCACTGGCCCTCTGCCGTCAAGGCGGCTGCACATGCCGGCTGGTTGGGTCTGGGTGCGCGCATGGTGGGTTGGTGTCGGGCGCATCCGCAGCAAGAACCTTTGTGCAAGGCTGTCCATCAGGCCCTGCGCATCCTGGTGGGTCTTCCCGGCGAGATTGCGCCGGATGCAGAAGCCATGACGCAAACCTGGCTGAGCCTGGCCGCCGACAAGGATGTGGAGATCCGCTGGCGCGGCGGGCAGGCATGGCACGCCGGCGCCGCCTTACAGGCCTTGCGGGATGGCGCCTTTTCCCGCGTGCAACGACAGGACCTCTACCTGGAGTTGCAGATGATGTCGCCCGGTCTTCGGCTGCCGCGCTTTTCCGCTTTTGATTTCATCGGGGTGCAATGGCAGTCCCTTGAAGCCATTGCAGCCAGCCTGTTTACCCACTGAAGGATTGTTGGCGCAGCATGGATGAGCCCGACCTGGACAACCGCAGTGATTTCGCATCGGCTTCGTGGCCCATCGTGGACCGCGAAGGCAAGATGGCGCGCGTGGTCGTGATCAAGGCCAGCTTCTCGCTGGACGAGCCAGACGGGCAGCTGGTCCTGGCACAAGAGCCCAATCCGCTTCGTCTGGGTGACGAGTTCTGGGGCAAGCCCGAGGTGCCCGATGTGCGCCTGCCGGCGGACTACGGCCTGGAAAAGGTCGGCACCGACTTCATCCTCAGTGCCTGTGCCACACCGATGCAAGGCAGGCAGGTCACTTATGTCGACGTGGGCTTGCGTGTGGCAGATCGCAGCAAAGTCCTGCGTGTGCATGGGCCGAGGCAATGGCGCCGTGGTCTGCTGGGGGTGGTGCCCGGGCCGTCGGCATTGGTGACGCAAGGCATTCCGCTGTCCTGGTCGCGCGCCTGGGGCGGTCAGGACATGAGTGACCCGAGCAAGCCGCTTGAAGAAGCGCGCAACCCGATCGGGTCCGGCGTTATCCGCGATCCAGCGCGCCTGATCGGCTTGCCCGCTCCCCAGATCGAGGCACCAGACGAGCCCATTGGTGAAGCGGGAGGCAAGTGCCTACCGCAAGGCTTTGCAGCGTTGGCACCGCACTTCGCCCCCCGGCGGGACACCGCGGGGACTTACGACCAAGATTGGCTGGACAAGGTCTACCCGGCCAAGCCGGCCGACTACAAGCCTGAGCACGAAAACAGGGCGCCCGTCGAGTTCCAGTTTGGGCAAGGCCTGCGTGGTGGCGAGCCAGTTCAGATCGCAGGTGTACATGCAACGCGGCACATCGAGTTTGTGCTGCCCAAGTGGCTGGTGCGTGTGCGGGCCCTGATCGATGGCCAGGTGCAGGACAAACGCCCCCAATTGGATACTGTGGTGGTGGACGCGCAGCGCATGCAACTGGAGATGGTCTGGCGCGCCATTTTCACGTGCCCGCCGCGCATGCGAAACCGCTTCACGACCATCCGGGTCGAAGCCAAGGAGTTCGTTTCATGAGCGCGCTCGGTGGGGCCATGGCCGAACTGGTGGCCTGGGAAGCAGTGAGTTCCCTGGGCGAAAGTGCCAGAGAAACCTCCTTGCTTTGGGAGGCCGGCATTGTCAACTTGGCACCTTCGCGATTCGTCCTGGAAGACGGGTCTCGCGTCAATCTGTGTGCCTGCCCGGCCTTGTCTCCCGAACTGCTGGGGGAGGCAAGACTGGCCGAACTGGCAGCTTGCGCGCTGGAGCGTCTGGCCACGCGCATGGGTGGGGCCGGCTTGCAAGGCATCAGGACGTTGTTGCTGAGCTTGCCCGAACGGCTGGCGGCCCAGGCCCACGGCAGGGAGCTCAATGCGCAGGGGCAGCGCTTAATCGAAGCGCTGTTGCGCCATCCTCTGTTCGCGGGCCAGGGCCTGCGTATCGAGGCCTATCCCTTCGGTCGGGCGGCAGGCGCACTGGCGCTGCACCGTGCCGCCGAGTTGATGGCCGCGGGGCAGCGGGTGCTGTGGGGTGGGCTGGACACCCTGCATGACTGGCAGGCTCTGGAAGCATTGGCCAAGCAGGAGCGCCTGCTCAATGAGGATAACGTCGATGGCGTTAGGCCGGGTGAGGCCGCGGCCTTTGCCGTGTTGCAGGCGGCCCAGGGAGGTGGAGACCGTCCCATCGTCATGGGCGTAGGCCTGGGGCGCGAAGACTTGGCCGTGCAGCAGCAGGGCGGACCGTTGCGGTTCGACGGTCTGGCCAAGGCGGTCATGACCAGCACGACAAGCCTGCGTGACCTGCGCCGCCGATGCAACTACTGGTTGTTCGACACGACGCACGAGGCGGTCGCGGCGCAGCGACTGCAGCATGTCCTGACGGCCTGCGCCGACATCGTGGGCCTGCAAACGGCCATCCATGGGCCACTCAAGGCCTTGGGGGATGTTGGCGCGGCAAGCCTGCCACTGTTTGCAGCGCTGGCTGCAGAAGCTTGGCGACACGGTTCTGCCGATGACAACACGGCGTTGCTGGCGGCCAGTTCGGACAGTAGCGCCTGCGGCGCCATCGTCTTGGGCGATTCAATTGCGAGGATGACAACATGAGTGTTTTGGCCAATGGCCGCGAGGTGGCTGGTGAATCGACCGGACACAGCGTTGTCTACATGAACCCAAGCGTCTGCATCACACCGGCAGCGCCTTCGCCTCTTCCCATGCCCTATCCCATTCTGACTGGAGCGGGGACGGGCAATCTCGAAAGCGATGCGCGCAAGGTGCAAATCGGCGACAAGCCCGTGTTCAATACGGACTCGGTTATTGCCTCGTGCAATGGCAATGAAGCAGGCACCCAAAAGGAAGTCGTCAGCATGAAGACGGGTTCCAGTGCATACATGCTTGATGGCAGTCCCGACGTGATGGTCGAGGGCAAGTCGGTCGTCTACACCGGCAGCCAGGGCATGGGCAACCAGATGTGAGGCGCGATTGACAGCCAGCGCCGCAATGGTCAAGGCCATGGTCGTGAAAGGGGCCGGGGCCGGCATGGGCAAGCAAAAGCTCACTTGCGAGGAGATCTGCGCGAGCTTTGATCCGCCTATTGAGTTCGGCTCGCACAAGGACATGGTGGGCAGCAAGAAAGGCTACCAGGCCGAGCACATCGTGCCGACTTCGGCCTTCCACGAAATGGGCCGCAGTGGTGACAGGGTGACCAACTGCTCGGGATACACCACGCCCAACGCCTTGACCTGGATGGCGCGCGATGGCCAATCCGCTGACCAGGAGCACAAGATCCTGACCGATCAGATGCGGGAGTTCTCACAGGCCAATGATCTGGCTGGTCGTGAGGCGACGCTCAACCAATGGCTGGACGAGTATGAAGAGGGTGCCAAGAACGCACTGAAAAATGCTGATCCAAAAAGAAAAATCAAAAACAAAAAGTTGGATGAGGACAGCCTGATCGATGCGGCAGCCGAGTGCATTCGCGCCCGGGCGGCGGAGTCATTTGCCCAGATGAAGCCACCTGTCAAGGGCGATACCAAGTTGCGCAACCCCTGGGCTGCAACCGCCGAGCAACGTGCGGCCGCAGCGCCACCACCAAGAGCGCCATCTGGCGGGCGCGGCGGCAGACGCTGATGTGGGCCACAATGAACAAGTCTTGGGTGCTGACCCAGATTGGAGAGATGACATGAGCGAGCAAATGAGAAGCGAAGTTCTGAAAGTGGTGGAGGCGGCGGATGCGCTCTACTACATGACCACCGATTACGAAGAGGGCGATATCGGCCACGGTATCGGTTGCGTCTATCGGACCAGCGGCAAGCGTACGGAAGGCGAAGTTCCTGTGCGGGCCTTGCTGGCCAACGAAACCTTGTCGTCTCTATGGGTCTCACCTCAAGGTCACCTGTGGGTGGCCAGCGCCAATGGCCATGTCGCGACCACGGCGCGCTTGCCCTGGTCTGCCGCAGGCAGCGGAGATGGTGCAGGCTATGACAATGGGCCCGGTATGAAGTGGGTCGTGACATCGCTGCCTCGGGTGCAGGCAACGGGCTTGCCGCCCAACATCACTGTCCTGTGGGGCACCAGTGACCAGCATGTATTTGCCGGCACCTATGGCGGCCACATCTACCAATGGGATGGCCAGACCTGGCGGCAGACCTATACCGGCGCGGGCAAGGGACAGGGCACCATCAGTGCCTTGGGTGGGCCGGGCTCCAATGACGTCTTTGCGGGCGGCCAAGGCACGACCCTTCTTCATTTCGATGGATCGACCTGGCAGCCTGTTGCGTTGCCAGGTGCAAGCAATGGACGGGAGACCTTCCGCGGCATCATCACGCTGCCCACGGGCGAGGTGATGATCTCAGGCAATGGCAGCCAGGGTCGCTTGTTGCATGGCACAGCCAAGGGCTTGACCGAGCTGGGGCGCTACGACATCGCCTTGATCAGCATGGCCCAACTGGACGATCGCATCCTCTTTGCAACCGGCGACGGTTGTGCCGAGCTGATCGGCCGCGATGTGCAGATGATCAAGGACAGCTTCCAGACCGTGGACGTGTTGCCGGGGCGTGGTCGCGTGTTCTACATCGAGCCGGACCAGCCTTATCCAGGGTTCGTTGAGTACGATCCCAAGGAAGGTGATGATGCCTGGTGGGGCATGGAGTACTGAGGAGTGCTCTCTGCAATGCAAACCGTCCACACCTTGCCTCATGCCAAGGCGGAGGTGGCCGTGCGGCTGACCGCCGTGCTGTGCATCAAGGGTGGATTGTCTGCACTCGATCCTGCGCTCTCATCTTGGTGGCGATGGTGGCGTGCCACCATTCCTGGTCAAACCCTGGTCTGTTGGCGTGACGGGGCAAGCAGCGCATGGCGGCCACTGGTGGCCCATGGCGTCGAGCAAGAGCTGCTTGGCATGTGGACGCCTGCAAGCAGTCCTGGCGCCCCACGCTCCATCCAATGGGCTGACCGGGCGTACGATCATGGTGAACTGCTCGGGCACAGCGTGACCTGGCTGGATCTGCCTGCCGTTCTGGGACAGGAGCGTGTCAGCATGATCTGTCTGCGCCTGCCTGAGGGCACGTCTGCGGCCTTGTTGACGCAACTTGGTGAGGTGAGCATGCAGACCCTGCCTTTGTGGTGGGGGACGGCCGGCTATGCCTTGGACTATGTCAGCGGTCGCTCCGATGTGGCCGCCCAACAAATGGCCGCACTGGCTCGCCGCTACTGGTGCGCACAGTTGCTGGATTTGACCTCCTTGCAATGGGATGCCCTTCAGGGTTTGCCAGGTGTGAACTGGTTGACCTGGCTGAGTGCGTCCTTTGTCGAACACAGGGGGCTGACCCTGGACGACTTGGTCCAGGCCCTGGGCGCAGCATCGGGCGAGCGTGTGTTCCATCGGCGATCGGCCAATGGCTTGTCGGTTGCGGCTGGTGCCGAACCAGTCAAGGGCGACATCAACCAATCGGAACCCTTGGCGCCCTATGCCCGTATCGCCCACATCATGAAAGGATTGGTCCTGGAGACGATGACGCCGCTGGCCGGACCTTTGGCTCGCCCCAAGGTGTTGAAAGCCTGGCTCAATCGATTTGAGGCACCGCAAGTCTGGCTGCAAGCCGATATCAGCCATGAATGATGGCCAGGCGACTCAGTTGAGCCTGAATGGGGGGTACGCATGAACGGGCGTTTGCTGGCCGTAGCGATCCTGGGTCTGGTGGCCTTCCTTTTCGTGGTTTGGGTTGTGAAGGATCGCATCGTGACTGGCGCCATGGAGCCCGGCGCGAAGACGCGTTTACGTGTGGCTCTGATCTTTATCGCCGTGGCAGGCTGGCTGTTCTGGTTGGACCGGCAGACCTGATTTCCGGCAGGATTCCCGCCGCATGACTTTCGTTGATTGACCAAGGTCAGCCCCCCCGACACCATTTCCTCATCGCCCCCACTCCACTTCTATAAACCGGGGCAGTCTGGAGCTTTCATGCACTTGCTCATCCGCGCCGTCAGCCTTGCTGGCCAGCCCTTGACGCAGGCCATATCCGCGTACTTTGACGAGCGTGGCGGCACCATCGGCCGTTCCGACACCAACACCCTGGCGCTACCCGACCCGGAGCGCCGCATATCGCGCCTGCAGGCCGAGGTCAGCCGCAGCCCCGATGGCTGGCGCATTCTGAATGTGGGCAACACCAACCCGATCTGGCACAACAACAAGCCCGTGCCACCCGGCGAAGGCGTCCTGCTCGATGAAAACGACGAATTGCAGATCGGCACCTATGCCCTGCAGGTCACCTATTCGCAAAACGATGCCACGGCACGCACGATCACCAAGGGGCGTGCAGCTGTCGATTCGCGCACCGTCATCGTGGGCTCTGGCCAAGAGCCCAGAACCGACCCGAACCTGATGCGAACGTCGGAGCACACCACGGGTGTGACGCCTGTGGCTTCGGTGCCGCCAGCGATGCCTCCTGCAGTGCCGCCTGCCTTCAGCGCCGCGCCGGCTGCCGGGGCCTCACCTTTTGCCGACCTTCTGGGAGGACTTGGCGGTGCCCCCGCGCCGGCCGCCGCAGCCTCCGCATCCCCCTTTGCGGACCTGCTTGGCGGCGGCCTGGGCGCGCCATCGCCGTCGCCAACTCCGTCCTCAGTACCGGCCAGCGCCGTTCATGCTGCGGCACCGGCTGCTGCCACACGCCTGCCCGACGACTTCGACCCCTTCGCCGACTTCCAGGCCACGCCCTCGCCATCTGGCCGGGCCCCGGTCAAAGCCAGCAGCTGGGACTTGCCGGCGGCACCCACACCTCCGGTCAGCGCCTCGCCTTTTGACCTCTCGCCCGGCGCCAAGCAACTGCCTGGGGACCTAGATCTGCTTGGCGCAGTGGCCCCTCCGGGTGCCGGCTCCATCGACCAGATGTTCGGTCTGGGTGGCGGCACCAGCAGCGATCCACTGGCTGCCTTCCTCAAGAAGACCGAGCCGGCCGCGCCTGCCGAGGCCGCCGCAGGCACCCCGGTGAGCGTGGACCCTTTGTCGCTGATCAAGCCGCGCGTGGAAGTCAGCACGGCCGAGTCGAATGCGCCACCGGTTCACAGCGCGCCGGCCCTGCCTGACGATGTGCCCGAATTGAACGCCGCCATGCCGCTGCCCCCGGTGGTGTCCTCGCTTGCCTCAACGCGTGAGCCCGTGGCAGCGAGCTTTTCCTTCATGCCGCCGCCCGCCTCAGCCCAGCCTCAACAGCCGCATACCGAGCCGGCCGGCGCCTCGCCCTTTGCTGATCTGGGTCTGGGCAAGCCATCGCAAGGCCATCTGCTGGACGACCTGGACCTTGCCCCGCAGACCGTGCCCAGCGTGCACGTCAAGGCGCTGGATGTGGACATGCCCATCGGCCACGAACCCCTGGCCGAGCCCATCCAGACGCAGTTGCCCATCCCGCAGACGGCCGTGCCACATGTCGAGGTCAAGCCGGCGGCTCTGGCGGTGACACCTGTGCAGCCCCTTGCCGCAGCCCCTGCACCGCTGCCATCGCCGCAGCAGGCCGCGGCAGCCGCCAGCCAGTCCGCCGACACCGCCGCGCTGTGGGCCGCGTTCTGCGAGGGCGCCGGGATCCATTTCACGCCACCGCAAGGCCTCAACCCGGACCTGATGCGCGTCATTGGCCAACTGCTGCACCACACAGTGGATGGCAGCCTCAAGCTGGTGGCGGCCCGCGCGGCCACCAAGCAGGAAATGCGCGCCGAGGTCACCATGATCCAGGCGCGTCGCAACAACCCCTTGAAGTTCTCGCCCGACACGCAGTCCGCCATGGAGCAGCTGCTGCAACCACCTTTGCGTGGCTTCATGAGCGGCCCCGAAGCCGTGGCCGATGCCATGGACGACCTGCTGGGCCACACCATCGGCACCATGGTCGGCATGCGCGCCGCGCTCGAAGGCGTGCTGGCCCGCTTCGAGCCCAACCAGCTGGAGACCAAGCTCGTGGGCCGCAGCATGCTCGACAGCCTGCTGCCCATGAACCGCCGCGCCAAGTTGTGGGAGCTCTACCTCCAGCATTACGATGCGGTCAAGGCCGAGGCCCAGGATGACTTCCACAACCTCTTCGGACGTGCCTTCCTGCAAGCCTACGAAGAACAACTCGATCGACTGGAGGCCGAGCGCCGCCACCAGGGCAGCAACGCTTCCGCCAAACCCGCCGCATGATGCGTATTGAAGTAGCCAGCCGAAGCGAAGTCGGTCAGCGTTCGCACAACGAAGACGACTTTCGTCATGGCACCTCCGGCACGCAGGTCTACGCCGTGCTGTCGGACGGCGCGGGCGGCCACAGCAACGGGGCCATGGCCTCCGACATCGTCGTGCGCACGGCCACCGTGCTGCTGCAACGGGCCACGGTGTTCAATCCCGCCGTGCTCGAAGCCGCCATCGAAGAGGCCAACGACGCACTCAACGTCGGCCAGCAAGGCCTGCAAAGCCACCAGCGCATGCATGCCACCGTGGTCGCGCTGTGGCTGGAGGCCGAGCAAGGCCTGGCGCTGTGGGCCCACGTCGGCGACTCGCGGCTCTACCGCGTGCGCCAGGGCCAGGTCGAACAACTCACGGTGGACGACAGCGTCGTGCAGCACATGGTCAACGCCGGCTTCATCAAGCCCGAGGAAGCCCGCCATCACCCACGCAAGAACCAGCTGCTGGCAGCCATGGGCAGCGAAGAGACGCCCCACGTGCATCTCACGCTCGAACCCGAGCCCCTGCGTGAAGGTGACGCCTTCCTGCTGTGCTCCGACGGCTGGTGGGACCACCTCGAGCCCGAAGACATCGAGCACACCATGCACCAGGCCGAAAACCCCCAGCAGTGGCTCGACCACATGGCCGCGCTGGTGGCCAGCCGCCAGGTACCCAACCAAGACAACTACACTGCGGTGGCTGTCTGGGTCGGTAACCCGGGCGAGGTTACCCGCTTCGGCGCATGACCGCGCCTGATCGTGCCTGACCACGCGGGGTGACAAAAGTCCCTTTCCATCACATGGCGGCGGGCATACAGTGCAGCCGTCAACTTGCCAAGGACCTGTCCATGAACACGTCTGTTTCCTCCCGTCTGTTTCTCGGTATGACCCGATCCCTGCTGGCCGCCGCCCTGCTGGCTGGCCTGAGCCTGGCCCATGCCGAAGGCCCCGCCCCGACCAATGTCCTCAAAGGCAAGGCCGTGACCGAGGGCAACCTCATCGACGCCCTCACGCCTGAAGAGCCCGTGGTCACCCGCAGCCTGCGTGTGCAGCGCGACACGCCCGGCCAGCAGGCCGCCCGCAAGCCCAGCGCCTCGCTGCTCATCACCTTCGAGACCAACTCCGCCGAACTCACGCCCCAGGCCAAGAAGCAGCTCGACGTGGTGGCCGCGGCCCTGCGCAACAACAAGCTGGCCGAGTACGCCTTCAACGTCGAAGGCCATGCCGACCCGCGCGGCACGCACGACCTGAACCTCTCCTTGTCGCAGCAGCGTGCCGAAAGCGTGCGCAGCTACCTGATCACCGCGCATGCCATCGATCCCAAGCGCCTGAAGGCCGTGGGCAAGGGCGACAGCGAACAGATCGACACCAACAACCCGGCCGCGCCGGAAAATCGCCGCGTCACCATCGTGACGGACGTTCAGACGCAGTGAGCGCCGAGCATCATGCCGTCGTCGTGATCGGCGGCGGCCCGGCGGGTTCGGCCGCCGCACGCACCCTGGCTGCTAAGGGCGTGGACGTTTGCGTCATCGACAAGGCCAGCTTCCCGCGTGCCAAGCTCTGCGGCGGTTTGCTGACCCTGCGCAGCCGCAAGCTCTTCACGCAGATTTTCGGCGATGCGGCCTGGGAGCCGGCCTTCGAATACGAGGCCCATGGCATCCGCCTGTTTCATCAGGACCGCTGCCTCAGCGAAGTCGACAACCACAGCGCGCTGTACTTCACCTGCCGTCGCCGCTTTGACCACTACTTGTTGGGTCTGGCCAGGCAACAAGGGGCCATGGTCCACGAGGGTGACGGCCTGGCCTCGGTCGACCTGGCTGGCAAGGTCTGCCATCTGCAATCGGGCAGGCAGATGGCCTATGACCACCTGATCGGCGCGGACGGCGTCAACAGCATGGTCGCGCGCACCCTGTTCGGTGCGGCCTATGAGCGCAGCAAGATTGCCTTCGCGCTGGAGATGGACGTGAGCCGCGGTCATCTGCCTCGCGAGGTCACGCGCCCGGAGATCTACTTCGGCGTCGTCAAATGGGGCTATGGATGGGTCTTCCCCAAGCAGGACACGGTGACGGTGGGCGTGGGCGGCATCCAGGCGCGCAACCCCAATATGAAGCAGGCCTTCGAGGCCTTCCTGACCCAGGTGTTTGGCACCATGCCGCCCGGCAAGATGAAAGGCCACCACATTCCCTTTGGCGACTACAAACGTCGCCCCGGTGCCGCAGGCGTGCTGCTGGCAGGCGATGCGGCCGGGCTGGTGGAGCCCATCACGGGTGAGGGCATTGCCTTCGCCATGCAAAGCGGCTACTTCGCGGGTCTGGCGGTGCTGGAGGCGATGCGGTCGCCACATGCGGGGGTTTCGGCCTTGGCAGCCTACCAGCGCCACAGCACCGAGATCACCCGCGCCCTGGACCACGCCAAACGCCTGCGCTACCTGATCTTCCCCTCACCCAGCGAGCGCCTGCTGGTCAAGATGCTGCCACGCAGCGCGACCTTGACCCGCAAGCACCTGGACCTCATGGCCGATGAGATCGGCTATGGAGACTACGCCCGCTACATCGGAACGCGCGCGATCAAGGGCTTGGTGAGCGGGCGCTTTTTCTAGTTGGGCAACTCGCTACCCTGTGCCGCCTGGAAGTTGCTCATGTTGGCAGGCATCGTCCATTCGTTTGAAGGGGGTACAGGCAACATCACGGTGTGCTGCCCATCCTTGTCTTCAACAAGGGCGCGATCATTGAATGAATTCAGCACCACATCAACGTGAAAGCGTGCGGGCTTCATCACCTGGAGGTTGATGCCTGATGGCGGCTCCACGACCACTCTGAACTTGATGACATCGGGGCTATGGTCATAGACGTAGGCAAAGCGACAGTGAGCGCCCGCTGTCGCCTGACCATTGGCGGTGATCCGGTACACATTGCCCAACAGATCAACCCGTGTCGCTGAGTACTCAAACTGGGACATAGCGCCTCCTGACGAAAGAACGGTTGAGGTGGTACTGCGACTGTCAGTGTAGGAGGGTCTGGGGGTTTTGCTCCATTTACTAAGTTGGCGAGGGGGCTATTCCCATGCGGCCTCTGCCCATCAGATGGCGGGGGTGGCCTGCCGTCTTGCACCACCACTGACAAGCAAGGGTTCTTCAGCCAAATGCAGTGGACCGTTCCCACGACACAGGCCGGTTGTCTGCGAACTTCAGTTCCCTGTCGCCGCCGATATAGCAACAGCGTGGATCGGACGGCAGCGTTTCATCTTTGGCGAAGCCTGCCAAGGAATCGTGGACAAAATTGTCGAAGAACTCGATGACCAAGGGATCACTCAAACCTTTGCCATGCGTGAACTCGTCTTCATACGCCTTCAGCATCTGCTGGTAGTGTGGCCTGAGGGGCTTGCTGCCGCTGGTTTGATGCGCTTTGATGTACTCAATGTCCTTCAACAAGTTCTTGTCGTAGATGTCGAGGTTGCCAATCAGTTCATCACTGTAATTGGGCAATGCCCGCAGCTTGGCCCGCTCGCGAAGATAGGGGTCATTGACGTCATCAAAGCGGGCCTTGGCGGCCAGGTAAGCCTGCTTTTCTTTATCGTGGGGGACGTCCGGAGAGGTCTGGTTCGCGAGGAGCCATTCGCTCTTTTTGTCGTTCATCTCTTTTTCTGCACGCAGGCGGGCGGGATCTCGCTCCAGTGCGCCGACGCGTGCTTTCAAGCCCTGTTGGCCTGATGCGGCATCTCCTTCGCCCTCCTTGCGGAAGGTTTCGTTCTGCTTCCTGATCTCAGCGTACTCCTGATCACGCAGGCGCAAGTGGATCTTGCGGAAGCGCCAGCGGTAGTAAAGCTCGCTGTGGGCAAGAAGGGCGTCGCCGAGTCGGCCCTGGGAGAATCCTCCGGCAGACAAGACCTTGTTGAATCGTTCGGACAAGGCGTCGTCGTACTCGAAGTCCGTGGCCAAGTTGGGATCAGTTAAATGCTTGAGCGGAACTCCGTAGGCGATGGCCTCTTCATACATCTTGCGCAGGGGAATTTTGCTAAGCAAAAGATCGCGTGTTTCGCTTTTACCTCCTTCATCAGGCCGATATCCCCCGCCTACGTTTGAGTGCGCGCCAGGTTAGACGATCTCCTGGGCGCCATCGGGCAGCTTGGCACCGTCCCATACTGTGTCCAAAGGGAATGAGTTTCTGAACTCGTTCATCGCCATGAGGTGCAGGGTACGCGTCACGAGAGGCGGGATACGCAGGTTGCTGGCCCAGGAAGCATGGCCATCGAACACGCCCGGGGTCGGGTCTGCGCCGGGCTTGTCGCCAAAGGCCAGCGTGTTGAGCCAGCTTCTGCGTTGCGCCATGGCCGTGTCCAGCGCCACCCATTTCTTGGCTGTGGCGAGTGAGCCCAAGCTGGTGCTCGCTGGCAAGCCCACTGATGCCACGGTATCAAACAAGCCCAGAAAGTAGATCTCGCAGGGGCGATGGATGCTCCTCAGCGTGCCTTGCCTGGAGCCGGCATCCCATGCGCATCGATCGTTGATGCGGCGTGCGAATGCCCGCGCGAGTGTGGCGCCGCGCGAAAAACCAAAGATGGCCAGATTGACCGATTCAATCTTGTCAGCAGGGTGCTTGGCGACGGTGGCATCGAACCATTTCATGGCCTGATCCAGGCGGGCATCGCCGTATTTGCCAAAGGCCATGCCATCGTCATCACCGATGTCGCTAATTTCTTTGAAGTAGGTGCCCAGGCCTGGGATGTAATGCGCGTAGATGCCCTTCGCCACGTCTTCTCTGGGGTGAGCCTTGAACAATCGAGCGACGTTGCTGTGCTTGTCCGTGCCTTCGTCCGCGTCCAGATTGTTGCCGGTGCCATCAAAGAAGAATGAAATGCGCAGCGTCACTTTGCATGTGTGCGTAGCTGGTTGGCCGTCTAGGCGAGCACCCAGCGCTTGGGCGCGTTGCGCCAAGTCTGGCCCATCGATGGGGGCATGTGGTGGTGAGCACACAGGGGCAGACAGGGTTCGCGAAGCCGCCGCGCTGCTGCCGAGCGCTTCGTAGGGCTGGCGCGTGGCCGGGCCTGCTGTGGCTGTTTCAGTGGTCTTGCTGGAGTTGTTCATGGCTGCACGGGGGGAAATTGTTGGAAGCACCGGGGCGCTGTTCATCTGCTGTGATAGGCAACTTCAAGCGCGGAGGCGAGTAGCCGGGTGTCACGGCCGCTTCGACGTGGCCATCAGGAAAGAAGTGCACCTCCAGCGCAGCAGGCTCTTCGGTCTGCATGCGCTCGACCGGTACCTGCACTTCGCGGAAAAGGCTTTTGCGCCAAAAATGGGTTCCGCCGTACTTGTTGGTGGTGGAGTACATGCAGTAACTGGCTGACCACTTGACGGTGACCCTGGCTGAACCCGCAGGATTGAAGCTGTAGCAACAAACCGACCCACCGCCGCCCGTCGTTGGACTGCTCACATAGATGTTGCCGCTGCCTGCACCATTCACGCTGAAGCTGTCGATGTAGTGGTCGGTGTAGTTGTAGCCCTGAATCAGTAGGCCCTTGGATTGTTCTTTGGTCTGCGTTTGCGGCGCTTTGTCTACGGCAGATGTTGGGGAGGCACAGGCTGAGATGCAGAGCCCCAAAGCTGCGCAGGCAAAGCAAGTCAGCCAGCGCGAAAGATCTCGATCCACGTGATGCATATCAGTGGCCTTGCTGGAGTTGATCATGGCTGCAGGGGGGGAAGTCGTAGGAGGCTCCGGGGCGTTGTTCGTCCGCCGTGATGGGCAGCCTCAGGCGTGGTGGCGAGTAGCCGGGCGTCACGGCGGCTTCGACGTGGCCATCAGGATAGAAGTGAACCTCCAGCGCCATGGCTGGCGTGGACACCTCACTCAAAGGCACAGAGGCCTCCTTCCATAGGGTTTTGCGTTCATCCACAAAGCGAGGCCCGAACGAGTAAGGGTTTGCTTTGTGTTCCATGCAGTAGGCCGCTGCCCAGCGAATTTTCAGCAGAATGGGGCGAGGCGCGCTGGGGTTGAAGCTATAACAGCAAGCTGACTTGCCGCCGCCTGTCGTTGGGCTGCTCACAAAGACGTTGCCGCCACCCGCGCCATCGACCGTGAAGCTGTCAATGAACATATTGGTGTAGTTGTAGCCCTGGATCAGCAGCCCTTGCGCTTGCGACCCTGAGGCATTCTGGGTAGTGGTCACCTGGCTATTGCCGCTGTCTGCCGAGTCGGGTGGCGAGGCCACACACCCCGTCGTGCTGAGGCATGCGCTGACGCAAACCGTCAAGAGTTGTCGATTCATTTTTTGATGGCCTGTTCGATGGCTTGCAGCAGTGTCAACTGGCGCTGCTTGACTTTGACCATCAAGGACGCCCATTGTTCGCTGTTCTCAAAGCCGACGCCCAACTCCAATGTCAGCACACAGAACATCACGCGGTCGGCCAGAGCCTCCAGCGCAAACTGGTCTGCCACCTGTAAGGCACGCTTGGTGAATGCGGCTCTGTCTGCAATGGGCACGGCCATGAATGCGTCAGGTGATTCGCGCATCAATTCGGGCATGACCGTGTCCACCTCGGCTGCAGCAAGCAGTTGATCGGCCTGCGGCTGTGTCAATACCAAGGGCGCTTCAAAGGTGGCTGACGTACGCACAGGACTCAGGTCAATAACGCGAAAAGTTCGTGCGCGATCCACATAAGCCCATTGGCCATCCAATGCCCAATAGCCTGCGGCCTGATCGGCTCGCAATACAGCTTGTATCTCAGGCAGGACGCGTGGGTCATAACACCTGAGCAACACACGGTAGTCATCAGGCAACACAGCCTTGGTGCGCTCGTTCAAGGCATGCGCAAGGGCAGGCGTCGGCAAGGAGCTGTGAAGCCAGGTGGCACAAGCGCTGCTGTTTGCCCACGCCATGGTGTTGCTAAAGTCGCGCTGGCCACGTGTATTGCGGTCGAGCGGCATGAGCCACGCGCTGGCGTGTTCAGCATCGGGGCGTTCATCGCCCAAGATGTTGCATGCTTGGCGGGCCTTGATGGCCGAGTTGGTCTGTGTGGAGCTCGTCGGTGCCGCTGGGATTCACGCCGCCATCGGGGCTCACAACGATGATGCTCTCCAACCCTAGGCAAGATCAGACAGCCGCTACACGAGGCTGATCTAAATTGGGTTTCCCTTGTGCAACTGATGCAGCACCAGTCGATGAATCTGGTGGTTTGCTTGGGTCATTGCGAACTATTTGCACGTTATCCCCTTCGTAGCGACGACGCCATCGGAAATAGCCTTCGGGCTCCCACGAGCCAGGCACAGGATCCCAGCCAAAGATCTTGATCTGATCAAACGGACGGAAACCCGCATAGGAATCGTGACAATAGTCTGCGAACAAGGTAGCGGCGGCTGCATCAACTGCCGACATGCTTTGCAACCGATTGAAAATGTCAAGAGCCTCTTCCTTCATGCTACGCACGCGGCTTTCGGCATTCTGCTGTATGACGGACTTGTAGTCGTCGTTGTCCCAATTCGTGGTCGACACTGGATGCAGATGAAGGTTCAACGCATCGACGTCCTGAAGCAACAGCTGATTCGCACCGGAGAGGTCGTCCCTGTCAGATGGACTGGCACGATGGAACCAGGGAAGCGACATGTATTGGTTACGAACCTGATAGCGCCAGGCCAGATACTCGAACAACCAATCGCGCATTTGGCGCGGCTTCTGGCGAGGAGTCATGAAAGCGTTGAAAGCATCGACGGTAGCGTCCGCGATCTCGAAGCAATCATATGCGCCATCAGCCGCAAGGTTTTTATCCAATGGAACCAACGCCTTGCGAGAGGCAAGGTACATGGCGTTCAAGGCCATCTGGGAGAGCTTTTCGTCGTTCTTGCCGTGAGGCCCCCGCCCTTGCTCCTGAGGTGAATAGCCGCCACCAACGTCCGAGTGCATGCCCGGGAACATGAACTCATGGCAGTTGTCTGGGATATGGCCATCTTGCTGGATCAACTCGACAGGGAATGAGCCTCTGTTCTCGTGCATGGCAACAAAGTGAACACAGTTTTTGACCTGAGGTGAAATACGCAACCGCTCCGGCTGCGCCCAGGACCGATGTCCGTTTTGACCCATGCCAAAGGAAGCGGGCAAACCAACCGATGCCACAGTATCGAACAAGCCAAGAAAGCGGATCTTGGCAGGCACACCACACAGGGTGTCACCTTCAAAGAGCTCCAGCAACCAGTTGGTGAAGGTGCGGGCCTCTGCGGCGCCACGTGAAAACCCATAGACATCAAAGAATATCTCGATGATTTTTGGCTTGGCCACCTCAGCCATCCGTACTTGAATGTCTTTGCATGCACGTTTGAAAAAAGCCAGACGGTGCGACGACTTGGCAGCGAAGTCGTCAAGCAGCAGACCGCCGCAGGTGTCCATGTTCACCCGTCGCAAGGCGGGCTCATCTTCATAGGATGCCAAAGGACTGCGTTGCGGGACACCTCCGCGTCCAACTGTTGTGCTGCGCTTGCCGTTGCGGCACAAAGCCTTGACTGTGTCGTCGGGTGCATACAGTCGTTTGTTGGGCGAGATGCTCAAATAGATCGAGTTGATGACTTGAAGCAATCCAAAATTGATCCGGCCGTCTCCACCAGCGCCAAAGGCAGCCCCCAGCGACGCTGGCTTCTCTTCTCCAATTTTTGGAAACGGGGTTCCTACCCCCGGGACGTAAATTGGAAAATAGCCATTCCAGTCTTCATCTCGATAGGCACGAAAGAGGCGCGCAACGTTGCTGTCTTTCTGGCGTTGCAACTGGGTTTGTGCCTTTCCAGGCTCCACCCAGTTTTGGTTGTTTCCTGTGCCATCAAAGAACACCCCAATGCTCAAGGCCATCTCGCATTGGTGTGCCTGTGGCGCTCTCTGCGGATAAACAGGCTTAATGCCTGGAGTTGGCCCAAGAGGGTGGGCCGCCACCATGGTCTCATTGCTGTTGTTCATCTGGATCTCGGAATGGGTTGTTTGGGGTCACCTTTCTGGGCCATGGATATGTCTGCCACGGATGTTTGTGGGGAATTGGATCGTGTGTACCAGGGTAGGTCGGACTACTTGGCGACTCGTTGGCAAGGGTGATGCGAACCTGTCCGTTGGCCAGGAAATGAACAAACATGCGACCGACTTCGTCATAGCGGTCAACGGGCACATCTGCTTCGTATTCCTGACTCGTACGCTCTTTCCAGTTCGTCACGTGCCACACAACGTGCACCTTCAAGCCTGGCGTCCATGTCTTGGGAACGACAACACAGCAAACGAGTCGCCCCCCTGTCCCTGCCTGAGCCCCGTTGTAGCCATTCACCCAGAAATTCTGCACGCTGAGGTCTTCCCGCAGATGGTCAATGCCGGTGAGGCCAACACCGTCGCTCTCATCCTTGGCGCCAATCACATTGCAGGCAGTCAGCCCGATCATCAACACGATGAGCATCAGGCGCATTGAATATTTTTTGAATGTAGGCACGAGGTTCACCTATCGACCGTTGCTTGAGCTTGAATCAGGTACAGGCTTCGACGCCCGCTTGGTGGCTGGCGAAAAGGGCTTTGGACCATTGAGCGTCGTCCCAGTCTGGCCGCGTGTTGGTCAGCATCAGGGCCAGCATTGCCAACTGAACAGGATATCTTTCCTCTCGATGCTTGACGGCCCAGTCACATACCCTTTGAGCACATGCATGTCGTTGGTAAGGCGTCAATCCATGGCCAAGGCCAGGCTGTTGGTCGACGACCGAACTGAGCAGCAAATCTGGCAACGTGCGGTCAAGCAAATGGCCCAATTGCTGGTCGCTTAGCTTGAGTGGTCCCGTTGCGCCAAAGGAGGTGGCCACAGCCCTTTTTTCACCGACCTCGATGCTCTGCGCATGACCTTGTCGGTCAATGTAGAACCAGCGGTCAATGGGCCCGCAAAGCGCACGTTGTTGCGATTCGCTCAATACAGACCAAAGCGCCACAAGGCATCGACTGTCGGCATAGCGAAGGAAATAGCGCTGGCCGTCCTGAGTATGCAGATAACACAATGTAGCGAGATGATGCTCCAGTGCATCGATGCCAACGTCGGTGTGCAACGTTGAGATGGCCCAGGCGCGGGCAACATCCGCTTGCAATGCCGCCACGATCGAGTCGGCCAAGGTACTCCGCCCAAGGAGGACTGGCCCAACCGATGCGGCCTGATCGTCAGGGATGCGGTCATACAGCCAGCGAATCAGGGTCACTTGATGAAGCCCGTCGATTTCCGTTGGCGTCAGGCCACTGGCGTCCAGCAGCCAGTAGACGTTTGAGGCCTTTACGTTGTTCATGCAGGCACCAAGGGTGAGGCAGCTTTCGCCGCCCTCAAGAAGCAACTCAAGCAGAAGTCTGACTTGGGTAAATCTGGTGCCGGGGTTTCAGCGGTCGCTGGCCCCACCATCGACTTCTGCCCCGCCTGCACCGTGATCTTGCCCGGGCACTGCACAGTGAAGTTGCCGCCTTCAATGGTGATGCTGGCCCCGCCTGACACGGCCAGCGTGACCTTCTTGGCCGCGGCGACGTTGACCACGCCGTTGGCGGTCTTGAGCTCCAGCGTCTGCTTGGCTGCAATCTGAGCCGCACCCGCTTGCGCCTGCATGTCCACCGGTCCTTGCGCGGCGATCATGGTCAGGCCTTTGCCTGCGGCATCCGTGCCCGGCTGGATCGCGCCGGCGAGGATGCCGATGGCCTGACCGGTCTGCATGCGGGCCTGCCCACCCACGGCGAAGTGGGTGTCTTGCCCGCTGGCGATCTGCGTGGTGTCTTGCGCACTGAGGTGTAGGTCTTGCCCTGCTGTGAGGCCGATGCCGGCTTTGCCCATCAGGGCGATGTTCGGGTCGGCCATGTGGGGCACTGTGCCCTGGCCGTTGGTGTTGACCATGCCCGAGAGGCTCTTGGTGAGCGCCGCGGCGGGTGCTGCCTCAGCATCGAGCACGCTTTGGTTGGGGCCCACGCTGCCGGCTGCGGTGGCCAGGCCAACGGTCTGGTGTGTGGTGGCTGCCTGGTGGAAGGTCTGCGCGAGTTGCTGGGCCTGTTTGGCCAGGGCCATGCCTGGTGCGTTGTCGCCGGCCGGCGTGACGGTCTGGGCCAGCCCGTTGTCCAGCCCGAAGGTGCTGAGCATCACGCCACGGGCCGCGCGCAGGCCGCCCCATGCGTCGGTGCGCAGTTCGAAGCCCTGACCTCTGAAGCTGCCTCGGTGGTTGTCGGCCTGGTGCAGCAGGTGGCCCATCTGCAGCCAGGTCTGGCCTTGTGTGGTGTGCAGCTGGGTGCGCAGTTGCTGGGGCGTGTCGTCGAACACCATCTGGTTGTGGCCGCTGCCGCCGAACTCTTTGCTCTTGATGCCACTGAGGGCGGCGGCATTGTTCTGGCCTTCGCTGCCATCGGTGGTGGCTGCCGGTGCGGCGCCGTGCCAGGCGGGACTGTTGCCACCGCTGCCCGAGCCCACCAGGTTCATCTGGCTGCTGGGGCTGTGGTCCGTGGATGCGGACAAGGCGCTGGTGTTGGCCCTGGCGCTGCTGTCGCCACCGGGTGTGCGAGGGATACCCGATTCGCCCCGGCCGTTGTAGAGGCTCTTGAACACGACGGGCCGGTCGATGTCGTTGTTCAGGAAGACGACCAGCACCTCTTGCCCGATGCGGGGGATGAACTGGTGGCCCATGCCGGGGCCGGCGAACTGCTGCACCACGCGCAGCCAGCAGCTGTGGTCGCTGTTGGCACGCTGTGGCGCATACGGATTGGCCTGCCAGTGGAACCTGATCTTCACGCGGCCGAGTTGGTCGGTGTGGAGCTCGTAGGCGCCGCTGGGGTTCACGCCGCCATCGGGGCCCACGACGATGGCGGTCTGCGGGCCCAGTGCGGTGGGCCGGGGGCGCGGGCGCAGGCCGGTGTCGTCCAGCAGGACGGCGCGCCAGGGCACGTCGCGGCGCAGGGCCTGGAACTGGACGGCGAAGCCCAGTGTCTGGGCCTGCTGGTAGAGCGCCTGCGAGTCCACATCCCAGTTGGCCTGTTGATCGGGCTGGGCGCTCAGCGAGGGCAGCTCGGCATCGCCCAGGGTCTTGGCGATGCGCTCGTGCAGGTCGCGCGGCAGGTTGTTGATGCCCACGGCGTGGCAGCGGGTGACGAAGAACGGCTTGCCTTGGTCGCTCAGGCCGAATGCCGCCAGCGGGTCCAGGGTGGATTGGCTCAAGGCAAACCAGGTGCCGGCGCGCAGTGTGCGGACCGTGCCTCGGCCCAGCCAGGTCTTGTAGCGGGCTTCGTGCGCTTCTTGCAGGCGGGTGGCGGCGAACTGGGCTTCGGTCTGGCTGCCGAAGATGAAGTCGCCCGTGGGGTCGTAGCTGCTGAGCCAGCTTTGCAGGCTGCTGGCTTCTTCGCCGGCCCATTGATGGCTGGTCGGGACTTCGGCGGTGACGGCGCCATGGGCCTTGTAGTCCCAGCCTTGCACGACCATGGCGGTGGGGCCGAGCTGGCGCACTGCGCCGAAGGATTGGATGGTGTCTTGTTCTTCCTGGCTGTGGCCCCGGTGGAAGCGGATGCCAGCGCCACCCAGGCTGCTGGCGCTGGTGGCATCTTGCGGCTGAGCGCTGCTGTTGGCGAAGAACACGATCGTGTGCCCGCCCGCTGCGGCTTCGTCTTCCTCCACGCGCCAGCACAGGCCTTCTTCGGCCAGGAGGCGCTGCACGAAAGCGAGATCGGTTTCGCGGTACTGCACGCAGTAGGCGCGCTGGCCGCCATTGCGGGCGAACAGGCCTTCAGCCACGTAACGCGGGACGTCTTCGTCCCAGCGCCAGGCGGCGATGGTGTCGTGGTCGGCGAACACGTCTTCCACGATCTCGATGATGGACTTGTCCTGCCAGACCCGGCTGTTCAGCGTGTGGCCCAGCAGCGCGATCCAGGGCTGCACCAGCAGGGCCTTGCGGGCAAAGCCGCCATCGGCATCAAGCGCGCGGGCCTCGGTCACATAGCCGCTGCGCCTGGCGCGGCTGCCGTCCGACAGCACAGCCTCCAGCGTGATGGGGCGGGCGTAGAGCTGCTTGAGCTCGACCTGCGCATTGAGCACCAGGGCGTTGATGTAGAGCGAAAACGGCTCGGACACCGCTTCGCTGAGCACGAAGCTCTCGACCATGAGGTCGGCGGGCAGCGCACGCGCCTGGCTGGGGCAGCTGAGTGTGTAGAGGCGCGTGCCGCTGTCCCATGCTGACGCGAGCCCGCTGGGCAAAGATGGCAATGCCATGTTCTTCCCTGAAATTGAATGAGGTTCAGGGCGGCATTGTCGGCGTGGATGCGCGGATCAGGCGCCCTCTCTGGAGGGGGCTGTGCAACGAGCTGTAACCAGTGGCCTTGGTGGGGCCTCAGTTGTGGCAGACCGTCGGCGTCATCAGCTCAGCCAGGGGTTGGGGCTTGTGGATCAGGTAGCCCTGCGCGTGGTCCACACCGAGATGGCGCAAGGCCTGCAAGGCCGCATCGGTCTCCACGAACTCGGCGATCGTCTGGATGCCCAGCACGCGGGCGACTTCGCAGAAGCAGCGCACGGCGGCCTGGTCCAGCGGGTCGTGCACCACGTCCTTGACGAACTGGCCGTCGATCTTGAGGTAGTCCACGGGCAGGGTCTTGAGGTAGCCGAAGGACGATGCACCGGAGCCGAAGTCGTCCAGCGCCATGCGCACGCCGCGTGCCCGCATGTCTTCGATGAAGGTGCCCGCCTCGGCCAGGTTGGTGATGGCGGCTGTCTCGGTGATCTCCAGACAGAGCTTGCGCACGTCCACCACATGCTCGGCAAACAGCGCTTGCATGAAGCGGTGGAAGGTCGGGTCGCCGATGGACTGGCCCGACAGGTTGATGGCGATGGTGTCGATCTGATCGAGCGCTTCGCCTTGGCTGGCCAGCCAGTCGAACACATGCCTCACGACCCAGCGGTCGATGCGCGAAGCCAGGTTGAAGCGTTCGGCTGCGGGCAGGAAGGCGCCTGGTGGGATGATGAGGCCGTCTGCGTCACGCAGGCGCAGCAGCACCTCGCAGTGCAGGCCTTGGGCCTCGTGGTGGATGGGGGCGATGCGTTGGCCCCAGAGCACAAAGCGGTCTTCGTCGAGGGCCTGCTCCAGCCGGCTGGCCCATTGCATCTCGCCTTTGCGGGCACGCATGGCCTGGTCGGTGTCGAACCAGGCGTGCACGCGGTTGCGACCGGCTTCCTTGGCCGCGTAGCAGGAGGTGTCGGCGGCTTGCAGCAAGGTGGCGGTGCTGAGCCAGCGCTTGTCCAGCGGGACCAGGCCGATGCTGGTGCCAATGCGAAAGCGCCGGCCATCGTGGATGAAGCGAAACGCCTCCATCTGGTCGCAGATGTCCTGGGCCACGCGGTGGGCCTGGTCGACCGTGCAGTGCTCCAGGATGACGCCGAACTCGTCGCCCCCCAGGCGCGCCAGCGTGTCACGTGCGCGCACGCAGCCTTGCAGCAGGCTGGTGACCTGGCACAGCAACTGGTCGCCTACGCTGTGGCCGCAGGCATCGTTGACGAGCTTGAACTGGTCGAGGTCGATGTACATCAGCGCATGGCTGCTGTCGCGCTCGTGCGCCTCGCTGAGCACGCGCGAGAGGCGCTTGTCGAACTCGGCGCGGTTGACCAGGCCGGTGAGCTGATCATGCGTGGCTCGAAAGCGCATCTCGTGACCCATGCGGCGCTGCTCGGTCACGTCGTGGAAGACCAGTACCACGCCCAGCATCTGGCCGTCTTCATCGAGGATGGGGGCGGCGGAGTCTTCGATGCCGTATTCCTGCCCATCGCGCGAGATCAGCAAGGTGTGGTCGATGTGGTCGGCAAGGTCGACTGCATTGGTAGTGACCAGGCAGCGCTCGAAGGGGTTGGCTTCGGGCTCGCGCGTGAGTTCGCTGACGATGCGAAAGACCTCGGCCAGTGGCTGGTCGCGCGCGGCCTCGTTGTGCCAGCCCGTCATGCGTTCGGCCACGGGGTTGAGCCACTGCACGCGGCCATGGGCATCGGTGGTGATGACGGCGTCACCGATGGACTGCAGGGTCACGCGCAGCAGCTCGTGCTTTTCGGCGAGCTCGCGCTCCATCTGCTTGCGTTCGGTCACATCGTAGTTGGCGCCCAGCACGCGGGTGGCGCGGCCCTTGGCATCGCGGAACACCGTGGCACGGCCATACACATAGCGTACGGCGCCATTGGGGTGCAGCACGCGGAAGTCGAAGTCCAGCGGCTTGTGGCCCTTGATCGCGGCACCCAGCTCACGGCTGGTGTACTCGATGTCATCGGGGTGGATGCATTTGCGCCAATCGTCCAGGCTGCCCGTGAACTGCTCGCGCGGCAGGCCGAAGATGGTGTACATCATGTCGCTCCAGGTGAGCTTGCACTCTGGCAGCGTCAGCTCCCAGATGCCGATCTCGTTGGCCTGTGTGGCCAGCGTGAGGCGCTCCTGGTTGGCGTTCAGGGCCGCCTCGACGGCGTGCTTCTCGGTCACGTCTTCGAGGATGGCGAGGGAGCGCACGGGCTCGCCATTCTCATCGCGCTCCATGATGGCCGACAGCCGCACATCGATCAGTGTGCCGTTCTTGCGCACCATCTGGTATTCGACGTTGTCGCAGCGACCGGTGAGCAGGTAGCGCGGCAGCACGATGTTGCGGGCGTATTCGTAAGACGAGGGCGCTAGGAAATCGGCCGATGAGCGCCCGATGACCTCTTCGCGGCTGTAGCCCATCTTGGCCAGCCAGGTGTCGCTCACGGTCAGCAGCACGCCATGCGCATCGATGGAATGCAGCATGGCCGGCGTGGACTCGTAGAGCGAGCGCAGGCGGGCCTTGCTGACCTGAAGCGACTCTTCCACGCGTTTGCGCTCGGTGATGTCACGCCCCACGGAGTGGATGCCGGTGACGCGGCCTTGCTGATCGTGGAAGACGCGGTTGGTCCAGGCCATCCAGCGCACGAGGCCATCGGCGGCGACGGTGCGGTTCTCATCCTGCAAGGGCTCTTGCGAGGACAGCACCCTGTGCAGATGTGCGCGGACCTGCGCATGCTCCGCCTCGGGCACGTAGTCGAACAGGCTGGTGCCCACGATGGCCTCGGCAGGCTTGTCGTACTTGCGGCAATAGGCCGCGTTCACGAAGGTGAGGAGGCCTTCGGGCGTGGCCAGGGAGATCAGCTCGGACTGGTCTTCGACGATGGCGCGGTAGAGCGCCTCGTTCTGGGCGATCTCGCCGGCCAGGCCACGGCCCAGTTCGGTTGCGCGCTGCAAGGTCTTCTCGCGCAGGATCAGGCCTTGCGAGGCCGCCTTGGCCAGGGTCTCCAGCGCCAGGCGCTGCTTGCTGGAGAGCAGGCGAGGCTGGCGGTCGATCACGCACAGGGTGCCGATGTGCAGGCCCTCTGGCGTGGTGATGGGGGCGCCTGCGTAGAAGCGGATCTCGGGCGCGTCGGTGACGAGGGGGTTGTCGGCGAAGCGTTCGTCGTGGGTGGCGTCGGGCACCTCCATGACCTCTTCCTGGAGGATGGTGTGGGCGCAGAACGCGATGTCGCGTGGCGTTTCACGGGGCCCATCCAGGCCCACGTGGGCCTTGAACCATTGCCGCTGCGCATCAACCAGGCAGACCAGGGCAATGGGGGTGCCGCAGATCTGGGCGGCCAGCTCGGCCAGGGTGTCGAACAGGGCCTCGGGCTCGGTGTCGAGAACGGCCAGTTCGCGCAGACGTGACAGACGCTGTGCTTCGTTGTCGGGCAGGGGCGCGGGCTGGGTCATCGGGCGAGGCGTGGACGTCGATCGACATGTCGATCAGGGAAGTGTCTGCCTCGGCGCCGATCCGGGATCCGGCGAAAGAGCCGCCATGTCACCGGTTTATGGCTTGATTGTGAGCCTGTCAGGCGCGCGTGTCAGCAAGTTTCAGCGCGTGGCCACTTCCTCGATGTGCACAAGTGCCGCGCCGTAACCCTGGTCGCAGGTTGAAACACCCTCGCACAGGGCCGGTGGTACGAAGGGGCTGCCTTCGCCCTTGTAGCTCGCCCAAAGTTGAGCGGCTTTGTCGACATCGAACTCCGGGATGGTGTCGCTGTTGCCCAGGCCCAACTTGCCGAGGTCACGCGGGAAGGGGGACACCATGGTCACGATGTGGTTGACACCCGCTGGGCCGCCAGCCGTGATATGCCAGCCCTTGCGCGGCAACTCGATCAGCTTGTTGGCCTCGATGCGGTTGTTCTTGTCGAGCGCGTTGGGGAAGAGCAGGTAGAAGTGGTGTTGGTCGGTGCCGGCCAGGTAGACGTAGAGGTAGCCGTCGATGCTGGAGTTGACCTGAAAGAGCAGCTTGTCCTTGCCGATGAGCAGCTGCGAGCGGTTGGTGATGGTGTTGACCGATTTGAGCGGGTCGGCATGGCGGACGATGTCTTCCAGCGCACCGACGATGGTGAAGGGGTCGCGTTGCGCGGGCATGGCGGGCGTGGTGGTGGGGGCCACGATGGCAGGTGCGCTGGCCGGTTGGACGGTGGCCGATACGGGCGCAGCCGCCGGTGCCGGCACCTCGTTGGTGGCCACGGTGGCAACCGACTTGGTCCGCTGGGTGGCGAACCAGGCCGCGCCGCCGCCGAGCAGCCCCAGGGCCGCCAGGCCGATCCACAGTTTGGCGCCCACGCCCGAGCCGGCCGAAGTGCCTGAGGTACTGGGCCCGCTGGGCGTGCCTGGTGATGCCTGAGGCGGGTTCATGGGCGGGTTCGTTGGCAGTGTGGCCGCGCCGTCGAGCCCGGCGCGCTGGTGCACCAGGGTCTGAGGGAACTGCGTGCCGTGCACCTGCGTGGGCGGGAATGCCGTCGCGACCTGTGTCTGCGCATGCTGGCGAGCCTGGGTGACCAGGGTGGCCGGATCGACACCAGCGGGTATCAGCACGGTGCGGTCGCCATCGTCTGTGTCGGGTGTGGGCGGGCTTGGCGGCACATAGCCCGGCGGCAGCTCGGTGGCGAACAGGGCGGCACGCAGGGCCTGCATGTTCTGCAGACGATGCTCCGATCGCACGGTCAGGCCCATGTCGATGGCGGCCAGGAAGGGCGCGGAATAGCGGCCGGCGGCGGCCTGCGAGATCGGCACGAGTTCGTCACGCATCATGCGGCCCACTGAGGGCGGCGGTGCCTTGCCCATGATGACGGCGTACAGCACGGCACACAGGGCATAGACGTCGGTCCAGGGGCCTTGCTTCATGGCGCCGACTTCGGCGTACTGCTCGATGGGCGCGTACCCGGGCTTGAGGATGACGGTGAGCGCCTGGGTGGCATCGCCGATGACACGCCTGGCCGCGCCGAAGTCCAGCAGCAGCGGCTTGCTGGGGCCCAGCAGGAGGATGTTGTCGGGGGCGATGTCGCGGTGGTAGCAGTGGTCGGCGTGGATGACTTCCAGCGCGTCCATCAGCGGGCCCAGCATGGCCTTGAGCCAGGCTTCGTCGGGCGGCTTGGCTTGTTCACGCAGCCAGGCCTTGAGCGTGGGGCCCTGGTAGTAGGGCATCACCATGTAGGCGGTGCCGTTTTCTTCCCAGAATCGGTAGACCTTGATGAGGGCTGGGTGGTCGAACGAGGCCAGCAGCTTGGCTTCGTTGACGAAGCTGCGCATGCCCAAGGTGAAGGTCTCGCGCTGGCGTTCGGAGCGCACGGTCACGGCCAGATTGGGCGTGCGCGAGGCCAGCGAGGCGGGCATGTACTCCTTGATGGCCACCGTGCGTTCGAGCTGGGTGTCACGTGCCAGGTAGACGATGCCAAAGCCGCCCTCACCGATCAGGCCGGTGATCTCGAACTCGTGCAGGCGGTGGCCGACGGGCAGGGCGTTGCCGCTGTGGTTGTCGGGGACAGGCATGGCGGGAGCGGATTCGGCTGGGCTCATGGGGTAGTGCAAGTTACCAACTGCCACGCAGCAGGTCGACGAAGTGGTCCGCGCCGGGCAGGCCGGGACCCATGCTCAGGCTACCACTGCCGTGGCCTGAATCGGGTAGCCACCACAGACTTTGTCCCTGAGTCTGGTGGTGCAACTGCCTGTCGGCCACGCATTCCAGCCAGTGACTGAGCGAGGGGTGAGGCGTGCCCTGGTAGCGGTCGCGGCCCACGAGCCGGTGCAGCATCAGCTCGGAAGGCGGCGGCGCCGCTTCCCACACGGGGGCGGCCATCAACTGGGACTCGAAGGCGTCCACCGTGGCGCCAGGCTGCAGGGTGGACATCGCGGCCAGCGCCACATGGTTCATCCAGCGCTCCAGCGCGGTCTGGTCCTGGCCGGAGTCGGGCGCGTGCGTGCTGGCCTGCGCCACGATCAGCGGGAAGTAGCGGCCCACACTGTCCACACTGGGCATCATCACGCCCATCCACCACTGCGGCCCGGCGATGCCCGGGCTCCAGGCAAAGCGCCAGATGGGGGCCGTCAGGTAGGTGTTGAGCCAGTGTTCGCCCAGTTGCTGGCGGCTGGTCTGCACACCGCGCGAAAGCCACTCGTCACAGCGCGCGACGAAGTCCTGCGGCAGCCGACGTGCACTGAAGTCGCCCAGTGAGGCGATCTTGCCGAACCAGCCGCAGGCGACTTCACTGCCGACGCCCAAGGTGCCCATCACAGGCCTCCCGGGCAGGAGAAGCTGCTGAGTTCGGGCAGGCGGAAGGGGTTCTGCACGCTGCTGGAGGTGACCGTGAAGGTGGCCTTGCGCCCACCTACATTGAAGACCACATTGAAGCGCTCGGGGGCGCCAGCGGGGCTCAGCGTCATGCGGTCGAAGAGACGGAACAGGGCCCAAGGGCCTTCGGTGACGATGGCGTTGTCGCCTGCGCCAGGCGGGGCGATCGAGGCGCGCACCAGCGAGCTGCCGCGCGGGCCGGGCCATTGCACCATGGCCGGGATCTGCGGGCCGTGGGCGTACTTCACCAGCTGGCCGTCCACATCGAGCGTGAACTGGGTGATGGTGGCGTCCATCTCGAAGGGCTTGAAGTCCAGGCGCAGGCCCGGTGCATTGCCGCCGGCGCGGAAGAAGGTGTCGCGGATGGCGGCAGCACGCTGAAACTGCAGCAGCGTGCCGCTGTCCGTGCCCATGGTGGCGCCTTCGAGCTTGCGGAAGGACCAGGGTCGTGTCGAGGTGTCGACGAAGCGCGCGAGCTGCTGCTGGAAGAAGCTGTCCATCAGGCCGCCTGGCGCGAACATGCGGGCGAAGTCGTCCTGCGTGACGTCACGGGCACTACCCCGGACGAAGGGGTAGCGGCCGGCGATGGCCTGCTGGCAGAACTCGCCGATCTGGGACTTGATGGCCTGGCCCAGGTTGGCACGCGTGGCGTCCAGCGCAGCGGTCGTGCCGCTCACCGACAGGGTGTTGAGCAGCGAGCGCAGCGGCTCGGGCAGGCGCGCGGCCTCGGCCTTGACCTTGTTGGGCACGTCGCTGGGCGGGGGCACGTTGCCGCCTTGCACGGCGGTCTCGGTGGCGGTCAGCAGGGTGTAGACCTCATTGATCAGGCCGATGGTGGCGTCGATGGGCGGCGGGCTCTTGCCGTCGGGACTGGTGACCATCTCGCGCAAGGCATTGAAGCGGTCATCGACGATGGACTCGATCGGGCGGCCGTCGGCCACGGCCTGGGGCGCGGGCTTGTCGCCAAAGAGCTTGGCGATCTGGTCGCGTGATTTGTCGAGCGCGCTTTCGGCCTTGTCCTGGGCCTTGTCGATCAGCGATTTGCTTTGCGACAGGCTCAGCGTGGTCTCGTGCGACAGCGCCGTCATCAAAGGCTTCAAGGGCGACTCGGGGCTGGAGAGCACGCGTGCCATCTGCGAGGCCTTGGGCAGGCTGTCGGAAGGCAGCATGCGGATGTCGGCGATGAACTTCTCCCAGATCGTGGCGTACTCGGTGAGGTAGATCTGGCGCACGTCGTCGGTCAGGCGGCGCAGGGCGGTGGGGTCGCGCAGGGACTGCGAGCGGGCGCTGTCCTGCACGCCCAGCACCCAGCTCTCTTCTTCGCTGAGCTGCCTGGTGGCGACATCGACCTGAGGCTGGAAGGCCTTGTGGTAGCCGTCGAAGGTGAAGAGGCCCGGCACGCCCTTGGTCAGCGGGTCGCCGCTGGCGCGCATGAAGACCAGGGCCGCGCTGTTGCCTGCCGCCTTGGCGATGGTGAACTCGGGGATGTCTTCCCCTACGCCTTGCTGCTTGAGGCGGTAGTACACGCGTTGCGCCAGCGGGATGGACACGAGCCGCGCGCGGGTGTCGGCCACCAGCTTGCGGTCCTCGGGCAGGGGCGAGACGGCGGGGCCTTGGGCCAGCAGGTCATCGAGGTAGCCGTTGAGTTCGGCGCGCTGGTCGGTGGTGACGCTGCGGGGCAGGTTCTGGTCCCAGTCGGCCATGAAGTAGGACTTGAGCGCCTTGGGATCGAAGTGGTTGGGGTCATGCAGCATCACGTAGGCCTTGAGGGCTTCGTACTGCAGCTCGGGGTTGTCGATGCTGGTCTTGACCTGGTCTTCCACGCGCAGGGCGATGCGAGGCAGCAGGGCGTCCACCAGCATGCGCTCGTAGGCCTGGCGCGAGGCGGAGTCCAGCTTGCGACCTTGGTACAGGCCCCAGCCCAGGGACCAGGGCACCTCGCGTTCGGCATCGCCCACGGCCAGGTCGCGTGTGGCCTTCAGGGCGGGCATCAGCACGAGGATGTCGGCCGAGGCGCGGTTGGGCGTGGTCTGCAAGAGCAAATGGACGGCCTGCTCGCGCTGGCTGACTTCGTTGACGTAGGCGCGGTTGTTGAAGTAGCTCACGCCCCAGGCGATCAGCATGGCGGTGGCGAGGATGCCGATGGTGGCATAGCCGGCAGCGGCCAGCAGGCCACGGCGGCGCTCCCATTTCAGGTCGGTGCCGCCCAGCTCGCTTTCGGCGAACACGACCTCGTGCAGCAGCTTTTCCAGGAAGAAGGCCTTGCCGCTGGCCTTGTTGGGCGGCAGCACGGTGCGCTCCAGCCGGTAGCTGCGGGCGATGCTGCCCAGCATGCGGTCCAGGGGTGTGCCCTCTTGCGTGCCGCTGATGAAGTAGACGCCGCGGATCAGTGGGTTCTGCTCGAATTGCGAAGGCGAGAACACATCGTCCACAAAGGACTTGAGCACATTGCGCAGGCCGCCGAACTGCTGCGGGAAGGCGTAGATGCGGGCGCGGCGGGCTGGGTCGTGTTCGAGTTGCAGGCGGTCGATCAGGCCATTGGTCAGGCGCTTTTCAAGCGCGTCGAACTCGGGCAGGAAGGCCGAGGCATCGGAGTGTTGCTGGCCGTCGAGCTTGAAGGTGAAGCCCCAGGGCGTCGCGCGCGCGTCGCGGTCCAGTTCGCCCAGGGTGTCCATGAAGCCCGAGAGCAGGTCGCACTTGGTCACCATCAGGTAGATGGGGAAACGCACGCCCAGCTGCTCATGCAGCTCCTGAAGACGGGTGCGCACGGCGGCGGCCTGTGCGGCGCGTTCGGCGGCGGACTTGGTCAGCAAGTCGGGCACCGACACGGTCACCAGCACGCCATTGACGGGTTGGCGCGGGCGGCTGCGCTTGAGCAGTTGCAAAAAGCCGTTCCAGGCGGTCTGGTCTTCGGCCTGGTTGCTGTCTTGCGTGGTGTAGCGGCCGGCGGTGTCCAGCAGCACGGCCTGGTCGGTGAACCACCAGTCGCAGTTGCGCGTGCCGGCCACGCCGGGCAGGCCCTGCGCGTTGCTGCCGGGTGCGGCCAGCGGGAAGCGCAGGCCCGAGTTCAACAGAGCCGTGGTCTTGCCCGAGCCCGGTGCGCCGATGATGATGTACCAGGGCAACTCGTACAGATAGCGCTTGCCGGCGCGTGCCTTCAAGCCCGACCACACACCCTTGTGCGCCTCGAAGCGGGCGTTGCGCAGCGTTTCCATGCCCTTCTCGAAACGTTCGCGCAGCAGCTTGACCTCGGGGGACTCGGGTGGTGCATCGGCCCCTTTGGGCTGGGCCATCATCAGCTGGTTGACCACGGCCTGGTTGGCCCGCTTCGCGCGGATGGCGCCGATGAGCTTGACCAGGGCATAGATGCCCACGATCAGGCCGATGAGGATCAGGCGGGACCAGACCGATTCGAGCGGGCGCAAGGTGCCGATGGCAATGAGCGGCCCCACGATCCAGATGACCAGCGAGAGGGCCAGCAGCCCGATGATGGCCAGCACCGTGCCGTTGAAGAGGAAGGACAGCAGCTTTTTCATGGTTTGGCCTCTTCACGGGCTTCGCGGGCGGCAAAGAGGATGATCTCGACGCGGCGGTTCAAGGCGCGGTTGGCGGGTGTGGTGTTGTCGACCACGGGTTCGCCATCGGCGCGGCCTTCCGAACGGATGCGCTCCTTGGCCACGCCATTGGCCTGAAGGATGTCGCGCACGGTGTCGGCGCGCTCCTGCGAGAGGTGCCAGTTCGAGGGGAAGCGCATCGAGCGGATGGGCTGGTTGTCGGTGTGGCCGGTGATCAGGATGTTGCCCGGCACGTTCACCAGGGCCTGGGCGATGCGCTTCATGATGGCTTCGCGGTTCTCGCTGAGCGAGGCGCTGCCAGCATCGAACAGGCCATCGCCGCGCAGGGTGATCACGCTGCGGTCGATCTCGTCGCGCACGGCCACCAGGCCCGAGCGCACATCGGCCTGGAGGAAATGGGCCAGACGCGGCTTGGCCGCCGGGATGGGCGTGGGCGGAATGGGCGGCGGCAGGCGCAGGCTCTGGATCGCGCCGAACACCGGGTCGGAATAGCCGCTGAGCGCAAAACTCAGGCCGAAGTACACGGCCAGCAGCACCAGGGCTGTCACGGCGGCGGTCACCCACAGGGGCAGCCATGACAGCATCAGGCGGCGGGCCTGGGGCGCACCTTGCCAGTTCTGGGCCAGGGCGGCGGGGTAGTCGCCACGGGCCTGCTTGAGCAATTGGGCCAGGCGGTCACGCACGGTGTCCAACTGCGTCTTGCCGCCTTCGATCACGCGGTAGCGGCCTTCGAAGCCCATGGTGATCACGGCGTAGATCAGCTCCAGCAGATCACGGTTGGTGGGCACGTCTTCGGCCAGCTTGGCCATGAGCTGGAAGACCTTCTCGCCGCCATAGGCCTCGTTGTGGAAGGTGACCAGCAGGTTGTGGCGCGCCCATTGGCCCGAGCCGCCCCATGGTGTCGATGCGGCGGCTTCGTCCAGCAGCGTGCACAGGATGTAGCGGGCGGCCAGCACGCGCTCGCTGGCGATGCCGGCGGCGCGGGCCTTGGCTTCGAAGTCGCGCAGGCCGGCGGCCATGGACTCCTTGAGCGAAGCCGGGTCGGCCAGGTGCGTGGTCGAACGGATCTGGGGTACCAGGGCCAGCAGCGGGTTGGCCAGGGCCACGAGGTTGTTCAGGCCTGTGTCGGGGGCGGCGAGGTCGGCGGCCACGTCGGCGCCTCGGGCCATGCTGTCAAAGGGCATGCCTGTGCCACTGGCCGGGCGCTGGCCGGGGGTGGGCATCACGAAAGTGCGGCCGGTGTCGATCGAGGCGAAGGGATCGATGGGCGGTTGTTGCGGGGGCTGGGTCATGCCGGTCTTTCAACAGGATTCAGAGGTCAGCGGCGGATGGCCCACAGCGCCAGTTCCAGGCCAGGGAAGTCGCCGGCCACATGCAGCGCGAGGTTGCCGCTGGCCTCGAACTTCTGCCACAGCTCGCCGCCGCGCTCCAGTTCGAAGTAGAAGAAGCCGGCATGGAAAGGCAGCTGGCGCGGCGCCACGGGCAGCGAACGCAAGGTGATGCCGGCCAGGTTGAAGTTGACGAGTTCCTTGATGCTCTCCACCGGGCCGACCTTGGTCTGGGCCGGAAAGCGTGTGCGCAACTGTTCGCCGGGGATCTGCGCGTTGACGGCCAGCACGAAGGTGGCGGAGCGGGCCATCTCCAGATCGGGCACGACGGCGGTGCGCACGCCGAACTTGCGGTCCACCAGCTCGATCTGCACGGCGTTGTCGTCCTCGACCACGGACAGCATGTCGCGGATGGCCTCGAACACGGGCGTGAAGCAGCCGCGCAGGTCGTCGTGCTTGTAGAGTGGGAAGTCGGGCGAGCGGCGCGCCGCCGTGTGGAAGGTCGAGAGCTCACCGGCCAGCTGCAGGCAGACGTGGAAGAGGTCTCGCGGGTGCACATTGGGCGCGCTGGCGAACTGGCGCAGCAGCGGCTCGTGGCGGTTGAGCAGTTGCAGGCGCAGGAACTGCGCGACCTCGGACACGCCATGGCCCAACTGCCCCATCTTGCCCGCCAGGGTGTGGGCGCGCTGTCGCACCAGGCCGTGCAACAGGGTCAGGCTGGAAGACAGGTGCCCCGAGGCATCGCACACCACCTGCGGCGGGATGTAGCCGCGGTCCAGCAGCACGGCGTTGTCGCTGCGGCGCTCGGCCACCAGGGCGCAGCCCAGCACGGTGTAGGCGTCGGTCAGTTCCTTGGCGCGCAGCAGTCGCAGTCGCAGCCGGCCGGTCTGGATCTCTTCGGGCTCGGCCGTGGCATCGGTGTTGTCGCGCACGGTTTCGACCAAGGCGCCGAAGCGGGCCAGCTCGTCGTTCGAGCCGCCGGTGCCGTCGCCGAAATCGGCTTCGTTGAGGCCTTCACGTTGAACGGGCAGGGCCAGGTAGACGATCTCGTTTTTCAGATCGACCGGGATGTCCAAAGGCGCGGGTGCCGGATCCAGTTGAGGAATGGCAAAAGGCGTGCCGTCAGGCCAGATGCCGCTGGCGCGGGCGATGCCGACCCGGCCCAGGGCCAGCAGGCTGTCATCCAATTGCAGCTCGGCAAAGCCCCAGCCAAAGGGCGACAGCGCGCGCGCGCGGCTGTCGATCAGGCGCTCGGTGTAGCGGGCTTCCTGCTGGAAATGATGCGGTTGCAGGAACATGCCCTGCGACCAGACGACTTTGTTGCGCCAGCTCATCTTGTATTGGCCTTGTTTTGCTGCTTGTCCGAAACGACGCCCCAGGGCTGGCGTCGCCTCACTTGGGTGGGGCGGGCAGGATGGCCACGGTCAGCGGCTCGAGCTTGATCACCCATCGATTGGTCTTGTTGGCCTCGACCGCCGCGATCGCGCGCGAGCGGGACTTCTCCAGATCTCGAAAGCCCACCAGCACCGCCAGGAACTTGGTGTCGGGCTGGGTCTGCTTGTTGATGTCCTTGGTCTCGCCGGGTTTGAGCACGAACTCGTCACGCACGACCAGGTCGCCGCCCAGCACGTCCTTGTCGCGCTCGTACAGCGAGAGGAAATCAGCCGAGTCGAACTGGGCGCGGCTCTTGAGCTCGTACACGCGCACGACCACGGGCGAGGGGCGCTTGCGTGCGTCCGGGTTGACCGTGGTCGATGCCACCACCTTGGCCTCGACCACGGTGGGGTCCGGCTTCATGAAGGGCAGGGGCGTGTCGGCGCAACCGGACAGCAGCAGGCCGGCACCTGCGACGAGTGCAGCCAGGCCACGCGCCGCGACACGCAAATGGACGAGCAGACGAGCGCGCAGGTGGACGGGCAAATGAGGTTGGGGCAATTGAAAGCGCATGCCAGACGATGGGTAGGTGACCATAGGAAGCAATAGCGCTTGAGAATAGCGGGCCCCCTGTGCGGGGCACGGTGACTTAGGTAACAAGGCTGCTGTCTTGACCAAGGTCAGTTGTCCCCCGATGAGGTGGGTTTCAAGATGCGCCGCATGATGCGCAACCTCCAGACCTCATTGCCAAAGACACCCTGGGCCAAGGCCCTGGCCTTGGCCGCCTTGATGGCCCTGGGTGGCTGTGGCAGTGCGCCCAAGCTTGATCAAGCCGATCAGGGTACATCGGCCCCAACGACCCAGGTCAACGAGGCGGAGGCCGACGGCGCTGGCGCGGCCGCCCCGGGCAAGCTCGCAGGCCAGGACATCGCCACCCGCCACGCCCTGTTCAAGGTCAGCGCTTTCGAGAGCCTGCCGGGCTGGAAGCAGGACAACTTCACCGAGGCCTGGGCCGCCTTCAAGGAGTCCTGCAAGGTGCTGGAGCGCAAGCCCAATGCGGCCACCTGGAAGCCGCTGTGCGCCCGCGTCAAGACAATCAAGGATGCCAAGGCCGCGCGTCAGTTCATGGAGCAGGAGTTCACCCTGCTGACCGTGCAGAACACCGACCGCAGCCGCGAAGGCGACATCACCGGCTACTACGAACCCCTGCTGCAAGGCCGCGCCCAGCGCGATGCCCAGTTCTCGGTGCCGGTCTACGGCGTGCCCAATGACCTCTACTTCCTGGACTGGAAGACCGTGCCGGTGGCGCAACGCAAGGCCGTGGCCAATGTCAAGCCCAATGGCCGCCTGCTGATGCCGGTGCCGGCCGGTCAATCTGGTGCCATCGCTGTGGACATGAAGCGCTTCACCCTCGACACCCTGGACCGTCGCCTGCGTGTGCGGCTGCAGGGCAACGAGGGCCTGCCCTACTACACCCGCGCCGACATCAACCGCGCAGGTGATCTCGATGCACCCGTGCTGGCCTGGGTGGACGACCCCATCGCGCTGTATGCCATGCAGGTCCAGGGCGCCGGCCGCATCCGCCTGCCCGATGGCAGTGTGCTGCGCGTGGCCTATGCGGACCAGAATGGCCACCCGTTCAAGCCCATGCAACTGGCTTCGTCGGGCAACGAGCGCGTGCAGACCCGGGGCGCGAAGGTCGATGGCGGCAATGTGGCCGATGAGGTCGAGCATTTCGACCTGGCTGATGCCTTGGCCGACGGCGCTGCCGATGCGCCGGAGCCCATGTCACCCACGCCAGACCCAGCCGCCTCAACGGGTGATGAGCCCCTGACCCGTGGCGCTCGCAAAACAACCGCGGCGACCGCAGCGACGTCACCCGGCGATCCGGCTGTGTCGGATGCCGTCAGTGCCTTGCTGCCACCCGCCGGGAACGCAAGGCCGGCCGCGAAACCCGCGCCAGTGCCTGCTCAACCCACCGGGGCATCGGCCAAAGGCAGCTCACAGCAACTGGTCGATGATCTCCTGACGCAGGCGCAGACCCAGAAGGGTCAGAAGGGCCGGTCTGGCCAAGTGGCTGCCAAGGCTGCCAATGGCGGTGCGGCCAAGACACCCGCTGTTGCATCCGTTGCCGCTGCGCCCGCAACGGCCGCCGGCCTCAGTGCCAATCTGCTCAAGCAACGCAGCCAGGCGCTGGACAGCGACCCCAGCTATGTCTTCTTCCGCCCGGCCCCCGATCAGTCCACGCAGGCCGGCCCGGTCGGTGCGCTGGGTGTGCCCCTTACGGCCGGTCGTTCCCTGGCTGTTGATCCGCGCGTCCTGCCCCTGGGCTATCCGGTCTTCCTGGACGCGGCCACGGGTGACAAACGCCAGACCCAGATGCAGCGCCTGATGTTCGCGCAGGACACGGGCGGCGCCATCCGGGGCGCGGTGCGGGCCGACTACTTCTGGGGTTTCGGCGCCGATGCCGGCCGCCAGGCCCGCCGCACCAAGAACCGGGGGCGCATGTGGGTGCTGGTGCCCCATGCCGAGGTCGAAGCCCTGTTGTCGAGCAAGCTGGTGACGCGTGGCGGCAAGGCCGATGCCGCCCAGCCCGAATGCCTGATCCCCGACGAGGATGTCTGCGACAGCACCGCGTCATCAGACGAAGACGCGCTCAAGTAAGGTTTTCGCCTGCCGATAAAAGCTGAATCACCACATTGGGCTGATTCAGCCCGCGCACGCGTGAAGCAGTACATTCAGGATCTTGTCAAAGCCTTGCTCGGGCGCGGCAGCACCACGGGTGTCTTCCTGGGCCTGCTGACCGTGGCGACGCTGATCGCCGGTGTGGCCCACCTGGCCTTCATCTTCCTGTTCGGCTCGGCCGGCGTGAACTGGATGGCGCGCGCCAATGTGGCCAGCGTGCTGATCTACGTGCTGTCTGCCTGGCTGATCTACCACGGGCGGCACTTCGTCGCCATGGGCCTGATCGTCGGGGAGATCCTGCTGCACGGCCTCCTGGCCGTGGTGGTGATAGGTTGGGACAGCGGCTTTCACTACTACATCGTCCTGGTCGTGCCGGTGGTCATCCTGAGCAATCTGCACACGACCTGGTTCAAGCTGCTGGCGGCCACGACCGTGGCCATGTTCTACATGGTGCTGGACTTTCTGTTCCGTGGCGTACAGCCCGTGCAGACGCTGGCGCCGGCCATGCTGCAGGGCCTGCATTACTTCAACCTGGCCAGCTCACTGCTGATGCTGGCCGTGCTGGCGTTTGCCTACTACCGCCTGGTGGCCAATGCCGAAGCGAGCCTGCGTGACCAGGCCTGCACCGACCCGCTGACCCAGTTGCGCAACCGCCGCTTCGCGCTGGAAGTGGCGCAGCATGAGGCGGCTGTCTTCGAGCGTGGTGGGCGGCCTCTTGCACTGGTGCTGGGCGACGTCGACCACTTCAAGCGCATCAACGACAGCCACGGCCACGAGACTGGCGACAACGCACTCAAGGCCGTGGCCCAGGCCCTGCGCGAGGGCGTGCGCGAAATCGACCACGTGGCCCGCTGGGGCGGCGAGGAGTTCCTGGTGCTGTTGCCCTCCACCGACGAAGGCGAGGCCATGCGGGTGGCAGGGCGCCTGCGCGAGGCCGTCGAGCAATTGCGCCTGCGGCACAGTGAGCAGGCTGTTCCCCTGAGCATCACCCTGGGCGTGAGCCTGATGCAGGCCGGCGAAACCGTGACGCAAGCCCTGGCCCGTGCCGATCAGGCGCTCTACAAAGGCAAACTGGCTGGTCGCAACCGCGTTGTTCTGGCTGGACAAGCGTCCTAGACGATTTATACTGCGCATGCTTTCGAGGAGCGTTGCAAGGCCGCCCTGTTTCATCAGGCAGCGCCCCAGGCTCGAAAGACCCGTTATTTGCAACCGCGCTCACCCGCATGTGTCCCGCTGGGTGAGTTGTATCTGTCACGTTCCCCCCGGCAGCGCAGGCGGCTTCTTTTCTTAGGAGCTGAGTCATGACCGCTGTTACCAAGTCCCTGATCACCGATCACAAAGGCGTCGAGTGCATCGTCGCCGACATGTCCCTGGCCGCCTGGGGCCGCAAGGAAATCAAGATCGCCGAGAGCGAGATGCCCGCGTTGATGGCCATCCGCAAGGAATACGCCGCCAGCCAGCCCCTCAAGGGCGCGCGCATCACCGGCTCCCTGCACATGACCATCCAGACTGCCGTGCTGGTCGAGACCCTGCAAGCCCTGGGCGCCACCGTGCGCTGGGCCTCCTGCAACATCTTCTCGACGCAAGACCACGCCGCCGCTGCCCTGGTCGATGCCGGCACGCCCGTGTTCGCCTACAAGGGCGAGTCGCTGGAGGACTACTGGGACTACACCCACCGCATCTTCGACTTCGGCGCCAAGGGCACCGAGGGCGAAGGCCCCAACATGATCCTGGACGACGGTGGTGATGCCACCTTGCTGATGCACCTGGGCAAGCGCGCCGAGAAGGATGCCAGCGTCCTGAACAACCCTGCCAGCGAAGAAGAGCGCATCCTCTACGCCGCGATCAAGGCCAAGCTGGCCGTGGACAACACCTGGTACAGCCGCAAGGCCGCCCAGATCATCGGTGTGACCGAAGAGACGACCACCGGCGTGCACCGCCTCAACGAGATGAGCGCCAAGGGCCTGCTGCTGTTCCGTGCCATCAACGTCAACGATTCGGTGACCAAGTCCAAGTTCGACAACCTCTATGGCTGCCGTGAATCGCTGGTTGACGGCATCAAGCGCGCCACCGACGTGATGGTCGCGGGCAAGGTCGCCGTGGTCGCTGGCTATGGCGATGTGGGCAAGGGCTCGGCCCAGGCCCTGCGCGCCCTGAGCGCCCAGGTGTGGGTCACCGAGATCGACCCCATCAACGCCCTACAGGCCGCCATGGAAGGCTACCGCGTCGTAACCATGGACTGGGCCGCCGACAAGGCCGACATCTTCGTGACCACCACCGGCAACCGCGACGTGATCACCTATGAGCACATGGCTGCGATGAAGAACAACGCCATCGTCTGCAACATCGGCCACTTCGACAACGAGATCCAGGTGGCCAAGCTGGAGCAGAACTGCCAGTGGGAAGAGATCAAGCCGCAGGTCGACCACGTTATCTTCAAGGATGGCAAGCGCATCATCCTGCTGGCCAAGGGCCGCCTGGTGAACCTGGGCTGCGGCACGGGCCACCCCAGCTATGTGATGTCGTCGAGCTTTGCCAACCAGACCCTGGCGCAGATCGAGCTGTTTGCCCACAGGGACGCCTACGACATCGGCAAGGTCTATGTGCTGCCCAAGCACCTCGACGAGCGTGTGGCCCGACTGCAGCTGACGACGCTCAATGCCGAACTGACCACGTTGACGGAAGAGCAGGCCGCGTACATCGGTGTGCCGGTTCAAGGCCCCTACAAGCCCGACACATATAGGTATTGACCACCCCCTACGGCCTTCGGCCGCCCCCTTCGAGGGGGCACCGCCAGTGGACCGGCGAAGCCGGATCCACGGCGGTCGCTGGATTTGTCGCGCACCTTCGGTGGCGCTCCATTTTGTGGCGTGCCCAATGTGCCCAATGCCTTGATGCTTGTTGAATGAACATCCTTCTTTCCCGCGCTGATCAGTTGATCCTCGAACGCGGCCTGGCGCCCACGCGCTCGGCGGCGCAGCGGCTCATCGAGCAAGGCGGCGTGCAGTGGAGCAGTCCCAACAGCCCTCACAGGGGCTGGGCCACCGTGCGCAAGGCAGGCGAAACGCTGCCCATCGACTGCGTGTTCCAGATCCTGGACGATGCCGAAACCCGCTGGGTCTCGCGCGCCGGCCTCAAGCTTGAAGGTGCGCTGGCGCACTGCAAGGCCAAGAAGCCGCAGGTGACCTTGAAGGCCAAGTTCTGTCTGGACGTGGGCCAAAGCACGGGCGGCTTCACCGAGGTGCTGCTGTCGCAAGGGGCCAAGCGCGTGGTGGGTGTGGACGTGGGCCATGCCCAGGTGCACGCCAGCATCCGCGAGCACCCGCAGGTCGTGGTGATCGAAGGTGTCAATGCGCGCAACCTCAGCGAAGACGACCTGGGCGATGCCCTGCCCAAGGCCGGTTTCGCGCTGATCGTGGGCGACCTGTCCTTCATCTCCCTGACCCTGGTGCTGCCCGCCCTCGTGCCTTTGCTGGCCGACAAGGGCGAGCTGCTCATGCTGGTCAAGCCACAGTTCGAGCTGCAACCCGGCCAGATCGGCAAAGGCGGCCTGGTCAAAGACCCGGCCAGCTATGCCGAGGTCGAGGCTCGCATTCGCCATTGCTGCGCAGATCTCGGCCTGGAGGTGCGCGACTACTTCGACAGCCCCATCGCCGGTGGCGACGGCAACCGTGAATTCTTCGTCCGGGCGCGCAAAGCCGCCGCCTGAGCAGACGACGCACAGAAAGCTTCTCATATGACGACCGCTCCGCGCCTGCCCATCAGTCTGGAGTTCTTCCCCCCCAAAACCCCCGAGGGCGTGGACAAGCTGGCCGCCGTGCGCCAGCAGCTCTACCCGCTGGGGCCCGAGTACTGCTCGGTGACCTATGGCGCGGGTGGCTCCACGCAAGACGGCACCATCCAGACCGTGCGCGCCATCCTCAGCGAAGGCTTTGACGCGGCGCCCCATTTCTCCTGCATCGGCGCCAGCAAGGCCTCGGTGCGCGAGCAGCTCGCCCAGTTCAAGGCTGACGGCATCAAGCGCCTGGTGGCCCTGCGCGGCGATCTGCCCAGCGGCTACGGCGGTTTTGGCGAGTTCCGCTACGCCAGCGAACTCGTGGCCTTCATCCGCGAGGAAACCGGCCCGCACTTCCACATCGAGGTGGGTGCCTATCCCGAGATGCACCCGCAGGCACGCAATCCGCAGGCCGACCTGCAGGCCTATGTGGCCAAGGTCAAGGCTGGTGCCGATGTGGCCTTGACGCAGTACTTCTTCAACGCGGACGCCTATTTCCGTTTTGTCGAAGACGCGACCAAGGCGGGCGCCGCCATCCCGGTGATCCCTGGGATCATGCCCATCACCAACTCGACGCAGCTGATGCGCTTCTCGGACGCCTGTGGCGCCGAGATCCCGCGCTGGATCCGCACGCGCCTGGAAGGCTATGGCGATGACAAGGCCTCCATCCAGGCTTTCGGGCTGGACGTGGTCTCGGCCTTGTGCGAGCGCCTGCGTGAGGGCGGCGTACCTGGCCTGCACTTCTACACGATGAACCAGTCGGGTGCCGTGCTGGCCATCTGCCAGCGCCTGGGCTTGTGAGGCACGCGCTGTTGCCTGGCCGCATCGCGGACTTCTGATCTGGCGCAAACCCGGCCAGCTTTGGCACCGGGCGCTTGCCGCCGGCCTTGGCCGAGTTGATGCAGCACAAGTTTGGGCCAGGGTGATCTTGCTGGAATGGTTGCATGGAGGCCGTTTTGACGTGGCCTCTGCAACCTAGCCACAAGAAGGATCACCCATCATGAACGCCCTTTCCCTTCGCGCCCGCCTGATTGCCCTGGCCGCCTTGACTTGCGCGGTCGCTGTGCCGGCCCATGCCGGCGACTTCATGGTCCGCGCGCGTGCGCTCTACCTGGATCCGGCCAATGAAAGCACCGGCACGCTCGACGCGCTCGGCGGCGTCACGGTCAACAGCAAGTACATCTGGGAAGTGGATGCGTCCTATTTCGTCACGCCCAATGTGGCCTTCGAGTTGATCGCCACCACGCCGCAAAAGCAGACCGTCTCGCTCAACGGCAGCAAGATCGGCACCCTGCGCCACCTGCCCCCGACCCTGACTGTGCAGTACCACTTCGCACCCAGCAACCCGACAGTGCGTCCATATATCGGTGCTGGGATCAACTACACGCACTTCTCGGGTGTCAACCTGAGCCTGGGCGGCACGCCGCTGGAGATTGATCGCAACAGCTGGGGCACGGCCGTCCAGTTCGGCGCGGACTTCCCGATCAACAACAATCTGTACTTCAACGTTGACTTCAAGAAGATCGACATCCGCACCGACGTGACCCACCCCACGCTGGGCAATGTGGGCACCGTCAAGATCGACCCCGTTCTGTTCGGCATCGGGATTGGCTACCGCTTCTAAGTGCGGCAACCAAACAAAAGAGCTCCCCGCAGGGAGCTCTTTTTCATTGGCTTGATCGACGTATCGACTCAGGCGGCCATCTTGCGGCGAGCCGTCAGGGCGATGCCGACCAGGCCCAGACCCATCAGGGCGTAGGTGCCGGGCTCGGGAACGGCCGGGGTCACGGTACCGATATTCACCGACTTCACGATGCTGGCCACGAATGCCATACTGGTGGGGTCGACGCCGTTGTTGGTCAGGAAGGTCTGGAAAGCGTCAGACAGCACGAAGTTGCTTGCAGACAGGTTCAGGGTGCGGGTGCTGGCCGAAGTGCTGACGTTGCCCAGTGCACTGCCACCGAAGTCACCGGCAACCGTCGTGGCTGTCAACAGGGACTGGTTGGTCAGGTTCAGCAGCAAGCCGGCGCTGATGTCGCCAAACAGGCTGTTGGTGGACGCGTCATAGGAGAAATTGAGCAGCTTGACGGTGGACAGTCCCTTCTTGAGCGACAGGCCAGCGCCAGAGGCGAAGGTGATGTCAATCGGACCGGGGCTGGTCGCCAGCGACACCGCCGACACGGGGTCGGTCAGCACGCCGGTCGAGCTGTTGTAGGTTGCGGAACCCACGTTGGAAACGGTGTAGCCATTGGTGGTCAGGTAGCTGGTGTCCAGCGTGACCGAGGCGCTCGTTGCCGTGAAAGGCTGATTCGTTGCGGCGGATGCAGCGGTGGCAGCCACGGCCAGGAACGCCATACTGAACTGCTTGAAATACTTCATGTTCACGTCCTTGTTTCGGTTGGTATGTGGGGCACTGCTGATTAGCCCTCTTTTGAAGAGGCCCTTGTGGGCCATGGACGTGATGATGACGGCTATCCGGCGATTAACGCCTAGGGTTCCCTCTTGGTCCCCCCGAAACTGGGGGGCGTTAAGCGTCCCAGGTGTTGCTTTCTGTAAGGACGGCCATCAGCGGGATGTCGTGAGACTCGGGTTGAAGCAAGTTGGCGTCGATGCGCCCGGCGTCCCAGGCCACCCCGATGGCCGTGACCTCGGGATGCGCGGCCAGAAAGCGGTCGAAATAACCGCCGCCATAGCCCAGTCGCCAACCCTCGGTGGTGAAGCCCACGCAAGGCACCAGCACCACGTCGGGCACGACGGGTTTGCCCGCTGAACTGGGGATGCCACATTCATCCCGCGTACCAGGCTCTTGGCCGTCCCATGCACGGAAATGCATCTGAGCCGGGCTTTTTTGGGCATGCGGCAGGGCGAGTTGGCAGGCGAATGCCGAACGCGCTGCCAAGGCCGCGTCCCTTGGGTTAAATTCGCCTTGCATAGGCCAGTACAACCCCAGGCAGTCGGGCTCCAGTTGAGCCAGTACGGCCATCACCCGTTCATGCAAGGCGGCTTGTGCCTGCGCGGCTTGCGGCGTGTCCATCCACGCCTTGCGGGCCGCCAGCAGGCGTTGTCGCCAGTCGGCGCGGGTGAGCGGCGGATTGTTCGAGGCCATAACAAAAGGTTACTCCATTGCGAATCACGTACAAGTATGCGTCTTGGGGCGCGGCGGCCCTGTCCAGCTGGACTTTGGCGCTGGGAATGATGACGGCGCCGGCCTGTCACGCGGCGGCAGACGACAGCACCGTGCAGGACGCCCGCGAAGCGCTGCGGGTGAAGGACAAGGCCAGGCTCCTGGCTGACCGTGACGCTCTGATTGCCGCGCGCTACCCCTTGGCCCCTTGGGCCGACTACTGGTACTTCCAATTGCGCCTGATGGAAATCGGCCCGACCGAGGTCGATGACTTCCTGGCGCGCTGGCCCGACGCCTACGTGGCCGACCGGGCGCGCAACGACTGGTTGCTGGAGCTGGGCCATCGACAGGACTGGAAGACCTTCCTGCGCATCCAGCCCAGCTTTCGCATGAACGACGACCGCGAGGTGAGCTGCCTGGGCGTGCTGGCGCGCTACCAGACCAACGCGCCCATGGAGGGGCCGGGCGACTGGCGCGAACAGGCCCGCCAGGCCTGGTGGACCCAGAAGGACGCCGATTTCGGCTGTGACGCCATGGCCCAGGCCCTGGTGGCCGGCCAGGTGCTGGAGCAGCCCGATGTGTGGCGCAAGCTGCGCCTGGCCATCGAGGCCGACAAGCCCCGCGCCGTGCAGCAAAGCGCCCGCCTGCTGGGGGATGCGCTGGCCCAGGCCGTGAACAAGCTGATGGGGCAGCCGCAGGCCTTTCTGATGCCGACCGAGAGCAAGAACGGCCTGGGGCCCTCCGGTGGCGACGACAAGCGTCGGGCGCCAGGTTCGTCCATCGGGCCGGACGCGCGCAATGGCAAACACAAGGACAAGGGCAAGAACAGGCGCAAAGCCAAGGGCAAGCCAGACCTGACGCCCTTGCCCGTGGGCGTGCCGCTCGAAGCAGAGGGGCCGCTGAACCTGCTGGCCTTCATCCGCTGGGCGGGCATGGACCCGACTGCGGCGGCCGAGGCCATCGAGGTATCGGCCAATCGCAGCCGCTGGCGCTGGACGGCCGAGGAAACGGCCTGGGCCTGGGCACAACTGGGGCACGCGGCGGCCTGGCGCCTGTTGCCGGAGGCGTCCGACTATTTCGAGCGGGCCTTGACCGATCGTGCGCTGGCGGCCGGCACGGGCGAGTTGCGCCCGGGCGGTTCGCGTTTGACAGTGGCCTGGTCGCCCGAGACGCTGGCCTGGATGGCGCGTGCGGGTGTGCGCGCGGCTTCGGCGGGTAAAACAGAGCGCTGGACGCTGGTGGAGCAGGCCATCGACGTGATGGCACCTGATCAGCAGCAGGACACGGCCTGGTTGTACTGGAAGGCCAAGGCGCTGCAAGCGCGCGTGAAAGGTCAGACGAGCCCGGCAACGGAGCCCGTGCGCCAGCAGGCGCGCGAGCTGCTCATCCGCGTGGCCAACCCTCTGACCTTCTATGGCCAGCTGGCGTCCGAGGAACTGTCTGGCGCGCCGGCCAAATCGCTGCCCAAGCCCCCACCCGTGAGCGAGGCCGAACTGGCTGACGCGCGTGCCATGCCGGGCATCGATCGGGCTTTCCGCATGCTGGACCTGGGCTGGCGCGGCGAGGCCATCCGAGAGTGGAATTTCACCTTGTCCTATGCCAAGGTGGGCGGCCTGAGTGACCGTGAGCTGCTGGCCGTGGCCGAAGAGGCCTGCCGCCGTGAGGTCTGGGACCGCTGCATCAATTCCAGCGAGCGCACGCGCCAGGAGATCAACCTCGACCAGCGCTACCCCACGCCCTTCAGGCAGGATGTGCTGACTGCGGCGCGCGAAGTCGGGCTGGACGCCGCCTACATGTATGGTCTGATCCGCCAGGAATCGCGCTTCATCGTGGCGGCCAAGTCCAGTGTGGGCGCCTCGGGCCTGATGCAGGTGATGCCTGCCACGGCGGCCTGGACGGCGCGCAAGCTGGGGATCGACTACAAGCCCGACCTCATCACCGACCGCATGACCAATCTGCGCATCGGCGCGGGCTACCTCAAGCTGGTGCTGGACGATTTCCAGGGCGCGCAGGCCATGGCGGCGGCGGCCTACAACGCGGGGCCGTCACGGCCACGTCGCTGGCGCGAGGGTCCGCGCATCGACTCGGTGGCCTGGGTGGAGAACATCCCTTTCAACGAGACGCGTGACTACGTCAAGAAGGTGCTCGCCAACGCCACGGTCTACGCCAACGTGCTCAATGGCAAGGCGTTGTCCGTGCGCAGCCGCCTGGGGGCGACCATCGGGCCACGCGCCTCGAACGCGCCACCCACCGAGGACGATCTGCCCTGATGAAAGAAAAACCGGGCTCGGTCACGAAGACCGGCCCGGTCGGCTTGATGGCTTGCTTGAGGCTGGTGTCAGCTCAGGCGGCGGCCAGCAGCGCGGAAGTGTCGAACACGCTGCTCATGGGCGGCAGGTTCATGATCATCGGCTGCGGGGCATTCTTGGAGACCTTGGCGGGCTTGACGTTGGGGTCGTTCTGAGCGATTTCGGCCTTGTCCCAGTTGCCGGCCGATTCCTTGCCCGACACGGCGATCGAGTAGAACACGCGGAAAGCAACCTTGCGCTCAGCCCAGAAGTCGGCGGCGTCGCGGAAGGCATCGAGCAGCAGCTCACGGGTTTCGCGGTCGCACTTGTTGCCATCGGGGATCAGCTCGAGCACCACGACGAAGCCCGGCTGCGGGCCCGACTTGTGGACCAAGTCGGTCATACAGTCGTACAGGGCGTCGAGGTTCTTGCCGAAGTGGTCCGGGAACAGGAAGTCACGGGCGATGATGTCCAACACGTCCTGCTTGTTCTGAGCGGCGCTCAGGTTGGTGTAGAGGAAGTGCTGGCCTGAGGCATTGGCCGCCTGTTGCAAATCTTCCGGGCGGAAAGCGCGGATGGATTGGACGATGTTGGGTCGAATGGATTGCAACAACATGATCGCTTGGGGCCCGGGGTGCATGGAGGAGGGCTTCATGTCCTTACGAGCATTAGTTAAGGTCAAAGAAAAAGAACCTGGGGTGCGTGAAAAAATGCTTCAACGCTGTGGATCGATCTGTTGGAAACTCTGATAGTGATCCGCCGTGTAAAAACAAGTTTCAGGCCTTTGTAAATCTTTACCTCCGCAAACAATGCGTCGCGCGCCGCGATCGCGTTCGCCTGGGGTAGCTACGGTGTATTCGTGATAAAAGCCGCGCGGCTGACGGGGCAGGATGCGTTCCCGGTTGCCAAACACCACACCGTCCTTGGCATAGCGAAAGGGACCACCCGCAACAATACGGCGGTGGACGTCTTGGGCTTGCACAGGAAGGGCAGACAGTGCCACCGAAGACGAGGTGGCGTTTGTCTCTTGCGGTGCATGGCGACGGGCAAGGGCTTCTGCGGGAAGCCACGCGGTCACACAACTCAGGGCGAGACCAGTCAGGAAGGCGGCAGACCACGTTTTGGTGATTCTGGCGACCACGGCAGACGCCGCTGGTGTCAAGCCACAACCGCCTGACGAGGTTTCCCTATTGACTGTGCGGGGCACCATGATGCTGTGTTTCCAGCCTTGATCTGTCAGCAATGCAGCTCTTCGTTAAAGACGTGATGCTATAGAAAAGTGCCAAAAAGCTCAAGGCCCCGGGCCTGCCAAAGCAGGCAGTCGGGGCCTTTGCGTGGGGGGTTGACAGATTGTGATATAAGCGCCCGCTGCATTTAGCGGGCAACATCAGCGGACAACATCAGCGAGCAGGTTAACGGACGGCGTTGGCATCGGCCACGGTCATGGCAGTCATGTTGACGATGCGGCGCACGGTGGCCGAGGGCGTCAGGATGGAGACCGGCTTGGCCGCACCCAGCAGAACAGGCCCCAGGGCGATGTTGTTGCCCGCCGCGACCTTGAGCAGGTTGTAGGCGATGTTGGCCGCATCGATGTTGGGACACACGAGCAGGTTGGCCTCGCCGGTGAGCGTGCTGCGTGGCATGAGCTGGTTGCGGTAGTGGGCGTCCAGGGCGGTGTCGCCGTGCATCTCGCCGTCGATCTCCAGCCAGGGCGCGCGCGCCTGGATGAGGCCCAGGGCCTCGCGCATCTTGAGTGCCGAAGGCTGGTTGCTCGATCCGAAATTCGAGTGCGACAGCAGCGCGGCCTTGGGGCGCTGGCCGAAACGCATCATCTCCTCGGCGGCCATGATGGTGATCTCGGCAAGCTGCTCGGCGCTGGGGTCGTAGTTGATGTGCGTGTCCAGCAGATTGACCGTGCGGCCGGGCAGGATCAGGCCGGTCATGGCGGCATAGGTCTTCACGCCGGGGCGCTTGCCGATGACCTGGTCGATGTAGTGCAGGTGCAGGGCCGTGTTGCCCCAGGTGCCGCAGATCAGGCCATCCACCTCGCCCTTGTGCAGCAGCATCGAGCCGATCAGCGTCAGGCGGCGGCGCATCTCGATCTTGGCCATCTGCTCGGTCACGCCCTTGCGCTCGGTCAGGCGGTGGTAGGTCTGCCAGTACTCGCGGTAGCGCGGGTCGCTCTCGACGCTGACGATGTCGACGTCACGCCCGGGCTGCAGGCGCAGGCCGAAGCGCTCCAGGCGCTGTTCGATCACGGCCGGGCGGCCGATCAGCGTGGGTCGGGCGATGTTCTCGTCCACCACGATCTGGGCGGCGCGCAGCACGCCTTCGTTTTCTCCTTCGGCGAAGGCGATGCGCTTGTTCTTGGCGCGCTTGGCCACGCTGAAGATGGGCTTCATGGTCTGGCCCGAGGCGTAGACGAAGCTCTGTAGCTTTTCGCCATACGCGACGAAGTCCTTCACGGGGCGCGAGGCCACGCCAGACTCGAAGGCCGCCATGGCCACGGCCGGCGCGATCTTCATCATCAGGCGCGGGTCGAAGGGCTTGGGGATGAGGTATTCGGGGCCGAAGCTCAGCGTTTCGCCCGAATAGGCAGCGGCCACGACCTCGTTCTGCTCGGCCTGGGCCAGCTCGGCGATGGCGTGCACGGCCGCGATCTCCATCTCATCGGTGATGGTGGTGGCGCCCGAGTCCAGCGCGCCGCGGAAGATGTAGGGGAAGCACAGGACGTTGTTGACCTGGTTGGGGAAATCCGAGCGGCCGGTGGCCATGATGGCGTCGTCGCGGACGGCCTTGACCTCGTCGGGCAGGATCTCGGGATTGGGGTTGGCCAGGGCGAAGATGATGGGCTTGGCGGCCATCTTGGCGACCATCTCGCCCTTGAGCACGCCACCGGCGGACAGGCCCAGGAAGATGTCGGCGCCTTCGATGACCTCTGAGAGCTTGCGCTGCTCGGTCTTTTGCGCGAAGACGGCCTTGTCAGGGTCCATCAGCTCGGTGCGGCCCTCGTAGACGACGCCGGCCAGGTCGGTGACCCAGATGTTCTCGCGGGGCACGCCCAGCTTGACCAGCAGCGTGAGGCAGGCGAGCGCTGCGGCACCGGCACCGGAGGTCACGAGCTTGACCTGCTTGATGTCCTTGCCGATGACCTTCAGGCCGTTGAGCAAGGCCGCGCCCACGACGATGGCCGTGCCGTGCTGGTCGTCATGGAAGACGGGGATCTTCATGCGCTCGCGCAGCTTGCGCTCGACATGGAAGCAGTCCGGCGCCTTGATGTCCTCGAGGTTGATGCCGCCGAAGGTGGGCTCCAGCGAGGCGATGATGTCGACCAGCTTGTCGACGTCCTTCTCGTTGATCTCGATGTCGAAGACGTCGATGTCGGCGAACTTCTTGAACAGGACGGCCTTGCCTTCCATCACCGGTTTGGCGGCCAGCGGGCCGATGTCGCCCAGGCCCAGCACGGCGGTGCCGTTGGTGATGACGGCCACGAGGTTGCCGCGGCTGGTGTACTTGAAGGCGGCGGCCGGGTTCTCGACGATCTCTTCGCAGGGGGCGGCGACACCGGGCGAGTAGGCCAGGGCGAGGTCGCGCTGGTTGGTGAGCTGCTTGGTGGCCGAGATGGCCAGCTTGCCGGGGGTGGGCAGCTCGTGGTATTCAAGCGCGGCTTTCTTGAGCTCGGCGCGTTTTTCTTCTGGGGTGGTCATGCAGGGCCTTTCGCGGGCAGGCCCTTGGCGCGATGGTGTTGCGCAGGCCTGCCCAGACCCTGCATTGTAGGAAGTTGCGTGGCAGGTGGACGTGTGGATGTCCGCAAGTGCTTAGGGCAATGCTGAATAAGTCCGCGCCGTGCGCGGCGGGATCTTTGCGGGATGAGCCGCCAGGCGCAAAACAGGGTTCGGGCTGGTGGCCCGCACCCTGTTTTGGAACGCAGGGGATCGCCCGCAAAGGCCCGCCCCCTTCGGGGTTCGGCCCAAATCGGGCGATTGGCTCACCAAATCGCTTGCATGTGCCACCAGCACATGCCGCACGATGTTGGCAAGCCACTCATCCCGATTGGGGACGAACGCGCATGGCGGGGACTTATTCAGCATTGCCTTAGTCTTGGGCTTCCAGACTGGCCGCGATGGCGGCCATGAGGGTGTCGGCGGCCACGGGTTTGTGCAGCACGGGCAGACCTGCGGCCTGGGCCTGTTTGAGGCGGTCGGGGGCGGTGTCGCCGGTGATGATGATGGCCGGCAGATTGGGGTAGCGCGCGCGCAACTGCTCGACGGCGTTGATGCCGCTTTCGGTGTTGCGCAGGCGCAAGTCGGCGAGCACGAGATCGGGCTGGCGCTCCATCGTGATGTGCAAGGCTTCATCCGTGCTGGCGGCCAGCATGACGACGCAGCCCATGTGCTGGAGCAAGGCTTCCATGCCGGCGCGCACGGCGGCTTCGTCGTCGAGCACCAGCACCTGACACAAGGGCATGGAGGGTTGGGCCTCGCGTGCTTCGGGTTCGGGTAGGGCTTCCTGCACGCGGCCCGTGCCCTTGGGGATGGTCAGGGTGATGGCGGTGCCTTGGCCGGGTTCGGAGTCCAGCGCCAGTTCCAGATAGAGCAAGGCGGCCAGGCGGCGCACGATGGACAGGCCCAGGCCCAGGCCACGGTTGCGATCGCGCTCGGGGTTGTCGACCTGGAAGAACTCCTCGAACACCTGCTTGTGCAGGGCTGGAGGAATGCCGCAGCCGGTGTCGATGACGCGGACCTTGACGTGGCCGGCGTCTTCGAAGGCCTCGATGCTGACTTCGCCCTCCTGCGTGTACTTGACGGCATTGTCCAGCAGGTTGCGTAAGACGCGGCTGAGTTGCTCGATGTCGCTGTTGACGCGCAGCTCGTCGGCGCAAAGCAGGTGCAGGGCCAGGCCGCGCTGCTGGGCCACGGGTTGGTAGGTGCTGCGCAATTGGTGCAGCAGGGGCGGCAAGGCGAAGTTCTGCCACTCCAGCTTGACCATGCCGGCGTCGAGCTTGGACATGTCCAGCAGGGTGTTCATCTGCGATTGCAGGGCTGAGAGGGCCTGGTCGATGTGGTCCAGCAGCGTGATGTTGTCGGGTCGGGTGATCTGCAGGCGCAAGGTCGCGAAGAACAGCGACAGCGAATGCAGGGGCTGGCGCAGGTCATGGCTGGCCGAGGCCAGGAAGCGGGTCTTGGCGGCGTTGGCGCTTTCGGCCTGTTCCAGCGCGACGCGCAATTGCTGGTTGAGCAAGCCTTCGTTGAGCCGCTTGGCGATGGCCAGCCTGAAGGTGCGGAAGCTGCCGCGGGCCAGGGCCACCATGGTCACGGAAAACAGCAGCATCATGGGGACCATGGCCTTGCCCAGCCACTGTTCGCTGGAGGCCAACGGGGTCACACCCCAGGCCAGTGTCAGCGAGCCCATGACGGGCAGCATGTAGCTCATGTACAGCGGCATGTAGCCCGCCGAGGTGTTGATGCCGCCCGTGGTCAGGGCGGCCATGATCAGCGTGAGGATGGTCTTGGCGGCATCGGACAGGTGCGGGAAGAAGAACACGGCGGTGGCGTTGGCCAGCCCCGGGATCAAGGGCAGCCAACGGGCGATGCTGAGCCGACGGCGTGCCGAGACGCCGGTGCGGGGCAGCAGGCGCCAGCTCAGGTGTCGCACGATCAAGGCCAGCCAGTTGCCGGTGGCCCACATGATCACCCAGCTGTGTGGCGTGGTGCTCCAGGCTACGGCCGAGAAGAACAGCACGACCAGGGCGATGGGGACGCTGGTGCGCAGCGACAGTGTTTCGTTTTGCGCCAGCAGCTCTTCGGCCACGGCTTCGTCGATTTGCTCGGGTGAGACGCTGGCGTGCGCAAGGTTGATGGAGGCGTCGGCTTGCATGGCGTGGGGCGCGGTGTCAGGAGGCCGGTTGAACATAGAGGGTCACGATGTCCGACGTCCCCTGGTCAGGGACGGGTGCGGGGTGATGCGCCTGGGCTGAATCCGACAGCATAAAGCCCAGGCGTATGGGGTTTTCGGGGTCGAGCTGGCGCGGTGCGTCGATCAGCACGAAGCCATTGATGGGTGGGGCGAACCAGGTCTGGACGTTGCAGTGGTAGCGTGCGGGTGTGCCTGCATCGTCCGGCCAGTTGAAGTCGAAGGCGTCGGGGGTGAGGAAGTCGATGGGCCGCGCGTTGGCGAAGGGAAAGGGTGTGTACAGGCCGGGCGTGTGGACCACGTGGATGCGCACCGTGTGCGCCGCACCTTCCTTGCGGATGTCGACGAAGCTGACACTGGCCAGGTGCTCGTCGCCCGACAGCAGCACGACGTTGCGGCAGTCGTGCTCGTACAGATTGGCGAGCAGGCGGTGCATGGCGTGCGGGAAGCCGTCCCAGGCATCGGAGTGCAGGGCGCTGGCGGGCGTGGGGCCGACGGCCAGGCGCCGACGCGGCAGCAGCATGGTGGGGCAGGCCAGGAAGCGGGGTGTGGTGGGGTGTTGGCCGCTGCGCCGCAACCAGTCGCACAGGGCATCGAACTGCGTCGTGTCCATGATGTCGGCGGTATCGATGGTGCGGGTGTTGCGCAACTGGCGGCGCGTGCGGGTGTCGGCCATGAAGACCATTTCCGGATCTTCATGCGTGCCGACCAGGCGCCAGAGCTTGGGCCTGCTCAGGCCTTGGGGCGCATGTATCACGGGTCCTTGAAAGGTCAGGTAGCTGATCAGCCCCTTGGCCAGCAGGTCGCGGTTGTAGTGGTGCACGCTGGGGTGCGCGTCTTCGTCATGCCAGGATCGGGCTTGCGTGTGGACGGGCTCCCAGTTGTCGGTCAGCTCGTGGTCGTCCAGCATGGTGTGGACAGGCAGGCCGGCCAGCGCGCGCCGCACCATGGGGCGCCCCAGCCATTTCAGGTAAGGCGCGCCAAAGCGGTCGGCCAGCATGGCGGGGTCGAACAACCCGGCCGTGGCATCCAGGTAGACCTGGTCGCCCACCAGCAGCGCGAAGTCCAGAGGCGGTGCCGACGGCTGGTTGCGCAGGTCGTGGAGCAGGGCCATTGATTGGTCGGCCGCCGCGGGGCACCAGTCGCCCGGATACGGGGTTTCTTCCAGCATGCCGCCGGGGTAGAGGCAACTGCCCAGCACGAAGCGCGTGGTGGTGCGAGCGGGCTGGGGTGCCGGGGCAGACTGGGGTGAGAGGCCGGGAAGGTGGGGCACGACATCGCGCGCGCGTCCTTGCAGCAGGCGCATGGCGCGCCAGATGGCCCGGCACAGTGCGGGTCGACAGTCGTGGTGCGTGCTATCCGGCTCGAAATGGGCGAGGGCTTCTGGCAGCGGGGCAAAAGGTCGCAGCACGCCGGGTGTGATGTCTGGCAGTTGCAGCCCCGGAGGTTGGGCGTGCACCAGGAAGATCAAGCAGGGGCCGTCATGCTGGCGCAGCCCATCCTGATCGAAGGCCATGAGGCCGATGTTGGAGGTTTGCCTGCCAAAGGTCAGGGCATGCCAGGGTGTGAAGAGGGCCCGGCCTAGGTCACCGCCAAGGTGCGCACAAGCCAGCGGCAGCGCCCCGATCAGCAAAGGGCGGCCCAGGGCGTCGTCATGGCCGAGGCGGGCCATGGTGAGTTGGTCGAGCTTGCCGGCCACCATGGGGCCGATCGAGGGCGGTGCCAGGGTGATGTGTCGCAGCCTGAGGACCGTCTTGCTCATGTTGGCGGCTCGAAGAAGCTGGCGATGCGCGGGAAGACGGCGCCGGGGGCGTCCAGGTCTTCGCCGATCAGGCAGTCCTGGTGTCCCTTGTCGGGTATGGATGCGATCTGGTATTTGTCGCGGTAGCGGGGCCCCAGGTTGCGGACGTAGTGCGCAAAGGCATGCATGCCGCTGATGTCGGACAGACCGTTCTGCTCGCCGTGTATGGACATCATGGCCTGCATGGTGTCCATGGCATGTGCGAGGCGTTGCTGGTCGAGGTAGATGGCGCGCCCTGAGGCATCGGTCGGCGTTCGGCTGCGGGCCATGTGCAGGACCTGCGACAGGGTGTTGAGGTTCATGGGGCCGAAGAAATCGTCGATCTGCTGCAGCACGCGTGAGGACATGCTCGAAAGATGGAATGCGCGGCCAAACAGCATGTCCATGCGACGGCGCGTACGCGACCAGGGTGCGCGACGCCACGGCATGCCGCTGGGGTGCTCGATGTCCCACTCGGATTCAGGGTAGGGCAGCGTGGCCAGCAGCATGTCCATGAGGTCCGACAGCATGCGTTGCTGGCGCTGGCGGACGTCGGGCCGTTCAAAGTGATAGGGGCCCAGGGGCAGGAACTGGCGCACATAGCGCAGCACGAAAGCCCGCAGGATGTTGGCCTCGCTGAAGTGCACGATGGGCGCGACCTGGGACATGCACAGACGCCGGATCAGGCCGCCGCCTTGAAGGCCTTGCAAGCGTTGCAGTGCCTGCTGTGCCGTGGGGTGGGTCGACAAGGCCTGCAGGTCGGGCGCCAGCAAGGCCATCCACAGCATGGTCGAGCCCATGCAGTGCGCCACGACGTCGATCTGGCCGGTGAGGCTGCGGTCGGCAATGTGGGTCAGCGCGATGGGGATGTCCTGCAGGGCCACATCCTCGAAAGTCCAGGCTTGGGTGGCGGTGTCTGGCAGGCCCGAACTGGTGCGCAGGTCCACGATCCAGATGTCGTGACCACGATCCCACAGATAGCTGGCCAGCCCAGGCCGCAGGCTCGGGTGGGCAAAACTGGTGCCGCTGGCACTGTAGCCATGCAGCATGACGATGGGCGCGCGGCGCGGTGCGTCGATCTGGGCCGGGTAGCGGGTCAGCTGGATGCGGGCGAGCCGGGCGGTGTCGTGTGGGGCGCTGGTGATGAGGCGTTCGATGCGCGGTGGTGGCAAGCCGGGCATGGCGCTGGGCAAACGACCATAGGCCTCGGTAGGCGGGCCTTCGCGCAGGCTGCGATCACTGGGGCTGAACGACCAGATGTGGATGCGTGCCAGCAGGCGGGTGATCAGCAAGGCCAACGAGATCAGGTCCATCAGCGTGGTTGGCAGATCGCGCTGGCGCACCACGCGCAAGAGAGGCACGCCCATGTCGGCGAGATGGGACAGGTGCAGGGTCAGCGTGCGCTCGGTGATGCCGTCCAGCGGCAGGCCCGGGAACTGCGTGAGCGCCATGGTCGTCAACTGGCGCCAGGGATTGGCGCGGCGGGCATAGGTGATGCGTTTGTGGCCATGGATGCGCTGCCCTTCCAGCGAGACCATGTCAGCCCACGGGCCGGCTTGCTGCGTCACACGTTCCAGGCGCAGATCGTAGTCGAACAGGCGCACTTCGCCGGCTTGGCTGGCGGTGTGATAGAGGCTGCTGAGCACGCGGCGCAGCCGAACGTCGTTGTGTCGGTGGCCTGATATCCAGCGGGCCAGACCTTGGCTGACGTCGCGCATGCCACGGTTGCGCAGCCAGGCGGGCAGGGCCTGACGCACGCGCTCGGCATGGCTGCTGTCGTCGTCGTGCAGCGCGCACAGCGTCCCTGAGAGTTGCGCGGCCAGGAGCACCGGTGCCTGCTTGTTCCAGCTGTCGTGCGTGATCTCATCTGGTCGGGCGATGACCCGCAAGCGGCTGTAGCTGGCATCGAGTTCGAGCGTGCGCTTCATGGGGTGGGCGCGCAGCAGGTCACGCACGGCCACGGGCTTGAAACGCAAGCTCAGCTCGATGCCCACGGGACCGACCCAGCCTCGCATCTGCTCAGTGATCTCGATGGTGGTGGGGATGTCTGGCGGCAAGCTGGGTGCAGGCAGCATGGGCCGCTCGCTGGGGGCGGCCTGATCGGGCTGGCGTGTGCCCAGGTCTTGCCAGTCGGTATGGAGCAACTGGGTGATGGCCCGTTCGCTCAAGGTCGCGATGGTCAGAGCTGGGTTGATGCCCAAGGAACTGGGCACCATGGCGCCATCTAGCACCACCAGACCCTCATGTACCGCAGTGGTGGCGTCTGCGGCTGCGTCGAAGACCTGCCCAAGGTGGTTGACCACGCCTTCGCGTCGGGTGTCACCCATGCGGCAGCCACCCAGAGGATGGGCGATCAGCAAGGGGCCACGGTGACTGCCACGCCCCATGGCACCGACGGGCGGGCGCCACAGCGGGTTGGGCATGACGGTACCGCCCGCTCCGGAGGCGTCGCACAGCGCCTGCAGCTCGTCGAGTTGCCGATCGAAGCGCGGGTCGTGACGCAGGCCGGGCCATTCCACGATGAGGTTGCTGTCGCAGGCCAGTGAGGGGTGTTGGGGCGCAGGCCCGGTGTCAACCAAGCGAAGGCGGCCGGACGCGTCGTCGTGGCCCATCATGGCCAGAGGCAGGGTATGGCGCATATGGGCCGGGTTGATCGCGGCGGGGTCGTGGCGATCGGCGCTTTCTTCTGTGCCGCGAAGAGGGTCGGGCCGACCGATGTCGCCCACGGTTTTCGCGGTGAGCGTGGCTTCCTCGAACAGGCGCCTCAGGGCGCCGGGGATGGCCAGGTCCTGGATGACATAGCCGCGGTGCAGGTCCTGCCGGGTGCTGGCGGGCTGGCGCCGGTCCAGCATGCCGGTGATGGTCGGTCCGATGTCACGGTGTGCAGGGGGCATGGTTTCATCGGCCATGGCTTGGGCTGCGGCCTCCTGCCGATAGGCCGCCATGAGCAGATCGCCATTGCCTGAGAAGCCCTCGCCCAGTTGCCTGGACAGGCTCATGCGCGGCGAGCGTGAGCGCATCAGGATGCCGGTGGAACCCAGTGAGCCGGCGGCCAGCACAACGCGGCGGGCATGCAGCACGATGGGCTCGCCCTCCCGCCATTGGGCTTGCTCGTCGGTGTGCTGCACATGAACGCGCCAGCCGGGGGCGCCATCCATCGGCTCGATGCGCATGACCGTGGCGCCGGTGAACAGGCGCACCCCACGGCGTGCAGCGGCATGCAGCAGGTTGGTGTCCAGCGAGATCTTGGCGCCGTGGTTGCAGCCCGTGGCGCAGTCGCCGCAGCGCAGGCAGGCGCGCAGCCCCATCCCATCCGAGCTGCGATCGCCTTCACGCATGGCCACGGTGATGGGCAGGGGCTGGAAGGCGGCGGCAGGTGTTCCGCTGGCCATGCGGTGCAGCGCATCCAGCTTGATGGTGCTCACCTTTTGTCGCCCGACGGTGTTGTCCTGCCCATCGGCCAAGGCCGCACCCAGGCGCTGCTTCATCCGCTCCGACTGCTGCCGCAGCGCCGCGCGATCATGGCGGATTTCTGCAGGCCAGGGCGACTGGTCGAACACCTCGTCTTGCGGCCAGGCCATCACGCCGGCATTGATCAGTGAGCCACCACCCAGCCCATTGGCCAGGATCACGCCTGCGTCATGGCTTACACGCATGTCGAACAGCCCGCTGCGCCGGCCCGCCGTGCAGGGCGAGTTTGGCGTGTTGAAGCGTGCATGCCCGGCAAGATCGGCCAGTTGCGACGGGAACTGGCCGGGCAGATGGTGCAGCCCCCGTTCGAACAGCCAGATGCGGTGCTGGGGTGCGTTGGGCTGGAGGGTTTCGCTCAGCGCGGCGGCGCTCACGGCGCCACCGTAGCCGCTGCCGATAATCAAGACATCGCAGTGATAGGGATGTGCGCAGGAGGGGCTGACGGCCGGCTCATCGCGCCGAATCCGGTAGAGCAGGTCACAGAAGGATTCGGCCAGCCTGTCTGCGTGGGGTACAGCTTGGGTGTGCATGCAAGGTCCAGTCCGGTCGGCGCGATGCACGGGCGCCAAATGGGTACGCAAGGTGCGCTGGTCAGAGGGTGCCGGGCGAGTTGGTGGAGGCGGGTTTGAGGACACCAAAGAGCCGCAGTTCGTGAGCGCGGTACATGGCCTGTGCCCGGCTGTTGACACCCAGGAGCTGGTAGACCGCCCACAGGTGCGCCTTCACCGTCCCTTCCGCGATGCCGATCTCTCGGGCAATGACCTTGTTGGGCTTGCCTTGCAGCAGGCAGCGCAGCACCGCCAACTGCCTGGGGCTGAGCTCATGCGGCCAGTTCTGCTCGACCTCGGGCGTGGCAGAGGAGGCACCCGCCGGTGCATGGCGAACCGTCGTGTGTGAGTGCAGCTCGGTGTGCTGCTGGATGGCCGCAGGCGGCAGGTAGGTGCCTTGCGCCAGCACGAGCCGCAGCGCATGGGTGGTCACGCCCGGGTCCGTGCTCTTGGGCACATAGCCTGCCGCCCCATGCTGGATGGCCTGCTTGATCGTGGCCGGAGACTCATCGCCCGATACGATCACGACGGCCGACTCGTCGAACATGGTCTTGACCTGATGCAAAGCCTCCATCCCATAGGTGCCCGGCATCTGTAGATCCAGCAGGACCAGGTCGAACGGCTGCCCCTGGAACTGCTGGGCCTCGCTGACCGAGGCCGCCTGTTGCACATTGACAGCAGGATCGAGCCCCACCAGCAAGCCTTTGAGCCCCTCGCGAAAGAGGGGGTGGTCATCAATGATCAGTACGCGTACACCCGGATTCATGGGGCAGATGGTATCGAGTAATCCTGGCCGAGGCGCCGGTTTAAACGTTGGTTTAGACGTGAGATGAGGGGCTTGAGCCCACCTCGATGCTATCGTTGCACCCACACAATTAAAGGCATTTGCTCAGGGGGGTCCATCAGGAAAATGGACCGAAGTCGGGGCCACCCACGATCGGTTCGTTGGGTGGCCTTTGACGTTTGGGCGGGCCCGTGGCCAAAGGCGAGACAATGTCGCCATGAGCCTGAGCGAATTCGAGCTGATCGACACCTTCTTTCGTCGCGCGGACCACGTAGGGCCGCGTCGTGCCGTCGTGCGCAACGGTGATGATTGCGCGGTGATCGCACCGGCACCAGGCATGCAACTGGCGCTGTCCACCGACACCTTGGTCGAGGGCCGTCACTTTCTGTCCACCGTCAGCCCGGCCAGGCTGGGCCACAAGGCATTGGCGGTCAACCTGTCGGACCTGGCCGCATGCGGTGCCGAGCCCATGGCCTTCACACTGGCCCTGACCTTGCCGCGTGTGGACGAGTCCTGGCTCAAAGGCTTTGCCAAGGGCCTGTTCGACCTGGCCGATGAGCACAACTGCGAACTGATCGGCGGCGACACCACGGCCGGGCCTTTGAGCATCGGCATCACGGCGATGGGCGAGGTGCCAGCAGGCCAGGCCTTGCTGCGCGGTGGCGCCAGGCCGGACGACGATATCTGGGTGAGCGGTTTCCCCGGTGTGGCGCGATTGGCACTGGAGGCTTTTCGCGGCAGCCTGCACCCGCCCTTGAGCGCCGAGGCCTTCGAAGAGGCCCGTTTGGTGCTGGAGCGCCCCGACCCGCGCGTGGCCCTGGGCGTGGGCCTGCGGGGTTTGGCGAGCGCGGCCATCGACGTGTCGGACGGCCTGCTGGGCGACCTCGGGCACGTGCTGCAACGCAGTGGGGTTGGCGCCTCGCTCTACCTTGACGCCTTGCCGGTGAGCCCCTGGTTGCAGGATCGCCCCGAGGCGGTGCAACTGGACTGCATCCTTGCTGGCGGCGACGACTACGAGCTGGTTTTCACGGCCCCTGCTGCCCGACGCGCCGATGTCCAGGCGCTCGGCGCCAGCCTGGGCCTCGTGCTCAGCCGCGTCGGCCGCATCGAAGCGCAAGCTGGCCTGCACCTGTGGCGCGGCGAGCTCGATCCCTGGCCCGATGACCCCGCACGCCTGGCCGTGCCCAATCGCTGGACCTCCTTCGACCACTTCAAGGGAGACGCCACATGAACGAGGCACCGCGACGCGCCACCGTGGGCCTGCTGCTCACGCACCCGGCGCACTTCATTGCGCTGGGCGCGGGCAGCGGCTTGAGCCCCAAGGCGCCAGGCACGGTCGGCACCTTGTGGGGCTGGCTGAGTTTCATCGCTTTGCAAAAGGCGCTGGGCAGCGATCTGCATGCCGATCTGGTCTGGGCGGGCATCCTGGTGGCCGGCTGGTTCATCGGGTGGTGGGCCTGCACCTTCACCGCGCGCAGCTTGAGGGTGGCCGATCCAGGCGCCGTCGTCTGGGACGAGATCTGGGCCTTCTGGCTCATGCTGTGGCTCATCGGTCCGGTGGACTGGCGCGGCCAGCTTCTGGCCTTCCTGACCTTCCGCTTCTTCGATGCCCTCAAGCCAGGCCCTGTGGCCTGGGCGGACCAGCTGTTCAAGCTCAAGCCGGGCGAGTCCATCGGCTGGGCCCAGGGTCTGGGCATCATGTTCGATGACCTCGTTGCCGCGCTGTGTGCCTTGGTGGTGCTGGCGCTGGCCGTGGCGGTGCGTCAGGGCGGCGTCGGGGCCGGCCTGATGGGCTGATCTGGCCGATCCCTCAATCGCCAACCAGGAGCCTCACCACCATGGACACACTCGCCACGCTGCCCCTCGTGCAGCAGCTTGCCGAGCGGCTCACGGCGCAAGGCTTGACCTTGGCCACAGCCGAGTCCTGTACCGGCGGCCTGATCGCGGCGGCCTGCACCGAGTTGTCGGGCTCCAGCATCTGGTTCGAGCGCGGCTTCGTGACCTACAGCAACGAGGCCAAGACCGCGCTGCTGGGGGTGGATCCGGCCTTGATTGCGGCCCATGGTGCGGTCAGCGAACTGGTGGCCAAGGCCATGGCCAGCGGGGCCCTGAACCGGGCTGGGGTGGACCTGGCCGTGGCTGTGACCGGCATTGCCGGGCCAACGGGCGGCACGCCAGAAAAGCCCGTGGGGACGGTCTGGCTGGCCTGGGCTGTCAAGCATGGCGAGGTGCGTGCCGTGCACCACCTGTTCGCTGGAGACCGTGCGGGTGTGCGCCAGCAGACCTGCGAAGTCGCCCTGCAAGGCCTGCTCGACGCCATCCCGGCAAGGACCTGAGCGCCCACCTTAGCGGGGCGCCTGTCAGGCATCGGGCGGCATCACCCTGCGTCGTCCCATCAGACGCTCCAGCGCCACATCAATGACCAGCCCCCACAGGCTGTAGAGTACCGAGCCCAGCAGGGCATGCCAAAATCCTTCCACCTGAAAGCCCGTTAGCATGCGCGAAGCCAGCTGGAAGGTGAAGGCATTGATCACGAACAGGAACAGGCCCATGGTCAGCACCGTGACTGGCAGGGTCAGCACGATCAGCAGCGGACGCACAAAGGCGTTGAGCAGGCCGATCACGAAGGCTGCCCACATGGCCGAGCCGAAGTTCTTGATTTGAATGGCCGGATCCATCTGGGTCAGCAAGACCAGCGCACAGGACAGCAGCAGCCAGCGGGCGATCAATTTCATGGGTTCAGCTTAGCGCAAGGATGGCCTGGGGAGACAAGCGGGGGCATTGTGCCTTCAGATCCGCGTTGTTTGTGCCGATAACGCCGGGATCCTGTCCCTCGCCTTTGGATGGCACCAATGCAACTGTTTCTGGAGCGCTTCATCGTCAGTTCCACCCCCTCGTGGCGGGTGCTGCTGGCGGTGTTTGCCTCCACGCCCTTTTTCCTGGTGGTGCTGGTTGGCCATGGCCTGGCCCTCAATACGCCGGGCATGCAGGAGGCGCTCAATCCCTGGGCCTTGTGGCCGCTGGAAGGCTGGCTTGCCCTGGCCACCCTGGTCAACTTGATCACGGCCTGGCGTCTGTGGCCTCACCGGGATTTGCCCGATGCCGTGCCGCAGGCCACGCTGCTGGTCTGCCTGGCCATCGGTCCCAGCTTCACCTTGATCGCCATCCTCGCGGGCACCTTCACCACCGCCCTCAACCTTGTCTTGCTCGGCGTGCTGGCCATCGGCCTGCTGCTGTTCGAGCGTCGGCCCATGCTGATCGCCTATGGCACCTGTGTGGCCATCATCTCCGCGCACGATCTGGGTGTGATCCTGGGCTGGTGGGTTTATGCACCGGCCTTCAAGGGCCAGGTGATGCAGGGGCGCGAACCAGTCTGGTGGTTCCACATCTGGCGCCAGTTCGCCTTTGTCGCCAGTGGCGTGGTCATGCTGGGCCTGCTCGGGCTGTTGTTCGATCGGCTGGACCAGGTACACGCCAAGCTGCGCCGCCTGTCCTACACCGATGGGCTCACGGGCCTGGCCAACCGCCGCCGCGCCATGGAAGTGCTGCACAACGAAGTGGCCCGCCAGGCGCGAACGGGCCAGCCTCTGTCCCTGGTGCTGATCGACGCAGACCACTTCAAGCAGGTCAACGACCAGCACGGCCATGATGTGGGCGACCAGGTCTTGCGCACCCTGGGCAGCTTGCTGCTGGCCTGTGTGCGCAGCCCTACCGATGTGGCCTGCCGCCTGGGTGGCGAGGAGTTTGCGCTGATCCTGCCAGATACCAGGCTTGACCAGGTCGAGGCGGTGTGCGAGCGCTTGCGCCAGCAACTGGCTCGACGCAGCTTTGGCCATGGCGATGCGGCCTTCAAGGTCACGCTCAGCATGGGCGCGGTGGAAGGACGAGGGCAGGATGTCGAGTCCTTGCTGCAACAGGCCGACCAGCAGCTGTACCGTGCCAAATCCACGGGCCGTGACCGCCTGTGCATGGCGGGCACATCGGTGGAGCCGGCATGAAGGTCAAGCGCTTCATCCAAGGTGCCTTGCGGCAACTGGAGACCCGCATCGTCGAGCGTCACGACAGCGGCAGCGCCCTGGTGCTGCTGGCCAGTGCGCTGCCTGTCTTCCTGCTGCTGTTTGGCCTGCAGGCCGTCGGCTGTTGCTGGGCCCAGGTGCGGGCGCTCTACAACCCCCACTGGCTGTGGCCCTCTTTGTGGCTGCAGGGGGCGCTGATCCTGTGGTTGTCGGGTATGGCCGTGGTGGCCTGGCGAGACCGCCGCCTGACAGCGCAGCGACCCTGGTTCGTGCAGATGGCGTTGATACCCAGCATCCTGGGCCTGACGCTGTTGTCCATCGCGCATGGCTTGAAGGACACACCCATGGACCAGGTCCTGCTGGCCCAGTTCGTGTTTGCGCGTGCCCTGTTCACGCTGCGGGCCCTGCGCTGGTCCCTGCTGCTGGCGCTGCTGACCATCTTGCTGAGCGAATGGCTCATGGCCACGGGCCGCCTGCCTTATGCCCCTTTGCTGGCCATGCCGATCTACACGGGGGGCGATCTGCATCCGTGGTGGGCGCTGTGGGTACGCGTGGTCTTCGATTCGGGTGCCTTGCCCGTTTCCGGCGCCTTGTTCTTCCTGGCCGGCACCTTGCATCGCCATCGTCTGGCCCTGGAGGCCCTGGTGCGCACCGACATGCTCACCGGCCTGGCCAATCGCCGCGAATTCATGACCCGCCTGGAGCGCGAAGCCCACCGCCAGGCGCGCAGCGGCCGGCCGCTCTCGGTGGTCATGTTCGATGTGGACCACTTCAAGCGCGTCAACGACACCTGGGGCCATCCCGCTGGCGACGAAGTCCTGGCGCGGGTGGGGGAGATCCTGCGTTCCCACACCCGCGAGCAGGTGGATACTGCGGCCAGATACGGTGGAGAGGAATTCGTCCTGCTTCTGCCGGAAACAGATCTGTCGGGGGCACAGCATGTGGCTGAGAAGATATCGGCCCGCTTGCGGGAGCACGCGTTCATCGTCAACGGGCAGACCTTTCAGGTTACCCAGAGCGTTGGCATTGCCCAGGTCGTGGAGGGCGATACCGGCTGGGCCCTCAAGGTGGCTGACCGCAACCTCTACCAGGCCAAGCGGGATGGGCGCGACCGCATTGTGGCGTCCGTGGCGTTTGCCAATGCGGGTGTCCATGCCTGAGCACGAAGCAGGCAGCGGTGTCGCCCCATGAAGCTCAAGACCGTCTCGCGCTGGTTCTTCGTCATGGTGGTGCTGGCCCTGCTGGCCAATTTCACCTTCCTGATGCTGATCCGCCAGGCCTATCTGTCGTCGGAGCGGGCTGTGCAGCGGCGCACCGACACCATGAAGCTGGTCTCGTCCCTTCAGCAGGAAACCACCTTGCTGCGCCGCCTGGTCAGCGCCTATACGGCCACGGCGGATCCGCGCTACCTGCTTTATTACTACGACGTGCTGGCCATCCGCGAAGGCAGCAAGCCACCTCCGGCCGAGAATGACCTGGGCCTGTATTGGGAAGACGTGATCGCGGGCCGTCGACCGCACAAGCTGCCCGTCGATCAAAAAGGCAAACCGCTGGTCGAGCGCATGCAGGCGCTGGACATCAGCACCGATGAACTCGCGGCCCTGCGCCGCGTGCTGGATGCCACCGAGCGCCTCAAGAAGACCGAACAAATCGCCTTTGCTGCCACGCAAGGTCTTTACGACCGCGTGCACCAGGCCTACATCTCCGATGGCGTGCCCGACCTGAAGTTTGCCAGCGAGCTGGTGCATTCGACCCGCTACGAAGCCCAGTCGGCCGACCTGGCGCGTGCCGTGGCCAACCTCAGCCTGGCCACCGATGCCCGCACGGCCGATGCGCGCGTGCAGGCCGCCATGCAACTGGAGCGCTACATCCTCATGACCCTGGGCGTGGACCTGGCGCTGCTGCCGGCCTTGCTGCTGGGCCTGTATGCCATGCAAAGCCGGTTGCTGCAGCCCATCACGCGGCTGGACCACGTGGCGCATCAGCTCGCACGCGGCAACTACGATGCCCGTGCCGGTGGCCGCCATCAATGGGTGGAAGAGCTCGACACCCTGGCCATCACGCTCAACACCATGGCGCATGCCGTGCAGGAAGACATCAACCAGCGCGCCCGTGTGCAGGCCGAGTTGCGCGAAGCACGCGACCAGGCCGAGGCGGCCACGCAGGCCAAGTCCATGTTCCTGGCCAACATGAGCCACGAGATCCGCACGCCCATGAACGCCATCCTGGGCATGACCCATCTGGCCCTGCAGACCGAGCTCGACGAGCAGCAGCGCGACTACCTGGGCAAGGTCCAGTCTGCCTCGGCCATGCTGCTGGGTGTGATCAACGACATCCTTGATTTTTCCAAAATCGAGGCTGGCAAGCTGGAGCTGGAGTCCGTGCCCTTCAGCATCGAAGGCGTGGTGGGCAATGCCCTGACCTTGCTGCGCCAACGTGCACAAGAGAAAGACGTCGAGCTGCTGTGCGCCTTCGATGATGCGTCCCTGCTGACCGAAGCGGGCACCGTGCATGGCGATGCCTTGCGGCTGGGGCAGGTGCTCACCAACCTGATCTCCAACGCCGTCAAGTTCACGCACCATGGCTATGTCAAGCTCAGCGTGGGTCTGGTCGATCGTGTCGGTGACCGCCTCGTGCTGCGCTTCGAGGTGCGCGACACCGGCATCGGCATGAGCGAGGCACAAGTGAGCCGGCTCTTTCAGGAGTTCACGCAGGCCGATGGCTCGACCACCCGCAAGTATGGCGGCACAGGCCTGGGCCTGAGCATCAGCAAGCGCCTCGCGCGCCTGATGGGTGGCGACATCGTCGTGGCCAGCAAGCTCGGCGCGGGCTCTTGTTTCACCTTCACCGTGCCGCTGCGTCTGGCCCAGGCAGTCGATGTGCCCACCTTGCCCAAGAGCGTGGACCGCATGCGCGTGCTGCTGGTGGACGATCAGGCAGAGACCTGTTTGACGCTGTCAGGTCTGCTGGGCGCCATGGGCGTGGGCCAGTCCGACGGTGGGCTGGTGCGGCATGTTGCCAGTGGCCAAGAGGCCATCCAAGCGGTGCGGCAAGCCGCCGATGCCCAGCAGGCCTATGACCTCGTCGTGCTTGACTGGGTCATGCCCGGCATGAGTGGCGCCGACACCTTGGTCCGCCTGCGTGAAGGCCAACCAGATCTGCCCGTGGTCGTGATGTCAGCCTATGGCTCCGACAACCTGCGCGCTGAAGCCATGAAAGGTGGCGCACAGCTGTTCTTGCACAAGCCCCTCATGCCCGAGGCCCTGCGCGCCATGCTGCATCGGCTCCAGGGTGGCGGCCCCTTGTCCGCAGCGCCCAGCAACCCCATGGACGATGTCGTGCGCCTCGATGGCCTGCGCCTCCTGCTGGTTGAAGACAACCTGTTGAACCAGCAACTGGCCACCGAGTTGCTGTGCCGTCGCGGTGCGCGTGTGGACGTGGCGGCCAACGGCCTGGAGGCCTTGGAGCGTTTGCGCCAAGGTGGCCCGGGCGCCTATGACGTCGTGCTCATGGACCTGCAGATGCCGGTCATGGACGGCTATGAAACCACACGTGAAATCCGTAACGATCCGTCTTTGAATTCGATCCCCGTGATCGCGATGACGGCCCATGCCATGGCCGAAGAACGCGAGCGCTGCATGGCTCTGGGCATGGTCAACCACATCGCCAAACCCCTGGACCCCCGTGCGCTTTATGTGGCCTTGGCCCCGTTCAGCGGCCTGGCTTCACAGATGGTCGGGCATCAGCAGCAAGCCCTGGTGACCAAGCGGCCCGCGCACGACGTGCTGCTGCCACATGGGCTCGACACCGAGTTGGCATTGACGCACTTCGAAGGCGACATGTCGCTTTACAAGCTGACCTTGCAGGCCTTCGTCACGCACGCACAGCAGGTCTTGCAGTGGTTGCCTCAAGCCATGGCGCAGCACGATTGGCGCGCCATCGAGCGCGAGGCTCACACCCTCAAAGGCCTGGGCGGCACCATTGGTTCTAGTGCCTTACGAAACCACGCCTTGAAATTGGAAGAAATCGCGAAGGAAAAGGATGCGGCAGCGGTGCAACAAGCCGTAGAAGCACTTATTCAGGCGCTGGCGCCGCTCGTCAATTCTCTGCAAAACTACTTGACCGAGATTGAAGTTACGTCAACGGAATTCGCCCAGATGCATCAAGCCAGCGAACACGACAGGGCGCTGGCCCAGCAACTCAAGCAATTGGCGGGGGAGTGCGACAGCGAAGCATTGGCCTTGTGGCAACGCCATCGTGGCGAGTTCGCTGCGTGGCTGCCAGCCGTGACCACGGCCCGGCTCAATGCAGCGTTGGCCAGGTGTGACTTCGACTCAGCTTTCGGGCTGTTGGATGAGTTGGACCTGGAGGCCAAGACACAATGAGCACAGACAAGGAGACAAGGCCCACGGTGTTGGTGGTGGACGACGCGCCCGCCAATTTGAGTTTGCTGGCCGGTCTGCTCAACAAGGCGCACAGGGTGAAGCTGGCGCCCACCGGCGTCAAGGCCTTGGACCTGGCTCGGCGCAGCCTGCCTGACCTCATCTTGCTCGATGTGATGATGCCGGAGATGGACGGCTACGAAGTCTGCCGTCAGCTCAAGCAAGACCCGCTCACCAGGCACATCCCCGTGCTGTTCCTGACGGCCATGAGCCAGCCCGAAGACGAGGCACGTGGCTTCGAAGTGGGCGCGGCCGACTTCATCCAAAAGCCCATCAGTCCGGCCATCGTCCAGGCCCGTGTGCGCACGCACTTGCAGATCAAGGCCTATCAAGACCAGCTCAACCAGCACAACCTGCAACTGCGCGCCGAGCTGGAACAACGCATGGGCCAGGTCGATCAACTGCGCGAGGCCACGCTGCACGTGATGGTGTCGTTCGCCGAGTTCCGCGACGAAGAGACAGGCAACCACGTCAAGCGCACGCAGGAATACGTGCGCACGCTTGCCACGCATCTGTATGAGCGCGGTGCCCACCGGGACATCCTCAACCCAGAGAGCATCGAGCACATCTCCAAGTCGGCACCCCTGCATGATGTGGGCAAGGTGGCCATTCCCGATCACATCCTGCTCAAGCCGGGTCGCCTGGATGGCGATGAGCTGGTCGTCATGCGCGAACACGCGATGTACGGCTGGGAAATGCTCAAGCGCGCCGCCACCCGCATGAACGACGAAGACGGCTTCCTGCGTCACGCCATGGACATCTCCCGTCACCACCATGAGAAGTGGGATGGCAATGGCTACCCCGACAAGCTGGCTGGCGAGCAGATTCCCTTGTCCGCGCGATTGATGGCCGTGGCCGATGTGTACGACGCCCTGATCAGCCGCCGCCCCTACAAGGACCCGATGGCGCATGAGCGTGCCGTCGACTACATCCGCAACGGTTGTGGCACGCACTTCGATCCCGAGATCGTGCAGGCCTTCAACGACACGCTCGACCAATTCGTGCGCATCGCTGCCACCTGGGCAGATGAGTGAGCACACGGCCTTGCGTCCCACACCACAAAGGACACCCACGGAGATGAGATCCCCGCGCACAGCTTGTTTTGTCGCCATCCTGGGATGCGGCTTGGTGGCCACGCTGGCCGCACCGCTTGCTCATGCCGTGGACCTGAGCGCATCGGGTTTTGGCACGCTGGGCTATGCCGTGTCGGACCAGCCCTATCACTACCAGCGCTTCATCGACGATCACGGCTCCTTCAAGCGCGACACCGTGCTGGGCGGGCAGGTGGATGCCAAGCTCAGCCCCGAGTGGTCGGCCACGGTGCAGGCCAAGGTCGCGCCTTCCTTGAACAACGATGAGGACTGGTCGCTGACGGCTTCGTGGGCCTTCGTCTCCTGGCGGCCCAACAACGACTGGCTGCTGCGCCTGGGCAAACAGCGCGTGCCCATGTACCTCAACTCCGAGAACCTGGACGTCGGGCAGACCTATGACTTCGCCCGCCTGCCGTTTGAGATGTATGGCCTGGCACCGACCACCGACCTCACGGGGCTCTATGTCTCGCGCAACTGGATGCTCGATATCGGCGAGACCTCGCTGGATCTGTTCTCGGGTGGTGCCAATCTGAAGTCCCGCGCCTATTTGCGTGATGCGGGCGCCGTGTTCCTGCCGGTGCACACCAAAGAGACGGGTGCCGTGCTGACCTTGCGCCGGGATACTTCGACATGGCGTTTGAGCTTGCACCACACCACGACACGGCTGCGCAACGGCGACGATTTTCCCAGTCACTATCCCTATGTGGAAGGGGGCGGTGTCGCGTATTACAGGGTGAGCAATAACATGCCTGGGTTGGAGCCGGTTGGCACCACCGACTACATCGTCAACGACATCATCACCCTGGCCGGCGACATTGAATTGGCGCCCAACTGGCGGTTGGTGAGCGAGCTGGCGCGCAATATTCAGATGCGCACCGAAAATGGCGCCAACACGGCAGGTGGCTATGTGGCCGTGCTGCACAAGGTGGGCGATTTCACGCCCTATGTGAGCTATGCGCGCTTGCGCTCGATGGGCGTGTCGGTGCAAGTGGCCAATGCCTTGAATGCTGTGCAGTCGCCAGCCTTGAACTTCTTCGACCCAAGACTGAATGCATCACAACGTCAGGCCTCCGACGCCATCCTGGTTTTCGACCAGGACACGGTGGCCCTCGGCACCTCCTACGCCCTGACCTCGCAGAGCAAGCTCAAAGCCGAGTGGGCCCGCACCCGCATCGGCAACCGCTCGGCCACCGTCGATTCACCGGCCGGTGAAGACGTGATCCGCAGGCAGCGCATCAACGTGCTGTCCCTCAGCTACAGCTTTGTCTTCTGAGGGCCGGCCATGAAACGCATTCCAAGCAAGATCATGCGCCCGGCCTGGCTGTTGCTGAACCTGGCCCTCATGGCGCTGCCCTCCTGGGCTGGCGTGGTCGTGGTTGCGCATGCCAACGTCCACAAGCTGGACATGCCCACGCTGCAACGCATCTACACGGGCAAGGTCATCGAGGTCGGCGGGGTCTCGGTGGCGCCGGTCAACCTGCAGGCCGGCCAACCCCTGCGCCAGAAATTCCTGAGCGACTACCTCCAGCAAACCGACGATGCCTACGTGGCCTACTGGACGGTGCGCCGCTACGTGGGCAAGGGTGCCCCACCGCGCGAACTGAGCAGCGTGGCCGACGTCATCAGCTATGTGCAAAGCACACCGGGCGCCATCGCCTACCTGGACGAAGCCGATGTGCCTGTCTCCATGAATGTGGTGCTGCGCAAGTGAGCGCTCGCTGCGCTCAGGACGTGATGATCAGGACGTCACCAGACGGTAGAGCAGCACCCACCAGATCAGCGAGATGACCACATTGCTGACCGCGAACAGGCCCAGGCGGTGCATCACCTTGTTGTAGGTGAGGTGCACCATCGAATGCCCGATGCGCAGCGCCAGGTAGACCCAGGCCAGGCCCATGATCAGTGCATCCACGTTGTGCGTCAGGAAGGCCGTGAAGCCCGCCACGTAGAACAACACGGGCACCTCCAGCAGGTTCATGAAATTGCGGTTGGGCAGGCGCACGTCGTCGGGGACGCGCCCAGATTCTCCATAGCGAAAATCCTCGGCCGTGACCTGACCCTGCCTGCCTGCGCGAATGCGGGCAAACGGGATCAGCAGCAGAACATGCATCGTCCACAGCGCCAGGATCGCCATGGGCAGGAAGATGGGTGAATACGTGTGCATTGGCAGAATGCTCCTCTGAATGGGGGTCTGTTTTGGCGAGACAAGCAGGGCCTTGGCGGCTAACATCCAAATCAGATCATCTCATTGCACGGGCCACACCCTGGCGTTTCCCGGATACCTCGCATGGGCGTCGACAAGCTGTTCTCCATTTTCGTGGCCGCCGTCTGCGTGGTCATGCTCATCCGCCTGGCCTTGGGCGATGCGCGGCGGGCCCGCTTTGACCGCGCATTTTTGCAGACATGGGCCCGTGTGCACCGTCAGTCGCTGGCGATCTGGCACTGGCGTCGCAAACGCAAGTCGGCGGCCGAAGCGAGGCAGGTGGCGCAAGAGGTCATCAACCGTGTTCGCCACCGCGTTGAAAAAGAAGGCAATGTGCTGACGCCCGACGCCTTCAAGGAGCCCCGCAAGCCCCACTGAGGCCCGCGCTCATTGCACCTTGCGAGCGGCCACCCCTTGGCCCACCAGGCCAGCGGACATGACCCCCAGCACCAGGGTCAGTGCTGCGCCATAGAAGACCTGGTTGGGCGCGCCATGGTCCATCAAGGCGCCAAAAATCGGCGCAGCGATCGCAAAACCCAGATCCAGCCCGGAATACACCGTCCCGTAGACACGGCCCGTGGCCCCCGGCGGCGCGGCGCGCTTGATCAGCATGTCACGCGAGGGCCCCGCGAGACCGGTGCCAAAGCCCGCGAGCGAGACCACACCGGCCGCCGCCACACCCGGCAGCCAGCCCAGCCCACCCAGCACGAGCAGCGCGGCGGCCAACATCATGGCCGCCGCGATCGTACGCTCCAGCCGCTCGATGCGGGCCACCAGAAAGCCGCCCAGCACCATGCCCACGGCACCACAGATCATGTAGCCCGTGACCACGAAGGCCGTTGCCGACATGGGCAAGCCATAGAGCTTGCTCAGCGCCGGGCTGGCAAAACCCTGGATGGCGCTCAAGGCCGCAGTGCTGAACAGAAAGAAGGAAAAACACAACCAGACCGAAGGCAGCTTCAGGAAGGCCATCGGGTGCTCGTCCTGCACCTGCTGGCCTGGTGCGTGGAGAGCGTGTGCCTGGTGATGGTCGTCGATGGCCTCCCGATAGGTGGCCAGCAGCGCGATCACGGTCAGCCCAAGGAGGGCTGTGCACAGGTAGGCCACGCGCCAGCTGCCCGTGGCCTGGTGCAGACCGATCAGGAAGACCGGCGCAGCGGCCCAGCCCAGATTGCCGCTGATGCCATGGATGGAAAACGCATGCCCCAGGCGAGCCATCGACACCCGCTTGTTCAGGATGGTGAAATCCACCGGGTGGAAGGACGCATTGCCCAGGCCGGCCAGGCCCGAAGCCAACATCAGGCCCCCATAACCCTGTGCCGAAGCCGCCGCCAGCGATGCCATCACGAAGCAGCCCAGGGCCGCGAACAGCACGGGCCGAGCCCCGATGCGGTCCACGACAAAACCGGCCAGCGCCTGCCCGATGCCCGAGATCACGAAAAACACGCTCACCAGCAAACCCAGCTCGGCATAGCTCAAGCCGAAATCCCGCATGAAAACGGGAAACAGCGGCGGCAAGAGCATGTGGTGGAAGTGGGAGGTGCCGTGCGCCAGACCGATCAAGCCGATGGTCGCGGCGTCCTGGCGCGCGGCCGGCGAACCCGGCGCAGGGAGAGTGGTGGTCGAGCTCGTTGTCATGGTGATGACTGTGCCACACACCCTGATTGCGGGTCATAAATAAGGGCACGGCATCGCTGGTGGTGGTAGGCTGGCATGCCGCACCGAACAGTTGTCCAGCTCGGGCATGCTCGCAGGTGAGGCATGACGCCTAGGAGCGAGAGATCATGCCCAACCCTCACCCGCCGACGGAGTCCTTGTCCGCGGCCGCTCTCCTGCATGGCGGTCACGTCATGACCGCCTCGCGCACCGATATGTTGCGTGCCATGTTGCCGCACACGATGGATTGCCTCAAAGCCCGTCAGGCCAATCTGATCGGCGATGACCTGATCGAAGACTATGTTGCCCTGGACTGGCTGGAATGGGCCGGCGGGGGCTTGCGTCTGACCGAAGTCGGCCGTAACGTTTGCAATGGCATGACCCGCCGCTCGGGCTGACCGACAAAGCCCCGTGCCAGCATCGTCAGGCGGGGCGTGTTAAAGTGCTCAGTTACAGGGCGCAACGGCTTCGCTCCAGTAGCGAAACATGGCCCGAACATGGCTGTTGCGCACCCTCTCGGTATCGTCCGCTGCGAGGAGGGACGGCATCGCACTGAGACACTTATACACCATCCCGCTGCTGGAGTTGGCCCATGGCCAAGGAAGAACTCATCGAAATGAATGGCGTGGTCGACGAAGTCCTGCCGGACTCGCGTTTCCGCGTCACGCTGGAAAACGGCCACCAGCTCGTGGCGTATTCGTCAGGCCGGATGAAAAAGAACCACATCCGCATCCTCGCTGGCGACAAGGTGTCTTTGGAAATGTCGCCCTACGACCTGAGCAAGGGTCGGATCACCTTCCGCCACATTGAGCGCGGTGCCTACCAGGCGCCCCCGCGCAAGACGCACTGAGCGCACTGATTTTCATTTCGTCGTCTTTACCAAGGCCATGCTGGGGTTGGTCGCCACGCTTTCCAGGAAAGCGTCGTTGATCTGGCCGCTGGCGTCGGACGCGCACTGAAGCTTGCGCACCGACTGACTCAGGCCATCAATGCGAGCGACGGGCACCCACCCATCGCTTTCGCTTTTCTTCTCCAGCACGATCTGCTGCACCACGAAGGTCTCGCCATCGCTGGCGCGTTCGTGCCGGCCGTCCTTGTCGACGGCGATCAGGCAGACATAAGCCCAACGATCTGAAGCCCACATCTGGTGGATGTCGAGCGTATGACCTTGCAGGGGCGGGCCGAGCGTGGCGTCGTGACGGATGGCTTCGACCAGTTCCTTGCGGACGGGTGCGTTGGGGGCGGGTTTGGTGGCTTGGGCCGGGGGGAACGTCAACAGCAGCGACAGGAGCAGGGCTGGTGTGGCCGCCCGGTACAAGTGGCTGGATGCGGGGTTTGGCATGAGGTGGTGCTGTTGAAGTTCGAGGCGGTCGAGTGTAGGCAGCTAACGCACTATTTGGGCAGGTTTGGCTGCATCAGCTTCTGGCACGCGGGGGGCAAGTAAGCCAGGTCGAATTCGGTGCGAGGTTCAAGCGCGTACTGAAAGTCAAGGCTTGCTAATCTGCAGTCACTATTTTCCCCGTCGAGATTCAACGGCCACTTCCTGAACGAGAGCTTGTTCACGATGCGCCAGCCTTGCGGCAGACTTTTTAAGAAAAAGACAACCCGACCATTATTTTGGTGGGTGTCCGGTAACTTGCCCTTGGGGGCATCGGCTGAACCAAACAAGATGTCGACTTGAGCCTGATTGCCATTGACCTTGATGGACTGGATGAAGGGGATGGGCGCGGCGTCACCGTTCTCGTTTACCAACTGTTCTACCGGGGTTCCGGCTGGATCGGGTGGAAAGCGTGATTGCTTATAGCGACAGTCAGGCGTGTCGAATTTATTGAGAATAGGCCCATCAAAGAATTGCCGGGCAAGCGCGCAGCTCTTCTTGTCGTTGCGTCGCCCATCAAACTCACCGTAATCAAACATGTCTACGGGATAGGCATACATACGCTTCAGCATCTGCCCGATGGCTATCGCCGGATTTGCCTCCGCATGCGCTAGAGGCACGATCAGCAGCGATGCCAAAGCACACTTTAGACTGTTAGCAACCCTCATTCGGCGATTCCAAACTTTCCAAGCTCAACAGAGAGAAATCGAGCGTAAATGCTTCGCAGATAGGTCATGTCCATTGGCTTGCCGTCAACGGTCTTGCGGCCATGATTTTGCGCGGCTCCTGGTAGGCTGGTCCAGGTACTCAAGAGTGCCTTGACCGCTGAGTCAAGATCGCCCTTGCGTACGGCGGGCAAGGCCCCCTTTTCTTCCATCAGCATGACGGCCAATCGATCTTGAGCGGTGGGGGTGAAGAGATCTTGACCTTCAAGGTCGAACAACATGCGCTGCTTGATGAAGCCTTCGACCGTGTCAAGTGTGCATTGATAGGCGCCAGAAGCCGTGCTGGTGCCTTCGGGCCATGACGATTTTGGAAATTTGCTCCATGGGTGCGTTGCATAACTCCTGAAAGACTTCTGGTTTGACGCGCCAGGTAAGGGTGTATTGAGTGCTCTGTAGCGATCTGTATCGTTACGGATGGCTTGTGCTTCGTACTCACGCAGGCAGGCCAGGAAGGCACGAATTCGGCATGTAGGGCGTGGGTCGTAATATTTGCGGTATATGTGGATATTGACGTAGCCGGGCTCAAAGCCTGTCTGGCTATCACTACTGGTGAGCTTCCACTCCGGGTGATCATGCGCTGGGATGAAGTCGCTGATGTATGTGCCCTCTGACCTGATATCAATGTGTCCGTGGTTGGGTGTATTTGTTCCGTATTTTTTCTTCCTTTTGGCCCACGTTGCCGCAGACCACGAATACACAATGACGTCACCTGCGGCGGCCCAGCGTGCATCGGGTACTTCGTCAGTGACGTCCACGAAGCCTTTGTCCAGCAATGGCTGACCAGCCAAGCTGGCAGAGGCCTGTACAGATGCGGAAGATGTGTCAGCCAGAAAGCCATCGACGAAGCCTGCGCGTGTCAAAGCAATGCGTACGTATTGATAGCAACGTCCTCTTGAGGCGTCGCTATCTTTTTCACCCGGCACATGTTTGAACTGCTTCTTGGCCATCTGCGCCACGACTGAAGCTGTGCCTTCCCCTTTGCCATATTCAAATTCGGTTTGCGCTTGCGCGAACTGGATCAAGGCTTGGACCTTGGGTAGCATGCTGGCGGAATAGGCCACTTTGCTTCCGTGACCAGTTGGTTTGAGTTCCGAGCTTTTGCTCACAGGTGTTTGTGTCGACCCACCATGTTGGGGCCATAGATTGAGTGTGGGCAGAGTCCAACTGTTCCACCAATCCAAAATGCGTGCTGTCAGCACAGCCATTGGAGCACCCTGAGGAGTTCGTCCCTTGGTTTGAGCAGACTGTCGTGCAAGAGGCGCATTGCTTCCACTGATTGTTGGCTGCTTGGCTGGTTTGATCGGGCTGGCCCGTGGGGCAGGCGCAGTGACGTTCGGTTTTGTTTTGGGTGTGGGGGCCTGCGTTGTCGGGGCGGTTGCCACATCTATGGCAGTCGATTGCTTTGCTTCGAGCACAGTCTCACTGGCTGTGCTCGGATCTTTGGGGAAATCCGGCTGGGGGCGATTGCCTTCGTCTGCTGACGAGGCTTTGGGTATGCTGCGTTCAATCTCACCTGAATTGCCTTCGTGCAATTCTGTTTCAGTCTCCAAAACCAATTGCGGGCTGATGTAGTTCCAGGTTGACTCATTGGCGGGCATGGGGGCTTCTTCAATCAGCTTGTAGCTACCGTCGAAGCGTTGAATGGCAATGCGCAGGCGCACTCCTGCGCTGGCTTGGATGTCATCGACCTTGCCTTCAGTGTCGGTGGTGTAGATCTTGTCCTGAGCCCCGATGGTGATGCGAACGTTAAGGCCAGGAAGAGGATCCATTGCCAGATCCAAAAACTGAAGATGGAGCTTTGGCTTGGGTGGCGTTGGGGAAACCTGTTCCGGCGATTTGTCTGTGACAGTGGAAAGGTCTTGTTGGTCTTCGCTGATGGTCATGGATGTCGTCTCATTTCACACGCTTCCGTGATTTGCATCGGCGCTGCGAATCCATGCACCGTCTCCAAGGGCGATGCGTATCTTCTCGGGCCGGTCTGTGTAGATCGGTTGGGTATTGCCATGGGTGTCAAGTCGACCTTGCGCCAATAGCTTGCCTGTTGAGTCGTATGCGCGATAGCTCAAGTCGGCTTTGATAGTCTGGTTGCTCGCTTGACGACCCAGTAGCGCGGCGACATTGATTGTTTGGCTGTAACGGCGAGGCGCGTTCAGCTCACTGGGTTGGGGCAACCTCAAGCCTTTGTTGCTCGCACTCCCACCCCCCGTCAACTCTTTCGCAGAAGCCAGGAACGACGCATTCCCACTCGTCCCAATCTCGATATCGCTCCCCTCGATCAGGACGTATCCGCCCCCGCCATTGAGCATGATCCTGCTGGGCGCGCTGATCATGATGTCCGCAGCCGTGCTTTGGATGTCGACACTCTTTTGCGCGGTGAGCGTGAAGGCATCGCTTTGCGCCTGCACATTGACATTGCCGCTGGCGGCATGCAGCGTCATGCCCACGTCTTGCACGGCGCGTTGGCCATCTTTGGCTTCGCCGCGTGTGAACAGGCTGATGCCGTCCTTGACGGCCCAGGCGCTGTGGCGCTGTGCGAGCAAGGTCGTGTCTTGTCCGGATGTCAGCGTGGTGTGCTGGCCCATGCTCATCACGGTGTGGGCCTGTGTGCTGCTGCTGATGTCGGCGGCAGCGCTGAACACGAGGTCGGGGCGATCGCTGATGGGGATGCTGCCGTGGCCGCCATCTTGGCCGGTGGATGAGCTCGTGCCCTTGAGGCTTTGCAGGCTGGCTTGCAAGGCTTGTTGAACGGGCAGCTTGTCGGGCGTGGCTTCGTTGGGCAGCTTGGCCCGCTGGGTCTGGGCGTTGTCGCTCAGGGCTTGGAGCAGCTCGGCATGGCTTCGCAGTTGGCTTTGGGCTTCGCGTGTGTTGGTGGGCTGGCCTTGTGCATTGGCCGTGCCGCCTGCACGCGCATGGCTGCTGATGTGCAGGCCGCTGCCCGCGCGCAAGGCGCCCAGGGCCTGGGTATGCAGCTCCAGGCCGTATCCGCGTTGCGCCAGGCGTTGGTTGTCATGCTGTTGTAGCAGGTGGCCCAGTTGCAGCCAGGTCTGGTTCTGGGTCGTGTGGGCCAGCACGCGGCCTTGGCCCGGGCTGTCGTCGAACACAAGCTGGTTGTAGGCGCCGCTGCCGCCTTGCGAGGCGTCCAGGCTCTGGCTTTTGAAGCCACTGAGCACGGCCGTGTGGGCGTGGCTTTGCAGCGCGCCTTGCGTGGCAGAGCCGGGAAACCAGGCGGGTGCATTGCCCGTGGCCTGGGCTGCGCCACCTGCCACGCTGTTGCCTTGTGCGTTGTCGCTGCCCTGCCCGTTGTAGGCCGTGCCGATGACCACGGGCCGGTCGATATCGCCCTCCACGAAGGCCACGACCACCTCCTGGCCCAGCCGGGGTGTGAACACGCCGCCCCAGTTGGGGCCTGCCCAGTCCTGCGCCACGCGCACCCAGGTGCCGGAGGCATCAGAGGCCGGCGCATTGCTGCCGGCGGGGTGCGCTTGCCGGTGGCTGGCCTTGTCACCACGCTGCCAATGGAACTGCACTTTGATGCGGCCGTCCCGGTCGGTGTGGATGGGGCCACCGAGCCCGACCACCAAGGCGGTCTGGGTGCCCCAGGCGGTGGGCTTGAGGTGCAGCGTGCGGCCCTGTTCATCGGTGAGTCGGGCGCGCACGGGCACGCGCAGGCGCTGGGCCTCGAAGCGGGCTTCGTACAAGGGCTCGGCGCTGCCATTGCAAGCAGTTGGGCCTTTGGCATCGGCGCGTTCGCCGCCCAATTGCGCATGACCCAGCAGCAGCAGCAAGCCGGCCTTGGCGTCGGCGCTCAGGTTGTTGCGGGCTTGGTGGACCACGCTGAGCGTCACGAAGCGGGCTCGGTCCTCTCCGCCTTGCTGCCAGTCCAGGTCGTGATCGGCATGGTCGGCCAAAACGAAGCTGGTGCCTGGCGACAAGGTGCGCACCGTGCCTCGGCCTTCGAAACGCTTGCGCTGGGCGTCAAGCGATTGCTGCAGCACCTGCGCCAGTCGGGCGGCTTCTTCCGGTGTCTCGAAAGCATAGGCGCCGGGCTGGTCGACGTGGACCAGTGCCATGGGCTGCTCGTGTGCCGCGTCGGCATCGGCACTGGCCGCGTGGTTGCTGACCGAGCGGTAGTCGAAGCTGGCGGTGTGCAGGGTGCTGACGCCCACGCGGCGCACGCCGTGCCAGCGCGTGATGCTGTCCTCCTTCATCGTGGCGCCGGCCTGGGTGAAGCGTATGCGGCCTTGTGCGTTGCTGCAGAAGGCGCCGTTGTGGTCGGCGATCACCAGGGTGTGCAGGCCCAGGCTGCTGGTGTCGGCGCTGTTGCCGGTGTGCTCGAACCAGCAGAACAGGCCATTGGCGGCCCACAGGCGTTGCAGGAAGTCGAAGTCGGTTTCGGCGTGCTGGCTGAGTGTGCTCAGTCGAGGGTAGACGGTGGCATCTTTCAGGTCCCAGCGCCAGGCGGGTTGCAAGGCGCCTTGACCTTGGTAGTCCGCGAAGATGGCTTCGGTGATGTCGATGGCGCTCATGTCCTGGAAGACCCAGGAGTCGGTGCGGTGTCGCAAGACATCCAGCCAGCTGCCGATCTGCAGACGGTAGCGGCCATAGCCGCCATCTGAGCCCAGCAGTTCAAGGCACAGCACATGACCGTGGAAGGGGCGCAGCTCGGTGCGGCTGTGCGCGGTCAGCAGTTCCAGCAGCACAGGTTGGCCCAGGAGTTCCTCGGGTTGTATGTGGGCTTGCGTGCTCAGCGCCAACAACTCCACGGCAAAGGTCGGCAGACGCGCGTGGGGCGCAATGCACTCGGTGATGCGCGCGCGTTCGGCCAGCAGCACGTCCGGCCCCAAGGGCGTGTGCAGGCGCAGCAGACGCGTGTGCTGGTTGGGGCCCCTACTGAGCAGGTCACCCAACAGGCTGTCAATAAGATCGTGTGCGCCGCCGGCCAGGGCCGATTGGACGCCGGAGAGGTCGGTCATGCTTCCATCCCAGATTTCTTTATGGGGTGTGGTCGCAGCCGCTTGGCCGTGGTCCCACCCGAGGCTGGGAACTTATCGCAAAAGACCTGTGCCGGAGTGAAGTCACCCCCGCTTGGGGGCATCTTGAAACGGGTGAATGTGCAAGCAAATGTTAGGGCTTGCCCACCGCCGAGGTTGGTCCGATTTCACGGCTTTGACAACACCCTCCGTTGGGCCCCGGTTGACAGTCGTAACGGCTTTGGCACACTGTTTGCAGCGAGTGGCATCATGAGCGCGAACTTGATTCATCCGCCCGTCGTGCTGGTGCCCGCATGCCAGCGCGTGTTGGGGCGTCATCCTTTCCATGTGGCAGGCCAGAAATACATCGATGCGGTGCGCATGGCTGGTGGGGTGCCGCTCGTGGTGCCCGCAGCTCAGCCTGATGAGTTGCCCGCCTTGCTGGACCTGGCCGATGGCCTGTTGCTGACCGGCTCCCCTTCCAATGTCCATCCCAGCCACTTTGGCGAAGACGTGCTGGACGAGTCTCTGCCGCTGGACCCCGAGCGCGATGCCTGGACCTTGCCCATGATCCGCATGGCCTTGCAGCGTGGCATGCCGGTTCTGGGGATCTGCCGGGGCTTTCAGGAAGTCAATGTCGCGCTGGGCGGATCCTTGCATCAAGCCGTGCATCAACAGCCTGGGTTGATGGACCACCGGGGGGATGGCAGCAAGCCGGTCGACGAGGAATATGGTGTGGCGCATTCGGTGCGATTGACGCCTGGTGGCGAGCTGGCCCGCGTGCTGGACGGTCTACCGGAGGCTGTCCTCAAGGACGACGAGATCATGGTCAACAGCCTGCATGGCCAAGGCGTCAATCGTCTGGCAGCAGGCGCGCGCGTCGAGGCCAGGGCGCCCGATGGCGTGGTCGAAGCCTTCTCCTGGCAACCCGCGCCTGATGACGCGAAGGCCGTGCGTGGCGGCTTCAACCTGTGTCTGCAATGGCATCCCGAATGGCGGGCGGCCGCCAACCCGATATCGCAACGCATCTTCAAGGTCTTCGGTGAAGCCTGTCAGGCTTACCAGGCCGCGAGGCTGTCGGCAGGGCATGTCGAGCGCGTGCCCAGGCCTGAGAGACGGTAGTCCATTTCATTTCACAACGAACCTAGGTGATGACATGCAAGGCAAGTTACCCGGCAGCTTCAGCGAACTGGAGCAATGGCTCAACGAGCGGCGTGTCACTGAGATCGAATGTCTCGTTCCTGACCTGACGGGCGTGGCACGCGGCAAGATCCTGCCGCGCGAGAAGTTCACCGAAGACCGCGGCATGCGCCTGCCGGAGGCCATCGTGGCCATTGGCGTGACTGGCGAGTTCCCGGCCAGTGGGCCCTACTACGATGTGATCACGCCCACCGATCGGGACATGCACTTGCAGCCGGACCCGGCCACCGTGCGCATCGTGCCCTGGGCCACGGACCCGACCGCACAGGTCATCCATGATTGCTTCGACCGTGAAGGCAAGCTGATCCCGTATGCGCCGCGCTCGGTGCTCAAGCGGGTCTGCCAGCTGTATGCGGACCAGGGTTGGTCGCCCATCGTGGCGCCCGAGCTGGAGTTTTACCTGATCGAGCGCAGCACCGATCCGAACACCCCCTTGCGCCCGCCCAGAGGCCGCAGCGGCCGGGCGGAGACCTCGCGCCAGGCCTACTCGATCGATGCGGTCAACGAGTTCGACCCGCTGTTCGAGGACATCTACGACTACTGCGAAAAGATGGAGCTCAACGTGGACACGCTGATCCACGAAGTAGGCGCGGGCCAGATGGAGATCAATTTCTTCCATGACCACCCGCTGGGTCTGGCCGACGAGGTGTTCTTCTTCAAGCGCACCATTCGCGAGGCCGCCTTGAGCCATGAGATGTACGCCACCTTCATGGCCAAGCCCATGGCCAATGAGCCGGGCAGCGCCATGCATGTGCACCAGAGCGTGGTCAACACTGTCACAGGCGACAACATCTTCAGCAACCCGGATGGCTCGCCCTCCAGCTACTTCCATTGGTTCATCGGTGGCTTGCAGCGCTATGTGCCCGCCGCCATGGCCTTGTTCGCGCCCTATGTGAACAGCTACCGTCGTTTGGTGCGCTCCAATGCCGCGCCCATCAACATCCAGTGGGGCACGGACAACCGCACGGTGGGCATCCGCTCGCCGCTGGCCACGCCCGCATCGCGTCGTGTCGAGAACCGCGTGATCGGTGCGGACGCCAACCCCTATGTGGCACTGGCCGCCACGCTGGCTTGCGGCTACCTGGGCATGATCAAGCAGATCGAGCCGCGACCGGAGTGCCGGGGTGACGCCTATCTGGGTGAGTACGAGTTGCCGCGCACCCTGGGCGAAGCCGTCAACCTGCTGCGCGACGAGGCGGACCTCGCCGAGGTGCTGGGCCAGGACTTCGTCACGGTCTACACCGAGATCAAGGAAGTCGAGCACGCCGAGTTCATGAAGGTGATCTCGCCCTGGGAGCGTGAACACCTGCTGTTGCATGTCTGAGGAGACCACCATGAGCCCCCAGTTCGAACACAGCACCGCCCAATGGCAGGCGCTGGACGCCGCGCACTACCTGCACCCCTTCACCGACTTCAAGGCGCTGGCGGCCAAGGGCAGCCGCATCATCACCCGCGCCGACAACATCTATCTGTGGGACAGCGAGGGCCACAAGCTCTTCGACGCGATGAGCGGCCTGTGGTGCGTGAACGTGGGCTATGGCCAGCAGGCCTTGATCGACGCGGCCACCGAGCAGCTCAAGACCCTGCCGTTCTATAACTCCTTCTTCCAGACCACGACGCCGCCTGCGATCACCCTGGCCCACAAGCTGGCGCAGCTCAGTCCGCCGGGTTTCGAGCATGTGTTCTTCACGGGCTCGGGCTCGGAGGGCAATGACACCATCGTGCGCCTGGTGCGCCGTTATTGGGACCTGTTAGGTCAGCCACAGCGGCACACCATCATCAGCCGCTTCAATGGCTACCATGGCTCGACCATGGCGGGCGCTTCATTGGGTGGCATGAGCGAGATGCATGCGCAAGGCGGCCTGCCCATTCCCGGCATCGTCCACATCGACCAGCCCTACTACGTCCAGCATGGCCGCCCCGGTGAAAGCAAGGACGAGTTCGGCAAACGCGCCGCATCGTGGCTGGAGGCCAAGATCCTGGAGGTGGGGGCGGACAAGGTCGCGGCCTTCATTGGCGAGCCGGTGCAGGGCGCAGGCGGCGTCATCATCCCGCCTGAAACATACTGGCCGGAGATCCAGCGCATCTGTGATCAATACGGCATCTTGCTGATCTCCGATGAGGTGATCTGCGGTTTCGGGCGCACGGGCTACTGGTTCGGCTGCGAGCGCTTTGGCTACAAGCCTGACCTCATCACTTTTGCCAAGGGTGTGACCTCCGGCTACATCCCGCTGGGGGGTGTGCTGGTGGGCGAGCGCGTGGCCAAGGTGATGATCGAGCAGGGCGGCGAGTTTGCGCATGGCTACACCTACAGCGGTCACCCGGTGGCCTGTGCGGTGGCCCTGGCCAATCTGCAGTTGATCGAAGACCTGGGCTTGGTCAAGCAGGTGCGCGATGACACCGGGCCCTATTTGGCGCAACGTTTTGCCGAGATGGCGGCACACCCGCTGGTGGGCGAGGCCGAGACCTGTGGCTTCATGGGCGCGATCAGGCTGGTGCAGCGCAAGGCCAAGGGCGCTCAGCCGGCACAGGCCTTCTCGTCTGACAAGTCCGTGGGCATGGTCTGCCGGGGGCACTGCTTCGGCAATGGCCTGATCATGCGGGCCGTGGGTGACCGGATGATCATCGCGCCACCGCTGGTGATGACGCGCGCCCAGATCGACGAGCTGGTGGGGCTGATCCGAAAGTGCCTGGACCTGACCTGGACGGACTTGCAGCAGCGCGCCTGGGTTTAGGAAGGGGCCTGCAGGGGGCAAACACTACTTTTTCTTACGCGCCCCCTGCTCGCGATGACGGGAAAATGCCCTGTCGCGCTGAGCCGGGCGTGCGGTACTATTTTCGACCGCTCTTTGCTGAAGGGCGCGCTCATTTTGCCGGAGCCCGGACGATTTCCATGGAAGCAACCTATTCACTTCGCAACGACAGTCTTCAGATTCTGCGGTTCGTTGCGGCTGCCATTGTGCTGTTGACGCACCTCACTTTCTACATCCATGAACGCGTCGACCCTGGCGTTGCTGTCTGGCATGGCGGTGAATATGGCGTGCAGATATTCTTTGTGATCAGTGGTTTTGTGATGTATTTGTCCGGCGCGAAGCTGTCATGGAACACGCAAGGCGCGAAATTGTTTTTGTTCCGCCGTGTCACGCGGATCTTTCCGCTGTACTGGCTCGTCACCACGGTGAAGGTGGCCGTGGCCTTGTCGGTGCCCGCGGTGGTCTTGCACAACGCCCCCGAACCTATGCGGATTCTGGCGTCGTACGTCTTGTTTCCCATGTTCAATCCAGAAGGGGAGATCAGGCCCATGCATGGCGTGGGTTGGACGCTGCTTCATGAAATGATGTTCTATTACATCTTCACGATTGGCATGATGCTGCGTGTGTCCCCTTTCATTTTCAGCACCGTGGTGATTGTGAGCATGTATGCACTGGGGTTCGTATGGCCGCCGCAGGCCGCATGGGCTTTTGTATGCACCAGCGAGTTGAATTTGCTGTTCGTCGCGGGGATGGTTTTATCCGCGCTGTACCAGGCCCACAGGGCGCCGCCGCTTGCCGTGGGGGTGCCGCTGCTGTTGATCGGCGGTGCGGGGCTGCTCGGTTGGGAGCCCTTTGGCATACCTTTCACGCTCGTGCGGGAGCACAACGTTGGCGCTGTGATGGTCGCGGCGGGCGCCCTGTCCTGGCAGATGACGGCTTGGCCTGGCCTGCGTCGTCGCCTCGTCGCATTGGGTGACAGTTCCTATTCCTTGTATTTGCTCCATCCCATCTTGGCACCGGGTATCTGCTTGGTGCTGGCAAAACTCCATGCCAGCTCGCCGCCCTTGATCTTGATCATTGGGTTCACAGCGTGTGTCATTGCGGCGAAGCTGCTGTACCGACTCATTGAAAACCCGTTGAACAACTGGGTAAAAGGCCAGTTGGAGAAAGTTTTCTTTCGCTCCAAGTCAGCGCTGATTGCCTGATTCATCCAAAGAAAGATAGTGACCATGCTCCTGGATTTCAGCCGATCGACAAAACTGTCCTTGATTGCTGGAGCCTTCGCGGCTTTGGCCTGTGTTCCCGCGCTGGCGGCGGATTGTGGCAACAAGGATATGAAATGCCTGGTCGTGATTGGCAATTCCATTACCCGCCACGGACCGGCGGAGGAGCTGGATTGGCGCGGTGACTGGGGCATGGCCGCCTCCAGTGCCGACAAGGATTTTGTCAGCCAATTGCTCAAACAATTGCAAGCCAAACCTGGTGGCCGCTGGGCTGTGCGCAAAGAAGGTGGGTTCGAGCTGGAGGGCAATCCGGCCGGGTATCGCGTGCCGAACGATCTGGCCCGTGTGGCGCGTGGCGCCGAGTTGGTCGTGCTCGAAGTGGGCGATAACCTCGATGCCAAGCGGATTGGTTTGCCGACCTTTGTGCGCGGTTACGCCGATGCTGCGCGCGCACTTCGGCCTGCCAACGGCAAGCTGATTTGTGTGGGGGTGTGGTGGAGCAATCCAGACAAGGACACGGCCATCAAGAATGCCTGCGCACAGGCTGGCGGTGTATTCGTGGACCTGGCCGATGTATCGAGCGTGGCCGGCAACTCGGCGAGAAGCGAGCGTTCGATTGCCCATGAAGGTGTGGGCTCGCACCCTGGCGATGCCGGGATGCGAGCGATTGCCAGCAAGATCCATCAGGCTTTTGTTCGCTGAGCGAGCCAGCACTGATGTGGATTCACTGGTACCTGGTTGGGCGCGGCTTTATTGGTCCAGCGTCAGCGTCACGAAGGACACGCCGCCAGGCGTCAGTGTCACGGCATTGGTCAAGGTCGAGCGGACGGTGCACGCAGAGAATGTGAGCGGGCACGAGCGGGCCACCAAGGCTGAAGACTTGGCCACCCATGAGATGGCGCCGGGTGAGGTGATGTTGGATGTGGACAAGCTTGCACCGCTCAAGTTGGTTTCATTCAGGGTCGCGTAGTAAAAAAAGTTGTAGTAGGTCGGCGCGACAATCGCATTGTTGGTGGTGTTGATGGTCACAGTCGTGGAGTTGACCAGATCACGATTGACCAGCATGAGCTTGAGCGTCCTGCTGATCGGATCATGTGAGACATACGCGCCAACAGGGCTGTAGCCAAGATTGGTGTTGCCACTGCCGTATGAATACGATTCCGAGATGGTTCGCAGATTCGAGCCCGTTGAAGGTGAAGCAAAGTCATTGGCGTACTTCGACATGACCAAGCCGCCCGGCATCATGACGGGGCCGTCCGGCAAGGTTGCAGGGCTGTTCAGGAACTGGAAAAGGGCCCATTCTGGGTCGTGCGCCAATTGGTGCATGAACACGCGCTCCACACCCATGCTGATCATCTTCCCGACGAAATCCGTCAACACGAGGCCATTCGCGCGGTTCTGCATGCCGATCGCACTCTTGACCGAGTCGTCCTGGTGAACCTGAGATTCGGTGACCCAAACCTTCCAGCCATAGGGATTCTCAACGGCTTCCTTCAGTCCGTCCAGTTGGCCAGCTTGGTCCAGATTTGCCACGCGACGTAACAGAGCATTCGTGTTGACCAGGATGTCGATGGAGGGGCTGCCGAGATAGAGGTGCTCGGACAGGCCGTAAACCTTGGTCAGATCAAAATGCTCGGTGTCACGCAGTGCGGTGGCAAAGCGGCTGATCCAGTTCGTGTTGTCGGTGCGCGATCCTCGAGGGATTGGATAGTTTTGCTGGACTGCGCGAGGTTGCGACTGGGCGAGGATCCTGATACCAGTATCGCCCGCTTTGCTGTACATGGCGGTGGCGATCTTCGCGAAGACATGGGCATATTGTTCTGGAGACCAGAAGATCCAATCCTCGTTGCCAATTTCCCAATAAAGCGTGGGTAAGTGCGGGGCAGATACCGACTGCGCTGACTGTCGATCGTAATCGACCCATGCTGCAGCCCTATTAGCGGCCATGGTCAGTCCATCCTCGTTAATCTCGCATGGCTGACCTGTGCCAAGTTGCGGGCATACCCACTCCGCTGCATTGACCTGCAGCAGCAATTGCCGGCGCTTGTTTGAAGGTAGGGATGTGCCGGCAAAATTCTTGTAAACTTGATCAGGATAGACCCATTGGTTGCGGCTCACCTGGCAATCATTTGGCGGGGCAGGAGGCGTCTGTCCCGGTGGAGTGTAGACGGGAATATCGCAATAACTGCCTTGGACATTATCCCATGCATAGTGATTTGCGCGAGTTCCGTGGGGAAAGCGAATGGTGCCAGGGTTAATTTGCGCCAACAGCGCGCTGTTGTTGGGGTAGGTGGTGGATGTTGGGGTGGATGAAAAGAAAATCATGTGAGGGTTCATGAAGTCGAACCCCGAATTGAATGCTTGATTGGTAGTCGTCCCTGAATAATTGCCTCACGCGGCAGCCAGCGTGACCTGACAGCGTGAGTCACTGGCTGAACGCCTTAGCCAAGCCAGGACGATAGCCC
>RXJQ01000074.1 GCA_003963115.1 Burkholderiales bacterium
GGCCTATTTAGGTCAGTCCGCCGTTATGCGCAGAGCAGCCTGCAAAGCCCCGCTTTCGCAAGAGCCCGACGATTCTGTCTGCGCATAACACCTCGCAGCCCCTACCGGGGCTGCGAGGCGGGCCAGGCGCCGTCCTACAGCGAGTGCAGCCAGTCCAGCAGCGACTTGTTCTGCTGCCAGGACGGCAGTGCTGCGGATGGCGAATCCCCGGCCACCTTCTCCAGCGCGCGCCGCTTCATCTCCAGGTTTGCCCGAGCGTAAATCTGCGTGGTCTTGACATCCACATGCCCGAGGAAGTCGCGGATGATCTCCAGTGACACACCGCTCTCCAGAAGATGCATGCCTTTGGTGTGCCGCATGCTGTGGGGACTGATCTTCTGCGTGAAGCCGGGCACCTCAGACCGAGCGGCCTGTACGTGGCAGTGCAGCAGGTACCGCAAGCCCGATCTCGACAGGCGTCCGCCCTGGCGGTTCTGGAACAACGGCAAATGGCCCCGTTCAGGCCGGTCGAGATCGTTCTCGCGGAGGTGGTCACGCAGTAGCTGAGCGGTGGCCTCCATCAATGGCACCACACGTACTTTGCGCCCTTTGCCCAGCAGCCTGATTTGCGCTGGTGTTGTCAGTCGTACATCGTGGGCGTTCAAGTCGATCAACTCCTGGGCTCGGGCACCGGTATCGTAGAGCACGCTGAGCATCACCGCGTCGCGCCGCCCGGCCGGTGTTGCTGGATCGGGGTGCGCCAGCACATGCGTCAGCTCTTCCTTTGAAAGGTAGGCCACCGGAACCTGCACATGGCGCCGCAACGGCATCGCCATGATCTTCTGGCACTGCAGCATCCGCTCTGGCACCTCCGACTGCACGTAGCGGAAGAATGCGTGCAGCACGGCCAACCGCTGGTTCTGGGTACGGATCGAGCAGTGCCTCTCCTGCGCCAGGTGATCAAGGAACGCCTCGACGCAGGCTACGTCGATGTCGCCCAGGCACAGGCGCTCAACCGCAACGCCGCGAACGTCGCGGCCGAAACGCAGCAGCAGCGTGAACACATCGCGGTAGGCCTTGATTGTGTTCGGGCTCAGGTTGCGCTGACCGGCGAGATAGCGCGTGAGAAAGTTTGTCACGTGCACGGAGAGGTCGGTCGGCTTCATGACGGCCTCCTGCGTGGAATGACCTCGCTGAAGGCCGCGTCTGATCGCGAGACGATCTCTGGGTACAACTCGGCCGTCATCTGCAAGTAGTCCTGCGTGCCATCAATCGAGGCGTGGCCGAGGTAGGTGGCCAGCACTGGCAACCTGGCCTGCAGATCGGCGCCTTCTCGGTACCAGCGCAGCAAGGTATGCACCGCGAAGGTGTGGCGCAAGTCGTGCAGGCGTGGTCCTTGCCCTCGCCCACCGTGGCCGATGTGGCATCGATGCAGCAGCTCCCTGTAGTTGCGGTACACACCGCTGCTGTGAAGCGCACCGCCGCGCGGTGACGGGAAGAAGTAAGCATCCGCCGGTAGCGGCCCCAGCGTGGCAGCGTACTTTTGCAGACGAGCGATCAGTGGTCGAGCGGGTGGCACCAGGCGGTCCTTGCGGAACTTGGTGTCATTGATGTGCAGCACGCCTTGGATCAGATCAACGTCCCGAATGCGCAGACTCAGTGCTTCTTCGAGACGAAGGCCGCATCCATACAGCACGCGCAGCAGTTCCGGCAAAACAAGGTGGCGCAGGTGTGTGGACGCCATCGGCTTGATCTGGTCTGCGGCATCAAGCAGGCGGCGCACTTCGTCGTGCGTCAGGATGCGTGCCACGAATGACTTTGACTGCTTGGCGCCAGTTCTCGGATCGGGCAAATCGGCGTGCAAACCGAGCCGGTTCATGTACAGGGCGAGTTGTCGAACCGTGCTGATTCGAACACTTTGGGTCTTGCCGGTTTCGTGCGCCTGCTTGGCCAGCCATGGAGAGAACACCGCCTTCGGCAACTCGACTTGCAGCAAGCCCTGGCGGGACAGATAGGTATCCAAGCGACGCAGGGTGCTCACGTATTCGTCGTAGCGGTAGCCGCAGGCCCGCTTCTCCTGAACGAGCTGAGCCATCAGGGGTGCCAAGGGGCTGTTGCCGGTGAATGTCACGGGCTTACGAGGCGTTGCCATGGCACACCTCCTCCGGATCGATGGCGGCCATGCGGAGTGTTTCTACATCGGCCTTGGTGTAGATGAAGGTCGTTGCTTGTGAGGCATGCCCCAGCACGGCGGAGATGACCGGGAATGGTGTCTGTGCGCCGAGCAACCGGGTGGCCAAGGTGTGGCGCAGCGAGTGCAGGCCCTGGCGTTGCGGCGTCTTGAACTTAATCCCTGCCACCTCCCGCCAATAGACGACGACACGGTGAAGCCGAGCGTTCTGGCAAATGGGTTCGAACGGCGGCGTCAAGTTGGTGAACAGATGTCGGTGCGCCACTGGGGGGCGTCCCGCCCGCAGGTAGTCGATGAGGGCCGTGCCGACCTCCTGGATCAAGGGCAGGACCAGCGGCTCTTGCGTCTTGTGCTGGACGATCTCGATCGTGGAAGTACTCCAGTGGAGGTGATCGAGCGTGAGCCCTTTGATGTCGCCCAGGCGCAGGCCAAGGCGTGCGGCGAACAGCAAGATGGCGTAGTCACGCTTGCCCTTGGGTGAGCTGCGATCGACCGCAGCGAGCAACCGTTCGACCAGTTCCGGCTCCCATACCGAAGGCACCTTGGCATTGCTCGCCTGCCGGACCGTCGGTATCGCAGTGCTGAGGTCACGGGGCAGGATGTCGCGCATGAACAAGAACTGCAAGAACAACCTCAGGTCGCACGATACGTGCGAGATGGTTCTCGGCTTCCAGGTCGTTCGGCTCCGAATGAAGGCGCCGAGGTCTTCGGCCTTCAGCGTATCTAGCGACGCCAGGCCTCGGGTGCGCAGGAAGTCCAGGAAGACTGCGATGTTGTGCATACGTTCAGCCAGACTGGTAGGCCGCAGATGTCGCCGCTCTCTGCAGTACTGCTCGTACTCACGCAGTGCCTTGTGCATGCCAACCGGTACGCGCAGTCCGGTCGTCTCGACCTGGAAGCGGCAAATGGTGCCGGTACATGCGAAGTCGTCGAGCACCTTGATACCGAAGACCAAATGGCGTCGCCACCGTTGACCGATCTTGAGCACCTCCCCGTCGCGAAGACCGTACGCCTGCTCGAAGCGCAGGGCGAGGTCACGCGTGTACTCAGTCGGTAGGCCTTGAGCGCGGGCGAAGTCGGCCAGTTGTTCCCATACCCGCTTGTAGCGGTTAATGGTGCGGATGGTGTAGCTGCGCATCAGCAGTTCCTGCGCAGCACCTTGGCATAACGGTTCCAGCGCCTGCACACCGGATCCATCGGAGTTGAATAAGTCCATGACCATCTCCAGGTAAACGGCAGCCCCAGTGGCCACCGGGGAGATGGATCATGGAACTTTTATGTGCAGTTCACCTTCTGGCTGGCCGTTGGCAATGTGCTTACAGGGGATGCCTTGCTGCGCATAACAGCGGACTGACCT
>RXJQ01000007.1 GCA_003963115.1 Burkholderiales bacterium
CGTGAACTGCCAACCGTTCAAATGGACTGCTACCGCTGATTCGATCCTGGAGAAGCTACACCGACTTTGCTCACGTATCAGCGGGACGGGACACTAGCCGCCCTCATCCCCTCTCACCCTGCCACGGTGTGTCGCGGGCTGGTGGCGATGTGTGCATGCGGAGGGCTCATTCGCGGTGTCCTGACTCTCAAGCTACCTGGCTCGTGTTCAAGAGATCATGGTTGACGTACTCGGTAGCGCCCCGCCGACGAGCCCGGAGCAGGCATACGTCGCCACCAGCCCGGCGCGCATACCGTCAACCACCACCCAACTACAATCTCACCCAACACCACAACAGCGACAAAAAAGCCCGCAAGGATTGCTCCATGCGGGCTCTTGTTCAAGCAGCCATCAGTCAGACCTCATTGAAACGTCCGACTGACGACATGCCGTCAACCATCACAGGCTGTCAACACGCTCGAAGATGCCAGCAGCGCCTTGGCCGGTACCGATACACATCGTGACCATGCCGTACTTGCCGCCCGTGCGACGCAGACCATGCACCACGGTCGCAGCGCGGATGGCACCGGTCGCACCCAGGGGGTGACCCAGGGCGATGGCGCCGCCCATCGGGTTGACCTTGGCGCGGTCCAGCACATAGCCCTTGCTGTCCAGGTCCTTCAGCACAGCCAGCGATTGCGCAGCGAAGGCTTCGTTCAGCTCAACCCAGTCCATGTCCGAAGCCTTCAGGCCGGCGTAGCCCAGGGCCTTGGGAATGGCTTCGATCGGGCCAATGCCCATGATCTCGGGCGGCACGCCCTTCACGGCGAAAGCCACGAACTTGGCCAGCGGCTTCAGACCGTACTTCTCGCAAGCCTCCTTGGAAGCCAGGATCAGGCAGCCAGCGCCATCGGACGTCTGCGACGAGTTACCGGCGGTCACGGAACCCTTGGCGGCAAACACGGGCTTGAGCTTGGCCAGACCTTCCAAGGAGGTGTCAGGACGGGCGCCCTCATCACGGGTGATCGTCTTCTTGGTGATCGTCACTTCGCCCGTTTCCAGGTTGGGTGTGCGCACTTCGACTTCGATCGGCGTGGTCTCGGCGTCGAACCAGCCGGCTTGCTGAGCGGCGATCGCACGGCGATGCGACTCCACAGCGAAAGCGTCCTGCTCTTCGCGGGTCACCTTCCACTGCTCGGCCACCTTCTCGGCGGTCATGCCCATGCCGTAGGCGATGCCGACGTTCTCGTCGATGTTCACCACAGCGGGGTTGAACGAAGGCTTGGAGCCGCCCATGGGAACCATGGACATCGATTCCACGCCACCGGCGATCATGACTTCGGCTTCGCCCACGCGGATGCGGTCGGCAGCCATCGACACGGCGGTGATACCGGCCGCGCAGAAGCGGTTCACGGTGGCACCGGCCACGGTCTTGGGCAGGCCGGACAGCAGGGCGGCGATCTTGGCCACGTTCATGCCTTGTTCGCCTTCGGGCATCGCGCAGCCAACGATGGCGTCTTCGATGGCAGCAGGGTCCAGCGTGGGAACTTGCTTGAGGGCGTTCTTGATGGTGGCGACCAGCAGATCGTCAGGACGGGTGTTCTTGAACACGCCGCGGCCAGACTTGCCGATCGGGGTGCGGGTGGCGGCAACGACGTAAACGTCGCGGAGTTGCTTAGACATGTGTGTGTCTCCGATCGATCAGTTGCGGACAGGCTTGCCGGTCGACAGCATGCCCATGATGCGCTCTTGCGTCTTGGGGTTGTCCAGCAGCGTGCAGAAGTGCTTGCGCTCCAGGGCGTGCAGGTATTCCTCGCTCACCAGGGTGCCAGCATCCACGTCGCCACCGGTCAGCACATCGGCGATGGCCGAGCTGATGTAGTAGTCGTGTTGCGAGATGAAGCCACCGTCGCGCATGTTGATCAGCGACGATTGCAGCGTGGCCTTCACGTTGCGGCCGGCCACAGCGAATTGCTTCTTGGCAGGAGCACGGTAGCCGGACTCGAACATGGCCTTGGCTTGGGCGATGGCCACATACAGGACTTCGTCCTTGTTGGGCACCACCACGTCGCTGTCCAGCAGGTAGCCGAACTTGCGGGCTTCGATGGCAGACGTTGCCACCTTGGCCATGGCTGCAGCCTGGAAGCCTTCCTTGATGAAGCCCATCAGCTCGGCGCCGACCATGCCGGACACACCCTTGGAGGCTTCGACTTGCTCGGCCGCACGGCGAGCCAGGTAGGCCAGACCACCGCCGCCGGGGATCAGACCCACGCCGACTTCGACCAGACCCACGTAGGTTTCCATGGCAGCCACGCGCTTGGCAGCGTGCACAGCCAACTCACACCCGCCACCCAGCGCCAGGCCGTGCATCGCAGCCACGGTCGGCACGTTGGAGTAGCGCAGCGACAGCATGAAGTCCTGCAGTTGCTTCTCGAACGGGGCAATGGCCTTGCCACCACCAGCCATGAAGGCAGGCATCATGGATTGCAGGTCGGCGCCAGCGGAGAAGGGGCCGTCTTGCGTCCAGATGACCATGCCCTTGTAGCCGGTCTCAGCAATCTCCAGACCCTTGGCCAGGCCAGCGGTCACTTCGGCGCTGATGGTGTGCATCTTGGACTTGATCGAAGCGATGACCACTTCGTCGTCCAGGGTCCACAGGCGGATAGCGGCGTCTTCGAAAAGGGTCTTGCCAGCGGTGGCCGCATTCGGGGCTTGCGCGCCCAGCACGTTCTCGCGGAAGGCCTGACGCTTGTAGACGGGCAGGTCGCGGATGGGCACGTACTTGCCGGTCTTGGGCGACCACGAACCTTCGGGCGTGTGCACGCCGTCACGGCCGTCGAACACCCAGGCAGGCAGCGGGGCCTTGGTCAGCGCCTTGCCGGCGTCGATGTCGGCCTTCACCCACTCAGCCACTTGCTTCCAACCGGCTTCCTGCCAGATTTCGAACGGGCCTTGCTTCATGCCGAAGCCCCAGCGCATGGCGAAGTCCACTTCGCGAGCGGACTCGGCAATCGATTCCAGCGTCACGGCAGCGTAGTGGAAAGCGTTGCGCAGCAGCGCCCAGATGAACTGGGCTTGCGGGTGAGCGGACTCACGCAGGGCCTTGACGCGCTCGGCAGCAGGCTTCTTGAGGATGTCGGTGACTTCCTTGTCGGCCTTGCCGCCAGCGGGCACGTACTCGCCGGTTTCAGGGTTGAACTGAAGGATGGTCTTGCCTTCCTTCTTGAAGAAACCAGCCTTGGTCTTCTGGCCGAAGTTGCCCAGGGCCAGCAGCTTGTCCAGCGCCACGGGGTTGGCAAAGCAGCTGTTGAACGGGTCGTCCTTGGCACCGTTTTGCAGGGTCTTGATGACGTGCGCCATCGTGTCCAGACCCACCACGTCGGCGGTACGGAAGGTGGCCGACGAAGCGCGGCCCATCTTCTTGCCGGTCAGGTCGTCGACGATGTCGTAGCCCAGGCCCGAACGCTCGACTTCGCGGAAGGTCAGCATCATGCCGGCCACGCCCACGCGGTTGGCGATGAAGTTGGGGGTGTCGTAAGCACGGACCACGCCCTTGCCCACCACGGATGCCGAGAAGGTTTCCAGCTTGTCGACCACGTCAGGCGCGGTGAACTCGGTGGGGATCAGTTCCAGCAGGAACATGTAACGGGGAGGGTTGAAGAAGTGGATGCCCAGGAAGCGCGAACGCAACTGCTGGGGCAACACATTGGCCATGGCCGTGATCGACAGACCGGAGGTGTTGGTGGCCAGGATGGCCTTGTCGTTCACAAAGGGTGCGATCTTCTTGTAGAGATCTTCCTTCCAGTCCAGACGCTCGGCGATGGCTTCGATGATCAGGTCGCAGCCACGCAGCTCTTCGAGGTGCTCTTCGTAGTTGGCTTGCTGGATCAGCGCCGCATCTTCGGTCACGCCCAGGGGGGACGGCTTCAGTTTCTTCAGGCCTTCGACAGCCTTGGTCACGATGCCGTTCTTGGGGCCTTCCTTGGCGGGCAGGTCGAACAAAACGACCGGCACCTTGCAGTTGACCAGGTGGGCCGCGATCTGGGCGCCCATGACGCCGGCGCCGAGCACGGCCACCTTGCGCACATTGAATTGACTCATGTTCTCTCCTAGCAGAACTTGGGGAATGGAGATGGAGCGAGGGAAGTGACCAAGCACCTCCCCCTGAACGGCCTGTTGTTTAGAACAGGGCCTCGTCCATTTCCATCAGGGGCTTCAGACCGGCCTTGGCCGTGATCATCAGGGTCTCGACTTCAGGCACCAGCTTGGCGAAGTAGAAGCGGGCCGTGGCCAGCTTGGCAATGTAGAACTTGTCGCCGGAACCTTGCTTTTCCAGGGCGATCTTGGCCATGCGGGCGAAGAAGTAGGCGTAGACCATGTGGCCCACGACGCGCAGGTAGTCGAAGGACGCGGCGCCCACTTCGTCAGGGTTCTGCATGCCCTTCATGCCGATTTCCATCGTGAAGGCCTGCACCTTCTGGCCCAGGTCGGCCAGTGGCTTGGTGAACTCCTGCATGGCTTCGTTGTCGGCGTTTTCCTTCACGAAGCGGCCGATGATCTTGCCGAACTTGGTCAGCTTGGCACCGCCGTCACCCAGGACCTTGCGGCCCAGCAGGTCCAGCGATTGCACGGTGTTCGTGCCTTCGTAGATCATGTTGATGCGGGCGTCGCGCACGAACTGCTCCATGCC
>RXJQ01000066.1 GCA_003963115.1 Burkholderiales bacterium
TCGGTCCTGTGAGTACTTATTCAGTTTTCAGATGAAAGCGGGCCGCTTTATAGCCAGATGGCTTATGAGCGAAAAATGGCTTTATCCCGGCATGCCCCCTGAGATGGCGGTTGTAAGGGCCAAGATGCGCAAAACTACCCACGCCATCGCCCCCATCAGCGATCCGAGGACCATCCACAGGGAATGGCTTGGACCAGTCAGGTAGCCAGCGCTTCCAAGGATCGAAATGAACCCTGGTATTGCCGCCCCCAAAGGAAGCGCTGCTTTGTCGAACAAATCAGCGTACTTTTCAAGGGACTCCGCTCGGCCTTTCATCTCACGTTTGCGAACCAGAATGACCTGGTCAATTCGCTTACGCTCGGTGCTACCTTCAGCGATCCCTTCTCGCAGATCTTCGAGTTCACGAAGGTCCTGCAGGTCGTCTTTGATGCTCATGCATTGACACTCCTCTAAATGAGCCTCAACGCACTTTCCCTTGCGGGAATATGCGTTTCCCGCTCGGGTTAAATTACAGAGACCCAATCAACGCTTGGGGCGTTGACCGTCCAGGATCATGGGTTGACCTGGCCAGTGTGCCCAGGGGGCTAACACCCGCACAGGTTAGCAGGTTCAGAACACAAATGCGTCCATTTGGGGGAGCCCCATGCGCGCAGCACCGCGCACGCACCCGGCATAATTTTCCCGGGACCTACCCTTGGTCCTCGCCTCTCTGCCAAACGCTGCTGAGAGCGTGCGCGCCAGCATCTCTCAATCACCCGGCTAAAGCGGTGCTACGCGCTTGTCGCCCCCTCCGCCCATGAAGATGTCAGATGCGAAGCGACTGAATCTCAGGCGCAACGTGCTACTGATACCAGGTCAGGTAGACCTTGTTGCCGGCCGTAAGCTGGTACAGGCTGCTCACGTCGGGTTGGTTCAGGTAGTGTTGCATGAAGGTTTCCAGGTCCTGCGTATTACTAGGCGGAAAGAAGACCTCGCCGCAATTGGGATCGAAGAAGCTGAGCTTCTTGCTGTCGTGTATGACGGCGCAATAGTGGACCGGCATGCCCACCAAATAAAGACCAGGCTTGCTCGCGATCCAGGTGCTCATCCCAGTGCTGACCGGCGCGTTGAAAACGATGGAGCGGGCCTTCACAGTTAAGCCCATCCCGCCGCCGGCCATCTCGAAGTTGCATTGCTCCATGGTGGAGTGCACGACTTCGTCCTGTGCGCGGTTGATGTATTGCCAGCTGGCCTTGGGGCTCGCTGCATCGACGCTGAAGAGCGACTGCCCCGACTTGTACAAGCCGAGGTAGGCCAGTGAGACCCCGCCGCAGAGGCCGTCGGCCTTGCTGGCGTCGAGGTTGCCCTGGCCTATCTGGCCGCCGATCCCTGTGCCCTGAGCAAAGCGTCGGCGGGGGGCGTTATGGGCTGCGGCCCGGGCGCTTTCGAAAGCCGCGTCGATGCTCATCGCGTACTCCTCGGATGGACTGGTGGTGCACGATCTGAATTCGAGCACTGTACCATCCAGATCGCCACGTCAACTGCGCGCTAGCCGGGCATCCGGCACATCTCATCCTGCTGGCCATGTGGCATGAACAACATTCGCTTGCACTATGATGTGTTCGCCTCTCAAGGGCCCTGCTTTCCTCCCTGGCAGGAGCGCCGCATGATGACAGTGTTGCGCTTTCAGCCCGTCAGCAACCAAATGCTGACGGGCTTTTCTGGCCCCATGCCTTTGTACTGCGCAGTACAATCTAAAAATCAGAAACGAAGGGGCTCAAATGGCAAAAACCTACTCGCCACACCTCGAAGTGGCAACGGAACTCCAGCACGCCTACGACTTCTTCAACAAGGAACTGTTTGAAGGGGTGCTACCGGGCTGCATGATCACGCTTCAAAGGGAAAAGACCTCTGTTGGGTATTTCTCATCGGAGCGATTTGGAAATAAGGATGGGCATTTCACCGACGAGATCGCGATGAACCCCAGCTATTTTGCCATATACCCAATCCTTGAGACCCTTCAAACGTTGGTACATGAAATGGCACACCTGTGGCAAGCCCACTTTGGCAAACCCGGGCGGGGCCGTTATCACAACGAGGAATGGGCCCAAAGAATGGAAGCTATTGGGCTCATGCCCAGCCATGATGGGCGGCCAGGCGGGAAACGCACTGGCGATCACATGCGCGACTATGTCATCGAGGGGGGGCGATTCATTGAGGCCGCAAAGAAGCTGATCACTGCCGAGTTTGAGATCTCTTGGCACGATCGCTTTCCGCCTGCAGAAGCCACACTGAACGCCTCGCAATTGCCCTCTCATCAACTGTCTTCTGAGATGGGGTTGCCTGCACCAACTGCGTCGACTGCACCCGCTGTTCAAGCCGACCTGATGGTCCGGGCGAACCAGGCGATAGCACAACACACAAGCGCGTCAACGAACAAATCGAACCGAGTCAAGTATTCGTGCGCTTGCTCACCCACCCTCAACTTTTGGGGCAAAGCGGGAATCATGGCGCTCTGTCAAGCATGCAACACACTATTCAAGCAACCTAACTCCAACGGTGATCAGTCGCTTTGTTTCGGATGTTGATTTGCAGATGGGCCAGGGCACTCCTCTTCAAGCTCGAAGGTGATCTGTCCGCACACCACACAAACATCCTCTCCGCAATCACAGATAGGACACAAAGAAGAAAAGGGGCGCTTGAATTGGCGCCCACCGCAACTGCATACCATCAATTGGTGTTCCACATGAACTCCTAGCCTTCGCAACGATCAGGGTAGGTCTGCTCTACGCTGAGCGCTGGCTAGTGCACTTGCGAAAGACTCACGCCATATCTGGGCGAAGCGGGATTCCAGCCGATACAGCCGCAGGCCTGCGAAAGACAACCACAATAAACAGTACGTGAAGCCAACGAACGTAGCTCCATCAATGACTGGGTCTGGCAAAGCCATCGAGTTCGTCACCACGCCTGCAAAGCACATCAGCACAACAACAGCGATTAGGTACTCGATCCAGCAGCGTAACGCTACGCTTGCAATGGCCAGGAATTCATCAAGCCAGTTGCGAGGGGATCGGATAGCACAACGAACCGCCTGAAAGGCGGTTGCGCTGGCAAACTGGTGGGCCGCTTGTGACTTCCTCCACAAGCGATCCAGCTTCACTTGCTGATCCTTTGTCAGTTCATCTGGGTCCATTACCGCCTCCATCAAAATGAGGCGAGATTCTCAAATCTCGAAAGCGTCTTGAGGAACGTGAGCTTCACCGTGCCGGTTGGACCGTTGCGGTGCTTGCCAATGATGACCTCTGCAATGCCTGGCTCTTTGGTGTCCTTGTTGTAGTACTCATCGCGGTAGATGAACATGATCACGTCAGCATCTTGCTCGATCGCTCCAGATTCGCGCAGATCGCTCATCAAGGGCCTCTTATCCGGACGGGTTTCCACAGACCTATTGAGCTGCGAAAGCGCGATCACTGGGCATTGCAACTCCTTTGCCAAGGCCTTCAGGCCTCGCGAGATTTCACCGATCACCGTTGCTCGATTTTCAGCAGCGCCCCGCCCTCCTCCCGCGACTTCTGATGGGCTCATGAGTTGCAGATAGTCCACCACGATCAGCCCCAGTTTACCGCCGCACTCCCGGGCTTTTCTACGCGCCCTGGCGCGAAGCTCATTTGGGCTTAACCCAGCCGACTCGTCTATGTGAATGGGTGCCTTACCCAATGTTTCAGCCGCCTCGGATAAGCGAGCCCATTCATCATCAGACAGGCGTCCCGTCTTGATGGCCTGATGGTCAATCCGGCCCGTAGAAGCAATCATCCGATTCATCAACTGGCCTGCCCCCATCTCCATGGAAAACACCAGCACAGGCAAACATTCCTTGATCGCGACGTGCTCACCGATGTTGATTGCCAGCGCTGTCTTACCCATTGATGGCCTTGCCGCCAATACCACCAGGTCACCAGCTTGCAATCCTGAGGTCATTGAGTCGAGGTTTGCATAACCTGTAGTTATGCCGGTCACATCGCCTGCGCCACGCTCGGCTGCCTCTGTGATACGGTCAATGGCCTCAACAACGAGGGCATCAGACGACCTCCAAATCTGTCGGCTCTTTTGGCCTTCCTCGCCGATGCGCAAGATCCGCGTCTCGGCATTGTCCAGAATCTGGCTTACTTGCCTCCCAGCTGGATACAGCGCATCTGTGATCATTTCATCGCCGGCAGCGATCAGGCTGCGCAACACAGCTTGCTCACGCACAATCTCTGCATAGCGGCGAGCGTTCGCGGCGCTAGGAACGCTCTGGGCGATGGCATTAAGATACTGCAGGCCCCCGCACTGATCTTCGACCCCAGCGCTCTTGAGCAACTCGAAAACAGTGATGACATCGGCTGGTTTCGCGGCATTGATCAGTTGCCCGAGGGCCTTGAAGATCTCGCGATGTTCGTGCCTATAGAAGTCGGCAGCCGTAATCAGGTCAGCCAAACGGTCCCAAGCTTGGTTGTCAAGCAACAGCCCGCCCAAAACGCTTTGCTCAGCCTCAATCGAGTGAGGCGGAACACGAAGCGCAGCGATTTCCTGCTCAGCTTGTGAAGGGGCTCTTGTCATTTCGGGATGTCCTCTTGTTTCAACTTATCGAACATCGCATTCACTGATTCACCCATTGCGGAAATGAGGTGATGCAAAGTCTGCAAGCATTCCTGCAAACCGCCTGAACTCTGAGAGGACTCCACACGGGATTCCGTGACAAGCGATTTGACTTCAGAAAGGGCAGAGAGAACCATGTCGATCTGGCTATTTGCTGAGGCCTGGATGTTCAACTCACGCTGCAGGCCTTCCGCACGCTCCTTCCACTGCGCGACCGACTGGAGGGCCTCATCCAGCTTGGCCCGGCTCTTGGCCATTTCGCGCTTGGATTCTTCCGTCAACGTCACAACAGACTGACGTGCCAAATCCTGTTCTTTAAGAAAGCGCCTTTCAACGTCTCGGGCGCTTTCGTTTGAGTTGGCTAACGCAGTCTCATAGCGTCCAAACAATTCTCTCAGGCTATCTTCTTTGTTTACCAGCTGCTCATTGAGCGTTTGATATTGCTGTAGCAAGAGCATGTGCCGTTCCTGCTGAGCTATCAAGCTTTCACGCAACTGGTCACGATCATCTTGCAGCCGTTGGTTCTGGCTCTGCAGCAACTCCACTTGAGAAGCCAAAGCTTCTGCCCGTCCCGCCGCGCTAGCGGCAGCACTTGTCAGATTTAAGCGCTCATCTTGCAGTTCCTGTCGCTCAACCTCAAGCGCTTGGGTAAGGACCTCGTACTCATGCTGCACCTCTTCACGGGCATCCTGCCGTGCCTGCTCATAGAGTGCGTGGGCACCAGAAAGCACCGTCTCGGGCATGCCAGGATTGGGAAGACCACGCTCCTGCTGAAACTGGTCCAGGTACCGCTTCAACACATCATGGCTCACGCCACCAACATGTTGACGCAAAGCCTGAAAAGTGAGCTTCTTGCCTTCAGCCGTGAGGGCAACAGCAACCTTCTTGAATTCAGGGTAGGTGATGGATGGTGGACGAGGCATTGAGACAGAGTGAACCGTTACGCAACTATTTGAGGCATCTGTTTGATTTCTTGGCCGTTCAATAGGGTGCCCCCAGCATCAGGGGTTCGTCCTCCCCATTGCTTAAAGAAGAACGGCCTATTGGCGGCTTCGCATTGTCGCCGAAGGTCATCGACTGCCTCAGGCTCAGGTGGGCGGCAGCGACGGCCACTTTCCCCGCCCACGATCACCCAATCCACCACGCGTTTGTCCTGGCTCCAGCCCGGGTCGTCATCGCCCCCATAGCCATCGTCGTTTCCCATGCGGCGCGGCAGCAACCAGCGGCTGATGTTCACCCTGGCCAGCAAAGGTTCCATGCTAAGAAAGCGCAGAACGGCAGGCACACGCAACAGCTTGGGTATGTCGCGGTCGGCCTCCACCTGGTCGACCACGGTAGCGCCAATCCAAATGTGGCCAGGCGCCCTGCCCGCCAGCCAGTCAATCAACCAGTCACGCAGCGCCTGCAGATCGATCTGCGAGGCTTTCTGGCTACCTGGCTGAGCGGTGGCCACCAGCTGCTCGGCGATGTGCTCCAGCGCCTCCTGCAGGCGGCGCACGACGTTTCCGATCCGCTTGGTGAGCAGCTGCTTAATCAGATGTGGCGTAGTGCGACACAGCTCCATGAAATCAACGAACCACCCTAGGGGTGCCTCGTTGTCGAACACGTCAGCTTGGGAGAAGCAAAACACCCGGCGCTGACGCCCGTGCGCTTGCTCAAAACGGGCGTGGTTGCGCTCCCAGCGCCGCATTTGATCCCAGTTGGCCTCTGACGTGCGTACTCGGGGCTCACCTGGCCCCCATTTGGCTCGGCGCAGCCTCGTGTCCATCATGGCAGCGGCGTAGCAGTTGTCGCACCCCGGGCTGATGGCGGTGCAGCCAATCCAGCCATTGAAAGTACTGTCCGTCCAAGCAATGGCGGTCTGTTGTGCCATGGCTTAACTCCTGCGCAACGTTGCTGGCTGTGGCAGCACGACGCCGGCATCTGGGTAGCTCCGCGCGTTGATCTGATCAACGCGTTTGCTCCATTTAACGTCGATGTCTGCCAGCAGTGGTGACAGCTTGGCCAGCTGTGCGGCGATGGCCACGCGCAGCTGATCGCCCGTCAGCGCGAATTGAAGCAATGCCTCCACATCGGCGATCACGCCCGCCCGCGCCTGATTGCGATCAAGGGCGGCGGCGAGGCGGCACTCCAAGGTGGCTTTAGCCCGCAGCCCAACCACGGAGGTGAACACTTGTGCGTTGACTGGGGTTGACCCTTGGTTGAAAGCGGGACTTTCTGCACCGAAACCGAGATCCCCCACAAAGGGTTGAACTTGAACCGGATGGGAGTGCCCATCCACAGCTTGTTGAGCACGATGAACGCGAGGGGTGGCGGGCTCCTGAAGGTCAGTGGCGCGCACCGGCATGTCGAGACTGACGTGTGTCATGACAGCTCCGTTGGTTGCGTTTGGCGTTTCGTATCGTAACGCATTCCTTAATGTTGTCAATGTATCCACACACTTAGCCGTGATAATTGCAGTTATTGCCGGTTATGGGCAGAATGACCCATCTCAAAAAACAGAGGACTTGAAGCCATGTCCACCACCCGCATGCGCTACTTCAGCGATCAGCCCAGCGGCCCCGTTGAGCTGCTGACCATCACCACAATGGACAACGCCCAGTTCGCCCAAGTCTTCCCCGGCGTGTGCGGCCTGCGGTCCGATGGTTTTCAGAAGTTGGTGGGCCGCGTCGTACCAGGCGCCCCTTACCTGCCCGTCACTCGCCGCATCGACTACAAACGCCGGCCTTCCCTGCATGTGTGCAACGCCAAGTGCGTAGGTGGCAAGCCCACGGGCACCTGCGAGTGCCAGTGCGGTGGCGCGCACCACGGGCGCGGCCTCATCACCGACCTGCTTCCCTCTGCTGCCCGCCACTGAGGCGGGCAAAATGACACAACCGCAGGAGCCTCATGTGAACATGCACAACACCACGGCCACCACCACACCCACGATGCCAACCGTACCCTGTCCCAGCCCCATAGAAACTGCCGCCTTCTGGCTAATCAATGAGGCGCAGCGTGACGACTTCAAACACTTCCTGTCCCAGTACATCACCGCACATTGCCCGGCCTGCAACAGCCGCAAGGTGTTCGTGGACGGCATTGAGCACCAGATCACGGTCAACGACCAGGCGCAGATGCTGGCCGCGTATTTCGCGGTCTGCGACGACTGCAGCCATGTCTGGTGTCGCTCGGCCAGTCCCGACGACGTAGCAGCGCGCTGCATCGAGCACACTGCCGCGCTCGATGCAGCCAGCACCACGGCGCTGAAAGACTTCAGTCGCGATGAGCTGTATGAGGTCAACGACGCCCTCAACGAGGTCATCCACCGAATGTGCAAGCAAGGCCAGACGCCCCAAGAGGTGGATTACAGATCGCTGAGCAAGATGTGGTCTGCCCAACGCAAGCTCATCGCGCAACTGCTCGGCCCAGGTGACACGCCTGGACTCCAGCAGATCCGCCCCCTCGTGGAGGCCAACATTGCCAAACCACGCCGCTTGCGCTCAAAACGGCCCCAAGACTGAGTTGCCCGGAGATCTCCATGACCTACCTCATCGACAACCCCGGTTTAGCCGGTGCCGTGGCCTGCGCCAAACCTCACCCCAAGCACACACACCTACTCGCGGCCATTCGCCAGGTTCCGGGCATGGAGGCGGCCAAACTCACCGCCACAGGCGACATGGGATGGTTGAGCCGACGCAAGGTAATGGATAGCAACGGCAAGCTCATCTGCGAGGACCACGAGGCGTGGCTGCGCGACGAGGCTGCTCGAAGCGGCGTAGGGGCCGCGTGGAGATACCTCAAGATGCAAGGCCACACCCTAACCAAGTGCGAGGTGAACAGCCTGTATGTGACCGTCGATCGCGGTGGTGCCCGCCAAGATGACTATCTGCAGCTCGACATCAGCCTGTATGACGAACGCCTGAACCGTCGCTTGTTTGACCAGGACTACTCATGGCATGCACCTCAGGACGATCGCGAGCTGATTGAGCTGGCCGTGCAAGGGCCACAGCTGCCTGATGACCAGCGTGCAGCGCTCAGCGAGCCTTACTACCGCCTCGGCCGAATTGTCGACGTCGCGGTCTTCACCAAGACCGCTGAGGACCTCTACAACGAGAACAGTGCGCGCAATGGCGCCAAGTTGGTCACCGCCACCTACGAAACTGGCGAGTCGATGACTGGCACGATCGCCGAGCTGTTTCCGGAAGCCAAACCCGGCCAATGGGGTGGGCGGCGCCTTTTTGACGATTGGGCGTTTTCTAGCGCCGGGCGCAGCGGCGCACGGCTGTGCGACCACTGGGCCCTGAGAATGGACGACTGGACGAATCCCCGCACCCAAGAGCGGGACATGGCGATCATTCCGATCTGGGGCTTTTCTGGAAAACTCGCCGAAGTGAAATCCAGATCGCTCAGCGACTACGCTCTGTACGGCAAGCTCGAAGCCATGGATCGGCGGCTCGGAGTGCCCTTCGGCTGGTTCACCTACATGCTGCACGGAAACCGAGTGCACGCAAGCGCCGGAGAGCGAATTCTCTGCGCTGCGGAGGAAGGCAAGATCGTCTTGCCAGAACATGACTACAAGGTGCTAAAGGCCTGGCACGCTTACCCGTACGGGTTCTGATTCAGATACCCAAATGAGCCACACGTCGCCATCAAAGCTTGGTCCATTGAGCCACGCTCAGCGCAAGCTGATCGAGCACCTGCAGACGGGCGCGCAGCTCCGCCTTGAGCAGTCCACAGGACTGTACATGCTGCGTGGTGGCGCTGCCGCCCCTACAAAGGTGGACACCCGAACCGTCGAAGCGCTGCTGAAATCCGGCGTGCTCAGCAGCGGCATTTCAGGCCTGTGCTGCCTAGAAGACTCCAGCGCCTGGAACGTTGGCGAGTCAACGAGCACCGACAAGCGTTCCACCCCCGCACCAGCTCAGGAAGACGTGATCGAAGTACTGGAACATCCTCCGAAAGATGTGGTCTTGCCAGCGTTCACCGAAGCCTTGGCAATGCTGCGCCCGACAGCGACCACCGTGCCCCTCAGCGTCAGTACCACCGCCGTGGAACAGGACCGCAAAGCGGTTGCGCAGTGGCTCAATGAGTTTCGCCGCAAGCGCAACACGCTCGCTGCTTATGCCCGGGAGGCTCGTCGCTTCTTGTTGTGGTTGCACACCATCGACGGCGGCACCCTTGACTCATTTGACCGTGAGGCGCTGGACCGCTATGTGTGTTTCTTGGGCAACCCGGATCCAGGCTGGGCCACCCCTGGGCCCGACGGATGGCGCCCCCTCAAGGGGCCGCTTTCGCCCAGTTCCACTCGCCAAGCCATCATCATCCTGCAGGGGATGTACACCTACCTGGTCAAAGCCCGCAAGGTGGCAGACAACCCGATCAGCCTGATGCTGGACAAGGGCAGCCCCGCACCCAGAGCTGCAAGACCAGCACCCAGCGCTCAGGCGATGGTCCGGGTTTCAGCCTGGCTGCCCACCTGGTGCTCCCAGGCGGAATCCGAGCGCGAGCGTCAACAGCGTCAGCGTGATGCGCTGATGTGGACCTGGCTGTACTGGACAGCCGCCAGGCGCTTTGAGCTGGCAGCGGCCACATTTGGACAACTCAGGCCAGACACCATCGATGGGCAAACCGCATGGTGGTGGGAGGTTGTCGGCAAAGGCGAAAAGGTGGAGCGAATTCCATTGGATCACCAAGCGATCGAGGCGCTGCTCCATCATCACGGGATCACCGAGGACCAGCTCATCTGGCACACGCGAAGCCACTCACAAGAATCCCTGTGGCCTCGCCTGCGTCGTGGCAAAGGACGCGCCCCACTCAGCGACGACACCATCTACGAAGCGGTGCTGAGAGTGGCGACGGCAGCAGCCTCAGCGGTTGAGCAGCTGGAGCTGTCGGCCATCGATATGCAGCGCATCGCGCAAACCACACCGCATCATCTGCGGGCATACCGCAACACGCACATGTTCGGCAAGAATGTGCCCGCCCGCTTTGTCCAGCGACTTATGCGGCATGCCGACTTTGAAACCACAATGCGCTACGACCACACGGACGAGCATCATTTCTACAGAGCGGTTGTCAGCTCACCAATAACAACGGACAAATCGGCAGAGACAAATTCCAAGCTCCCTCCTCAAGGGACTATTTAGGCCAAAGCGCCCTCAGGTCACCAACGGTAGATGTCTCATCTAACTTGTGCTTTTTCGACGGCGCAACGAGCTTCACACTCCCGACAGGCAAACCAAAGGTTCTCTCGATTGTTGATTGCATCTTCGTCACCAATGCGTCTGAACCCCATCCCACTCAACTTCAGGTAAGACTGCATGCACAACTCGAATCTGATGATCGGGCACGTGCCTTCGAATGAAGTGGAACATCGCTTGGCTGTCTTTGCCACCACTGTGATTGACCACGAAGATCGCACCCCGCTGGATGAGATCACGAACGGATGCGGGCAAAGCACTATCGAAGCAGCTTACCCAGTCTCTAACTTCCGATCTTTCAAACATAACGATCCCTCTATGTGTTGCAGGGACCGCTCCCAATGGGGAACAGTCCCCATTGGGTTTAAGAAGTAAATGAACAGTTAGATCAGGCCACGCTCAGCAAAAGACAACGTGCCACCTCGGCCAACAATGATGTGGTCCATCACATTCACATCAACCAGGCTCAGACTGCTCTTGAGCGTCTGGGTCAAGTTCTCATCTGCACGTGATGGCTCAAGATTGCCGGATGGGTGGTTATGGACCAGGATCACCGAGGCGGCGTTGTGCCAGAGGCACCTTTTAACAACCTCACGGGGGTACACCGATGTCTGCGTCAGTGTCCCGCGAAACATCTCTTCCCACGCAATCAATCTGACGGCTGCGTCCAGAAAGAGAACAGCAAAAACCTCATGCTCAAGGCTGCCGAATTTGAGGTGCAGAAACTGCCTCACAGAGCTGGGCCCATTGAGTATGGGCTGTTGAGTCATGCTGGCCTCCAAGATGGAAATTGCCAACGCAATGATTTCTTCATCTGCGGGCTTGAAAGCCCTCGCGTGGCGTGGCATTCGTGCCAACGCACAAGACCCATACTCGCTTTGAATCAGCGAGCAATCAGAAGCATGAACTTCCATACGTCCTCCGTTTGAAATTGAGGCTTCCCCCAGAGGGGAAGGCCTCAGGGGGGAAAGTGCCGTCAAACTCTCGAATCGACGGGGTAGAAATCAAAGACGGAGCGAACCTCAGCCAAGTAGCGATGAACATCAGAGCAACGCACCTCGGTGACATCGCCCTCTGCATAAGTCATCACGATGTGATCGACATCATTCGTCCAAACTGACACGTAGCCGGTATGAACCAGGCACTCCATCCCACGTCGTGCAGCATGTGCGTCGAATGAGTCAATGCCAGCGCCAGAGAAGCGCCTTTCGACCGTGTTTCCTCGCTCATTGACTTCAAGTGGAAGCCAGCGAAGCGCCTTCTTAATGCGCCGATGTTTACGAGCCACCGAAGCCATGTAGCGACGACTTCTTCGCCCCCAATGCTCTTGCCAACTCATCTTTGAGGCCTTACGAGCCCAGTACAGATCACCAAACAAAGCGCTGATTGCGCGTTGTGCTGTGGACTGATCCAGTCCAGAAACCTTGCAGCGCAGGGCTGCCTTGGATGTGTTGAGAATCATGCGTGCTCCAAAAAGAAAGGGCACGCAACCCCTCAGGGCAGACGTGCCCGTGAGGGAAAGGCTTGACAAGCAAGCGGCTTAGATGGCTTCAGGATGCCTGGCGGCACCCGCACGGGTTTCAGAAGCTGACCCGATTACTTGCCATGTGGCTAGTGAACAAATGGTAGCAGAACCACCATGCCAGTTCACCTTGAGTCAGCACGTCAACAGACCTTCACACCCAAAGGTCAAGCCATTACACTGCGGGCTGTTAATGGCGCTTCCTTCGGGAAGACCTAGTGCGAGGTAGCTCCCACATCCCTCGCACGTGCAGCATGTCTGCATTGGGAGTTTTGTATGGCTGGGTGGTCATCTCCCGTGGCACTGCCCCCCGAGCGCGTGAATGCGTGCTGGGGGGGCAGTGTCGCCCGTTCACGGAAAAGGAGATGAGCATGTACAGCACCCATTTGCACGAGTTGGTTTTCGACGAATGCACCCCCGAAAGAATGGCCGCTGCCGGCGTGCCTGAAAAGGACGCCCTCTGGTACCACACCAAAGGACGACACCTCGCCCGCGTCTCGGCCCAAGAAATGATGGTGATCATGGCTATTCGCCACAAGGTTCGATGTGCCCGCTAAATGCGAGACACGACAGGCCATCAGATCCCTGCCACACCTAACCCCCGTGTACGTTGTACCGGGGGTTTTTTCATTGCCTCGCACATTTCAGGAGTCAAAGGCAGCCGCTAAACTTCAGTTGAACATCAATAAATCAGGCTTATGACCCCCCCATCGACACACACCTCTCCCCTCACTGATAAGTGGTACCACGGCACCGATGCCGCGCCGTTTGTGGCATGGACGTTCCCTCCCCCGGCACCCAGTCCAGCGGATTTGGCCCATACAGCCCTCTTCTTCACGACAAATCGCGCATTTGCAGAGGGCGCTGGCAAGACGATATGTACCGTTGAGATCAAGCCTGACATTGCGGTCATCACACCTGCGTTAGGTGGTAGTCAAAGTACTGAGCTAAGAAAAAGTCTGCTAAAGAGCAACCCTCTGGCCGCACGTTGCACTTGGCTATCAGACGACGACACATGGATTCGGTCTTGGAAGACGGGTGAGGTCATGCGCTTTGCCTGCGATATGAGCGACCCAACAAGCACCTTGCTGGTAAGCAAGGGCCTGGCTTTAGTCGAAGCCAACTTGAGAAAGATAATCGCGTCCCCTGTATCCGATGCAGTCATCAAGGACCAAGCGATGCAGTGCCTCACCCGAGCATGGATTGAACAAATTGTCGTGGAATCACGGAAACTTGGATACCAGGCAATTCTCGGAACTGAAATCGACAGATGGGGAGGCCACGCGGCCCCCCCGGCTGAACCATGGTTGGCCATCCTTGATCCAACGGCTGTGTCAGCCCCGAATTGGCTCTGACTTGACATTCATAGCCATCGGAAATAGTCTATTCAGGCTTTTTGAGCCGTATCGGCCACAGCAGCACAAGTCGCTCCCATCACCTTGTGCGGACGCCATCAGCGTCTTGGGAGTTCTGTAATTCAACCCTGTGGGTAGCTTGTCTACCCACAGGGACTGGCACCCGCGCAACACCATCGGATGTGCCATGAATTCACTACACAACCAATCGTGCGCCAGCACGGTTTTGCTTTTTCGCAGCGTTTTTGTCGCGAGTCTTCTCAATGAGAGAGAAGATCCCGACGACCAAAGCAGGCTCTATGTCTGCACGGTGCCCGGCGATATGGAGCTGTCTACTACAGCTTCGCTCCAGCACGCTGTCAATGAAGCAATGCAAGCGGACATCGCTGAATTGCGAGAGATCTACGTCGATCGCATTGTTCCGGGACGTATGCCCACCGAGGCCGACTACACCTGGCTAGCCATTTTCGACGGACACCCTCAAGTTCTTGCTTGGGGGTAGTACACCCTGAATTTTCAACCCCATCGGGATAGCGGCCCGATGGCGCGCTTTCCTGATCCTCTGAAGCGAAAGGAAAGCTCGTGACTCAATCTACTTATATTCAAACGCTTGTCAGCAAGCTACAGCCACTGCACCGCGCGCACAAAACCATGTATGGCCAGAAGTTTGGCTTTTTCGTGTCGGACATCACAAGCGAACTTGGCAGCTTGGACAAGGCTTCAAAAGCCATCATGGCCCTGTCACTCGAAAATCTGCTGATGGCTGAGTTCGTCGTCTTCAAGAGAAATGAAGACGCCCACACGCTATACCGTCTGGTTGGGCACGAAGCACCATCTGCCCACTGAACATAGCAAAGCGATCAAATCTCAACCCCATTGGGAAAGCCTCCCGATGGGAGCTTTCCTGTTCCCATCAATCGAAAAGGAAAGCTCATGTCACAACACACTCTCATCACCAAGAAAGCAGGCTGCAGGATCCGAATCAGCATCGGCTGGGACCGTCCTCTGCAAGGCTACTTCATGAACATCTGGCAGCTCGCACCGAACTGCACAGAGCAACTTCTCTATGAATCTTTGAGCGATCCGACGCTCAACAAACACGGTCATACCGACAACTTAGACGACTTCGTCACCAAACTTGAAGAACTGCGCATTCCTGGTGATCACCTGGATGCCGTTCTTGAAAGTGTCTATCTCGATGGTGTGTTCAATGAAGGCAACCGCGTTGTAGACCATACCAGGTACATCACCATCAACGAGTCGCTCAAAGGTCTTGCCTCCGAGGTCAGCGATCAATTGGCCTGGCCAGCCGAGGCAACAGGTTGTTCGGATCTGAATATCTTTGCCAGTAATGGGCAGCTGGTACACACAGTACGCCCAAGTGTCGAATGGTCAGATCAGAATTTGCGAGCAACCCTTGCTGAGGACAGTCCTCAGTTACCAGCAGACTTGCTATGCAGCCGTCAGGCGATACACGTCTTCCTTGGTCCTGAATGGATCGCGTCAACTGGTCTTTGACCCACCTAGTCCACGAGTGAACCCGCCCTCACGGGCGGCCACACTCATTTCAATCCAACGCCAATGGGCACCTGATGCCCAACAGGCAAGGGTGCTCCGATCAACATCAAAGGAGCCACAAGTGAAATACACCCTTGCCTATACGCCCACAAAACCAAAGGACGGTCACAAGGTCTTCCTAGATGAGGCAGGCCTGGTAGTCCTTGCTGATTGGTCTGGCCACTATCCGGATCAAACGGAGGATGGCCCCCTCTACGTCGACGCAAACCGAGTCATGACTATCACGCTTCACCGTGATGAGCTGATCTGCTGTGTCCCGGTCAAAAGCCTCGCCCATGAGCCTTACGTTGTGTGGACTACAGCAGGCACCGCTCGCCATGTCCTCTCGCGCATCGCCATTCAATACGAGCTTGGTCCCCTATTGATTGAGTTAATCAAGAAGGTCCATCACCTGGGTCTTCTCGAAACGCTCACCAAGCAGGTACACGCTAGTTCAAGTATTGGATTGCCGCGCGGGCTCATAGACCAAACCTAGATCTCTTCGAATTCAGTGGGACCACGCGTCTCATCGTCATTCAACACGGGGTGCCATTCGGCGCCCCGTTTTCATTCCAGAAACAAGGAGAAATCAAATGCTTCAACACTACATCCTCAGATCCGTGGGACTGCACCGAAACGCTCCACGGGTCTATCTCGATGACGGTTTCCTCAATGCTACGGCCTTCCAGCCTGGCACCCTGTACAACGTGCACGTTGAAGAATCAGGCTGTCGAATCGTGCTCAAGGTGTCTGAAACAGGCAGTCGGAAGGTCAGCAGCAAAGACAAGCGTGGACGTCGACAGCCTGTCATCGACATCAATAGCCGAACGGACCTCGCTGGCTTCGACGGGCAGCAGTTGGTTCGTATCGTGATCACTCACGCAGAGGTTTACATCCTCATCCCTGCTAGTGAACGAAACCGTCGCGAACGGCTGCGGAGATTGCTTGCTAAGTTCAATGAAGGCCAGGATCTACGAATGGCAAGCTTTGCCCATGGCATCGGTGTCATGAGCAACGCTGCGCACGCTGGCCTGACCAAGGCAGGCGTGAACGCCACACTTGCAATTGCCAACGAACTGGAAAGCATCTTCATTGGCCAATCAATGCAATTCAATGATGCCTGGTCCGCGAACACTCATGCGTTGGCTGCGCCAATGCAGGAGGTCGTGCAAGACCAATGGTTGATGAATCGGCTTGGAACTGTCGAGATCATGGAAGCCGGCATACCTTGCAGCGGAGCCAGCAAGGCAGGTAAGGCCAAGAGGGGGCTGCATCACATGGAGTCGCACCCAACAGTCGGCCACCTCATCGCACCAGTAGTCATGGCCATCCAACATCTCCAACCTGTGGCTGTTTGTATTGAAAATGTCGAGTCATATTCGACCAGCGCTAGCGCAGATATTTTGCGCAAGATGCTCAACGACATGCTGTATGCAGTGCACGAGATTGTTCTGGACGCCCGTCCCTTCGGCACAACCGAGGGACGGACCAGGTGGTTTCTAGTTGCCGTTACCCAAGGCATTGAAATTGACCTGCAGGTGCTTCTGAACACAGCGCCAGAGCCTGCACCAACCGTAGCAGAGCAACTCGATGACATCGCACTTGATGCCCCCGCTTGGCGCTCTTTCACATACCTCATTAAGAAAGAGGAACGTGATGCCAGCAAGGGCAATTGCTTTGCAATGCAAATCGTCAAATCAAGCGATTGCTCTGTTCCAACATTGCGCAAGGGGTATCACAAGGGTGGTTCAACAGACCCCCTGCTTGAGCATCCTACACGCGAGGGCCTTTACCGACTCTTCACACCGGCAGAACATGCCCGCTTCAAAGGAATCCCCGCGAGTTTGATTGCTGGCATGTCTTCTGTGCAAGCGCACCAGGGACTGGGGCAGTCAATCTCATACCCGGTTGTTTCAGCAATATTTGAGCTGCTAGGGCGCTCACTGTCCGCGTTGAGGCAGCAAGACGTCGAAGTTAAACAAGCAGCAAGCCCAAGCTACAACCTTGTAGCGACGGGTTAAATAAGGGGCTCGTTTTTTTACGAGCCCCTTTTTCTGCACTATGAAGCTTCATCCCTCCCTGGGACGTTTCTTGCCGTGGTTAGTTGATGCCCTGGTGGGCAAAGCCGTCCCACTGATCAGGTTTGGCCGTGCCGAGCACGAATGCGATCCGCATCCCGACTGTAGGCCTCCCGCGTTTCGTCAACAGAGCGGCAACTCCAGCAAACATTGCTTCGTGGCCAGAGGGGATCCCGGCGTCGCGTTAGAGAGGATCGTTTGCCAAAACTAAGTGATCTGCCGCCCAGCGTCCGATGGACGAATCACGTCCGCCACGAAGCACGCATTCAGGATCCATTGCGAGGAGCGACGTCATTGCTCTGCAATGCGAGGCGCGCTCAGTAGGCGTCAAACTGTCAGGACCGAGTGGGACCCCCGGTGCGCCCGCAAGCATCCACAGCATGAAAAGACCAGCGCAAATCAGCTGCACCATTGCGAATGCAATTGTTCGTAAGGTGGCGGTTGGGTAGTTCACCCGATCATCCCCTACTGTGATGCTTTCCAACTCAGCGGCACCAACACCTTCGATGTCATCTTTAGAGGGCATCATTGCAGTCGTCCTTTGTACTTTCCGAGCTGGGCGAGAACTGAAGATTTTCGAGCCATTTGAGGCGACGGCTGTTATACGGCGACAGCGCATGGGCCCTACCCTGCGCGCGATCAGCACCTCGGTTGCTTTCGATCTGGTTTGCTGTCCTTGGGCAGCACGGCCGTGAAATGTGCGCTGACCCGGCTGGCGGCATCCCCTTGAACGAACAGCACGGACATGCTCACATCCCATGTTGTGCTGGTGAGTGGCTTGATGCTGAACGAGCCACTTTCTCCAAGCGCGCAGCGCGTGGCCACCGGCTTGCTCTCATCGCACAGTGCTGCTGAGCCAGAACCCGGTGCGGCACCGAATTTGACCAGCCACGTGCCGCTTGGCTTGTCCTGTAGCGCATCCATGCCCATCAGCTTGATGAGCTGGCCATCTGCTCGCTTGGCCCTGACTTCGAACGCTGGCCCATCGTATGGAGCGCAGGTGCGCTCGATGATGCCATCCCCCACACCATCGGCTGCTTGGGCGGCCACGCAGGCGACAAGCACCGCACAGGCCATAGCCATGGAGTATGGATTCATGTTGCTGGTCCCTCCGTGCTTGTGAGTGTACGAAGCTTTGCCGTTCATGGATGCGGTGGATCTTTCTGTGGTGTCTAGGTGAAGATATAAAACGCCCGCAGGGCATCGAAGACGCGGGCCATGTGGTTTGCTGCCCTTGGACCACGGTTGCGTGCCTTCGAACAGCTTTCATCCCTATCTGCGCCGCACCTTGGGCAAGGCACCCCCATCACACGCTCGCGCGTTAACAGTCGTTGCGGGTTCGTCCCGCGAGCAAGGCACCATTCTTCAATCTCAGTATCTGTCATGCAGTTTCCGATGGGGATTAAAACGTGTTCTTTTGGAATGGGTGCGCTTTGCCATTGCGAATTGCAACGTGATAGAAATAAGCACCCCCCAAGAACAGCGAGCCAACACCACCCTGACCATTTCCTGGCAGTTGCATCGTCGGTATGAACGTCCACCCATACTCAAGAGATAGAGCCGAGACGATCATATAAAGCCCCATAATGACTGCGAGGCCAAGCAATGAACCTTCAATGTCGATCAGCTTCTTCTTCGTACTAGAACTCTGCATGATGGCCACTCCTTCATTGGTTGATTTTCCGATGGTCTACTGGGCTTCACTGCCGGTGGTGGAGTTCAAGCTGCCGCTCCGCCTCCTTCAGATTCTTCTCGGCCCCGACCATCTCTCGGGTCACCGGCTTTGGCGGTGTGAAGAAAGCCACTTTGATGAAGCCCACTGTGGCGAGGCCGGCCACGACCGTGGCGAATTTCTTATTGATCATTGCTGTCCCTGGGTTGCTTGAAAGTTCAGAGTAATGGATAGCAGGCTTGGCCTGCTTGCGACTGCACACACAGTGAACTGCCATCGAACAGATGCATCAATCCTGGTTCTTTGGTCTTCGTGGTCAGAACGTCATCCTTCGCTGCTGATACAGCTCCCTTGACCTGATAAATCTGCCCGGTGGTACTTCTCACCGTGGTTGTGTTGAACAACATCGACGGGTGCAGATCGACATCAAGCACCGCACCCGCCTGTGCGCTCACAGACGGCTTGGGCAGCAATGCATCCTGCTTATATGCCCACACGTAGAACTGTCTATTGAGCACGAAAACTGCGCCAACAAACGCCACGAACGCGGCCAACTGGATGATCCCTTTAAATGTTGCGAGCGCTTGAAGCGTTTCCGGCTCTGCTGCTTTGTGGTCAGCAGTTGGCTTCAGACCATCACTGCGCCCACCCTTGATTACTTGAAACATGACACTCCCTTTCCGATTATCGAATCAACGTTGTTGCGATATCGGCCACCAACATGATGAATCCGATGATCGTAAATGACAGCCCAACAGATGCCGATGTGCTTGCCAAGCGCAGTGACATCCCGGTGCTGTTCCTCGGTACACGACTCTGAGCCCATTTCAACGGCCATACACACGCCATTGACCAGAACATGAGCGCAGCCCCCAGCCATTCAATACGAGTGCCATCTCGTTGTGACGCAGACGCTAAGAGCATCGCAACTACGGCAGCAGCGATCCACACCAAGGGCGGCAATTTGCTGGCAAGGGACATCCATTTGTCATGCACCGCGTCGAAATAATTGGTCATCGCAATGTCCACTTTCCTTGATCAGTTGAAGAACGGCAGCAGCGGAGCGTCCAGCCGCTGGTAGAGCGGATGCACCGGAGAGCCGTTCTTGTTCTTGCCGAAGCAGACCACCTTGGCCTGGTCGCAGACCTCTTGCAGGATCTTCGCTACTTCGGGGCCACGGCCCGACTTGTGCCCAGGGTTACCCCAGCTCACCACGACCAGGCGTGCCTTCGATGCGATGCGCCGAATCCATTCGTCGTTCTCGGGCAGGTTCAGCATGCCGGCCTTGGCCAGGTCGGCGGAATATGTGCCGCGAATCGACATGACGTTGAGTTGGTAGTAGGCGCCAACACCCCAGTGATCGCGGGCTCTCTTGCACATGCCATCCACCGTGTTGTCGCTCACATCTTCGGCCGCGCCGGAGGGGTTCATGCTGATGCCGCAGGCATAGTCGTCAATGTCGCCCCAATAGCGGAACAATGTGAGGCGGTGGGTACGGTCAGAGTTGAAGATCGTGCGCTCGGCCACGATGGGGTCAACGAACACACCGGGAAGTGGCGCCGGTGCTCCGATCTCAGCGGTAGCGTACTTAGCCATGCTCTTCCCTTGAATTTTCAGTTTGTTGAGCAAGTTGATCGCAGCGACAAGTCGCTTGGATCAACCACCATCGCGGCACTGGCAACAATGTCGCTATTGGTGATGACGCCGCATGCCAAACCCAGGCGCGCTATCACCGGCAACTGTCCCAGCTTTGACATGAGGCCAACCGCACCAGCACAGGTCATGCGTTCTTTGTCCAAAGTCTTGTGACACACGAAGGTCTGAGTGTCATCAGCAAGCAGGTCAGACACAATGCCAGCCAGGCGACCTGGGCTCAGCCCAATGCCAGCTCCGTCGCAGCGGAATGGGCAGTTTGCGCATGGACGCTTGGTGATTGGCATGGCTCTTTCCAATGGTTTCCCGTTACCTGCTGCGCAACTGCTGTAGACGCAGGTTGAAAATGCGATCCCCGAAGCAAAACATCCACATGAATGCTGCCGTGGCCAGCTGAACCGGCCAGGTGACTTCGACTGCAAACTTCACGGCTGGCGAAAGCGCTTCACAGTCGGCGATGGTCGCCATTCCTAACATGGCTAGTGCAGCAGTGAAGAGCACGCACAGGGCGTCTGAAATGCGGGTATAGCTCATTGCAACTTTCCGATGGGTTAGGTCTGGACGGTGCCCACAGCGGCAATTTGCACAAACTCACCACTGTCACTGATGCAGGGCATCACCTTGAGCTGTTGGTCGCTCACGAACATCTGTGACGGGGCCTCTTCGTCCCCGGCGACATCAACCTCAATCTTCAGGCGCACGGGCAGGTTACGGCCAGCAGCATCACGACTGCGCTGCAAGCGGGAAATCAAGTCATCGAGTGTTGTGGTCATAGTCAATTTTCCGGCTCATTGGCGCTTCCGCAAACCTTCACGGTACAGCGTGGCGCCGATTCCATTCAGTACCGCCAGGTCGTCCTCAGAGAGGCGTGTGACGGCCAGGTCCATCCATGCCGCCAGTTGCGCAATGGCATCGTCAAGATCGGCGTGGCTCACCTGCGCGTCGAGCAGTTCGGCCCCTGCTTGGAAGACCTCTATGAAGGGATGGATCGGCATGGTGGCTTTCCGTTGTTGCTGGTCAAGCTGCGACTGAAGGACCGCGCGCTTCAATCAACCGGCCATCGACCGTGCGACGCACCCACGTTCCGCCGCTGGGCGCTTGTGCGTAGTCTTCGAGTGAGGCTGCCAAGTTGTCAGCTCTGGCCGCAAGGGCGCGAAAATTCCTTTCGGTCCAGAGACGACGGCACGCGCTTGCGCCGTCAGCTCGCGGTCGGTCAGCTTCGGGTTCCACCACAGGGCAATCTGAACCGCCAGAGCTTCGAGGTAGTTCCACTCGGATTCACCGCCGCCGAAATGCGTTGTCCCGCAGGCCTCATGGATCGCCTTGGTTTGCCGGTTGCCCGTTCGCGCCATCCAAACCGAGTCGCCAGTCTGGAGGATGCGCCCACAGCACCAGCAACGGTGCTTGTGCGCGCGACGATCATGCGCATAGCTCAGCAGCCAAGGGCCGTGGTTCTGTTGCACGCTCATGGTCGTCGGCTCTTTCCGTTCACTCTTCCAAGGTCAGCACGGCTTGAAGCGCGTGTCGCACTTCGTTGCGGCCAGACTTGAGGCCTCTCTGATAGCGGGCGTTCGCGTACTTCAGAAGGGCATTCAGGTCGAAGGCGCTGATTGTTTTCGTCACCGTCAGAAGCTCGTCGCCATCGGCATCGTGGATGCGCATGGTGGTGTCCTGCAGGCCCTGCGTGACGCACAAGTCGTGAAGGTCAAGAGCAGCCTTGCACGGCAGGGTATCGGCGTCAATCTCTTCGATGTTTGTCGTGATGTTGCTCATGACTCTTTCCGGTTCAGGCAAACAAGCGAGCTGCGGCCATGTACTGCTTGCGCTTCTCAACCAACTCCCTGGCCCACGTCTTCTTACCGCATGAGCGATAAGCGAGTGCCTGTTGGTTCAAGTTGCGAGCGCGGCGCACGCACTCCGCTTTGGTCAAGGTGGTTGGCTTCATGGCGTTTCCTCCGTAGTTGTTTGCATTTTGGGGTACATGTACCCCATCAGTCAAGCGGAATTGATGACTTTCGCGAACTGCTTTTCAGCATGCTCAAGCAGCTCGTCTTTGAGTGGCCGAAACTTGGTTGAGTCGGACCTAACCAGGAACGCTTTGAACGTGTCCATTGAGTACGCTGCTGGACCCAGGCCCCTATTGAAAATCGTGAGCGCGACAGGCTGGGTGACACCGGCTTCGGCGATCAACTCGCGAAGCCGGTCATTGTTCGTTTTGGTGGGGGGGTTCATGTACCCCATCATATAGCCATCCGAGGTGATTCTTCAAGGGCACACATAGAGTTCAAATCACACCCGCAACAATGCGCCCGAGCACCGGATCACCCTCCACCAGGTGCTGCGTGGCGGACAGGCTGGCCGCATGAGGCTTTCTCGTCGGTATCCGCCGCCCTCGTCAAGCAGGTCAGCCACTTCGAGCTGGGCCAGCTCGGTCGCAGTCATGCCAGTACCGTAGAGCACACACAAGAGAGAGGCATCCCTGGCCGGTGTCTGCCCGGTCACTGCTGCAACTTTGATCGCGTGCCGGAACTGCCCCTCTTCAACGACTGGTGCCTTGGCCATCTTTGAACAACCTCCATTGCAGCCATGCTACGAGAGGTTTTCAGCGCACCAGGTGCAAAGTGGGCAGAGAGCCCGCGTCAATCCTCGCTACCTCGGAAAGATCACACTCGATGCACACCGCTCAAGCGGCCATGCGGTGCTCGTAGTAGGCCTGCGGACGGTCTCCCAAGATTCGGTACAGGCTGGCCAAGTCCTTGGGATCGGGCTGCAGCCAGGCCTGAACGTGATCGGGCTTGATCTGCACGATGCAGCGGTCATGACCCGCAGCGGCCACCTCGGGCGGGGGCTCATCGGTGATCGCCGCAAACGACAGCAAGTCGTCTTCACCCGGTGCGTTCCAGTGTGACCACAGGCACGCAATCAGCATGTCCTGAGGGGGCTGAGGACGGAACTCCAGCACCACGTTCTCTTGCGTCTCACCAGGCGCCAGCTCGCGATGCTCAGCCTTGTGCCGAGCCACGTTCTCGAAGAACGCATTGACGATCATGATCCCATGGTGATGGCCAAACTGGCCTTTCCAGAAGCCTTCGAGGTTATCTCGCCTGGCGTTATAGGTGCCTGGGTACTTGACGTCATAAGCCGCAGGTTTGCCCGCAGGCCTGCACTGATACCTCATCGGCTTGACCACCATCTGCCCGTCTTCACAGATCAACACCGGCACGTACTGACCCGGAAAAATCCGACTGTCTCGTGGCTTGAGTTCGTTGCGGCGAATGTCTTCCAGCCTGGACATGGCCCACCGGGCCTTGTCCGTGGCAATGCGCTGAGACTCGGCGGCCGCCTTGGTGGCCTTGGTCGCCAAAATCCGCTCGGCATCGGCCAGGCGTTTTTTCTGCTTGAACAACTCTTGCTCAAGGCGGCTCGCTTCCTGCGTATTGAACTCGCCGATCAGCGCCTGAATGCTTCGCTCTTCATCCGTTTGAGGATTCATGAACGAGGCTTCCATGGCCTTGGGTACCTTGATCTTGGCCCCCTGGTGCCTTCGATAAAAAAGCTCATAGAACGCCTTGAGCGACATGTTGGCGCCCGTCCAGATGGCGAATTTCTTGTAGTTGGCCACTACTTCAGCAGAAAAGCACATCTCGATTCCTTCGCAGTGTGTCCCTGTTCATTGAGATCGTAAGCGCCCCCACGGGTTAGTTCAGCAGCCACACGGTTGCGCCGCTTTGTATACTGGATGGATGCACAGTATAATTAAAGTCGGACAGCCAGTTCTTTTGGCCGGTACTTCCGCAGCTCTCCCCCTGGCAGGCGACTGCGTTCAAGCTGGGTTTCCGTCCCCAGCCGAGGACTTTGCGGTCAAACGGATCGACCTGACCGAGATCCTGGTCAAGCATCCACAAGCAACGTTCCTACTGCGTGTACGCGGCGACTCTATGCGTGAAGCAGGAATTTTTGACGGCGACACCCTTGTGGTGGATCGCGCCATCAAGCCTCACCATGGGCACATCGTCGTTGCTGTGGTCGAAGGCGAATTCACGGTCAAACAACTGCATGATCGTGCGGGCCGCATCAAACTCAAACCGGCCAATCCAACCTATCCAGAGATCATCCCGCGCGATGGCCAGACCGTCGAGGTATGGGGCGTGGTCACAGCTTCGATCAAGCAGTTCGGAGTATGAGATGTACGCCCACGTCGATGGAAATAATTTTTACGTGAGCGCTGAAAATGTATTCCGGCCCAGCCTGAAAGGACGCCCCGTGGTTGTTCTTTCGAACAACGATGGATGCTGCATTTCACGCAGCAATGAGGCCAAGGCCTTGGGTATCAAGATGGGGGAGCCCTGGTTCAAAGTGCGGCACTTGGAAGAAAGCGCAGGCCTGGTCGGCTTGTCTGCGAACTTCGTTTTGTACGGCGACATGAGCGACCGCATGATGAGTCTTGCGGCAGGCCTGGGGCCTACACAGGAGGTCTATTCGATAGACGAATCATTCATTGGCCTGCATGGCGTCCGTGGCGACCTCACACGAAGAGCGCATGCCATCAGGTCTCGCATTCTTCGTTGGATTGGCATCCCTTGTGGCATCGGTATCGCGCCCACCAAGACGCTTTCCAAGCTGGCCAACCACGTCGCCAAAACGGCAGAGCGCAAGCCAGGCAGCTATCCGGATGATCTGGCTCAGGTCTGCAATTTTGGTGCGTTGCCTGCATCCGACTTGGACACCATCTTGGCAACGACCGAGGTTGGTGAGGTCTGGGGGATTGGGCGGCGCATCGGCGCCCAGTTGCAAGCCGACGGCGTCAAGACCGTCTTGGACTTCGTGAGGCTCACGCCTGCAACCGTGCGCGGGCGCTGGGGTGTGGTGCTGGAGCGAACCTTGCGCGAGCTGCAAGGGCAGCCATGCATCCAGCTCGATGACTGCCCGTCGCCCAAAAAGGAGATCGCCTGCACACGCTCGTTCGGGCGGCCCATCACCAAGCTAGAAGTATTGGAGGAGGCGGTCAGCGAGTTCGCCAGCCGCGCTGCTGAGAAGTTGCGAAAGCAAGGCAGCTTGGCCGGACAGATCCTGGTCTTTGCCCACACATCCCCGCATCGCCCTGGCCCGAGGTTCTCTCGCAGCTTGGTGGTGCCGCTGCGAAGGCCAACGGCTGATACGCGCAACCTCGTCCACGCAGCGGTGATGGGCCTCAAAGCAATCTATGAACCTGGCTTTGACTTGATGAAAGCTGGGGTGATGCTGCTGGATTTGATGTCCAGTGATGTGGAACAAGGCGAGTTGTACCTCGGCGAACCCTTCGAAATCAGCGATAGGTCAAAGTTAATGTCGGCCATGGACACTTTGAATGGGCGGTTTGGCAAAGGCGCGGTGCACATTGCCAGTGCAGGCAACAGCATCAAGCCTAAGCAATGGGGAATGCGACAGGAAAGAAAAACGCCTTCCTACACCACGTCCTGGGACCAGATCGCCATAGCTCGCGCATGAACCATGCAATGACATGCATATCCCTTAACATTCCTCATCGGCAACCGCAAAGCTGCGCAATGCCCCGCTTTCTCTCTCTGTCGATGCCACACGAAATCCAGAAAGGAACCCCATGTCAACTTTATGTTTTGATGCCCAGAATTTGGATGCTGCCGTGCAAGCTGTGATTGCTGGCGTACAAGCCAACAATGAAAGTGGAATTCTTGTCATGGGTACTGGCAAACGCATCCCCATCACCGACACTGCGGCCATCCGGCAGCACCTTGTCAACAAGACATACAAGCGGTATCAGCAATGCGTCTCAGAAGGCACCATTCAGACTGCCCGCATCGAAGACATGATTTACAAACCAGTCGGCTTTGTCTTTGAGATTGCCCCCGACATCTTCAGTTCAGAACCTCCTACACCCGAGGGTCAACCTTACACTGAACGCTACACACACCTAGCGATGTTCTGGTCAGTCCTTTGAGTTCACATTTGTGCGTGAAAGCCATGGCAGAGGGCACTGATAGCACATTCTTTCTTCAGCTATCCGGATTGGATTGCATAGCAATCCCATGAAGACCTCCAAAGTAAAGCTGGGCCCGTAGTGGACCCAGCTTGGTTCATAAAATGCCAGTAAACGTTAGTTCACAAGGCGCTTGGCCAGGGCTACCTCAAGGCTGTCACCCGACTGATTCAAAATATCAAGACCAGAGTCAGGCATGTCTCCCGACGTGCTTTGACTGACAGCGATCTTCTGAGCCATCAAGCTCAGACACTGCATTTGCGCCGTGCCCGCATACCCGAGGAAGTGAACCTCCACCGGCTCCTTCTGACCAATCCGCCAAGAGCGGCGAGCAGCCTGCTGCAACGTGTAGACGTTGTAGCCCGTTTGAAGGAACACGATGGTCGGGAACTCCAACATATCCAAGCCGGTTTTCACCAACTCAGGATTTGTCACCAGCACGTCCACTCCACGCTCCACCTGCTCAGCGACCCAGTCCTCACGCTTGGCAGCATCAACGCTTGAGCGTAAGACAGCAGTTTTTAGGCCTGCCGACTCCAGCCGCATGCGCAGCCGCGATGTTGTGTCTCGCGTGCCCGTGTATGCGGTGTAGACCAGCACACGACGGCGCTTGGCCTTTTGAGCCTTGCACATCTGGATCAGCTCGTCCTCCTTCGGAGAGACATCAACTTCCTTGAAGACGGATGGCTGAAATGCCAGCTGCTGCTTGGTGCGCGGGTGCTTCACCAACTCATCGCGAAAAGCACAATCTGGCCAAGCCAGCAGAACATTCAAAACGACGCCCAACAACGTGCTATCGCCATGTCGAAGGGCATGCTTCAACTCCTTCGTCAAAACGCCACTGAGGCGGCTGTAGGCCGCTTCTTGGTCCTCAGTCATCGCCACCTCTGTGAATGTCTCCTCGTAAGGAGGCAACTCGTTAGCACCAATGTCTCGGAGTTTGAGAAAGGCCGTACAGGGCAGTACGAACCGCATAATCCCCTTAGGACCAAAGCCAGGGGCCTTGGCCACGCGATGCGTGATCGACTTGCCCTTGGAAGTCTTGTGAGACGTTCTCGACGTTTCCTTGTAAATGTCTTTCAGAACACCATGCTCTCGCATGAAGCTCATTGAGGCTGACGTCATCGAGCGTCTGGCATTGGGCTTAAAGCCGTCTTCAATCATCGCTTGCGGATTCAGTCGCCACAGCAAATGAAACAGGTCATCGGCGTAGCCGCCCATCAACGTGCCGGTCAGTAGCAGGATCTTGTCGCACTTGCGCGCGAGCACCCCCATTGCCTGACCTTGCGCACTGCCTTCGTTTTTGTACTCATGCCCTTCGTCCACCACGAGCAACGAGAAATACCCCTGCGGGAGGTAGCGTTTGATGAACTCAGTGGGTTGATACCCACCTTGCCCAAAAGAGAACTCAAAGCTGGCCAGCGAACGCTCCATGCGAACGGCCTGGCGATCAGAAAACACCAGGTTGCCCCCCTCGTCCATCAGGTTGACAAACTCCCAGATGTTGTCTTCCAGCATTGACCCCAAAAGGTCTTCGCCGAATTTATCTATGAGTGAGTCAGCCTTCTTCGGCCCAATAGTTGGCAACTGCTGTAAGGCCTCGGAGACAAGCTCCTTACGGGTCTTTGTCACTTTGCCTCGATGTATCAACGACCACAAGGCAGATCCACACTTCTCGCATGCAGATCGGTTTTCAGACAATCGCGCCATGGCCAAGGCCACGGACATCGGCAGGTCGGTGCCTTCGTCAGATGGGCTGGTGAGCAGATCACCGCAATCAGGGCATGAAGCATAGACAGCAACTCGGCCTGACTCCTCTCCGATGCCTGGCGGTTCCCAAACGCGGCGCTGGTTGCAGACAGGCATCCAGTGAAAGCCCATCCGCATACGCACGCGCCCGAGGACGAAGAATTCGGGGACTTTGGGTGCCTCCCTCATCTGACGGATCTGCAAAAGCTTGCGGAGCGTGTCAGGCCCGTTCAAGATCCACACACGGGCATCAGGCACCGTCTCCTTGATTTCCCGACGCCATTTGTAGACAAGATGAGGCGGCGCGATCACCAGACAGCGTTTGTACCCCTCCGCGTGCATCGCTGCAGCGGTCGCAATGGCCATGATGGTTTTACCAGTTCCCATCTCAGCATTGAAGATGACAGCTGGATCGTTGTGATCGACCAAGGCGCTGCAGGCTGTTTGCACCATATCGCGCTGGGCCGCAAATGGACGGCGCTTGAGGCCATCCATCACCTGGTTTCGACCTTGGTTTTCGATGCCCACATACTTCGGTGGGTTCAAGGAGCGGACGCTTTCTAGCAAGCCATCACCAAACTCGTTGATGAAGTCCACAAGCTCAATCACATTGCCCACTGTTTGGGTCGCATCGGTACTTCCTGCGACAGCAGACAGATCAAGTGAACTGCCCTCTTCAATTTCTGCAGAGTCATCGCCCTGCACAGCAAGTACTTCAGACATACGTTCTCCTTTTTGATGCTGTGGAGAACGGCCCGTGAGGCGCGTTCCCCACGGGTTGATTTCAGGTTGACGGTCAGTACTCGTCTGGCAACAACAGCGTGGTCACGCTACGGTCCCATTCGGTAATGATCCAAAGTGTGTTTCCTACATTGCCGAGGTATTGCTTGGTCTCATCAATGTGATATGCCGACAGTAGTCGGGCTCCAGTTTTGAGTGCGCGCTCATTGGCCTCCCTATCGCCAAAGCCCCAATCGCCCATTCGGTGTCGTGCTAAGCACTTCATCAACAGGCCAGGATGACTTTCGCGAAGATCAGCAACGCCAGGCGTCATACCAACTTGCCCCAACCGGATAGGAGGAACCTCTGGCACGATCGCCTCTCCGGCAAGGTCTTCGCCAGCAATAGGCTCTTGTTGAGTCATCGGATCAGACCTGTGTGTCTCGACTGGTTCCACACCAGGCAAGCGAATCATCCCCGCACGGACTGCGTCAGACACACGCTCCAAAAAGGACGGTTTCAACTCAATGCGGCAGGCCTCCAGTTGCCCAAGCGGCGGATGCAGCGTATCCCGCAGCCATTGAACAATCGGCTCACCGGGAAGATTCAAGACTGTCTCTCGCCAGTCATCCAATAGAGGTAGCGGAGATAGATCCTTAACTTGCTGCCAGAGCCGATCATGGATCTCCGTATCGGCTACCGCCTGGCCAGAAGAATCGATGGTTGGGTACAACCCCCAGGCAATCCGATTGGCCTTGTCCGGCCTCAACAAACAGGGGTCATACAAGAAGCTATGCACCAGGTTGCCAAATACGTTGGCCTTGGGCAAGCGACCGGAGAGCTTTTGCAGCTTGTTAGCGTCCGCGACATAGACGGATGACGGTTGGCCGCCCCCATCAAGTAGGGTGAACTCACTCAACCCACCCTGCGACACGGGCAATGAGAAGGACGCGAAGAACTCCAGAATCGCTCCATCTCGTCCGTAAAGGGACAACATCAGTAACCGACCAGATTCATCACGCACACAAGCGTCGACAAAGAGGTCCGACACCTCCTTCACTCGATACAGATACATACCGGGACTCCATGAATTAGAAGCCCAGGGAAGCGCCCGTGTGGGCGCTCCCACACGGGCTTGGTTTGAATGTCAGCTAGCTAGCTGAACGTAGGTTGATGTTTCGGGCAATAGCGAAACTTCATCTTGACTCAGGTGAAGCAACAAGGCCTCCTTCTGAAAGCCATGAAGAAGCTCACCTTTGAGCAGACGCTCCGCAAGAGCAGCGCCGATGTCGTATCCCTTGAGAACCTCATTGACAAAAACTTCGGCTGGCGCCCCTCTGGCCACGGCATCCGCATACAGCGCGGCGGCGCTGATCATGGACAACACAGCTTGGGCACCTGTCAAAGCACTGAACAGCAACGAGATCCTGGTGTTTGACGACTCGCTACCGCCTTGACCCAACTTCTGATGAATGTCATTCATGTGAACACTCCAGTTGTGGCGGTCCCCCTAACGGGAGGGCCCGCCAGGGATTGAAAGAAAAACGCCCAGGCACAGAAGTGCGCTGGGCGTTTTGACTAGAGCTTACGAAGCTCAGTGGGTAGCAACACGGTTCGCTCGATCACCTTCAGGCCACACAATTGGGGGCCATTCGATGATCTTTGCACCAGTGGTCGGCACATCCAAAGCCACGTCCGCTGATTGCGCCTCGAAAGGCACAGTCGTCGGAAACGTGAGTTCGTTGGCCACCGGCTCCACAGAAGGAGCTGGATGCGCCACCGAGGTACGACGCGAAGCACTCTCCTGCAATGCTTCGGACGCAACCTTGGACCCGACCTTGAAGGCAGTACCGGCAAGTGCAAAGCACAACCGGACAACCTTCACAGCGCCGCGAACGACTGTCGCAACAATGCGGCCATAAGCGGCAGCTTTCTCTTCGCGTGCTTGAACTGCTTTGCGAACTTGATCTTCACGATCAAGCGTTGCATGGGCAGCCAAATACACACCCGAGCGCTTTGCGCGCAACTCTGGCTCTGAATCGAGAAACTCGACCAGCAGCTGAGCAACAGCGGGCTCGTTGACACGGGCAATCATCGCCTTCCAGTGATGGCAGTCGGCGGCAGCCAAATCTGCATACGGGTTGACGGGCTTGCTTTGGTTTTGAGGCTTTTGATTCATCGCGATCTCCAAAAAAACCGAAGGGAGACCGCACCGAACCCCAAGGGGATCGAGAAGAGGTCTTCCCGATCGGGGGTTACAAGGATTACAAGGACTCCAGGGCGCTCCTCGGGAGAGACACCTGTCTACGTTTCAGGAGTTGACGTAGTGCATGCTGACATTTCAGGCCGGTCAGCAAACGACTCAGATGGCGATATTGTGCCGTAGCCCTGGCCTGATGAAAAGGCCAATGCAACGGTAAAAAGAGGGATCCCCATCGCAATAGCGATGGGGGCATGCAGAGCCTCCTTCACTCTCGTGCTGAAGTAACACTAACAAAGACGGCTAGTCAGCCACTTGTGTGCTCACACTTTGGCCGTAATAGGCGCGGACTCGCTCAATTACTGCATCGACGTCTTGCATGCTCTTGGTATGCAACGCCACAAGCGCCTTTTCAGTTGCGCGCCCTCCGTCAAATGCAAGTTGCTGCGAGAAGTCACCGCCACCGGCAACCCCCATAACAAAAGTTTCGAATCCCGGACCGGCCACAACACACCGAGCCCTGGTTGAGAAGCCAGGAGCAAAGCTTTTCTTGGTGGTCGTCAAAATCAGCAGACGACTATCAAAGCCCAACTCGATCCTGGTTTCAACTTTGAGATCACCTTTGCCTTCACGGCCACGAGAGATGATGGATTCATAGATTTGAGACATTTTGAAGACTCCTAAGAGTTCCCGAACATCCCCTGCCCTACCGGGCAGAGGTTGCCCGGTAGGGTTAATTAAAGGTGGTCAGACGCGCTCAATGGACAGGCCAATGAGCCAATAGCAAGCCCCAGTCACATCCACGTTGTCTGCGATCTGTCGCTGAACAATCTCTTCAATGGACGGAGGAAAAGTCCGCATCATCTCCAAGTCAAGAAACGGTGTTTCGAGATAGGGCTGACCACTGACCATGTTGGCCAGGTGCATCAAAGATTTCAGAACCGGCGATGGGCGCACCAACGCTTGATTGACATGAGGGGCGCGAGAACGCAGAACATCCTGCAGGGCGACCATGAATGATTCGCCATACTCGGAAATGTCATCGCCTCTTGGTGGCTTTGGAAACGTAATCTTTGGATCAACACCAGAGATTGCTTCTTCGATAGAACTCAGCGCACTGAGGTACTGCGCAGTGCGTGAGGCCTTGGCCATGTTCATCGAACCGGTGAACATGGTGTGAGCACGCTCATAGCTGAAGGCGATCGGACAAACAAGTCGGCGCAGCCAATCCGTTGCCGAGGCCGTCGTAACGGGAACCACGGCTCCAGGTGCGATTTCAAAATGCGCTGCCACTTGCGCGCGAGCCCAATCGGCGACTAGTTCAGCCACGATGACCAGGTCGGTGCCCACAAAGTTGTGCGCACGCGCAACCTGTGCGCCAGAGACGAGAACAAGCATTTCATTTTTGGTGGTAGTCAAAGTGATCTCCTGAGGGAATAAAAGAAAGGAGACGTGCCCCGCATGGGGAACAAGTCCCCACGGACGGGTGCACTGCTTTGAGTGCTTGCTGATCGCTCAGCGATAGTGGCGAGTACGCCTAACGAATGGTGACGATCTCGCCATAGTTCTCACCTGGGGTGAACTCAATGCCACGAATCACCGGAACAAACTTGTCAGTCAAAACCACTGTCTGCGAGACGTTGCCGTCCTCGTCGATGGAGTTCTCGACCGCTCTGGCCTTTTCTTTGAAGGTGTCACCCTTGATGAACAAGGTACGCCCCGAAGCGGAACGCACTGTGCCTGTGATCTGACCTGCAGCCAGGGCAAGGGCAAGGTGCCACTTGCTCAGCTCTCGCAGCGGCGCTCGATGATCTTTCGCAACCTGCCCAAACACCCCACGGAATTGCGGCCATAAGGTGTTTGCTCGGTACTTGGTCATCTCTGCGACCAACTGCGGTCCATCGATACGCACGGCCTGGAATCGGAAGTCAGGATCAACAACCAACTCCGGGACTGTGTAAATGGGCTCAGCGGACTCAAGCAGAACAGGCGCATCAGCATGTCCTGATGCCGCATCAACCAACGATTTCACCATCGCTGTCGATAGATGCCCAGAACGCTTGCGCACGCCGAGAATCACACATTGCTTGAACTTGCTCTCAGGCGCCATGTAATAGCGCACCTGAGTGAAGTTACGAGCAATGACACTCGCCAGGTTCTCGTTGACGATGTAGTGCGGGACGATGTAAACGAGGACGCCACCGTACTGCAAACAGTTGAAAGTGCGTTTGAGGAAAAGAAGTTCAAGTCGCTCGTTCTTGCCTCCGTCTCCAGTCATACCTGCGTCGGATACGGAATCACCATACGGCGGGTTCAAGAACAGCAAACCACAACTGCGGTGCGACAACACAACATCGTGAACGTCGCTATGAATCGCTACATCAAGCAGTTGCTTGGCATGCCAAGCCCGCTCTGCATCGTATTCAATGCCCAAGGCAGTGACCGTCCCGCCTGAACTTGCAAGATGGTTTTTCATCTCAGCCAGAGCAGTACCTTCACCACAACACGGATCATGAATTCGCACTGAGCGTGTTGCTGTGGAAATCAACGACAACACGCCAGAAATTGTCTGTGCATCAGTTGGGTAGTACCCATTCTTGATGAAGTTATGCGCCAAGCGCTGAAACATTAAAGCCATAAGCCCTCCAAGGTAAGGAGGGAACCCAGGAGGGTCCCCTCCTGGGTTTGAGAAACGACGAAGCGATCAGCGCTGCTGAGCCTCGTCTACTACTTCTTGATTGCTTGCACCAGAAGGTGCTGCACCTTTCAAGCCACCATGCCGCTCCACCATGAACTGTTCATACGACTTATCGAACAGTTCTCGCGTATCAACGCCATGGATATCACACCAATGACGAAGGTCCGCAAGCAGATGAACCAGTTGCTCATGCGTGCCGATTGAACCCCGACCGCTGTTGCCTGCACCGAACCTGGCATGGGCAAAGAGCAACGCTTCGAATCGGAAAACCCGATCCTCTGGTGCTTGCTCCTTTTGCCAATGCTTTGGGTCCTCAGTGATCGACATAAACGGAACGGTTGCCAGAACCGCGAACGGCCCACGCTGTAGTTGTACAAAGACGCAATGGTCGGGAGGCTCCAACAGCACGGTAGCCTCCTCGATCGCTCTCTCCAGGGGAGACGCGCCATTGCCATCGCCCCCCAATCTGAGCACCTGCTGTCGGTGCACTATCTCGGAAGCCGAGGCACGAACATCACCAAGCCTCAGCCCTGCCCTTTGAACCCGCCAGCCAGCACCCATCTCTGGGTGCTGGCAAGCGACCTGCTGTTGCAACTGCTGGTCACTCGGAAACATGTTGCCTCCTCAGATCACAAGATCAGCTTTACCTGGTCTGCATTGCAGATCGGCTCGCCTGGTCACATAGCAGCGCAACTGCTCGTCATCGAGCAAGAGAACAGCGCAAATGCCATCCTCCACCACCGAGATCTCGCCTCTCAACACTTTCTCAGCCAGGATGGGTCCAAGATCGTAGCCATCAGCAAGGACAGCGATGAACGGGCCAACGTGGCCACCACGAGAGATCTCTGTGGCATAGCCAGCCTTTGCCCAATTAACAAGTCCTGGAGCACTCAGAAGATCACGAGACGTTAACTGCAAGCGATGGCGTGGATCCAGCAGCTCGGGCTGAATGGACTCAGCAGGCAGCAATGAAGCAATCTGCCTGATGTCGGCCTCAGAAACCTGTAGTGAACGCAACATCGTACGAATCAGACCGTAAGCCTGCCCGCACTCATTGGAAAAGAACATGCGGCGAGACGTTAATGGCGCGTCGTTGACGAGCACGGCGTCCTTTGGGCATGCAGCTTTAGAGAGCCTACTCAACTCTTGCGCAGAGGAAGCCTCCAGCACCAGTTCACCATTGACGGCAAACACGACGCAGTTGATTGTTGGCAACTGCACGTTTGGGTGTGCTTCGGGAATCGACTGCAAAGGAAGGGTTTGAGACAGAACAGCACTCATGGGAATCTCCTCAACTAGAAGCAATGGGGCGCCTCCGGGGAGGAGACGCTCCCCGTGCGGGTTAAAAAATGAATAAACGAAGATCAGAAGTGAGACACTGGTGGCATGGCCAACAGCAGACCTCAACTGACTTTGATTTCAGGCTCTCGCGCAGAACTTGAACTTCAAGCTCTGCGCTCGATCCCGACGAACTTCGAAGCCTTCTTGCGTATTACCCGTGCGCTACAGCGACCGGCCAATGCACAACTTCAAGTTGTTGAACCAGATTCGCAGGCAACAACCTACGCCGCTGTTCATCAGCCATCTGCTGACCAATAGCTGTGGCGAGGTGTCGTGCTTCCTGGCTTTCAATTAACTGCAAGCCCATTTCGAGCTGCTCGATTTCTTGATCAGATGCCGTGGACAACCACTTGTTGTAGGTTGACCAGAACATCTTTTGCTCATCCAGGGACATCCCAGATGGCAGGACTTCTTGTCTAGACATGGCGAACACTCCTTTGTTTCAGGGATGCGGTTGACACCATGCCCAGCGGGGCACAGCGGACCCCGCGTGGGTTAACGATTTACAGAGACTCCAACGGTTAAACCGCTGCACATTTCAGGAGTTGATGTGCATTGACGGTAGAGCGCACCGCCACGCTAAGAGTCAAGATCGGCAATAGCCGGCCCTGATCGCTTCCCACAGGAGGCCTTACCCCCTCTGGGAACCCATCCGGGTTCTGTTTCAAAACATCTTTGACATTGCCCTCTCCGCAGCGGCCAGTGCAGGCGCGTGCGATCTCGCTCGGTGATCGTTTGCGCAGTACGCGGTGCTTCTCGGGACACCCGGCATTGAGGGCCGAGGGTGTCTAACGGTTTGTGTTTGCGACGTGCAAACACGAAGGCTGCAGCTCTACGGGCGGCTGCTGCCCAGCTTCCATCTCCCCGCACAAAATTTGCGGGCTTACCAATGACCACATTGCTCTGCTGTCAAAAGCACACGCCATGGCCATGAGAAAGCCCGCTACGGGCAAAAACGCGAGTGGATAGGGACTACGTACCTGAAAGGCGAAAATTGCAACCAGGCGCCTCTAGGCTCTGGTTGCTCAATCGGTCAGGGAGTCTTGTGATAGGTCTGGGTCTTGGAGTTGAACTCGTAGCCCAGTTGAACCATACGCGCTGCTTGATTGCGGAACCTCACACGATCACTGATGGTGGGATCCAGTTTGATCGAGCAGGTGTTGGCATCGAGGGCGTCAAAGATTTCATCGCCGAACAAGGCACGATCCTTATCGGTAAGACCTTGCTCGCCAGACTTGCGTGTTGGCTTGCCAGATCCGCCTGTCAGCTTATTGATGGCGGGTTTGGCGGCAGGAACATCGTCCTTGGGTACGCGCACAGGCGGATTTTCTTCTGCAGGGTCCAGCTCGCGTTCTTCGATGCGCTTCCTTGGCGCGTTGCGTTCACTGTCGACCTGGAGGTCCTGCAAGCGTGCACGCATTTCAGTAACGGCACGACCGTAAGAGTCAATGTACTGAGCCATGTAGAACTCAGCGACCCAAAACGTGCCCTTGTATTCGCCTTCGTCGAATTGGTCCAGCAACGGGTCTTTGACCTTGAACTCACCAACATCAGTGAGCAAGTCGGCCACGCAGAATGGCCCGTTGCGGCTCTGCTTGATCCTTTTGACCAGCAGTGTGCCTTTGATGGAAATCGTCATGTGACTCTCCGGTGGGTTGAAATTGACCGGGAGTCGCCACCTGATCGGGAGCTATCCCGATGGTGGTTGAGATCTGGCTCGCGCCAGCGATCTCTAGTGAAAGCAGCCAGTCGTAACTGGCTGCGGTTTTGAGGCATAGCTCCAGGCTTCCACACCTGAAACGCGCACATATCGCCGTCAACTTTGCGGGGTTGGCCGGTTAATGTGCTGAATTGACATTGACCCCAGGCTTCGAAAAGCCGTCCACGTCGCAGGGGTTGACGTGACTCAGTGCTGCCTCTTTCGAGGACAAGCGGTCCAGGTTTTGATTACCGTTAAAAACTGGAAAACACGGGGATAAATCTGGTGAGCATTGCTCTTTCTGCAGAAGCCCGAAGCCTCTCCAGAAAGAGCCCTCGTAAGAGGGGCTCTGCTGGTCTTTGCTCAGCAAGACAGCCGTAAGGATACCTCACGCGCTGTCAAGCTGAACTCAGATTCGCTCAATTGTTGGTGCCGGTGCGACCGTAGGAGCGGCCTTGCGAACGCCCACCCTGAGGGGCAGACTGTTCACGAGAGCCAAAACGCCCTTGGGACACGTTGCCGCGTCCGCTGAAGCGGTTCCCACTGCCATCCCGCGCAAAGCGCTGAGAACGCTGCTGGCCTTGCTGCTCGTCGTCACCGTGGTGATCGTCGTGCGGCAGGTCATCATCGCTCGGAGCACCTTGGTGGCCCTGTTGAGATTCTTCTTCGCTGCGGTTTTGCGCACCATCCTGAGGGTGTTCAGACTCAGGCTGTGCGCCATCACCTTCTTCACCTTCAAGTTGATACACAACCTCCCCATCCACCTTGGCACATGTGATCAGCAGCAAACGCCCCTTGACCACTGCGGCAGGCTCGAACGCACCAGTTTCCTGGCCACGCTCGTTACGGATGGGTCGCTCGTAGGCATGGGCATAGATGTCACCAACACGGAAAGCCACAAAGACCTTCCTGTTGGCGTCAACAGCCTCAGCCAGCGAGTCCACAACGGAGATTGCCTCTTCACCGCTAACACGAAGATCCATGTAGCTGTAATTCGGCTTATCAACAGGCCCGTGCATCGCATTGATCGCACACGCGAGGAATGATTCAGCCTGACGGCCCTTGCCTTTCGGCTTCACCCAGCGAACACGATTCAAGAAACCACAGCCACGAACGTGCAGGTCGAAATATTCCTGCCCATTGCCACCATGAGTGGCGGACTGACGGGTTTGCGATTGAGCTTGATTGAACTTAGACATAACGATCTCCAATAACGAAAGACGAAAGGGAGACCGTCGAACCCCCATTTGGGATCGAGAAGTGGTCTTCCCGATCGGGGGTTGCAAAAAAAAGCTACAGTGACTCTGGTCCAACCTTTGGGAGGTTGAATGCGCGGGTTTCAAGAGTTTTCCCGCCTCAAAATGCCCACAAGGAGCAAATTCAGTGGTAACGGTAGTCGTTGCCAAGTCGCTTGTCAAGACTTCGGCGAATCACCAAGTTCCTTCTGCCTCAGTTTCATTCCGCTGGTGATCATCATTGCAACAACCGCCACCGCAGTTGCCCACCGCAGCACAGGCCACCAGTCGAACGAATTAGCTGCCAGGCAAGCAACACAGGCTAGCGCGTAAGCCGTTGCGGTTGACTCAAACCCAGCCTCTCGAAGTGTCTTGACCTGCAGCACGCAACACACACCAAAGACGATGGCCATGATGGCAAGCTCGTTCATACGCAACTCCAATCCAGGCAAGCACGGAGGCCACCATCATCCCTTGGAGCCCGGAATCCAGAGGAAACAATGCACGGACATCTTCCCATTGAACAGAATCAGTTGAACATCGATATAAAAGGTTCATCCCGCACTTCTTCCCGAGGTCACCCCTTCTGGTATCACTCAAGCCGCGCGCAACTCATCCGCTGAGACTTCTATCTCGTGTGTGACGATGACCTCTTGCTCAAGGACATCAATTGAGTCCACCCCCATCAACGTCTCTACTTGATCAGGAACATCATCGACTCGCTGGGGAACATGTTCCACCCATCGAATCAAACGCCTCTCACCACGTGCAGCCACGACTTCACACCACCCATGAAAGCGATGCATTGCCCGACTGCCAGGCGCAAAACGCTTCGGGTGCGAGTTGATTGAAACCACGTTCATTGGATCTTCTCCTTACGCTGGAAGGCATGCCATGACAGCAGCCTCCACCACATCTTGCTCAAGCTCGGTCTTGGCTTCCAACAGGGCCCAGACTTGCTCATCAATGGTTCCAGGGATGATTGGGGCAAGCACGATGACATCGCGCTTCTGTCCCAGCCTATATGCTCGATCCTCAGCCTGCCTCATCAAGGCAGGCGTCCAGGGTAGCGAGCAAAACAGCACATAGTTGGCTGCCGTCAATGTGATGCCGACACCAGCAGCCAGCGTCGTACCGATGAAGACGCGCGATGTCGGATCATTTTGAAAGGCATCAATGGCCTTCTGTCGCTTAACTGGTGCATCACTGCCCACTAGCGACACGCATCCGATGCCACAAGCGTTGAGCGTTCTCTTCAACGCTTCAACTGTGGCCATGTACTCCGTGAAGATGATGATCTTGTCATCCTCACCAAGTGACTGGATCGTCTCAACAACGAAGTCAAACTTGAGCGCCTCTAGCGTCTGCCGAAGTTTGACGATCTTGGGCATGACCATCATCGACATGTCGTCAAGGATGGACTTGTAGGTGCCAAGACCTTCAGCTGGCGAGATGTACCGAACCTGCTTAGTCTTGATCCCAAGATCCTTGAGCACGTTCTTGCGACGTCGGATCATCCAATGAGACAACTCCGACGCTAACAAGCTTCGCTTGTCTTTCCCACCGCTATACTGCTTTCTGAAATCAGTCAGCGGCATCATGCCCAGAGGGTGTCCCGTCAACCTCAACAGCGTGTGCAACTCAATCTCTCGATTGAGCAACGGCGTGCCAGTGATGATGAATTTGCGGGGGATGCGCTCTGCGATGATGAAAGCGTTTCGCGTCCTGCCAGCCTCGTGCTCTTTGAGATTGTGAGCCTCGTCTACGAGAATGGTTTTGAACCTAAGACCCGTCTCTTTGACAAGCCCTCCCAGTCTCTCGTAATTGGTGATCACCCATTGGCAACCATAGAGTGTTGCCATCCTGTCTTCGCCGCCCATGCCAACGATGGCATTTGGAAAGACAGCCTTGATCTCACGCTCCCAGTTAATGCGAAGTGATGCCGGGCAGACCACCAACACTCGATCGTCAGGAGCGAATCCTGCGGACAAGCGCCCTGCCACAACGGCTTGGCGAGACTTGCCCAGACCCATGTCATCACCTAACAAGCAGCCCGATCGCGCCAGCAGAAATCGAACACCTGCTGTCTGATAGTCACGGAGTCCTGCTTCTACCGATATGCGTTGAAGTTGGTCCTCATCCACATCAAGCATGGCCATTGGCTCAACCATCGTGGATAGGAACCCTGAACCCCCTTCTTCCTCACCGCCCAAACCATCGCCGCGGGGCGGTGTTGCTGCAGGCACGGTGATAGGAGCCTGCGATTTCGGCGCTCCAACCAGGTCCTCCAGCACCACAGGTCGCTCATGCACAAACACGAAGTCTGGAGATATGCCAGCAATGTCTTTCAGGGCCCGCAGAATGTCGCCAGCAGGCCGACGCACCTCCCAGGCCTGCGCGAACTTGTGAAAGCGCCCCTGCAGGGCACGCATGGCCTTGATGGTTGATCGGTCGTACAGAAAGCTGACGGCCATACCACCGACTGTCAACGGGAAAACCTGTACGTCCAACATCTGTGTGAAGTAATCGGGCTCAAGTTGTGCAAGCCCCTTCTTCACCGCATCTTCAACAGCCCCCATCTCAAACACATCGGCGTGCTCCTGGTACACGTACCGCAAACCTGACGCCACCCTACTGGGCGGCACGGCATCGAGCACCCACATACGGCGCGGAGCACACCAAACGGCCTCTAACGTGGACGACAGCAGCTTGCTTGCTCCATCAACATACGACAGAGATAGCCCTATGCGTAGCCCGTCACCCACGCACTTAGAGATCAGCTCCTTCTTTGCGATCAGAACTGGGGTGGGTTCAAACGGAGGCATCCGGATTTAGATCCTGGTTAACAATTTAAGCTGCTACAACCTGGCTTTTGAATACAGTGCCCCTATTTCCCAAGGGAGTCTCTGATGAGCTTTTGCACGGATTGGTGAAAAGAAACCGTACCTACCTGTGGATCGCGCGAGGTGGTGCAATATTTGGCGGAAACATCAGCTCCGGCGCCATTTTTGGAAAACTCTAAGTCCAGCCACATTGCATCAGACATCCCAGAGGCCCGAACATAGTTCACCGACTGCGCCAAGTGATAATAAGCACCGGCCTGTTTCTCGTGCTTATATCCATCATCAACGACATACAGCCGGTCAACCGTCTTGCGAATGACAGCAATTTGATCTGGCGACTTAAAGTTGAATGACTTCATCGCTCGCGCATAGAGCGTGTCGACATCAGCATGAGTGGTGAAGTCAGTCATCATCCGACAGCCACGCGCAGCTGGCCACGCCGCATTGCTGGTACCAGGGGCACCATCTGGAACACTGACCACGCCAGCAGGCACGCTGACAGGCGTGGTCGAAGCGGTCGCGCCAACCTTTGGCGCGTCGCCAGCAGATTGGATCTTGAGCATCCCCCCCAAGGTCGGGTCGAGGTTGCTACAGCCAGCGATGCTCAGTGCTCCACCCACAAGGACGGCAACTTGTAAGTATTGGCCAATTGATCGACAGAAGTGGTTCATGTGGTCCTCATTCGGAAGCTGCTAGGAACCTCAGAACCTTGTCGATAACGCAATGTTGTTCTTGGAACACCTAGAGCAGGTTAAGGCTGTTTCGGCGCATACAACTAATTGCAAAGGGAATCCAGCAAACTCCCGCCGTACTGCTATTTCAAATAAGTACTTTTGCTTGAAGCTGGCAAAATCGTCAAGCTGCTTCACGCAGAAATACTCATTTGCTCCATAATATTCCGTACTTCTTTCGCTATCTATTATTTTAGCCCGTATATTTTGTTTAGGAATGTGACTGGAGGGCTATTTATCTATCAGTAACCGGCAGCTTCCGGCTGCTCCGCACGTTCACGTGGGGGCCGGAATTTAATCTCGTCAATACGCGAGAGAACAAGGTGCACGTCATCTGCCCTGACCTGGAACGCCTGGACCTCTTTGCCATCATCGTCGTGAGCAAGAAACTCGCGGAGTTCGCCCTCGACCTTCACCCGAGCGCCCTTGCGCAGCAACTTGGCGCAGGCCTCGGCCTTTGCTTCGTAAATTTGGACCGGCATCCAGAAACCACCCACTTGCACGGGGTTGCCTTCGCTGTCCTGCGACCAGCGATCAAAAAAGACTCGCATCTCCGCGACCTTGAACTCACCATTGGGTCCCTTCGCAACCTTCAAGGTTGGTGCGTCACCAAGGTTCCCTTTTCCATCAAAAGTATTGGGCATAACAGCCTCCTGTCGGCGCGGGTAAAAAAGCCGAGGGTCCTGCGCCAGCAGACCACCAGCCAAGTCGCATTGCGACGAATCAACTCAGAACTCAAACAAACCTCTCTCAAAGTCAGCTTTGACTCGATCTGGTCCCAAGAACTTGTAGCCCATCAGGTTCTCACGCTCCAGGCCTGTTTCAGCCAGATAGCTTTCCACGTCCTTCGCCGCGAAGCGCTCCAACGCACCTGACTCAAACACCACCTGATAGACCTCACCCTCGATCCCACGCTCCAAACCAACCACGATGCCTCGCATCCCTTCGTCAATGTCGTCACCAAGGTATCGACTCACAACAAGGATCGTTCCAACCACCAGGTAGTCCTGATATTCGAATCCTGGCTCCTTCGGTTTCGAACGAGGCCGACGCAGAGCGTCTGCCCGACCTTCGGAAAGTGCTCTTAGCCACGAAGGCGGCAACGGGATTGGTCTTCCACGCCGAGGCAACCCACGGACAGCATGATCAAAGTAGATCGGCCGGTTCACGTTGCCAGCAAGCCTGGTCAACCACTCAGGGCTCACATCCCAATAAAGAGCCAGGTCCTTGAGCTTCCATCCTTTCGCGTACAAAGCAGCCTTGAACTGAACGGGAGACAACCGACGATACAAACGCTCAGCTTGCTGGTCAGTCAGCAGTAGGGGAGGGAGGTGGCCCTTACCAGAGTGCTCAGTCAAGTCGTTGTCAGCTTTTGTTTTCAAATGATAACTTGATCCATCGATCAAGTCCACAACGAAAATTAAGTCTCAAAACTCGATATAAGTTGTTGATTCACTTATATATTTTATTGATCTAGAAAACGGACATCATTACACCGAAAAAAACACCGCAGAGCCGCAGATGCACCACGCAAGGTTCAGATCTCCTCTGGCAGCTTACGAGAGGAAGAGGGCAGGGCGATCTGAATTTCGTCCTGATCCACCCCACGCTTGGCCAAGATCTCTGCAGTACGAAGCGCCGCCCTCGCGTCCTTCTCCTGTTCGTTTAGAGCCACTGCGGTAGCGTTGGTCGTGCGATACCACTGCGCCAGTTCCCACTCCAAAGGGGCCAGCCATTGCTCCAAGTCACGCCATGCAATGTGACTGGTCTTCTCCACTGTTCCAGCCCGCCGCCAACGTAGCGACGCTTGACCGCTGGAAGCCCGAGCATGAACAGTCAGGTAGATTTGCCTGCCTTTGACTGACTTACTCAGCTCGGCAAGTTGACGCATTTCCTCATGAATCTTGTCAACAGCGTCTTGCGCTTCCCGGAGGCGCCTTCCGGCGCCCCTACCCTTAAAGGGCTTTAGGTCAACATGTTGTTGACCATCCTTGGCATCAGCCATCACAGACTGTGTTGACAAGGCAGCAGCATCATCGTCTTCTACCCAGCTTGGATGAGTTGCGGCAGCCACCGGCTTCTTCAACAGCACTGGCTTGAAGAGGGCATCAGTCGCAGATCCGCCTGAAGCCACAGCCTCAACTTGATCCAGCACCGACCGAAGCCCCGCCTGTTCCATGCCAATCCTTTCAAGTCCCATTGTTCCAATCCCAACCTGGTTCTGGCGCTTGGAGCAGCGATAGCTGCACCCTTTCAACACAAACCTTTTCGCTCACCCCTTTGAGCCATCCTCAGATGAGCTGAGCTTCCGCAGTTGAATCAACCCCTGCTTGTTGCTCCTGCCGCAGCAGATCAGCGCTCACCCTGTCGAGCAAGTTACGCTCCTCAGGCCCCATCTTCACGCGACGACGGCTGTGGCGCGGTTGATGTTTGCCGCTGTAGATATCAGAAGGGATGGGGCCAAACAGCTCAGTCACAGCCAGGACACGCTTTGCAGCATCGCTCGATGCACTGGGAACGAAGTCCGTCCGAGACAATTCACGCAGTTCGGGTCGCAGCAGAAAGCGCTCAAACCGTGCGGTTTCAATGAAGCCAGCACGAATACGACGGGTCAAATCACGAATGGATTGGCGCCCCTGATCGTCGGTGAGCTGATCTTTGCGCACCAGAGTCTTCACCAGGCGCACGAAATAGTCGTATTGCACGACAAGATCCGAGATTGCGTAACCGTACGGGCTCTTGAAGCCCAGCCCGTTGACCTTTGGCTCAGCTGACTTGAGTATTGAATACGAAAGGCCGCGGGCTTTTTGAGCCTCAAGCTTCTGATTCAATCGGTTGACTTCTTGATCAATGAGCTTGGTCAGCTCCTTCATCAGCTCTTCGTGCCTCAGGAGGGCCCAGTCAGCGTATGGATTGTCATTGCCCGACAGAATCCACAGGCTCTTGAGTGCAGCAGCAACGCGCTTGCCCCCCACAATCTGCGCGTACTGACCATGGGGATCACGTGCTCGGCCCATGAAGAGGCGGTAGGCCTCTTTCGTATGCAAAGTCATCGTGTCCTGCTCGTCATCGACCAGGGTGCCCAGAGAACGCATGCCGATGGCTTCTGAGACCGTCACGACCTTCTCTGCGCCAGCACGGAGCCTGTATTCCTCATTCATCCGATTGAATGCAAGAACACGTTCCTCATACATCACCAAGCGGGGATAGCGAGGATCGGTGTCATCGACGTTGTCAGTGGAAATCAGATCAGCAAGCGCCGCAGCTTCCTTTGCGATGGAGTATTTGTCGGGAAAGGGTGAGTCTTCATCTGTTTCAAAGAAGACTCGATCGCTGGTTGCATAAGGCGCAGGGATGGAAGAGGCCAGCGCGGCAATGCTGGCGGGTACCGCAGCAGCCGACCGACGACTTTTAACCACCCCAGGCTCTTGGCCCTTGGCTTTATTGGTCATGTTGATTCTCCGTGGGAGAGAGGTTGTCGGATTGATCAGCAGCAGTGGGTTGGCTATCGCCTTCATCTACGGCTGAATCGGGTACTTCACAGAACTGCTCGCCAGCATTCCAGCGAGTAACAAACGGAACCTCGCGGGGGAGGATCCCAGGCAAGAAATTGGCGGTAGTCAGGGGCCGGTTGAGTAGTCCTGAAACAGCGTGGCCATTGACCCGGTACTCGGTAAAGGTTCTGGGATACACCCGTGTGGTGATCAGACCAGCATCCGTCAAACGGTTGGTCGCAGTCAGCACGTTGGTCAATCCAATAACACCACCCAAGTCACCATGGATCGCACGGCGACTGGAACGCAGGGGAGTTTCATCAGCCCGCTGAGCTAACAGATACCACAACAGGTAAGCGCTGTCTCGATCAGAGAGCGCGTGCAACAAATGAACGAGTAGCCCTTCTTGAGTCAAAACTTGGCGAGTCATCATTCTGTCCTTCTGGTCATTTTCTGACCAATGCGCCCCAAGGGCGATCTGGTCAGATTTTGACCAGAGCAGATGATAGCCGAACTTTTCACCGTGGTCACATTCTGACCAATAAGCCCCTGGGGCGCATTGGTCATTTTTTGACCACGAAGTCAAACTCACCCAGGCATTCATGACTGAGGCTCCGAATCAGGCTCCCCACTTGCCAAGCTCAACAAACTGCTTGATACCTGGCTAGCCACTTTTTGTCGAACAGCTCTCAGACGCTCAATGCCTTCCTTGCTGCTGTTGCTGTGCTCGATCTCATCGCCCGAGCCAGTCGAAACAACTTCAGCGACCGGAGAGGCCTTTGCATCAGCCAGCGCAGTTTCGTACCGAGCCTTTGCAGCTCGGGCCTCGGCAACGCCAGCAGCTCGCGTCGGTACAAAAGCTCCATCCATGGCCTTCCGAACCAAGGTCGAAAGGTATCCAACGGGGCTTGGAACAGATTTGGCTCTCATCTGCCCAGCCAACTCGTCAACCAGTTCTTGCACGTTGATGTGAGCAGGAACATTTGTGAAGACCCGACGAGCACTTTCGACGTCGATCCCATCTGGCCAAAACACACCATCCAAAACGGGCGTAGCTATGGAAGAAACGGTCCGTTCATCAACAGCATCGTGTTGCTTCACATCCTTTGTACAAACGGGATCAATCTCAGCTTTCAGCTCAGCAGTTGTCGATGTTGGGTTGATTGGTTCATCAAAAGGCAAAGGCAAAGACCTCCACCTCCCATCATCAGGATTGGTGACCCTTCGTTTGCTCAAACGCTCTCGCGCACTGGAGGAGTTCTTTTGGAAAGTAGGTTTTGTATATAGAGCCGACAAAAGGGCAGCTCTGGAATCGACAAAAGGGCAACCCTCGCTGTTACCAACTCCTGGGCGTTTCGACAAAAGGGCAGCCCTTGAGTGGCGGAAAGCGCCACCTACCGGCACGCTTTGCGTTGACGGAGGCGCCACGAAAGTTTGCGTCTGGGGTCCATCATGATCGATAACCATGATCGGACCGCGAAGCGTCGTCACATTGCCTTCTTGACTCAGAATCTGTGCGCGTTCTTGAGTCTGGGCTTTTCTTGCCACCCTTCCGGCTGGCGTGTTGGCCCCGGGCGCTCCTTTGCCTGTGAGCAAAGCAAGAATGGCTGCCAAATTCACGGTAACCAAGAGCGTTGGCCGTTGCCCTTTTGTGAGGGCCTCCTGAACAAAACCAGCTTTCTTGAGTGCCTCTCGGGCATTGCGTTGTGATTTCGTCCCCAGCGCCAGTGTCACGCGCTGTTCCTCGACCGAGTAAGGGAAAAATCCATCCGCATCAATGGTCTTTGTCAAGACTGCAGAACGCAACTCGCTCAGGAGGTGCGACAGAACGAGTCCGCCAATCACACCTCCTGAGAGATCTGCAAGAGCCCGATAGTAGGCAATAGGTTGACCCAGCAACGACAGCAAGAAGGCATCATCCCAACGACTTATGGTTCCTTCGGTCTTTGTCTTAGCCGCCGTGATCAGCTTGTTGCAAAGCTCTGGAATGTTCAATCTGTAGAAAAGCCTATTACCCGCGCCAGGCGTGGTGGCCAATTCCTCTTGCCAGAATCCAAGCTCGCGCAGCGTGTTCCGAGCGCTCTCTTGTTCGCGTGGCGTTAATGCTGTGGCCTCCTGCCAGTCTTTTGCTGTCTTCCAGAACCAGCCCCCCCGCTCGGGGTGCTTTTTCAACCAGCCGCGTGTCCAGTACATCGCATGCCCAAGCATCAGTGCAGGCTTTATCCCGCCGCACAGATCAGCTAGTACCGGCCAGTACTGAATGAACCCTCGGCCAGTTAACTGTTCACTCGCAAGCTGTTGGGCCTGCTCTATGCTGCTCATAACTACGTGGGCAGGAACAGTGCTGGCGCGAACAGTCATACCTGGGGCGTGATCCGCTCCTGACTGGACGCTATGTAGTAAAGGAAGTGGAAGAGTCATCCAGGTTCCACTACGGCGTTAGGCCGCTCCTCGATTGTGTAGAGCCTTGACTTTTTGCTGCTCACCCGTAATGCGAATCTCAGCCGCAGCCAGAGATGCACTTGCTGAACCTTGGGGGGTTACCAGATTGGCAAACCCGGACCATGACTCAGCAGATTTCTCTGCCAACAGCGCATTGAGGACTCGGGTTTCAATATGGAATCCTTTTCCACGATGAGCCGTACGCTCATGTAGGATTTTTGCATCGCGCAAAATGCGCCTGGCTGTGTCCTGTTCACGGCGTGTCAGGCCTGTATCTCGCTCGCAATCGTGGTGATTGCATTCGAACCAGACTTGAACATCTTCAAGCTGGGCTACACCGTTCCGTCTTAACTGGGCTGCCTGGATATTGACTTGGTTTATTGCCCAGGACAGCCAAAGCGCGGAAGTAACACTCCCAGTCACGTCAACGAAGGCTCGATGGAAAGATATGGGTGGCTGCCCCATCGTGTCGAGTATTAGCGCATGATCTGCGCTCATTTGCACCGTTGTACGGGGCATTTGGACCACAGAGTCACCAGTCAAAGAGGGTGTATGTTCCATATCGCGCTCCAAAAAACTGCTGATATTTACGCGCTGAGAGATGCCCCATCGCCCGTATTTGTGCGATGGGTGCGATTACCGCCATTCCAACCACTAGATTGGATTGGTGGATTTTTCGTGGACTGACGCAACGAGGCTGTGGACTCAATCGTCCCGAACTCGTTAATAACCTGCCACAGAGCCGAAATCGTGTGTTGATTGAATTTCGTGTGTAGCTGATAAAGAGACTCACGTGTGGGTTGCCCCTGGCCATTTCTGACGATGGCGTCCCATTCACGATGAATCTCTTCTCGTTCAAACGGACTTGGCATTGGGTGTCTGCCAGTTTTGGCTTCACCTAGAAATAGGTCACGGAGAGCCTGCACTTCATCACGATTCATCTTGAACAAACGATTCAGCATTTCTGCTGACGCACCGTGCTTAACGAAATACTCTTTGAGCGTCCGGTCACGTCGCTCATCTTCGACGTGCATGAAGACGTAACGCAGGTTTGCTTCATCTATTTCAACAACAAGTTCCAAGGATGAGAATTGTGCCGCCCTTACATAGTCACGCATCGGTCTATTGCGCAAATCTTCGAGCAATGCTGAATCGAGGCCTTGTTTCAGAAGCTCATCAACATGATTGTCAATTTGCTCCATCAGCTGTTTCAACGCCAACAGTTTAACTGCTGGATCTGACATGCTTAGTTTCAACAACATGGGCCCTCCGGTGACTTTTGTGACTGGTTATTACGATTGCATTTTTACTACTCTTGCAACTGTTGATGGCTTTATTTGCTTTTATCGAGCTGGAAAAATCTCGAATGGAAAACGATCGGGCTCATTCTGAACCCAACGTTGTACCCAAGACCAAAGTGCAAGGAACAAATCCCCGAGTTCAGGTGCAAACATGAATCGATAAATATCGACAACACTAATCTGTACGCCGCCTCGATTAGGATCAGTAGATCCCATGCCTAAGGATTTGAAAATACTGGACAAATTACCTGACTCTGCCGATTGCCGCCACTGGCTTTCACGTGGAAGTTTGCGCAGGAGCTGTGAATCACATTGACCAGACAATGCAACCAAAATCTGCCACCCAGAGCGACGCAGTGCAGCAGCACGACGACCACTCCACTCAGGGTCATCAACATCGTCATTGGGCGGCTGCGAAAGTATGAATTCACCGCTAAACGGTTGCGCAGGCAGTTCGCAGTAAAAGCCCAATGGCATTGCAGGCGCAACAAAAACCAAGTCATGCAAAGCGCATGCGTCACAGATGTCTCGGATCAGCGCAAGGACCGTACCAGCTGCATGATCAGGGTGTGTGGGATCGTCAGCGGGACCTGTCGCGCGCAATGTCATCCAAGCCGGATCTTTAAACGAGTTGCCGCTTTGAGCAGGAATACCTTGATCCGAAGCTACAGGAGGGGCGCCAGTCGTAGGCAATGCGGACTGCTCCCCAGGCGTGAGGCTTGTGCTGGATACAGCCTGTGAGGGCTTTGCAGCGCCTGGCATGGGCGCAAGCATTGCGGGCTGCAATGGGAGCTGGCGTGCTGGCGTAGGAAGCTGTGGCTTGTTCGGCGCCGATGGGCGGGCGACGACCGTCTCAGGCGTTGACTGCGGGGTAGCGATTGCAGCCTTTGCGGCGTCACGCAAGGTTTGTCCAGATAATTGACCTGTCTGCACGGAAGCCGTGGACAGCATGACAACCAACTCATTCAGCGACAGATTCAGTGTTTGCGCGAACGCCTGATCTAGCGCAGAAGAGGTGGCTGGCGCGTCCACAGTAACATCTATTTGCGGATTACTGGATTCAATTTCAGCTAGCGCAATGGCTTGCTTTTCAAGCGTTTGCCTGACCAGGGAATCAATCTCCGGTGCAGGCAATCCAAGTGCTGCCGCAATTTTCCTGAGCTGATTGACACGTGGTTGCAGCGCTTTCGTGGCAGGCAGAGTAAGCCATTGACCGATGGGTTTAAGCTGCTCGGTAGCAAAGAAATACGCACGAACAGTCGTGGTATTACTGTTGAGCCCCTTTTTCTTGATCTCGGTAATGAAGCCTTCAATGGGAATAATAGTCCCATTCCGCTCTCTTTCCAGTCGTGCCTTCAGATCAACAATCGCTTTCGCCTTGTCCCAGAAACAGATATCTGCTCGATTTTCGTTTTCAGCTAGGTGAGCAATAATGACGGTAATGTCATCTGTCCACTTTGTGAACAGAGTTTTAACCGTCTCGTATGCCGGATCTTGGGTTTCTTCCCACAATTCCTGAACTGCCGTTAATGTCGTATTACCACCAGCGGCACAGATGTACTCGGGATCGCCCGGACGCTTGGTAATCGTCAGGACTACGTTTTTCGCCTGGGTTGAACGAATTGAATCTTTCAGCTCCAGGTAGGCAGGGTTGGCTTTAACTCGTGGGTTGTAGTCATACCGTTTGATCTGCATTACAGGCAATCGCTGAAATGCTTCATCGTATGTATCCCCGGGCTTCATGCCCGTAGCTCCCTGGCTCGGAATCGGGGCGTTTAAGCTAGCCCTAAGCGCTTGAACATCAGGTTTCTTGAGGTTCGGCTTAGACGGTGATGCCGGTGATGCGACTGGGGGTTTCGTGCTAGTACTCATTTCGCACCCCGCTTATTTGGCGACTCGCCGCAGAGACGGAGTAACAGCTTGATTTTCTTCTGGCTCGGAATCGTCCATGGCAGCATCATGCTCCATGAAGTCTGTGGAATAAACACCTTGAAGATTTGGGAAAAGCTCCCAAACTACCTTGTGCATAATCTGGCTGGCCTTAGTGGGGTCCACCCAGTGAACGGGCAATTGAGCAGTAGCAGCTTTTTGGTAAGCCACAGCATCCGGTACGGCCGTATCAATTACATGCACACGGCCTTTAAGGTCCAAAAACTGCGTGCGAATGGTGTCCGCGATCATTCTTGCGTCTGACGTCGCTTTGAGCTTGTAGATAACAGCCTTCAAATGTGGGATACCACCAGCTGGCCGCGCTGGTTCCAGGCGCTTATGCAAATCGACCGTTCCCGAAATGAATTCGCGAGCCGACAGAATGTCTGGGCAAATTGGAGAGACACAGAAATCTGCGGCAAGAATGGCTGCATCCTGCAGGGCACCTTTCGCACCTTGCGTGTCTATGACGACAATGTCATATGCGTCCGCCAGAACAGGGCTTCGCAAAACATTGCTGAAAGCCGCGCCTCGCATGGGATGGTCGTCTAGCCAGATTTGCAGCTCGCGGTTGGCTGCGTCCGAGAGGACCAGGTCCAACGATCCGTGGGGATTGAGTTTCGGCAGCCGACTGGCATCTATGCCCTCAGGCGGCAACTGCACGCGACTGATGCAGTCAAGCGATGCTGTCTGACTCATCAACAGCTTGCTCAAGCCGTGAGGGGCCGTTTCTTGCAGAGCAAAATATCGGCTCAGGCTAGGCTGTACGTCTGCGTCGATCATGAGAACGCGCATACCGAGATCAGCCAGGATTGCTCCCAGGTTGGCGGTCAAGGTTGTCTTGCCGACACCGCCCTTTGTGCTTACGACGGCGACAATGATCATGCTGACTCTCCCTTCAACAGCGTCGGCTGAAAGTGAGAATGCAGATCACGAGAGCCCTCACCAGGGCAAGCGGCGTCTTCGCGCCGGAAATTATTGGCTTGTGCCATAAGACCCCTCAAGTTCCAGTTTGTTGAACATTGAGGGTTGGCCGCGTCACATAGACGAACTGTCCGCCAGTAAGGGTGAAGACGCACTACACCCAACAATAAATGTGTTCGGCAATGCCGACCAACCCCGCAATGTGTAATTTAGCACCAGATTGAACCTTGTCAACATTGGCGGAATCCGCCAAGGTGAGCTTTGGTTGCCGCGCAACACTTGAGATCACAGCTGATCCGTCTTCATCGCGGCGCAATCTGACAACTAAGGGAAGCTTGGCACCTGTGGAGTACTTGCTTTGCAAGCGATCCGCTGACGCCGCATCGCACATCCTCCATGTGTGATCAGGTTAAGGAATCTCTAGCGCCCACCAAGTTCATTTTTTTCATCAATTGCGCATTAAACGCGCGTTTGATGCTCTGTGAATGAGCGTTTAGCGCGCATTACAGCACATAAAATACGCGTTTACAACACGCCGAGCGCATTTCGTGCGCGTCGGTTGCGCATCTAGCTATAGATCCGTTGGTTGTGTACGATTCCGCACCTCTTTTATGTTCCTCCCGATGACTGGCAACGAATCTTCTGCGCGCGTTGGTGGCGATGAGCGCCCTAAACATGCCGAGCTTACTGAACAAGCGATCAGATTTGCACTCGCTCAGAAGGGTGTGGCGAGTGCTTCACATGCAAACGCACTCGCTGAGACCTTCAACATCACGCCCAGTCAGGTGCGCCGCAAACTTCGTTTCGGCATTTGGACGCTACAGGAGTTGCTTGTCCTGCAAGATCGGATCGGCGTATCGCTTTCCTCGGTTCTTCACACCTCTGGCGATAGCGTGGCAAGAAGCATGGAGTCTGGGGTGTTGTTGATCAATGGTCAGGAGGTTGAGTGTCAGATCAGTCCCGGGCCTGTCATGACTGCCGCCAGCCAGGCAGCTAATCTGGCTTGTTCACGCCATCAAGGGCGGTGGCTAATCTCCACGTGCGGCTCGCTTGAGGCGACTGTTCCTGGTCAGTTGCGCTACGCGGTCGAGTTGTTGCAAATCCTCGATGGTGGATCGCCGTTGCGAATTGCTGTGCTGGATGATGACCTTCCAGCAGCTGAGAGCTTGGCCATGTGGTTCAGTGAAAGCGGCTATCCGGCCATGGCTTTTTCAACTGCTCAGGAGCTTGTCTCTGCGGGCATCGGCAACTTTGATGCATTCGTGCTTGATGTGATGTTGAAGAGCGGCACCTCATACGATTTGATTGGCAAGATCAGAGAGATCGACGCCAACGCAGTGATTACGCTACTGACGGGCAAGGTGCGAGGCAATACGCCGCTTGAATCCGAGATGGCCGAAGTTGTTCGAGACCAGAAGGTCGAGTTTGCTGTGAAACCGACCAGCCCAGCGTTGCTGTTAGCGAGCATCCTTTCTTCGGTGGCTCGCCGTCGCACCTAATAAATGTCCCTTAAGTTTCAATCAAGGATGGTTCAAATGAAGACGATTCAATATGCACTGCTATCAACCCTGCTGGCTTCATCCGCCGTATTTGCACAGGTGTCCTCCAGCGATGCCTCAAGCGGATCTGCGAGCGTCACGGCAAGCGGCTGGATTGACCGCGGCTTCGACGATGGAGTTGCCCTCTTCGAGCGCGCAGAACGTGTGAACGGGTTCAAGGGCTTCAGGGGCGTGCTTCGCGTGAACGCGCCTATGAAGACTGTGCTGGCTTTGGTGCTCGTGCGCGAGACCTTCCCGAAGTGGGTTGCCAACATGCTCGAAGACTCAACCCTCCCCGACAACAATCCCGATGCCTCGTTGTGCTATATGTGGATCAAAGGCGTTTGGCCAACCGACGATCGCGATGTCGTATGCAAGGTGTCGGTGAGCCAAGATCCGCAGAGCTTGGCCGTCTCAGTGGTGGCACAAGACACTGATCCCAAGCTTATGCCGACCGTCAAGGGGCGTGTGCGCATGGCTAAACTCTATTCCGGGTTCACTGTGCGCCCTATATCCGCGAACCTAACTGAGGTGCAGCTCGACGCGATAGCAGACCCGGCGGGCAACGTACCGACATTGGCTGCCAACATGGTTGCCAAGGGCATGCCGAGGGATACCCTGCGTGCGTTAGCCAAGCTGGCAGAGACACCAAGCGCAGTGGATCTGAGTGCCTTGGACAGCAACAAATTTGCTTCATTGGCGATGAAGAAAATTAAGTTGCCAAGCTGAGTGACAGCACCTCCAACACCCAGCCTGTTCGGCAGACTTCGAGCGTTTCTCTACAAAACGCTCATGCTGCTACTGACGCTTGCCATGAGTGCCGACGCTTCGCTCCGCCTGTTCGGCCTCTTGAACAGATGGGTGTTCCGCCGACGGTTTAGAACTGCCACGCTCTTTTATCTGGCGGATCAGCGTTACCTAGAGAGCATCACGTTCTCTTGGTACGCCCGTCGTCGCAAGTGGACGCCCGTGTTGGGGGGCATCTTCACCTTTTCCGACTCAGGCGGCTTCATTTGCGTGATGGGCTGCAATGAAGCCGATTTCTGTGACCCAGCGAATGCTGGTCGAGTTATGGGGGTCTATATGCGCATGGAGCGCATGGCCACCCTTTTAAACACCGATACCGCCTCTTACTCAGGCATCCTTCCTAGTGTGCTTGCTCGCATGGGCGTAGACCGGCAGCCGATCGAAGCTGAGCGCACTGTCGTATGGGTGCGTAGAGCCGTCAAGCAGGTCCGTGCCCTGTGCAGCATGCCTGGTGACGCTGAAGTGATCATCCTGGGATCAGAGGGGCACATCGGGAAGCGACTGACCCGACAGGCGGATGCCGAACTGGATACCGCTGTCATCCCTCTGGACGTTCGTAGGGCAGATCACCAGAAAGTCAAAGAGGCGCTTCGCGCTGCGCAGCCTCTGATCTTCGTCAACGCTGCTCGCGACGATGCGCTCGATCAGTACATCGATCTCATTCCAACCGGGTCTGTTGTCCTCAATGAGGTGTACCCGGAATGTAGTTCAGCTGCTTTGCTGGCTCTCAAGGCCCGCAACATCCGCTACTTCCACATTAGCGGTGTCGCTGCTTCATCACTTCCCCAGTTTCCAAGAGCCTATGCCGGTGCCGTGCCCTGTTGCGCAGCTTCGGCTGCGGCCTCAAGCTCCTCTGCGGTCAACCCAGCCTCTGTGGTTTTGCGGGAGTCATGACATACACGTCTAATGAATAAATAGAGGAATCATGGATCATTCAGTTCTGCCGGGCGACTCGCCCAAGTACCCACCTGCATACCTCCGCGCGCTGAAGACGTGGAACATGCTGGCAGGCTTGGTTATCTGTTGCATTTGGGCAGAGGCATATTTCACCAACACGCTCACGCACTATCTGGCATGGGCTGCGCCTATATTTGGGCCCGGCTTCTTTGGCACGGCAGCATATGTGCATTTAAGGCCTCAAGATGCGCGACTTGGCGCCAGTATTGGCTACCTTGTCATTGCGGGCTACTTCACGCTTGCCTACTGCTTCGCGCTATCTGAGGGGCCGTGGGAATATTCGTATCTCATTTTCTCCAATGCAGTCTGGACAGCGACCATCTACCTGTATGGGAGCTTGTTTTTGGGGCGCTGGGCATTTCGTGCCAACCTCCTGAACGCCACCCTGACAACCGTGCTTACGGTGGCATGTTCAGTACGCTACTTGATGGCTGAAGTACCTCACAGCGAAAAGCAGTATGGCCTTCAGCCCTACTTTTATTCGCTGCTGGCCCAATGGGCCATGTTGGTTGGTGGCCAAGCGATCAACGAGCTATCTCGTGCCGTCCGTACCTCGGAGCGTCAGGTGATCTTCCTGCGCCAGGTTGTGGCCGAGATGGTTGGCCATGAGATTGGCACGCCATTGCAGTCCATGGTCAACAACCTAGGGCTGGTGCACGTGTTGGTCAGAAAGATACCAGGCGCTACGTCCTCGCCTGAAACCTTGTCCAAAGTAGATAAGGCGGTCGGTAATCTCCAACGCTCAGTCCAGCAAATTGAGCGTGTGCTGGCGAATGCGTCGGCGTCCAGCAAGTCTCAAGTCGATGATTCGCCCCAGCCTCACCTCGATGAGGTAGACATGCCCCACCTACTTGAGTTGGTCATGGATGACTTTCGTTCCAGGGCCATGAGCCTAGGGCTTACTCTTCGTTTAGACCGATCGGCTCCAATGCCGAATCGGGTGATGGTGGACCGTACGCGCCTCACCCAGATCGTCACAAATCTGGTTAGCAATGCACTGAAGTACACCGATGAGGGTGAGGTTGTGGTGCGCTGTATTTCAGCGCGTCGTGACGAGCTGGAAATTAAAGTCACAGACACAGGGATTGGCATACCGACAGAAGCACTCAGTTCGATTTTTGAGCCCTATGTGCGGCTGCCCGAAGCAAAGAGGCGCTCGACGCCAGGTAGCGGACTCGGGTTGGCTGTGGTGAAGCGTGAACTGGCAGTTCTGAACGGCCAGATTGATGTTCAAAGCGTTCACGGTCAGGGCAGCTCGTTCATCGTGACGGTCCCCGCCGTTGTTTCAAACTTCATTCCGCCCACAGAAACAAGCGTGCCGCGCATCCTCGTCGTGGATGATTCTGTTGAGGCCTTGGCCGCTGCTCAAGAGATGATCGATGGCCATGGCTTCGTTTGTAAGGTAGCGGAGCACGGTGGCCAGGCTTTGGCTCTATTGGCCGTTGAGACTTTTGACTTGATATTCCTTGATATCCAGATGCCAGTAGCTACCGGATACCAGGTTGCACAGAAGATCCGAACGGATGCTGCTTTGACGGGCAACTCAGCCGTACCCATTGTTGGAATGAGCGCGAGTGATCCTGTGCAGCCAGAGGCAGACCTATTCAACTTTTTCTTGAAGAAGCCATTCGGCTTCAGCCCTGACCTCATCACTCGCTTTCTTACCGGGTTCCGGTCAGCTAGCATGATTTAATCTAGATCGGAAAACACTGGCATGTCACTTCCATATCCATTCAGCCAGGCTGATTCAATCGTCGGAGCCGCAGTTCAAGTTCTGCAAGCAGCGTGGAACTCAATTCGTGCGGACTTCCCTGACGATCCGCCTCAGGAAGCGGAGCGCTGGCTTAAGGCCGCGTTTGAGCGACTCCACCGCAACCCCAACACTGTTTTGAGTGAGGAAAACTTGCGTGAGTTGTATGCGCAACTTCGCCGGGCATCATAGGAGCATGACGGTGGCCATGCCTTTCTCGCCAAAGGAAGTTAGCCGCAGTAATAGCTCTATGCGTCCGCGTCTCTTGACTCGACTGTTTCAGCAGACTCTGCTGGCGTGATGTATGGGTTCGGCGGGGGGACCGGCATTACCCAGCGATGAGGGTCTCTTAGCACTACGGCGGATAAGCGACTTGCTCGTGCACTACCTTTCTTTTTAACTTGAAAGGCCCACACGTTCAGCCCTCCTGGGGCTGGGACGTGCCAGCCTGCTCGAATAACTTCGCGTTGAACCACCAGGCCAGTTCTCGATGATTCACCGGGGCCAGGACTCGCTTCCGGTGCTGGATCCTGTTCACCAGTCAGTGATTCGCCGAACTGGCTGGCGTACTCCCGGAAGATGAGAGGCGAGACTAGGGCCATTCCATGCTTTACGAAATGAACAGGTGCGCCTAGCTCGTTGTGTTTGATGCTGCCATCGGCCAATCCACCTTGCAGCCACTGCATGAAGCTGATCGCAAGCTGTGATGGCTCTTTGGTTTTACCGCCAACTGCGGGTGGCGCGGCGGAAGGGAGTACCACTGGGCGTGGTACTCCAGTTGCTCCAGCATGCGGCTTAGGGCAATTTGCGGCAGTCGGCGACGGCGTCTGTTGATTCACGCCTTGACTGCTTGATTCAGCAACTTTTGCTCCAGTCCCGGCTAACCGCTGGTGACTTGGTTCAGGGTCAACAGGTGGAAGCGCGGTGCTTCCCTTCTTCGCTTGCTTCATCACATTTGGAGCAGACTTGGCTGCCTGCTTCATCGGGCCAGCTGCGACAGCCTTAGTCGTTTGCAGGGCGGCCTGGCTCAAATCCTGATCCATCCGAATCGCCCTTGCTTCAGCCCTGGCGCCGTCCAATTCATCGAGGTAGTCATCGGGGTCAACCGCAATCTCACGGTTTGATACTGATTCAGCTTGAGCTTGTCTTGGTGTCTTACCTTGTTGGACAAACTTTGGAACAGGGACCTTGCGACCCTCTACTTTTTCTACTGGCTTGCCTGCTGTGTCAGCTCGCCCGCTTGAGCCAGTTGTGATTGGGGCAGCTGGCGAACCAAGTGAACTTGTCGCAGTAACATGCTCTGCTGCAGGCCGTTCAGCACGCGCTGTCTTTTCGTTTGCATCATCTTCAACTGAGGGCAATGCTTCCAGTGCTTGGGGCATCGAGGCAGAGGGTTGATCTGCGGAAGCCTCGCCCTTCTCTTTGCTGAGCACCTCGATAGATCCCATCATCTGAGGCGGGAACTGGTCAGCGCTGTCCCATATCTTGGCCAGAGGAAACCTCAAAACACTCAAGCGATGCTTGTATGTCTCTTGTCCCTGTGCATCAAGACCTTGCACCATCACATACCAAATTGCTTGACCTGTTTGAGGGTTCTGCATGATGCAGCCGTACTCTTGCCAGGTATCAAAAAGCCGGTCGTTCTTGGACTCCCCAGGTATGCCGTCAGCATCATCTGCTGCGTGCTTCTTGATGTAGTCGCGAACTCCGTCAGCAAGTCGCTTGGCCACAAACCAGATGCTGTCACCAAAGACCCACCCTGCTGAACCATCTCGATTCAGGGGCAGATAGGTACCTTGTTTCAACATACCCCGTATCGAGGCCATCAGTTGCTCCACCAGTGGGACGCTGGTGGCTGTGTCCAGTCTGGACCTGGATCCTGATGCAAGATTACGTTTAGTCGATTCTTGGTCAGCCCGTTTGATGATCTCGGCGATCGCGCTGTCCCGGCCATCGCCCACCAGGTACTGGTTCAACTCTTGCAGGACAGAAGGCGCTCGTGACAAGAATGACAATGTTGATGTCGGTGCGAGTTTTTGCAGTAGGGTCATACCCAGCTTGCTGTGTGCCGAGTAATCGCGCTGTGCCTTGGGGGTAAAGCCAATGTGGTACTCCATTGCGCCGCACTCCACCAGCGATCCACCCAGTGGCACCCATAGGATCGGATCCGAGATGCCCTTGCGCCTCATCTGTATGCGCAAATCACTGATGGGCTTGCCGACATCGTGTAGTAGAGCGGCCATGAATACAGCGTATGTCCAGAAGTCACGCTCTGCGTCAATAACTTCCGCGCTGGCCCCACGCGGTAGCAAATAGCCGTTGCGGAAGGTCATGGCATAAAGCAGCACCTCCAGCGTATGAGCGAGCAAGCCGCCAGCGTTCGCATGGTGATGGGATTCGCTGGCCGGCATGAGTTGCACGAACTCTGCATACCGAAGCAGGAGGGGCTGCAGATCTCGCTCGAAGACTGTGGGAGAAAGACGTGAAACCTTGGCAATCCTGCGGATCACGTCATCACCGCCAACGCAATGCAATAGCTCAGTCGATGGCATGACGCGGTACCAACCCTGCTGCGATCCCGCGACGGTCACAACTGGTGCTTGCGCAACCAGCTGACCTTCAGGTTGTGGGTGGTTTGAGGGTTCCTTGGCGGTCGCTTGCTGATTGCCGGAAGCTTCAGGCGATGCCTTATCCAGTCGATCAGACAGTTGCCGCAACCATCGCGCCAGAACGGGGCCTAAGCGAACCTTGTTCCAGTGCAACTCGATTAAGCCTGCAGCAGCAGCACCACAAACTAGAGCACAAAATAAAAACAGGAGAATCCAGCCGGTCATACGTGCCCCCAGCGGGCACGACTAGCCCTATCGGAAGCCGTTGACCTTGACGTAGTCAGCCAGCAAATAGCGCTTGACCAACTCTGCATCAGGATTGGGTTCATCGGTCTTCCAGATGCGCCACTCAGCGCCCGGAATTCCATCTTCGATGAAGTCAAGGAAGTCAGTTTCGAGCGGGTCCCATACCGAGCAGGCTTGCACCTCACCAGCTTTGAACCAGGCCACCCGGTAGTGCAGCACCTGAAGCTGAATGACTTCAGCTGCAATGGTGCCAGATAGCACTTTGCAGCCGCTTTGAGCATGGTGTTCCACCAACTGTTGCAGCGCTGGTATTGGATCGTCTTCCCAAGCAAACTCTTCAATCCCATCGTACCGACCCAAAAACGTCAGTAGTGGATGAGTCCATGTCGCGAGGCCGATTGCTTCAAGCCCACGAACAATGGAGAAGATTGCGTGCGTCCTATCACTCCGACGTCTGCCTCTTTCAGCAGTCTCTGGGAGCAGTTTCCTGCTCTCTTCGGGTGTTTCTTGATTGCGGACGTCATGTGTCATTTGTGTTGTCGTATCGATCAACGAGGGTATGAAGTACCGGGGCCCATGTCAGCTCAAAACTGGTTCCTTGCCAAACATGTTTACGCTTGATTTTCGGGCATGCCTATGCTAGGGCTGCATCAAAGTTGTCCAGCACTTCCATGGTGGAACAGCTCGGCACCCCTTTAACGAAAACCCTTCAACCCTTGCGACATGCTCGCGCCCCGCGAAAGGCATGTCGCCCCCGTGCCTGTACTTCCCCCGTCCCAGTAAGCCCTTTGCCGCCGCTACGCACTGGTAAGTAGCGGCGGCACCCTTTGGATTGGGCCCTTACACCTGTAGAAGCCCTCACCCCGTAACCGACGCCCCCCAGGGCGCCGGTCCCCTTGAAGCAACCCTTTGTCCAAACCGCCACGCAGTACGTCGCTACGCAACTTGGCTCAAGACCTCAACCATGCTTCAAGACTATTTCACTACATAAATCTTACGGTTGTAACTACCTCTAACGTCTTGACGATTTCCCGCGTTTGGACAAAAGCGCAGCGACATTTTGCTTTACGAAATGCAATCAAAGCCGCTGCGAGTGCGCAGGATTGCCCCTATATGTAACTCGACTACTGCCACTCCCTGTCTTAGGTCCTTGATTACAACAAACGCTCGCTAGAAAACAGCAAACAAATCAAAGCCCTATTGGCTATGAGCGGTGAAAGTGCGTGCTTATCAGATTCAAGGCTTCAATGCAAGTCGAAAGGCTCCGCAAGTAAAACAGCTTTCGAGCTGACGCTGCTCGACACGTTTCCTAACCTTCGCTCTGTTTAGGAGTGACTGGTGGGCTATCCGCCAACTTTGGCCCGCCCCGTTACGCGGGGCGGGTTTTTTCTAGGTTCTAGGAGATCAGCGTGAAAACGGAACTCAGTCAGCGAATAGCTCTCGCCATGCGACTGGTCATCGCTTCGGCATGCACCGTTGTTGCAAGCATCGCGGCAGCGGCACAACCCTCCAACGCAAGTGCTCTCGCTGATGCATACACAAGTACACCCGCTGCACCTACCAGCAATGCGCAATACGTGCGCAGCATCAATGCGGACGAAATTCAGGTCAATCGCTACACGACGCTGAATAGCCAACCCGATGAGACAGACAGCTATGCCCTCGCTGTCACAGCCAAGGTCCACTTTCCTCGTGGAGTGGTTTCAACCGTGGGCGATGCGGTCAAGTACTTGCTCATCAGAACTGGCTACGAGCTGGCGCCCGCCGAGCAGATGGACGAGCACGTACGGCGTGTATTCGGTCTGCGGCTGCCCGAATCGAATCGCGTTATGGGGCCATATCGCGTGGACGCAATGCTTCGAGCGTTGATGGGGCGAGCATTCAGCCTGAATGTCGAACAAAACCTGCGCATCGTCTCTTATGCGTCGAACAACCCACCTGCTTCGCCTCAAGCTGCCGCACCGACTGCGTCCGAGCCAGCAAAGGGTGAAGAAGTAGGCACGGTGCCGGCGCCCTCTCCTACCAATCAAGAGCCAGTCGCTGCAAAGCCTGTTGCGAAGTTCTCCTGGCGGCAAACCCCTCAACAAGTCGCCGAATGATTGAAAACAGGTAGGACGCAAGATGAGTCAATCCAACGCAGAAAAAGCCACCGCCAATTCTGGCAATGCCACTCAGCCTGTGGCTGAAGTACGCCCCATTCATGAGGCGACCTCCGAACGAACTGGCCAAGCGACCAATCAGCCGCGTAACAGTCAATTTCAGAACACCCGCCCCCCAGGTTCAGGCGGTGTTGGTAAGCAATCGAAGCCCAACCGCACGCTGATGTGGATCGCGCTGACTTTGGTGTTCGGCATTGGGGCTGCTGGGTTGATCTGGCACAAAAGCAGCAAGCATCAACTGAGCGGCTTGCCAAGCCCCGAAAGCACCGGCGAAGTCGTGCCAGTTCCTTCTCGTGTTGACGACCCTGCGAAAGGTCTGGCTAGCCCGGCAGAGGGTGCCCTGACTGCTTCAGTAAGTCCTGCATCCGCACCCGCGTCGGGGGCTGTTTCCTCCATCGCGCCGAAGGTCAAAGTCAACCTAGAAGATGTGCTCCAAAAGGTTGAAAGTCTGGCCACGGACGTGAAGAGTCTGCTAACCGGACACGATGATCATGAGAGCCGCATTGCTGCTCTCGAAAGTGAGCTGCAAGCACTGAAAGAGTTGCAGGCAAAGGCCGCTGCGCCAAAGCCAACGATGCGACGTACTGGGGTGACACATCGTCCCGTCTCCACCGCTCCGGTTCGCCCCCCCGTGCAACAACAAGAGGATGCAGCCCAATTGTTGTCCGTCGATGTGTGGGATGGCAGGCCTTCCGTCGCAGTCGGCCGTACGCACGGTGGCGCGAGCGATGTGCGCTTCCTCACAGAGGGAGACACCCAAGGACGGGTCACCGTAAAAAAAGCTGATGTCGGATCTCAACGCGCAGTGCTTGCCACTGACAAAGGCGAAGTCGTTCTCTCCCGAGATCAGCAATAACTGACGGACCAGCATGAAAGTCAACTCCCTCATTGGCATTGTTCTGGGGCTGTTCCTGTCCACGCAGGCCCTGGCTCAATCGGTGCGATCGACGCCGGTAGTGCCAGTGCAACGTCAGTTCCAGCCAACCACAGGCGCAGGCGCAACGACGCAGACATCATCCATTGATACCACTGACGCATTCACTGCCCAGGTCTGGGGTCTGAATGCCGATGAGGTTCAGCGCGCTAAGGCCTTGCTGCGTGGACCTCGCGCCAGCTTCTCAATACCCAATCTCTCTCCAATTGAAGCCCTGGGCATCCACGCTCGATCTGATGCAGAGCGCCGAAAGTACGCAGAGTTGTTTGCCAGGGCTCAACATGCGGATACCGAGCGCGTGCTGGCATGGATGTATGCCTATCAGGAGGCGATGCAGCGTCTCTATCCCAATGAGCGCGTGATTGACTTCGGGGGGCTGCCCAAAGCCAATGTCGACATTGGCACGGCAGATGCCGCCAACGTTCCTCGCGCAGCTGTTCAGCAACCTCGACGTGCGGGGAGTCAATGATTAGCCGACGATTGCTTCTCATAGCCTCCGCAAGCGAACTGGTGTGGAGCAACGCGCTGGCTACAACGCGTAGGGGACAACCAGCACCTATTCCACCAGGCTATGTCGCCATGGGTCGGATGAATGAGGTGCCACCGGCAATCCTTTACGGAGTGGCTCTGCAAGAATCCAAGATGCTTTTTGGCGAGAAGGCGTTGCCATATCCATGGACGCTGAATGTCGAAAAAGTGCCGATGCGCTTTAAGAGCTATGAGGCATCCGTCGCCGCACTGCGTGGGTATGTAAGCCGTGGTGTGAATAGCGTTGACTGCGGGCTTTTGCAGGTCAACTGGGGCTATCACCACGACAAGCTCAAGACGTTCTGGACTGCGATGGATCCCTATCCCAACATAGGGGTAGGCGCCCGCTTGCTGCGCTCACACTTTGTTGTCACCCGCAACTGGTTTGACGCCGTTGCGCGGTACCACAACGCCAATCCCACTATTGGTGTCCCATACGCAAAATCGGTTTATCGACATATCGCTGAGATTCCTCTCTCGCCAGTTGCACTCGGAGGTGTCCGTGGCTAAGCAATTGGCAAACACTTTGGGTTCATTCGAGCAGCTGGTGCATACATGCACCGGCACCACGGTCGCACCACACAAGCGCTGTGGATGGCCCGCCCTTTCCATTCACGACCTGGTGCAAGCATTCCTGCCATCAAACCCCAAGCTTGCAAACGCACGCCAGGGTGTGGAATTGCGCGCCCGTGTGCTCGCCGTGATCCCTCTTTTCTTCGCTCAGGCCGGAATGGCCCAATCACTCCCCGTCGTGTTGTTCGACTCGGGAAAGACAGTGCCATCGGCACAGTACTTCAGCCACGTGTTGCATGGCGTTGACGCAGTTGATGAGTCTCCATTGCTTGCGTTCCCGGTTCAAGTGAAAGGTCTCAGACCCGGAGTTGTGTCAGGGAAGCACCGCATTGCCAATGCACAGTGGCTGACGCAGCCCCTCTTTGTCATAGGCGCTGACGAGATGTCTACGCAATGGCTCCAGAAATATCGTGTGGCAATACAGCGGCTAAAAGCCAGCGGAATCGTCGTTTCCGTCAAAGACGTACAGACATTCAAAGCCCTTCAGCGGATAAGTGAAGCACCAGTTGCTCCTCATCCCGCTCCAGGCCTAGTCTCTGCTCTCAAGGCTGCTGGCGTGACAGCCTACCCAGTCATGGTCCTGACTGATGGATCTGTGGTGCAAGACCTGTCGGCGTGGAATGAAATCAGTGGGGTGCAGCCATGAGCAAGGCTACCTATGTTCTTGAGCCTCTTTTGAGACCGGCCGTTGAATTCCAAAGTGCCGCGGTGGCGGCAGCGTGCGGTTCGGTCGCCTTGAGTGCACCTTGGGCGCTGATGCTACCGGATCGACTGGGGCTTGCGTGTGGGGCCATGGCTTTCACATTTGCCAGCGTGCGCTTCAAGGAAGCCTGGGACGTCAAGCGGTACCAGGCGGGCATGAAGTACTACAAGATCACGAAGCTCGCTCCGCACAAGATTCCAAGAACCAAGGACACCCTGTACTTTGGAGAGGGCTTCGCATGGACGCAAAAGCATACTCAGCGAAAGCTGGATGCTACGCGTCCAGAAGCTCAACCATTCATCACAATCACCGCTCGTGATCGTGCGTTGAAAGAGGTAGCTCGGAAATTCGAGAAATGGGCCAGCGCCAAAGACAAGACTGGCATCTCCTCACACCGCATTGCTGCGAAGGTGGCAACTTGGACCAGCTCAGAGCAATGGTGGAATCCTCTGCGCCCTATTCATGACCTGGGTGGCAATGTGCATCTGCACGGCGTCGAACCGGATGAGAAGCCCGTTCTGTTGCGCCAATCCGCACGCTCAGGGCACCTCTTGGTGCTGGGGACAACCCGCGTTGGCAAGACGCGGTTGCTGGAGTTGCTGGCAACGCAGGATATCCATGACGGGTACGTCGTCATCATCATCGATCCCAAGGGTGATGCTGAGCTGATGATGCGTGTCTACGCCGAGGCTGCTCGCGCCGGACGTCTGGACCAGCTGTACTTGTTCCACCTTGGGTACCCGGAATTTTCGGCCCGCTACAACGGTGTTGGCAACTTCTCGCGGATCACAGAAGTAGCATCGCGCGCCACAAACGCGCTGCCCTCTTCGGGCAATTCGGCAGCGTTCAAGGAATTTTCTTGGCGCTTCACGAATCTTGTCGCACAAGCCCAGGTTGCCTTGGGTGAGGTGCCCACATACAACGGCATCCTGCGACACATCACTGACATCGAACCTCTGTTCATCAAATACGCCCGACTCGCGTTGGATCGCGCACAGGCAGCAGGGCAGATCCGCAACTGGGAAACGATGGTCGAGACATGTGCCATCGAGATCGAAAAGCGCAAGATTCAGGTTCCACGTTCCTTGCAAGACCGTCACCCTACTCTTTCTGCAACGATCATCGTCGCCCGTAAGTTGCAGCCAGAAATCAGTGATCCGGTTCTGGGTGGCTTAGCTACGGCTGTGAGCTACGAGAAGTCCTTCTTCGAGAAGATCATTGCCTCGTTGGGGCCATTTCTCGAAAAGCTCACCACTGGCGCAATTGGGCAACTGATCAGTCCCGATTACTTCAATCCCTCGGATCGTCGTCCTGTATTTGACTGGATGCAGGTCATTCGCCAGGGTGGGATCGTTTACGCGGGCTTGGATGCTCTCTCGGACTCTGTTATCGCTGGTGCAGTTGGCAACTCAATGTTGGCCGATTTGGTGTCGGTCGGCGGCAAGCTGTACAAGACAGGCCTTGATCCCCACCGTGACGACGGCAAGATCGTCTTGCCAACAATTTGCAGCCACTTCGATGAGGTAGAGGCCATCGTCGGAGAAGAGTTCATCCCGATGGTCAACCGGATGGGCGGCGCGGGTATGCGTGTGACGGCGTACACCCAGACGGTGCCAGACCTCGAAGCCAAGCTCAAAGACGCAGCCAAGGCTCAGCAGATTCTGGGCAACTTCAACCACGTGGTGACGCTTCGCACCAAGAGCTTGGAGAGCGCAAAGTTCATTGCGGATCAAATGCCCAAGGTCGAGGTAACCACGTTGACCGTGGTTTCTGGTGTGACCGACAAAGCCGCCGAAGGCGATGGCATTCACTTCATCAGTAACAACCAGGATCGCGTGGCGACGAAGGATGTGCCGCTCATTGAGGCATCTGATGTCATGCAGTTGCCAATCGGTCAAGCCTTCGCCTTGTTTGAAGGCAACCGTCTGTCCAAGATCAGGATTCCATTGCCTGACACAACGGGCGATGTCTTCATCCCGGAATCGCTGCGGGCCGTATGTGAGGACATGAAGAATCGCTACCGCACATCCGATCAGTGGTGGACCGAGACGGACTGGCTGGCAGGGCATCCGATTGGGCTGGCTGGATCTGCCCCCATCTATGTGCCGGACGATCTCGACGCCAAGACGGATGCTGCAGTGGCCGCTACGGGGGCATCTACAGGCGATGAACGGGTGGAGCCGACGCTTGGTCCTGAATTCTCATCGGTGGCCGATCTCGGTGAAATTGATCTTGATACCTTGGTTGCATCCATGGATCAGAACGCCTATTCAGGTGAGGTCGTGAAATGAGCAAAGGACCCGTTAAGCCGCAGGCTGGTGGTGGATCCAGTCCCGTTGATCAAGGCCCCATCGGTCTCATGATTGGGATCGTGTTTGGCACGATGCTCAGTGCACTGTTTGCCTGGGCCATTGCCGTCATCATCGAAATTGTCGGGATGCACACCCCGATGATGTGGGAGGCCAAAGGCATCAACCATGCTCGGGGCCTGATTGAAGAAGACCTTGCCTACATCTCTGAGTATCCGCGCTCACTGATCATCCCTGACACGCTCGGGTTTTCCCAGAGCGTGGCCAAGATGGTTGCAAAGCCATTTCTAAGCATGGACGTCTTGGGTTACTACGAGGAAAGCCGTAGACCTATCCCAGACGACCTCAGGGACAACATGAAGAGAACATCGTTGCTGCTCAAACGTGAGCTTGCCAAGGTGTTCATGGTCTCCATGTACATCGCGATGGATACCGCAGTTCGCATGTTCGTCGTCGTATTTGCATTGCCAGCGTTTGCGCTGGCCTGTCTGCTGGGCGCGATTGACGGTCTTGCTCGTCGTGATCTGCGCAGATGGGGCGGCGGACGTGAAAGCAGCTTTTTGTATCACCGCGCCAAGAAGGCCACTCTCTGGTCCTTAACCGTTGGATTTGGGCTGTACCTGGCCTGGCCCTTCGGTGGTTTTAACCCGGCCTACATGGTCCTGGTTTTCACAGCACTGGTTGCTTGGTCCCTATCCGTTTGGGTCAGCACCTTCAAGAAGTACATCTAAGTCAAGGAATCGCCATGTCGATGAACATTGCCAACCGCCTGCCTACCTCGCGTCAGCTCTTGCTTGGGCTGTTCGTGGCAGGTTCGTGCCTCCTGGCCACTACGCCTTCCCGGGCTGATGAGGATGCGGACCGTGAACGGCTCGCAAAGATCAGCTACGAGTTGCAGCAGCTGCGTCAAATGATTGATCAAGCTGACAAAAATTCTGACAAAACGGCCCGAGTGCGTTTCCGCTATGACTGGCTCAACCGTGACGTCGAGATGATTCAACGGGGCATTGATGACCATTTGGATGCGCCACGGCAGCCCCGTGCCGTGGCGCCATTGCGCGGCGACTATCGCAATTGATGGCGGGTAGCACCTTATGCAACAGGAAATGGAGACCGCCTTCAACACTGCCGCTGGCTTCAACAGCAGCTATGTTGCAACGGGGATCGTTCTGATCGTTGGGGCCGTTGCCTACCTCTGGGGGGCAAACGCGATCCGCGCACTCCTTTCCATGGTGATGCACCAGCCGACCGAAATGCCCCGTGGTTCACGCTATGTGATCAGGGTGGCGATTTTGCTCGCAATCCTCACCTATCTGTTGAGCTGATGACCATGAAGCGCTACTCACAGCCGCCCGCGCAGCCTCCCTGACCCAACCAAGGTCCAGGTGAATGCCTGGATCACCTCATCCAGCAAGCGAGATCGAGCCCGCCCCTCGCGGAGCGGGATGGCCTCTCTTTGCCGGAAACCGTCCATTTTCAAATTTGGGCGGGGCCTTAGGGCCATTCCTTCGCCTTGATCTTTGTTCTCTCTCAATCATTTTGCTAGGAGATTCTCATGTCTTTCATCACGCAAGCTGCACAAGCAACTCAGCGTCAAGCCCAGCGTTTGGCCGCACGCGCTCGCAAACTGCCCAACATCATGGCCGGTACATTGGCCATGTTGATGGCCGCAGGACCTGCCATGGCTGCGCTGCCCGGCACCGTGGCGCCTGGCCAAGGTGTGAATGGTGGCGACTACATCGCTCTTCTCCAACAGTACTGGAAGCAGGGCGTTGCTGTGCTGGTGCTCATGATGGGTACCTACGCCTTCGTTGAAGTCGCTGGTGGTGCAGTCGGCAAGTTCCGCGAATGGCGCGAAGGCAAGGCCGAGCTGACCGATCTGAAGTGGTTCTTCTTCATCGGTGTGGTGATGCTGGTTGCCGTTGTGTACCTGCTGACCACTGCCAACAGCATCCTGTAATCGTCTGCTGAGACGACAACCAGCACATCCGAGTACCACGCTATGAGTGAACAAGGACGCGATTCTGCAGACCACACGATCTACTCGGGGCATGCTCCGTTGACGGATCGTGCGAACAACGAGCCCGCAATCATGCGAGGGCTCACAGCATCGGAAACGCAGATTGCAGCCTTGATCTTCTTTCCCGTGTGGGTGGTGATCGGTGTGCTGGTTGCTTTCATCACCAAGATCTGGGCCATAGGTGTTTTGATCTCTTCGCTGGCGCCCATGGTCACTGTATGGGTCCTTGCCGGATGGCTGGCAACGATCAAGCGTGACAGACCCGACAACTTCTACCTGCACAAGTATTGGCATTGGATGGCGAAGTCAGGTTTTTCAAAAGGCCACTTCATCAATCACAACGGCCACTGGGACATTGGTCTTGAGTTCGACGCTCAGCGAACGAGCAAGAAAAACAAGCCCTGACCGAACACCGCCACTCGCCAAGGAAAGACATCATGGCTCGATATGTCGATGCACTTGAACAAGCACGCTGGACAATCAAAATTGTGACAGGCCTCGCGGCTGCCGCTCTGCTGGTTGCAGGGTTTGCCGTCATGGGATGGCGCGCAGCTCCCAAAGACCTGGACATTCACATTCCCCCCGATCTCTCTGCTGGGGCCACTATTCACGCTGGCAGGCGTGAAGTTCCTTCGCCCAATGTTTATACCTTTGCCTTCTACATCTGGCAGCAACTCAATCGGTGGAGCAAGAACGGCCAGCAAGACTATGGCGACCAGATTTACAAGCTTCAGGCCTTCTTCACGCCTTCATGTCGTGAGCAACTGATCGATGACCAAAAGATTCGAGCAGACCAGGGGGAACTGGATCAACGCACTCGCACCGTGACAGAAATTCCGGGCCTGGGCTATCGGGATGAACGTGTTGTTTCACTCGCTGATGGATCTTGGGCAGTGATGATCGACACCCAAATTCAAGAGACGTCCCGTGGCGTGCCGGTTAAGGATGCGTATATCCGCTATCCATTGCACATCGTTCGCTACGACGTTGATCGTGAGCGCAACCCCTGGCAACTTGCTCTCGACTGCTTCAGGGGGCGTCCTGAGCGATTGGACCCGAAGGCCGTCGAAGTTTCTCGTAGCTCGGACGGGTCAATGGTCAAAAACACTGATGCCTACGCCAACAAGTCATTGGGTGACGGTGGGGTGGATGTGAATGATCTACCACCAACAGCAGCAGGACCTGCAGCTACTCCTGCATCAGCTGCTCCCTCGACCACTTCTCAGTCTGCGGCTGCTGTCCGGCAACCGCTGCCGTCTTCGCTGGCCCCTGCTGTACTCCCCCGCCCCGTCAATTGACCCGAGTTGTCAGCGAAAGGAACGTTCATGAAACACACCTACTCGTTCAACATACTGGCTGCCCTGCTTGTGATTTCATTTGGAGCGGACGCCAATGCTCAAGCCGAGGTAAAGCCTGTTGCCCGCGTGGTCGATGAAGCGAGTACAACGAGTACTGCCACGGCTAAGCTTGACCTGGGAGACGCACCTGGCACGCCATCGACGGCAAATGGCCAATCTCAGGCAGACGCTCACACGACTGGCGGCACCAGTGCATCGTCTACTGTTGGTACTCCACCGCCTTCTGGCACATCCCCTTCTGGTACTCGCAAGCGGGCCTCCGCTGAAACGAAGTCGGCACCCGCCAAGGGCGCAGCGAAGCCGCGGCTCCTTGGCGCTCTCGAAGATTCCGGAACCAATCCGACCAACTGGACTGAGCGCATTCAGTTCGATCGCGCTCCTGTCAAGGTCTCGCTTCCTGTCTCCATCGAGCGCCTGGTGACTTTTCCCAACCCTGTTGCGCTTCATGTGCCCGCTGGTTCGGAGGGTGTGCTGTGGACCCAGGTCATGGAGCGCACTGCTTATGTTCGTGCGCTGGGGCCCCTGGAGGGCTTGCGAGTTGTTGCAGAGGATCTTGTGACGGGCCAGATGGTGCCACTTGATTTCTTCGCCACTGAATCGCAAGGCCCCTCTTCTCGCGAGCTTGAAGTCATCTACAAAGGTACTGCTGCGCAGCAATCCGGAACTGGCTCCGTCAAGAAGCAACCCGGCGATGACGCGGCCGACGGCACTGATGGTGATGAGCCGTCCCTCGACATGGTTGCACTGACGCGCTATGCGGCGCAATACATGTACTCGCCAAAGCGCCTGATCCCCAGTGCTCCTGGTGTGTACCCCGTGCCCATTCAACCGACCGCCATCAGCGGGCTGATACGTGGGCAGCGGGTTAGTGCCGTCCCCATGGGCCAGTGGCGGTCTGGGTCTCTGTATGTGACAGCGGTTCGTGTGACCAATCTGGAACGTATCACGCTGGACCTCGACCTGGATCAGGTGCGAGGGACTTGGATTGCGGCAACCCCTCAGCACCGCCGTTTGTTGGCCGCTGGTACGGATTGGGATTCGACAACCCTGTACCTGGTGTGCAGCGGGTCCTTTGAGACCTGCAAGTGAGCCTCTTCAAGGAAATGTCATGCCTGCCATCAAACAGAACAAACTGACTCCCATATTGACCGCCTGCGGCGTGGCCATTTGCGGTTATGTGGTGTGGGCGAAGGTAATCAGCAGCGGCCCTAGCACAGTCAAGGCCGGACCCGATCTGACTACCGTCCCACGACCAGCGGGCGACGAAGCCGTAGCCCCTCGACAAGGTGGGATTCTTGGCCTTTGCGCCCTCTCCGCTTCGTCGCCAGCCAGGTCGGCAGATGCCGACAGTCCTGGGGAAACGCTCAAGACCGTGACGGCAAGCAATCGAGAAATGCTGGCCAAAGTCCAGCGGGTTATTGAAGACAATGAAGACCTCAAACGCGAGAACGCAAAGTTGCGTGGTGACCGTTCTGAAGTTGTTTCGCAAGTCCGTCAAGAGGTCTTGGCACAAATCAAGGACAGTCAGATCTCGGGCGGCGCAGCTACACCAGCTGCCACCCCAGCATCTGGTGCGACAGGGACTACGGAGGCCCAGGCCAAAGGTCGAAAAGACGGCATCGGTGCAATTGTGGATGCCGCGACAGATGGCTATAGCACCATGGTGGGCAGTTTGGGCAAACCTGCGCGGAACGGTATCCCTGCCGGACTGGGTTATGACGGTGTAGGGGCACAGGGTGGACAACCCAGCGCAAATGCTTCATTCGCTTCCGTGAGCGGAGCACCTGGTTCGTACACACGTGTCTTGCCGATGGGCTACCGTGAGGCGAAGGCTGGTGATGGATCTACTGGGATTGTCCGCACCAATGGGCAACCGATTGTTGCGGCAAGCGCGCCAGGAACCCATCAAGGTACAGCCATGCCTCGTGACCCGGCGAGTGATGCCGCAGGCGGCGGTGATGTGTCCCAGGCCGGTAAAAAACCTCCAAAGCCCTATTTCACGATCCCTGAGAACGCTACCTTGACCCGCGCAACGATGATGACTGCGCTGGTAGGTCGCGTTCCTATTGACGGTCGCGTACAAGATCCAATGCAGTTCAAGCTGTTGATCGGACGAGAAAACCTGGCAGCAAACGGTCACTACGTCCCTGATGAGATCGCCGGCATCGTGGTATCGGGAATAGCCGTGGGGGACATGGCCCTGAGTTGTTCCGAGGGATTGGTCCAGTCCCTCACGTTTGTCTTCTATGACGGAAGCATTCAAACGGTGTCAATGAAGAAGAACGGCGCTGCTGGTGGATTTGGCGGCGGTGCGGGGGGCAACAGTGGCAATCAGACGCCCTCCATCTCCCAGTCAAACAAACTGGCCTGGCTGTCCGACGAATTCGGTAATCCGTGCATCACAGGCAAGTTTGTGACGAATGCACCTGCCTATCTCACCGATGTGGTGGGCCTAAAGACCCTGAGCATTGCGGCACAGGCTTCCGCTTTGTCTCAGACCACCACCTCTGATAGCCCGCTCGGTGCAACGACCTCTGTTACTGGTAGCAAGAGCAAGTTTGTGCTTGGTCAGGCAGCCGGTGCTGCAACCGATGAAGTGAGCAATTGGATCATGCGCCGACTGAACAACTCGTTTGATGCTGTCGTCACACCTGCAGGTGCTCGCGTCGTGGTCCACATCGAGCAAGAGATCTTCATTGACAAGGCTCCCGACGCACGGAAGCTGAACTATGGCCGTCAAACGGTCGCCCTGGGCGGTCGCCGCGCCCTGGATTGATCCAACAGAAGGAAACAGCCATGCATGCCCTCAATCTGACACTGACTCGCTGGGTTATGGCCATCGCTGCCATCTCCTCCCTTGGTGCTTGCTCCGTTGCTGGACCGCGTGAAAGTCCATTGCCCAAGGACGGTCCAACGATGATCGATATCTACAACCGCCACATGCAAGAGGAAGGCGTCAACACATCCCCACGTGAGCGCTTGCCTGTGCGTGCCGTTGATGAGGATGAGCAGCCTCCTGCATACCGACGCACAGCGACAGATCCATTGGTTAACCGCTTCCAGCGGCTGCCAAATCCTGACTTGGAAATGCACGTCTTCCCCCACTTGGCCAACGGCAAGTACCCGATTCCGGGCTATGTGACCGTGTTCCCGTTGTACGAATCCATTCAGTACGCATTGCCAGGTGAGGTGGCTCCCCGTCGCTCAGAAGGGCGAGTTGCCCCAGTGCAATCGAGCACTAACAACAGTGGCGCCGAGGCCTTGATGGTTGTCAAGCGTCTGAATCCCGCGCTCTACCGTGTAGGCCAGGATTTCCGAAGCGACTTTGCCAAGGAGTGCGACGCTCAGATTGACGACCAGGCTCTGGTCAGGCTTCTGACAGCCGCACAAAAAGAAGACAACCTGCACGACATCAGCCGTCGCTACGCAGCCTTGAATGCGGGGGAGCGTGCTTACGTCGCTCAACGTGAAAAGTTGGCCTGCCGTGATGTCAAGCGGGCGTTGGTAGATCTTCAACTAGCTGCTCGCTGAGCACTGGAGGCGCAGATATGTTCAGCTGGCTCCTTCCCAAAAAGCCGACGGCCATTGCTACGGCCACACTCGTTGACAACAGCGGCGGTGGAGCTGGTGCTTCATCCAATGAGGCCGACTACCGACCCCTGACAACGGCACAACGTCGCAGCATGGCGTCACGGCCTCCTTCATTCACGGAGTTGCTCCCCTGGAGAGGCTTTGATGCCGACCCCAAGGCCCAGGTCTTTGAACTAAGTGATGGCGTCAGTGTTGGGGCTCTTTTCGAGCTGACCCCAGCGCCCACTGAAGCCCAACCGCAAGAACTGCTCAATGACTGTCGGCGCAAAGTACAAGGTGCGCTTCAGGGATTGCCAGAGTCCGAAACCGCCGAGTGGATCGTCCAGTTCTTCTTGAATGATGACCGCAACATCGATCACTTGCGTGACGAGTTGGAGGCATACATTGACGAGGTGCACGCCAGCAACCCTGAGCGCCGGGAAGCAGTCAAGAAGTCTGTTCTCACTGAAACCGTCGTCAACGAGTTCGCACTTCATCTGGGCAACGTCTCACGCGCTGAAGGCCTCTTTGTTGATACGGAGGTTTCAGGTCATGTCTGGCGTGGGCAAATTCGCCGTGTCCGGTGCTGTCTCTACCGGATCTACAAGGCCAATCATGATTTCAGTCGTGAGCCTGGCGATCCAACTGAGATGCTCAATCGGGTGGCCGAGGGCATGGTTGCCAACTTGGAAGAAGCCGGTGTACGGGTGCGCAGAGGCACCGGCAAGGACCTCTACGATTGGCTCCTGCCATTCTTCAACCGCCGCAAGGATTTCCGCACGCCTGGCGACTTGCTTCGCGCATTTCCTTACCCAGGTGACGAATCCCCTCAGAGCGGCGCACCGATCGCTGGCTGGGATTTGTCCTCCTTCCTGAACCTGGCCAATCCCAAGACCAACCAGGAACGCGGTCAATTTGAATTTGACGGGGTACCCGTCAAGGCACTCACGCTACAACAGATCACTTCCAACCCTGAGGTGGGCCACCTCAGTGCGGAGCGTCAATATGGGCGCAATATTTTCGCCCGCTTTGATCGGCTGCCCGCAAACGCCATGTTGTCCGTCACGGTGGTGATCCGGCCACAAAACCTGATGGAAGAAGGTGTCGAGCGGATCAAAGGCAAGTCCAAGGCCAAAAGTCCAGAGGCCGAGCGTACATACGCCGAATGCGATCGGATCTTGAAGCACATGGCGGGTACCCCCAAGGACAAGCTATTTCCCACCTTCACGGTGCTCTACCTATCCGCAGAAACCGAGGAGCAGCTGCGCAAGGACATCGCAACAGTCAACGCGCAGCTGGGTAGCTCGGGATTGCGCTTCATTTCACCTGAACACGATCTGACGCCCATTGATGCCTTTGTGCGTGGGTTACCGATGTGCTTTGATCCTTCCTTTGACGCACAACGGCTGAAGCGGTCGCGCTTGCTGTTCGCTTCACAAGTTGCTGCACTCTTGCCCGTCTATGGCCGCCAACGTGGATCTGGTCGACCAGGCTTTCCATTCTGGAATCGTGGCGGAGAGCCGATGTGGGTCGATCCGCTGAACAAGCGTGACCGAAAAAAGAACGCCCACATGCTTGTGTTGGGGCCGACTGGCGCGGGCAAGTCATCGACGCTGAACTTCCTTGTTCTCTTCATGATGGCCATCCACCGGCCCCGGCTGTTTATCGCCGATGCAGGCAAGTCCTTTGGTTTGCTCAAGGACTACTTTGCAAGCATGGGGCTCACCACAAATTACGTGGAGCTGACCCCGTACAACGACGTATCGCTACCGCCGTTCGCGCTGGCCGCAAAGCTGCTGGCCGACCCGTCAGTGATGGACTCATTCCAGGCTGTAGAAGATAGCCACGAAGAGGCTCGTCTGGAAGCCATCGAGAGCGCGATTACGGCCAAGGCTGCCGAAGCAGCGCAGGCCATCGAGGATGAGGATGATTCTGACTCATCCGATGACTCGCCAGAAAAGGACCAGGAGCAAGAAAAGCGCGACTACCTGGGTGAAATGCTGTTGTCAGCAATCATGATGATCACTGGCGGCGAAGAGCAAGAAATCGCAAAGATGAGCCGGGCTGACAGGTACGTGATCAGCCGCGCAATCATCAAAGCTGCATTGGCCGCGCAAAAGGCCGGCAAGCCTCACCCACTGGTCCAGGACGTGGCCCTGGCCCTCATGGGCATGAACAAGGATGAAACGCTGCTGCCCGACCGTAAAAAGCGTGCGGCTGAAATGGGTGAAGCCATGATGGTCTTCACCCAAAGTCTGCGTGGAAAACTGTTCAACCGATATGGGCAGAAGTGGCCTGATGCTGATGTGACTCTGGTGGAAATGGGCACCCTGACCCAAGACGGTTATGAGGATGCCCTGGCCGTCGCGTACACCGGCCTCATTGACCACGTACACGCAACCGGCGAAGCCCACCAACACGAAGGACGGGACAACATCTTCCTGACTGATGAAGGGCACCTCATCACCACGAACCCTCTGCTGGGACCAAAGATCGCCAAGGGCACAAAGATGTGGCGAAAGCTGTCCATCTGGTTCTGGCTGGCAACCCAGGACATGAAGGACTTCCCGAACTCGATGAGTCGTGTGCTCAACATGTGTGAGTACTGGTTATTGCTGACCATGGAAATGGCCGAAGTTGAGGAGGTGTCTCGATTCAAGAAGCTGACGGCCGAGGAACGCAAGCTGATGGAGTCCACCAGGAAGGAACCGCCCAAGTACACCGAGGGCGTGCTGCTGTCTAGCACGATCAAAGCGCTGTTTCGGAACGTGCCTCCCCCTATCGCTATTGCGTTGGCGATGACCGAGGGCCATGAAAAGGCCGCTCGCAAGCGCCTGATGCAGCAACACAACTGCACAGAGATGGAGGCAGCTGTCCTGGTTGCTCGCCAACTCGCAGAGCGCCGCGTCTGAGAACGGATATGTCAAGCACAACCACGCTAGATCGTGGACAACCTCAGGTATGTCCAGTCGAGCCAACCTATTGCAGCGGGAGAGCCCCGATGGCGCCGTCCATCTCCAACGATGATGAACAGCAGTACCCAGAAAGCAGTGGATTGGAAGATGCCAAGACGCAACTGGATGAGGCTGTCCACGACGCGGCAGCTTCGGCCCAAGTTCTGATCTTTCAATGTGCTCATGCTCAAGATCGGTTCACCTTGGGAGAGCACCTGTCATCGCAGGCAAACACTGGCCACCATCAGCAGCGTGAAGATCAGTGGCCGGTAGACGCATATCTTGATTTGTCCGGCCACCCTGACAAACCTGCTCGCTGCATCGTGCGCGGAATGGTCGGCTACTGGAGAGATCTAGCGGATGGGTTGCCGAAGGCATTGGCTGGGACCAGCGTACTGGCCATAGATGCCCCAGAGCACATGCTGGACGTGATGCCAGTTCGCCTGACTCGATTTATTCAATGGTGTGTCCAGCGCCGCATCATGGTTGTCGTGTTGGTCTCGGAGACGGATCGCGTTCTTGGTCTGGATCTGCGTGGCATTTGCGTAAGAACCGATTCTGTCCTCGGCAATGCTGGACTTCACCTTGATCGTCTCCGAGATGAAGCGCTTGCTGTCATTGCAGCAGCTGCGGCTGCCGCTGCCAAGGATCCGCACCAACCTACGGGAGATGCCACATGAAATTGAATGCCCGAATCATGGGACTTGCTCTTTGTGCCGTGACTGTCGGTGCAATTGGCCAGATCACTTCAACGGTAACGACATCCTCTCAGATCCGTTCAACTCAGGTTGGCCAGATGGCCTCCGTGCGGATTGAGGTTTTCACGAACTCCAGCATCTACCTGACGAATACTGCGGGCGCGACTGTTTACCTGCTGGATGGGCTGGAGCAACTAGAGGAAGAGCTTTCTCAGGGCTTACCGACCAATGAGGCGGCAGCGGAGCCTGTAGCCAGGGAGCGTCTGAGAAAAATGGGGGCGGCCGAGCTGCAACGGCGTGCTGCGAATGCTTCTGAGGGCATCGCACGCGCCGGGCAATACGGCATTGATCGCGTGCCCGCCATTGTTTTCAATGGGCAATCCATAGTCTATGGCGTCACAGACATTGCGCAGGCCAAGAGCGCCTATCTAAATGCTGTGCTACGTGCGCAGCCAAGCAAGTAAGGATCCAATCATGAAGCGCAGACCTTTTCTTGCGGACCTCGTGACCTTGTGCATCCTGGTTGAGGCAAACCTTGCCTTTGTGCCGGCACGTGCAGCAACAAACACCGTTGAGATTGCTATCAATACGGCACAGGCCCTACCTAGCTGCCTGAAATACAAAGTCAAAGGGGTGTGCTCATGGCTGAAATGTTCAGCGTTTCCCCCAAAGTGCTCGATCAAGACATCTATGAGAGTTGAACACTTTGTGCCAGAGGTGGTAGTCAGTACCTGGCATGAGGCCGGGGCGCATCCTTGGGCCGATTATGGCCGCGTGCTGGCCTCGGGCATGAATGGTGTAGGTAGCGCCTTCATTGGGTTGCCAATCGACTCAGCGGGATCGCATGCACCTGGCGATCGCACCGATAGGAACCATCTCTTTCGCGATGCCGACGCTATCGGCAATCCGCTTGGGACGTTGAACTTTGTTTTGAGCGGAAGTTGGCCCAACCTCACTACGCCAAGCAAGATCCCCTTTCCCAATCCGAGCGAGTTGTCGAAGTTCCCGTCCACGATGGGGGCAATTGGCAGTTCTTGGTCAAATGTTCCGGCCACGGTAGCAAATGGCTCGTTGAATCAAATCAAACAGTTGGCTGACGTGCCGGCCAAAATCGCTTCGATTGGAGGCGAGATCGCTTCATTGCCCGGAAAGATAGCCAACATTCAGTCGCAGTTTGGCAAGGTCAGCGACCTGATGAACAAGCCCAGCAACATTCCAGGAGCGAGCAGCCTATCACCTACTGGTGGTCTACCGGCGCTAAGTTCCCTGGTCGATGTTGGCGGACTTGGGATCGTTGATGGTTTGTTCTGCCCTCCAACATCCTTACCCTTCGGCTTGCATTATCAATCTCTCCTAGATGCGTTCTTCTGGCGGAACGTTATTCCTGCCGAATTGATTTACCCAGATAGCTGGATCCCTGGCTACAACGAGGTTGGCAACTTCCCATCCAACACTTGGGGCAGCCTTTTCCCTCGGAGTGGTGAAGTTACTCAGCAGTTGCCCATCAAGGGATCGGCTGTGCTTGCACAGCGGGTCGCCAGCATCATTTCGCGCCCCGCACAGCCTCACATCTATTCGTTGCTGACAACGAAAGGAAGCAACTTTCGGTACTTCCAAACAGGACCGATCAGTCCCAACGATCCCAGCAATTCCAAGTGGCAGCGGCTTTATCCAAATGCGTCAAAGACATGTGAGGCCTTTGGCTCAAACGATAGCGCCAGCCTGACCTCCTGGGGGGATGGGAATTCATCAAGCGAAGAGAGCTATGCCTGGAACTTGTGGCGAAAGATGGAGTGCTGCAAGAAGGCAGGAAACATCTACCTCGGCTCGGTGGTGTGGTGAAAGGACAGGAGAAGCTATGACTAAAAAACGCAACGTCATCTTTAAGATGCTGGCCACATGCTTGGCCGCATCTATTGCCACCACGCCACTCTTCGCACAAACCCAGAACGTACCGCGATCGAACTCATCGCTGTATTACCGCATTGGTGGTGGTGCCCCAGCAGCTCGCGCATCAAATCCAGGTGCTGTGGCAATGAAGCTGGGCATTGGCGCCAACTTGAAGCTGAACTACACGTGCGGCAAATTCGACATCGGTGCCAGTTGGTCCAATCTGATGAACGGGTTTAGCCAGCTCGGGACGCAGATTACCGGGGCGGTGAAAGCGGGCATCTCTGCTCTGCCGTTGTACATCCTGGAGCGCGCGCAGCCCGGCCTGTACGAGCTGTTTCAGACCTACTCCAAGAAGGCTGAAATCGCTGTAGCAGCTGCATTGCAGAGCTGCGAGCAGATGGAGGCTCAAATCAAAGCTGGCAAGGATCCATATGCCCAATGGATCGGCTTGGCAAAGGGAGAAGGTTGGGCTACTCAAGCGTCTGCCAGTAACGATGTCGTTGCGGCGAAGACTTCCGTTGAGACCAACAACGGCAATTCCGGCGTGACCTGGCTCGGTGGTCAAAAAGCAGGTGGATTTGCCCAGAATGCAATCCGTCCCATCAATGACATGGCGGTTGCTGGCTACAACGTCACCATGAATCAGCCTGTTACCAGTTCGAATACGCTCAATTACACGAACAGCCAGCTGCCCCTGTCAAAGGTATTTCCGAAGCCTCAAGACGCTGCTGACTTTGCGACTTCAGTGCTTGGTGATTTGTCTGTTGCGACATGTGATGGCCCTAGCTGCCCCAACAAGGGGGCTCAGGCTGGGACAGGCCTCAAGCCCAAGTACGAGGCTGAAATTCCAGCAGCTCAGACGCAGCTCAATACAGTCCTGGCCACGAGCAATCCTACATATTCCAATCTCGATGCATTGTCAGCACCGGGCGTGTCGGTAACCACCGATGTTGTCCGAGCAATTCGAGAGCTGCCTCCGGATATGCAGGCCATTGCAGCACAGCGCTTGGCCAAGGAAATTGCGCTGGCACGCACGATCGACAAAGCCTTGATCGTGCGCAACTTGCTGATTACTGGTTTGACCCTGCCCGAGCCGCAGAAGTTTGAACCGGCCAAGGACGATACGGAAAAGCGGATCGCCGCTTTGAACCGCTACATCGATGACCTGTTATTCGAGACGCGTGTACGCCGGGAAGTGGTGTCTGAGACGTCACAGGCACTGCTGCAGACGTACTCAGCTACACGAGCAATCTCTACTGCGACGGGAACGCAACGAGCGCCGGATACCAGTGTCATGTCCGATGGACGAGTGAAGTGAGGCTAGAGCATGGACGCAGCGACACAAGACTCAACTGAAAGCTTTCATATGGCAACCAACGAACAACCGTCTCGCAAGGTTGGAAGGGCAGTCTTCAAAGGCGTCTCGTATGCACTGATCGGGATCGTGATCGCTGCTGCCATCTCGACACTAGCGCTGATCATGGTTCGCAATTACGGCGGAGTCCGCCAAGTGGTTCACACCCTGATGTCTTTGCGGTTGTACGGGTACGCGATTCAGTTTTCATTGATCGCAACGCTTTGGTGGAAATGGGATCACATCGTCAACTGGATGGTGGATCGGAAAACTCTCCCAGAAGCTGCGCGCCCTTTGCTCTTGGCCCGTAGGCACCGATGGATGCTCAGCCTCTTTCTCTTCGAGGTCTTCATGCTTGTATTCACCACCCCCACGGGTGTCAATTGATATAGGGGTGCCACCATGGGATTGGACAGTTATCTGGAGCTTTACACCACGCTGTATGGGTGGTTCTTCTCGGGAATCATCTGGAGCGTGCTTTCTGCGACAGGCATCATCTTTTTGCCTTTCCTTGTCACGCTCATTCAGGTCTGGCGCGAGGGCCATGAGATGGGGGAGGATTCCGATGGCGTTGCCTGGATGATCCGCCGCATGGAGGTGGAACTCATTTCCGCTGTGGTCGTGTTCGGCCTTTGTTTGGTCCCCTCAAACATCACCTCACTATCGCATTTGAGCTTGTACTACCAACCTCCTGCAACTTCGATTAACCCAACTCCCACAACCGCAACGGTCACAAACTCTGACAGTAGTTATGCCGATGCCGATGCGTTTGGCAACTCAGTGCCCAGTAACGCAGCGGTTCCCCCTTGGTGGTACACCGTTATGGGCTTGTCTAGTGGCATCAACGCAGCCGTGCGAGCTGGTATTCAGGCAGACATCCGTGATTTCCGTCAGCTTGAGGATCTCGCACGAATTGCAACCATTCAAGATCCTCAATTGCGCTTGCAAATCCAGCGCTTCTATTCCGAGTGCTTCGTTCCGGCCAGGTCGCGATATTTGCGAGCAGGCTCCCCCTCGGCTCAAGCAGCAGCGGAGATCGCCACGTACGGAGAAGCCGATCCTGATTGGATTGGGTCGCACGCATTTCAATCTGACCCGATGCTGTATCCCGACATCTACGCCACTAGCGATGTCCCTGGCTTTGTCTTCAATTCCAATCGAGACGCTGATGCTGATCCTCAAGCTGCTGCACCTGCGCTGGGTCGACCAAGTTGTGTGGACTGGTGGACTGCACAGAATGTTGGCCTGCGCGATCTGATGGTGTCGTCGGTCAGCACCTCAAATAGCCTCTGGACCAAAGTGAAGGCGGTATTTACTGCACTTTCAGATGCCGAGTTGAAGGACCAACTGGCCAAGATGGCATATGACAAGACAGCTCCATCGTATGTGGACAGCGAGTCTGGTTCAAATGGCATCGGAAACGAGCAAAGCACATTCAGCAGTTTGATGCACATGCCTGCTAACTTGGCCGGTGCCGCAGGCCTCGGTTGGGAGGCGTTCAAGGCCTCTGCAAGCATGAAGCCTTTGATCTACTTCATGACGATGGCGCAGCCGCTCATATTGATGGGCATCTACATGTTCATGCCGATGATCTTGGTATTTGGACGCTACCACTTGAGCATCATGCTACTCGGTGCATTGGCTATCTTCACGGTCAAGTTTTGGACGGTGATGTGGTTTGTTGCCAGGTGGATGGACGACCATTTGATTGCCGCAATGTTTCCTGGGATGAACGGCGCGGCGCTGATGCAGTTCATCACCGATGGCAGCTCAACCGAGAACATCTCCAAGCGCATAGTGTTGAACATCCTGTTGATGTTCATGTACATCGGCCTTCCCATGCTCTTCTCGGGAATGATGGCTTGGATTGGCGTCCACATTGGCCATGGCATCCAGAAGATGTATTCCGACGCGGTCAACAGTGGCGTGAGTTCCGGCGCTACTGGTGCGGGGATGGCCGGAAAGCTGGCCGGGAAAGGGCGTTGATGTCAGTCTGGACGGCCAGTCCACGAGTAGCCACGCCGATCCCAAGAAGAACGGCGCTGGTACTGGTTAGATGGACCACTTCCCATGTCTGATCCCGCTGCCAAAGACAGGAAGGTCAGAAGCAGCCTGACTGAAAAGCCAATCGCACCGAAAGTGAGTTTGAAGATGGATCGAACCATGATGCTCTCCTGTTGGATTCCCCTGGGGAGAGCCGCACAAAAACGGCGAAACACGGCTGGGCAATGCCCAATGGGGATGGAACGACTAGTTCCCAAGCTGCAGATTACACCAGATTGCCGAATGCTGTCGCATTCAATGCGCCAGCAACGTTCGCACCTTGAAAAACTTGGGTCACCTTATGCATAAACGCGTTCATCCCGAAGTCGTTGACATTGGTACGTCCGCAGGGATTGTCTCCGCTCCAGAAAGCGAGGTGATCTGGGAGTGCAGCGAGGGCCAGGTTGTCAATGCCGGTTGGATCGTCTTTGGGCTGCTGGGATTCTGGCTAATCCTGCCCCTGGTCATGGCCCTCTGGCGAATCTGGCAAACATCAAGGCATACCTATTCTCTGACTTCTCAGCGACTGCGAGAACGTGTGGGGGTGCTGAATCGCGATGTCGAAGAGTTGGAGTTGTACCGCGTCAAGGACCTCTCGGTCCATCAACCGCTACTTCAACAAGTCCTGGGGCTTGGCCAGGTGATTCTGATTACCTCAGATAGGTCAACACCCCGAGTTGTTCTAAACGCTGTGCCAAACCCCGTTGGCGTAGCTGATCTCATCCGTAGAAACGTCGAAGCGTGTCGTGTGGCCAAGGGCGTTCGTGAAATCGATTGAAAGAAGAAACTGATCATGGATTTGATTCACGCTTACGCATACATCGCAACGATGTGCGCCGTGTTGGCAGGATGGGCTTGGCTCAACGAGAAAAGTCGTAGAAAATCTATCCAGCTGACAATCAAATCTCACTGTGGCGGCATCCTCGATCGCATCGATGTCATCCGACAGACGGCTGAGACCGTTGAATGTTTAGCTCCTGACCTCTTCTTCAAGCAGCCTGAACTACTCAGTTGGCTGCTCTCGACTGACGAATTCCTCTGTTACCTCCGTGACCGCTCAGGGCTATCGGAGGACCAGGAATGGCGAGGTGCACCGCGACCACGTAACCGCGGCATATACGTCAGGATCCAACATCTGATCAAACCGGCCACCCGTGTGGCCTAACACTACAGGAGCACCTATGTTCGTCAAGAGCATGTCTCGCATTGCAGCTATCGCCCTCGCTGCTGCTTTATCCATCAGCTCAGTCCATGCTGCTGAATCAGATGTGCCAGCTTCACAGAGGCAGCAGATCAAGGCTGCAGTGGAGCGAAATACGGATGGGAAGGTAACCGTGAACGAGGTTTACCGGACGCCTATCCCTGGCTTCTTTGAGGCCACATCAGGGTTGGATGTTTTTTATGTTGATGCTTCTGGGCGCTATGCATTGGTTGAGGGGCATCTGATGGATCTCAAGTCCAAGCAGGACTTGACCCAAGCTCGCATGGAAAAGGTTCAGGGAATCGACTTTTCCGCGTTGCCGCTGAACTTGGCAATCAAGACCGTTCAAGGCACTGGGCGCAGGGCGATCGCTGTGTTTGAAGACCCGACATGTCCTGTGTGCAAGGTGCTGCACAAGTTTATCGCCCAACTCCCCGACGTCACGGTCTACACGTTTGTGTTTCCCATCGTCTCTCCGGAGTCAATGCCGATTTCTCGTGCTGCTTGGTGCTCGCCCAATCGAGCCGTGGCGTGGGAGCAGGCCATGAGCGGCAATCCAAGACCAGGAAACGGCGGCAATTGCGACACCTCGGCGATCAACCAGGTTCTGGCTCTAGGAGAAAAGCTTCAAGTTGTGGGGACGCCCACGGTCTTCCTGGGCAATGGTCGGCGGCTCGTTGGGGCCACGCCACCTGACCAGTTTATCCAGGCCCTCAATGAAGTGGCCCCCCCCTCTTCCAACTAACTTCCTCTTTCTCGCTGGAGGACCATATGCGGACCCGTTCTCTACTCATAGCCCTAGCGACTGTTCTTGGCTGGCAATGCGCTCACGCGCGCCCATTGGACAATCTGGGGCACTGCCCTTTAAATGCCCAGGTTGTGCCGGCTGCTGGCAGCTATCAAGGCACAGCTCCAACAGCTTTGACGGTTTCAGCATTTGCACGGGCCCATGCCGCGCATACCCAAGACCAGATGCCCTGGTTGGCCAAACTCACTGGTGGGAGTGGGCGAAACCGTGTGTATGTTCAAGGGAAAAAGAAGGTCCTTCTTGTCACCGTGTGTGACCCGGCAAACTGCGAGCGAGTAAGGGCCTATGTCGCATTCGAACCCAGCACAAACACCTGGGGAGCAAGGCTCTACCTTGATGATCAGGTTCAGGAGCTAGGTGTGCCCATCATGGCAGGGGCCGAAACGCAGATTCTCCCGCAGGAGGTGGCTCAAGCAGTGATCTGTGCGCAGAACCTAGACTGGGGAGGCCGGAGATGAAGCAACGACTTTCCAACCTCTTCGGTATGGCCAGAAGGTTGACCCAGTCGGGGCTTGGGCCCTGGTTGGCCCTTGGTGTTATGAGCGTGGCCATTGCAGCCACTGGATACGCCGACTTCTTGAAGGCGGTGGCCACGAAAGAGTCGAGCATGAATGCGGGAGTCACAAACGGCCTGGGCTATGTCGGGCTGTTTCAGATGGGCACAGCAGCCATGACCGATGCGGGCTACTACAAGAGCAATGGCACCGCATCCAACAGTTGGCAAGGGACATTCACAGGCAAGAATGGGGTAACCAGTCTTGCCCAATTCAAAGCCAATCCAGACCTGCAAGTTCAGGCTATCACTGACTACTACAGCAAGCTGCAAAGCTATGTCAATTATTACGGTCTGAACCAGTACGTGGGCAAGACCGTCAATGGCGTACCCATTACCGAATCGGGCCTTATTGCTGGTGCCCACCTGGTTGGCATTGGGTCACTTAAACAGTACTTGGAAAGTGGCGGGTCTGTCATTCCAAAGGATGGCAATGGTGTGCCGGTGACCCAATACATCACGCAGTTCGGCGGGTACACGATGGCAACGACCGCCCCGAGCTATGCACAGGTTGTGGCCGCAACACCCACTGGATCAGTTACAGCTCAACCCCAGCAGCCTCAACAGCCTCAGATACCTCCTGGGAATTCGCCTGGGCCCAACTTGAATTCTGTGTTTCCTTCGCAGTCAACGGACAGCATGACCCCTGACGATGCCTTTGCTGCCAGAACCGGGTACACGATGTGGCAGGTTGGCGATTTCTTCAAGCAAGCATTTGCAGCAGTGCTCTTTGTCTGGGGCGCTCATCTTCTTCGCGGTGGCTGGACGCAGTTCCGGACAGGGCGGAATACGTTGCCGCAAATTGCGCACGAAAACATGCGAGCACTGATTGTCATTTCATTGTTCATGCTAATGCTTATCTAAGGCGGGCGGCTGAGTCATGGCTACTACAACTGCAAAACGCAAAGCTTCGCAGCAAGCCCATCTGGTAAGTCTTCTGGCGTGTCTTGCTGCCTCCCCATCGCAGCCCCCTGAAGTCAGTCCGGTAAGAAGGCGGCAGCCACTCAATGAATTTGTCATTGAACAGGCTGTCGCTGCAGTCAGAGGCGCTCAAGCACGCAGGGACAGTGTGGCCAGAAAGTTGGGCTCCGGAAGTGAGCTTGTTTCACCCGGCCAGCTTGCTCTGCTGGAGCAGGAGGTACGTGCCGCCGTTCAACGCTTGTCTGTGCTGGCTCCTGGCCATCCTCTGACTCACCAGCTCATGAAAACTGGAAGCGACGCTTAGATATGAAACGGGACAAGGGGCAGTTGCGCATGAAACATTGGCTTTGCTACATAGCTCTGTTGTGCCTATCGCAGTCGGGTTTTGCTTGCAAGTTTCTAGACCTTGGGCTTGAGGAAAGCCTCAAGCGTGCCCAGGTGGCCTTCATTGCCATCTCGGAAAGTCCGTCCAACGGCATGAGCGGCAAAGGCCCAGCTATCCCCGCAATGATGCGACCCGTACAGGTGATCAAGGGCACTGTCACCGTGGGCGCGCTTGTGCCGGTATTTACTGCCAATTCGTCGTGTGGTCTAGGAATCCAGAAGGGACAGCAGTGGCTCATCCTTGCCAGCGGTCAGCCATTGACGTCGGATCAACCATCGGGAAGCTTGCTTTTGCAGGATCAATCGACACGGTCGGTCGTTTCCGGTCGTTTAGGGCTGAAGCTCGACTGAGCGTCACCAATTCAGAAACGACGTTCATCGCATAACCACTACTGTCATCATGCTCCTGAAAATAATCGATATTGCCGGAGAGAATGAGCACGAGAGCGATTATGAGACGGCTGTCGATCTCAGTCACTGGTCCATGCAATCGCGCTCCATTCTGTTCGAATCACTTGGTGGCGTTCGCTTTATCGTCACCAGCCGCCATGAGCAAGTGACTCATTCATATATGGAGCCTGATTTTGACCATCTTGAGGCAACAGGTAAAACGGTATACCTGACCCATTCCGATCGAAGCAAGGATCGATTTACCGAGGAGTTCTTCATCTCTGGGCTGTACATTGCCTGCGCTCAGGCGCCAGTTTCGGCCTCTGAGTTCATGATGGTGTTCGCCGAGCCGTACGACAACGTATGGGATATTTTCTTTGACGACACGCGCCCTCACGATGTCAACCGTCGAATAGCTGCGCACCTGTCATGTGAAGATGGGCGCCCACGGCGCGCTGACTTGCGTTGCAGCAATGATTACGATGAGCATCTTGTTCCTCCAAACGCGATCGCTGTTAGTCTCGCGGACGCGGACATCGAGCGTCTTTGCGATCTTGAAATTCAAGCGGGCACTGTGTGCGAAATCGAGTTGCCCCTCTCTCTTGAGATGGCAATAGTTCTTGCTGAAAAACAGCATGCCCAGATCGTGAATCGCAACTCTGAAGTGGCGGCGAACAACCGTGTGCAGGCTGCGATGGCGCGGATTTCACTTGGCATCCACGCGCATTTCCTGATGGCAAAGGAGCAGACTCGTCTCTCATTTGCGGAGGTGCGTAACCGGCCATTTCTCGTCTAGGAGATATCGAGGCTTTGGAATACACTTATCTTGCTTCAGCGCCCATTCCATTGGGCTCAGAAGAGGCTGGTCAACCCCTGAAACCAGCACGGCAAACGCCCGGGGTCGCGTAGCTCTCTACGCACTGTTTACCCTCGTGGGAAGAATCACTTCCCTCAGGGGACGTGTGTTCTCCCGATTCATCAACCTTTCGGAGAATGCAATGTCCTATCAAACTCCTGTATCGACCGCCACGGTCAATCTCTTCCTGGATGCGGCCTCCCAGCCTAAACCAGTTGGATTTTTGGCATTGAAGTACTGTGGCAAGAACCTGCCTCTGCAGGTGCTCCAATCGACCCGAGGCTTCTACATCGGAACCACCGATGAGGGCCTGCCCTGCTCCCGCGAGTCTGTCCAGTACTGGACGAAGCGTGAGGACGCGGCAAGCGCATTGGAGAGTGGAATGTGGACCCAGATGATGGCTCCATAAGCCGCCGATCGACAGCTCAACAACGTACTGATTGCCCACCCGGGGAAGACATCTTCCCCAATGGGGAAGTGCGTTCTCCCCATCCCTCTTTCTTACCTCAGGAGAACCACATGACCCGCAACAACACCCAAGAACAGCAAGCTGTTATCGACAGCGACGCCAACCTACTCGCCGTGGACGCGTTTGCCGGCACCGGCAAGACATCCACACTCGTGAAATACGCGGAGGCTCGACCAAGCCAACGCATCCTCTACATCGCCTTCAACAAGTCAGTCGCTGCAGAAGCAAAGGAGCGCTTCCCAGAGAACGTGGATTGCCGTACCACTCACTCACTGGCCTATGCAGCTGTCGGACGCAAGTTCGCAGAGAAGTTGGGCAATGCGCAGCCGTACATGGTTGCTCAGGCCTTCAAGTGCAACACCAAGCGAGCCAAACTCGCTTTGGAAGCGGTTAGCTCATGGCTGTGCTCTATTGATGCCGAGATCACTCTCAACCATATCAACCAGGACGAAGTCCAGGACCCCATCGAGGCGGATGCCTTGGTGGATCTGGCCAGAAATGTCTGGGAGCGCATGCAGGACCCCAGAAGTGATTTAAAGATGCCGCATGACGGCTACTTGAAGCTCTGGGCTATGGGGCAACCTCGCTTGCGTTACGACATCATCCTGCTCGATGAGGCGCAGGACACCAATCCGATCACGCTTGATCTGGTCATGTCCCAACAGGGGCACGCCAAGATCGTGCTGGTCGGTGATCGTCACCAAGGCATCTATGGCTTCCGTAAGGCCATGAATGCAATGGAAGCTGTCGAGGCTCAAGAGAGGGTCGCATTGACACAATCGTTCCGTTTCGCCCAGGGCATTGCAGACGTGGCCACGGCCTTGCTTCAGGCCTTCAAAGGAGAGGATCGTTGTGTCAAAGGACGCTCTGACATCTCGGTGAAGTGGTCAATCGACTATCGCAAGCATTACGCGATCATCGGTCGTACCAACGCAGGCTTGTTCTCAGCTGCGGCCAATGTGGTGATGGGGCGCAGGGAACGGCGTTTGCATTTTGTCGGTGGCTTTGATAGCTATCTTTTTGGCAAGGTGCTGGATGCTTACTACCTTTGGGCCGATGAGCGGGCACGCATCAAGGACGCTACGATCGCCAGGTTTCAGAACTTCCACGATTTCAAGCAGTACGGGGATGAAGCAGGCGATGCCGAGGTGAAAGCACTGGTCAAGACGGTTGAGCAGTACCGGATGGATGTGCCAGTGATTTACAACGCTATGCGTGCGGCAGAGACACCTGTGCAGGATCGCGCTGACATCACCCTGACCACGGGACACCGTGCGAAGGGGTTGGAGTGGGATCAAGTCATGGTGGCTGATGACTTCATCGAGTTGCCTCCAGGAGAGGACGACTTCGATGAGGAAGAAGTCAATCTGCTTTATGTTGGTGTGACCCGTGCGATTGAGTCGATCTTGTTGCCTGGCAGCCTGAGAGAGTGGCTGGAGTCAACTGGATTCGATTTCAATCAACAGTCGGAATGTGAGCAAAGCGAAACTAAAGCTTTGCCCCATGCTGATGTGGCACAGAGTGAAGAACTCCGAAGACTGATCACTGAACGCGCTCTATTGGCTGAGGCCATCACTGATGCGGCGCAGATGTGTGGCCTCTTCGATTCAAAGGCAAGCGTGCCTGACTTCAATCAGTTGCAGCAACTGATTCATGAGCTTGGGCGCGAGTGCCTCCGCGCAAATCTCATGAGAGCTGAAGCTCAGTACGCGGGCTAAATTTAACTTTCTGTTGTAAGTTCAAGCCGCCCTTCCGGGCGGCTTTTTTTCGCATCTGCAGCTCATCGAGCCGGTAGGTGGGTGGTCTCAAATCGGTAGCCGCGTTCCTTCAGGAGCTGAATCAGTCCATTCCTTCCGGGAAGGTGCTGCGCCCCCACCACGATCACAGCCTGGCCAGCATCGAGAAAACTCACAAGCTTGGGCAGCCACGCCATGTTCCGCCCAATGACCATCGTCGCGTGGTACTGCGCCTTCGCTGGTGCATCATCAGTCAGCGAGTCAAGTGCGCTTGCCACAAGGTCATAGTCGCCAGCGTTCAGCGCATTGGCGACCTGTTTGATCGCAGGGGCCGCGCGTGGTCCAAGGGCAGCAGCAATATGCTGCAGGTATGTCTGATTGGGAATGGACAACCGCAGTGGCTCGGTCCCAGCCTGGGTCTCCAAAGGCTGTAAATCAATGCCTCGCACTTCGGCCACTCCGCTTAAGTATTGCTCCCTGCTCAACTGCTGCGGTCCCCCACATGGCCGCACAGATACCTCCTGAATGGTCACAGCACTTTCTTGCGCAAGAAAGTGCGCCGTCAGAATCCGCGCGCCCTCCAAGGGCGTTCTCATGTTGCAACTGACACGCTTTGTGATTTCGTCAATCTGAGAGGGCGCCAGCGCCCTAGCCCATGGCGCCGGGGGCATCTGTTTGCCCTCGGTAACGGCACTGAGTGAGGACAATGCCAGGGGCCTTGTTAACCCCGTCCAGGGATCTTTAGGATCCTTCTCCAGCACTAGCACTTTCGCATCAAGCAAAATCTCGTCATTGGGCTCCAGGAGGCCTTCCACGGCGATGTGAATGGCGCCCATCATCACACTTGTGGCGCCATTCGGCGCGGTGACGCGAAGCGCCGGCACCGACTGGGCCCAGAGCGGGGCAGCACAAGACAGTGCGGCTAAAAAAATCGAGGCGACGGTGACTGAGGTGATGCGGGAAAACCGTTCCATTTGCTTCCTATGCGACCTGGCTATGATCACGGGCATGCCGGGATAAGGCCATTTTTTCACTCATAAGCGAAAAGGTAAGGGTATCCGGATCGCAGACCATTCAACCTCTCTGAGGATCTGCATGGACGTAGGTCAATCCCGCGTCAACCTATTCACATACAGACCGAGTACCGCGAACCCTATTCCGACTCCCAACGTAATCAGTCGCAACTCATCTGCCCCAACGGGCGGCACGAACACGCCGATGGCCAAGAGGGAGAAGGCCACTGGGCCAATCCAGAGTAAGACTCCGGTCGCAATGAGGCAGACGAGAAGCCACAATGGCTCGGCCAAATCAATCTCGTGTTTGTTCAGCCAAACATGTCGGTCAGATGCTGATAGTCGAGGCATAGCGGTGAACCTCACGCTTCGTGGCCAGGGAGATCAACGGCAATGCCGGTGTACACGCCAACGTCTCGATGGACCTTGCCCGCCGGGTCTTCAAAAAGCAGTCCGCCGGCGTCCGTCCCACGAAACAGGTATGTGTCCACAGTGCCGTTTTGACGGCGTACTCGAACCGTTGCGCCGACTGGAATGGTGATGGTCGTCATAGAGAGAGTTCTCCGTTGGTGTAATGTGCTATTTCTGGCCTTATCCCGGCTGACCCTCAAAGATTCTACATTTTTGGGGTCTGGGTAAAAACAGCTCCCTACCCTAGATTCCCCTTTACAGGGCGTCAGCCAATTGCGCAGGAATGTCCCTGTGCTGATGGAGCACGCGCAACACATCCAAATGTTCCGGATGCTCGACGTATAGCACCGCGTAGGGAAAGCGCGTGACGAACCACAAGCGCAAGCCCGGCACGTCGCACAGTTCGCCATAGCGCGGCGACCCAGTGCCAGGGTTGTGCTCAATGTGATTCAAGGCCGCATCGACCTCATCCAAAAAGCCCAAAGCCGTATCGGCCCCGGCTTCGTTCAGGTAGTACGAAAAGGCACTGTCAATATCGGTTTGGGCAGCCAGCCGCATGGCGCGGGGCTTCATGCCTCGTCGCGTGGGCGGCTTGCTGCGCGGTGTTCTTCGGCACGTGCAACAAGACTGGCCTTGAAGTCGCCCCAATCCCGACCGGGAGGCGAAGCCAGCCCTTCTGCCACCAAGGCCCGTAACGCGTCCTTCGCCGCTTCTAGCTCATCCTTGCGCACCAAGTCGCGCAGGTATTCGCTGTGCGAACCGTAGCCGCGAGCTTTCACCCGCGCATCTACAAACGCCTTCATGCTGTCGGGCAGGGATATGTTCATGGTCGCGGTCATGGCTTTATCCTAGCACCAATGGCAAAAAATGCCAATGGTGCTACGCGGCTCTATGCCTTGGCACGAAAAGCGGCCAACAACCAAGACACCAGATCGCCACTGCTTAGATGGCTGAGTAATAAGCGATAAGCTTTTGTGCCGATTTTCGCTTATGTGCTATTTCTGACCTTATCCCGGCTGACTCCCCTTTAGCCACGCATCATTCTCCCCGCCAAATGAAAAATCCCTCTTTGCCGTCAAGCAAAGAGGGATGATGGGGGGCTAAGCTAGCTTAGCGAGAGGCCAGAGATGCTCTGACACTGTTCTCCAATGCCCGGTCACGGGCTTGGAGTTGTGCATAGTCGCGATCCACCTGGCGCTTTTGCCGAACCCCGGCAAAAATGCTCCAAGTTAAAAAACCAGCCACGATCACAAGACCGGAGCCAAGTAGGACTATTCCCAACGTGCTCATACAGTTACCCTTCTAAGCGAACTTTAGTCCACCTTCCCGATCTTCGCAAGATCGCGTCGGGCTGAGAGGGGGCATGCCGGGATAAGGCCATTTTTCGCTCATAAGCCAAAAAGTAATATGAGGGAGTGGCAATCACCGTCATTGCCGCATAAGGGG
>RXJQ01000058.1 GCA_003963115.1 Burkholderiales bacterium
CTCCGAAGGCAGGGGTTGCTGGTTCGATCCCAGCCGGGCGCGCCAAATAGATCAAGCACTTAGAGCGTTTCTCTAGGTGCTTTTTTCTTGGTGGTAGGAAAAAGGTAGGAAAAAGCAGGTTTCCACGCCTGCCTTTTTGCTGCGTACCGAACTGCGTACCAGCTTGCGTACCGCGTAAGTCACGGGTGACTCACGCGTCAGTCATGCGGCGCTGCGCGTCTTGGTCTTATGCTGATCAGGCAAGAACGGGGAGGCAAGTCCATGGAACAGAGCGACATCGATAGGTGCCCTTGGGATGTCGAGGCGGATGCCATCGAATTCGATGCGGATGATTTCGAGAGCGCTGGAGCAGCCGACTTGCCTGAAGGGCAGGAATCCACCACATTGACTCCCCTCTCTGATGAAAATTTCGGAGACTCAACATGTCAATCACGAAGGGTGCACCCACAGAGCCAGACGATCACTGTGCGAGGCGGGGCGCGCGCCCTTCATGCTTTGCCGATCCAGCCCGACAGGCTTGTGAGCCCGCGTAGCGTGATCGCGAAAGTGACAGCACCGAAGATCATCCCCAGGCCTTACCAGCAGCCAATGAGGCCCGCCAGTTGCAGGATGTTGGTGTTGGCCGTGCCCAGGTTCGTCAAGATCAGGTTCTTAAGCTGATCGATGGCCACAGACAGTACTGTCTCTGGTGGCAGTCTCTACATAGTTTCGTCGCCAGTACAACTTGAACTGGCTAAGGCACTGGTGGCACGAAATTGCCAGCTTATGTTTGAGGCAACGTGATTGAGCTATGTCACTTGATGCTTAGCTCGATGCGCCACCACCCATGTGAGACCAACTGGCAGCTAATACCCTATGCGCGTAATGACCGCGGAGCATGCCGTTACAGCAGACTGAGTGCCTGCCTCAGTCGTTCCGCCGTGGCTACCAGGCCATTCTTTTCCATGGCTTGGGCGAATTCTTCCGGTGTCGCGTTGGGCCGTCGCCAACGCGCGCGCATGTCGCGGAACGCGGCCAGCGCGGTGAACAGGTCAAGATCAAGTTGCTTGACGATGAAGTCGTCAGGGTGAATGACCTCGATGCCGAACTGGCCCACCCGCCCCGCGGGGAAGTCCTTGAGGTTGGCTGTCACGATGCAATCAGCATGGCCCGCAATGGCTGCAGCGAGTACATGCACGTCGTCAGGATCAGGCAGTTCCAGCGAAGGTGCCAGCGCCTGCCAGGCTGCTTCTGGCACTTCCCAGTCCAGGACGGCTTCCCGCATAGCGTCGCGCCGGGTGGTCAGGCGTCCGACCAGATCGGGTCGCTGCTTCTCCAGGTTGCGAATCCACTCGTCTTCAATCCTCGTGGTCCATTTCCCTGCAAACAGTCCTTTGGACGCGAGGCTCATCAATGCATCTGACAACGCCAGCGGGTACAGCACGCAAGCGTCCAGCACCGCCGTGTAGCGTGCGTGTCCAGCCATCAGTAGTCCAGGCCCAGTTCGTTGGCGTCATCGGCCATGCGTTGCAAAGCTGACTTCTGACGTTCGCGCATCTTTTCAGCGTATTGCGCGAGATCGTCAAACGCGATGCGGCGATGCGTGCCCACCATCCGGTAAGGCAGTCGACCTTGCTCGATTTCCTTGATGACGAAGGGGCGCGAGACGTTCAGAAAGTTGGCCGCTTCCACGGTCGAGACCTCTTGCTTGGACGGCATGACGACGATGGGCCGACGCTCGCTCATGGCGCCGAGCACCTGTGCAATGACCTTGAGTGCCTGTGGGGGGACCTGGATGATGGGCTGATTGCCTTCATCGTCGGTCAACATGATGGACGCCGCCCGGGAGTGATCCAGGGCAGCCATGATGCATCGCTGTGCGGCACGGGCCATCTCCGCGTCTTGCGCAGACATGGCGGGGGGCAGGATCTCTCCGTTGCGCTCTAGTGTTGACATTCTGGGCCTCCGGTGCAGCCATCTGCGTGCCTCCGGTGGAGGCCTCAAGGCTGTCTGTTCGATATCGGCACTTTAATCCATAAGTGCAATAAATGCAGCATGTGAATCAAGTGAAAAGCACCAGGCACTAGCGCCAAACACGTTGGCGCTCCGACACTTTTCCGACACTTTGTCGGTGATGTCTGGGTATAATCCGGTACATGTCGATAACGCAAGTTGTTGATTTGGCGGGGTTTTTAGTGTCCCCCGCAGGTGCTGGAGTGCGCTCCGAAGGCAGGGGTTGCTGGTTCGATCCCAGCCGGGCGCGCCACGCTGTCAAAGCATGACGCAGGTCATGAACAGAGGAATTGTCCAGCCCCTTGCGTTGGCAAGACGCCTCATCCGGGCCTGGTCGATTCACGGTTGGCAAGGCCCTCACGCACCCGTCACGCGTCGCACCGCCGAAAAAAACAAGGCGCTGGGCAGATGCCGCAGCAGTTGCATCCAGATGGTGAAGCGCCAGGGGAAGCTTATTTCGAATCGCCCTGCGGCCCAGCCACGCAGGATCGCGCAGGCTGCCTCGTCCGGTGTGATCAGCTGGGGCATGGCGAAGTGATTCTGGGCGGTCAGGGGTGTGTCGACAAAGCCCGGATTGATGATGGAGACACCCAGACCGCGCGGTTGTAGATCCAGGTAGAGGCATTCGGCCAGATTGTGGAGCGCGGCTTTGGTGGGGCCGTAGGCCATGGACAGCGGCAAGCCCCGGTAGCCCGCGACGCTGCCGACCAAACTGATGTGCCCATGACCTGCATGGAGCATGGCAGGCAAGACGGCATCAAGCCAATACAGCACCCCTTCGTAGTTGACGGCCAGGTGGCGGCGCATTTCCTGGAGATCGTAGCTGTCCGCGCTTTGCGCCTTGTAATGGCCGGCGCAGTACAGCGCGAGGTCGGGCGTGCGGCCCATGTATTTCGCCAAGTCGGCCAAGGCCTGATGTGACGACTGCGGGTCCGTGGCATCCATCGGCAAGGCGATCGCACCAGGGTGTTCGCGCACGAACTGAGCCAGTGCATGGGCCTGCCTGGCCGACACGACCACGCGTGCGCCTTGGCGGTGCAGGGCGCTGGCCGTGGCGCGGCCGATGCCGGAGGAGGCGCCCACGATCCAGACCACGCTGCCGTGCCACTGCCGGATGAGCGGGTTGTGTGCCATGGCTTCAGCTCCGTCGAATGTCCAGCACGAGCTCGCCCAGATCCAGGCCGAGCTTGCTCATGCGTGAACGGTTGAGCACGGTGCGCTCGTCCACCTGGAACATCCAGTCATCCAGCTCGACATGCCAGGTGCGGCCCTCAACTGGCAGGGCCAGCGTGTAGCGCCACTGAAAGGCGTTGCCGGCGCTGTGGCCTCGGGCCTCACCGATCACGTCGCCTGCCTGCCCCGCGTAGCCGCCCTGGCCCAGATCACGCAGATGCCAGGTGCGGGTGGAGAGGCTGCCATCGCTGTACTTGAAGTGCTCGTCGAGCGTGCCGTCGGCGCCCTGCCAGCGGCCGGTCATGTCGACAACGAAGCGCTTGACGACGCGGCCGCCGCGATCGAAGAACAGCCCGCGGCCGGTGAGGTGGCCATCAAAGAAGCTGCGCAGGTCGAACACAGGCTGCTCCTTGGCATAGTCCTCCAGCCGGGGGCTGCTACAGCCCGCCAAGCCGATGGCCAGCAGCGAGCCCAGGGCATGTCGGCGGGTGCAGGCAGATTGGTCGCTCATGTGCGTGTGCTCCATTCAGGGTGTTGTTGCTCGCCCCACCACAGGGTGAGGGCGGCCATCAGCTTCAATGCACAGGGCAGTGCGGCATAAGCCAGCACCAGGGCCTGCAGGGCTGCGGGATCCCGGCTGCCGCTTTGATAGCCCCATGCCTGCAGCAGGGGCAGGCTGGTTCCGGCTGCCAGGGCCAGACTCAATTTGCCGAAGAAGGCCCACCAGCCCACATGCAGGCCTTCCTGTGCGTTGCCGGTTTGACGCATCAGGCCTGTCAGGAGTGCGCCAGGCACCGCCAGATCAGCGCCCAGTGCGCCGCCACTGGCCACGCAAATGAGCAGGAACGGCACCGCGTCGCCGGCTTGCAGCAGCGGGGTCAGCACAAAGGCCACCACCGTACATGTCATGCCAAGCCGCCAGGTCGGGGCCAGGCCTTGCCTGGCCACCATGCGTATCCAAAGTGGCAGGGTCAAAGCGGCGGCACCGAAATAGCTCAGCAGAAAGACGCCTTGCATCGAAGGCAGTTGCAATCGGTCGGCCACGAAGAAAGGCAGCAAGGTGGCGGGTATGGCTGCTGCCATGCCGTTGAGCAGGTAGACCGTGATCAGGCGTCTGAAGGCGGGGTTGCGCCAGGGCGAGGAGGGCTGTCCGTGGTGTATGGCCGGAGGCGCTTCTTCGGCTTGCAGACCAAAGGTGCGGCGCAGGCCGAGCAGACCCAGCAGGAGCCCGATCATGAGTGCCGCATTGAGCCAAACGCGCGACTGCATGCTGATCAGGCCACTGGCCAGCATCACGCCCGATAGGGCCGCACCTTCCCGCCATGCCGCGATATGGGCACGCCAGACGGGCGAGCCGCCCCAACGTGTGCCCCATGCCTGGTGAATGATGACCAGGCTGCTGCAACTCAGGGTGCACAGCGGCAAGATGGCCAGCAGCCACCACAAAGGCGCCATGCCTGCTGGCACGTCCCACAATGCCGCGAAGCTGCCAGCCAGCATCAGGCCGATCAGGCATGCGACCCACCAGGTGCGCCGCTCGCTGTGGCGCAAGAGGGCATCGGTCCAGCGGCCCACGGCCGGGTCGATGGCTGCATCGAGTACTCGCGCAGCCAGCAACACCGCGCCAAGCGCGGGCAGGGCCACACCTGGGTATTGGGCATAGTGGTGAGGCAAGGCCACGTACAGTGGCAGGGAACCAAAGGCCAGCGGCGCACCGAGCAGGCCATAAGCCATGTGGGTGGCCGCCGTGCGCTTGTACTTTGGGTGGACGAGCATGATGAAAGTGCCAGATGGGCCCTAATCGCCCAGGCCCAGCAAGGACGCACGCAGCGCCGGTGCGGAGGTCTGCGGTGCCAGCCAGATGCCGAAGAACAGGCGCGCGTATTCGCGGTCTTCGAGTTGCGCGGTCTGCTTGCCGTTATAGAAAAAGCGCACGCCACCTTGGCCATTGTTGAGGCCCAACAGGCGGTCGTTGGCAGCCACATCCGGGAAGGCCGTCTTCATGCTGGTCAGCCAGCGCTTTTCCTGCAGCTCGCTGAAGGCCGACACCCGTCGCATCTCGGCGATGGAGCGTTCGGCGATGGCCTCGCCCTCCAGCTTGCGGGCATAGGTCAACTCCAGCGCGAAGGGCTGCTGCTCGTAGTGCTCGGTTGGCAGCCGCCCAGGGGCCCACAGCCTGGCTTCGTAGACGAGCAGGCCGAAGAAGCGAAGCGCGCCCTGCCCGATCAACTGGGCTTGGGGCAGTTCTGTACGGAGCTCGGCGGGGAGCGCAGGTGTGGCGAGTGCATTCATGGGCGTGTCAATGAGGCTGCAGAAAGCGCCGCAGAGCAAGGCGCGGCGAGTGAGCGTGTTCATGGTCGCTTGCGCAAGGTGAACTGCATGACGTCGGTGTTGCCGCTGTCGAAGGCGGCCTCACAGTAAGTCAGGTAGAACGTCCAGATGCGCACGAAGCGCTGGTCAAAGCCCAGCTTCAGCACCTGCTCCAGATCACGGTGGAAGGCAGCGCGCCAGCGCCGCAGTGTCTCTGCGTAGTCCGGCCCGAAAGCCAGTCGCTGGACGACTTCGAACCCGGCCTTGCGCGCCTCCTGTTCGAACACCGCAGGTGAAGGTAGCAGGCCACCGGGGAAGATGTATTGCTGGATGAAGTCGGTGGAGCGCACATAGCGCTCGAAGAGGTCATCCCGGATCGTGATGGTCTGTATGCAGGCCTGACCGCCGGGCTTGAGGCAGGCGTGGAGGGTCTTGAAGTAGTCGGTCCAGTATTCACGCCCCACGGCTTCGAACATCTCGATGGAGACGATGGCATCGAAGGGCTCATGGGCGTGTCTCAGCGACAGATCGCGGTAGTCCTCGTAGCTGAACTCGGCGAGGTGGTCGAGCCTGGCCTCTTTCAGCCGTCTCTGGGCCCACTGCAGTTGCTCGCGCGACAGCGTGACGCCGGTCACGTGAGCCTGGAAATCGCGTGCGGCCAGTTCGGCCAGTCCGCCCCAACCGCAACCGATTTCCAGCACGCGGCTGCCGGCCTCCACGCCTGCCTCCCGCAAGGCTCGCCGAACCTTGGCCCACTGAGCGGCCTGAAGGTCGCCTGTGGCGCGGTCCTGCCCCTCGAACCAGGCCGAGCTGTAGCTCATGCTCGGGTCCAGCCAAAGCTGGTAGAAGCTGTTGCCCAGGTCGTAATGTGCGTGGATGTTGCGTGCGCTGCCCGCGCGGGTGTTGCGCCGGCGCAGGTGCTGTATGCGGTGCCACAGGGACCCCCACCAGGTGCCGTAGATCATGCGTTCGATGTGGTCGCGGTTGGCCAGCATCAGGCGCATCAAGGCAGGGAGATCGGGGCTGTCCCACAGGCCTTCGATGTAGCCTTCTGCGAAGCCGATGTCGCCGCTGCGCAAGGTCCGTTCGAACACGCTCCAGTCATGCAGCTGGATGCCGGCCCGAAGCGTGCTCGGTGATGGCGCCTTGCCGCCTGACACCGGTGCAGGGCAGCGCAGGTGGCGGCCATCTGGCAGTTGCAGATCCAGCTGACCAACAGGTAAACGCGCCAGCATGTTGAGCACCTGGCGTGCGGCGCGCGGGGCTTTGTGAGGCCTGGTTGACGAGGAGGCCAAGGTGGAGGCGGTCGTGGAGTTCATCGGGTGACAAAGCGCTCTGGCGCAGCAGGTTTGCGGATGAAGGGCACGCGCTTGAGCCACAGGCGCAGCGCTTGCCAATGGATGCGCAGGATCACGCCCAGGGTCATCATGGGCATGCCGAAAAAGGCGTGACGCAGGCTGGCGGCGTTCAGTGGTACCAGCCGGCCGCCGAGGCTGGTCTGCAGCAGCGGGCCTTGTGCGTCCAGCAGGTCGATGCGAACGAGGTGCAGTGGGCCTTTGGGTGTCTGAGATTGCTGGAAGCGAAAGCGGTATTGCCCATCGGTGCGGCAAAAGGGAGAGACATGGAAGACCTTGTCGGCGATCAGGTCGCGGCCCCAGCCCAGCGAAGGGCCACTCAGCAAATAGCCATGCCGTTCACCGAAGGTGTTGTTCACCTCGGCCAGCACGGCCACCAGTTCGCCATTGGCCCGATGGGCGTACCAGAAGCTCACGGGCTTGAAGGCATAGCCCAGGACGCGGGGGTAGGTTTGCAGCCAGATCTCGCCATCGGCGTCGGTGATGCCTTCCTGCCTGAGCAACTGCTCGAACCAGGCGAGGGCATCAGGGCCGCCTTCGCCATGATCGGCATCATGGAAACTGATGGCGCCCCAGCGGTTGCGGGCCAGGCTGGCGTGCGCTTGCGCTCTCAAAGAACGCATCGGCAGCATGAGGAAGTAGCTGCCGTAATGGAAGGCATGCGCTTGAGGGCGCAGGCGCCGGTGCCAGACCCGGCCAAAGCCGATCTGCGCTTCATGATGTGGCATCACGCAGGTCATGCCGCCCCCTGCAGGGCCGGTGCCTGCCAGCCAGCTTGCGCAGCCAGCAGTTGACTGGCCGCTTCCACGCCAGAGCGCCAGCCGTCTTCATGGAAGCCATAGCCGCACCAGGCGCCGCAAAACCATGTCCGCCGATGACCTTGCAGGGCAGGCACCCGGCGCTGGGCTTCGATGGCGGCCAGATCGAACACCGGGTGGGCGTACTCGATGCGTTGGTGCACCTGTTGTTCATTGATCGGGCGGCTCGGGTTGAGCGAGACGATCACGGGTTGATGCCAGGGCAGAGGCTGTAGCAGGTTGATGAGGTAGTGCAGGCACACTCGGGCTTGCTCCTGCTGGTCATCCGTGGCGCGCTCGTAGTTCCAGGCCGCCCAGGCGGCTCGGCTTCGCGGCAGCACGCTGGTGTCGGTGTGCAGCACGGCCATGTTGTGCTGATAGCGGATGGCGCCCAGTACCTCGCGCTCTTGACCGCTGGCGCCTGCGCCAAGCAAGGCCAGCGCCTGGTCGCTGTGGCAGGCCAGCACGACGGCATCGAAGGACTCGGCTCCTTCGGGTGTCTGGAGCAGCACGCCGTGTTCGAGCCGCGTGAGCCCCAGCACCGGGCAGCGCAGCCGGCGGTCGGTGATGCGTTCCAGCAGCTTTTGCACGTAGTGCCGCGAACCGCCCCGCACCGTGTGCCACTGAGGCCGGTTGGTGATCTGGATGAGCCCGTGGTTGTGGCAAAAGCGGATCATGGTGGCCACGGGAAAGCGCAACATCTGCTCGGTCGGGCAGGACCAGATGCAGCCGATCATGGGCAGGAAATAGTGCGAACGAAAGGCCTGGCTGAAGCCGTGCTCGTCCAGGAAGGCTGCGATGGACTGGTGCAGCTCGTTGTCGGCCTGTCGCTCGGCGATGCCGGTGCACAAACGGTTGAACCGCACGATGTCGGCCAGCATGCGCCAAAAGCCGGGGCGCAGCAGGTTGCGGCGCTGCGCGAACACCGAGCTGATCGAGTTGCCACTCCATTCCAGCGACGGCCCGCGCGCGCCGTTGGCCGGCACCTGCACGGAAAACGACATGTCCGACGGTGCGGTGTCGATACCCAGGTCGGCGAACAGCCGGGTCAGGCCCGGGTAGGTGCGGTGGTTGAACACCAGAAATCCGGTGTCGACGCCATGGGTGATGCCCTCCAAAGTCAAGTCGACCGTGTTGGCATGCCCGCCAAAGTGGGCGCCGGCTTCGAACAGGCTGACCTGCAAGTGAGACTGGGCACTGAGTTGCCAGGCCGCAGCCAGCCCTCCCACACCTGATCCAACAACAGCAACACGGTACATGGCTACCCTCAAATGAACGATCCGGATCAATACGTGAACTGATTAGTTCAAAATATAACTGAATAGTATCCATTTTGCACTGTGGGGTATTTTCCATGGCCCGATCCGTCTACAATGGAGCCCATGACTGCCCGAGCCTCCATCCGACAACAGCTTCAGCGCGTGCGCGAGGAAGCCATCGTGGTGGCCGTCAACCGCTTGTTGGCGACCAAGGGTTATGACGCCATGACGGTTGATGAGGTGGCCGCCGAAGCCGGCATGGCCAAGGCCAGCCTGTACAAGCTGTTCACGTCCAAGGAAGAACTGGCCGGTGCAGCCATGGTGGCGGCGCTGGAACGCGCGCTGGACTTTGTGGATGGGCTGCGAGCGGAGGCGGCGCGCTCGGATGGCGCCATTGATTCGCTGTCGCAGCTCAAGGCGGTGACGCGCTGGGCGATGCTGAGCCAGCTTGAAGGTGAAATGCCTGCACTGCCTTCGCAGAACTCCAGCCTGAGCGCTTCATTGCAGGCCAATGACGCCTACATGGACAAGTTGATTGCCTTGAGCAACAAGCTCGGCATCTGGATCGCCGACGCCCAGGCCAGGGGTAAGCTCAACCCGGCGCTGCCTGCTGAGTTGCTGCTCTACACCCTGTTTGCCCGGGCTTGCGATCCGGTGGTGGGGATGCTCAAGGCCTCCGGCCAGTACACGAATAAGCAGATCCTTGATTGGGTGGAGTCGGCCACCTTCAATGGGCTGGCTGCGCGCTAGGGTTGCCTTCACGGTCCGGGGGGCGTTTGCCGCAAGGCCTGGGCGATGAGTTCGTCGGCAGGGAAAAGCGCTCGACACTGCTGCCACATGCCTCGCAAGGCCTGCTCGAAATGCCGTGCGAAGCGGTCTGCGTCGAACAGCGGCGAGGCCTTGAGCTGTTCACGCAAGCGGCCGCGCAGGCTGGCCAACTGCTGCACATCCGTGCTGAGGCTGATGGCGCGGGCTACGTAGTCGTCGGCATCGTTGGCGACATACGCCGGCAGCCCCGCATTCATCATCATGCCAACCCCTTGCCGGGCCACGAGCTGGCGTCCGGCGAGGGTCAGCACGGGCACCCCCATCCACAGGCTTTCGGCGCTGGTGGTGCCACCGGTGAAAGGGAAAGGGTCCAGGGCGATGTCCACCTGGCCATACGCGGCCAGGTAGTCTGCACGCGGCGACAAGCCCTCCAGCGTCAACCGGGTTTCGTCGATGTCATGCTGCGCAAAGCGCTTGAGCACATCTTGCCGAATGCCTGCGTCGCCCAACTGCTTGGCCTTGAGCAGCAGCCCGCTGCCGTCAACGGCGTGCAGTACCTTCGCCCACAAGGCCACCACCTCGGCATTGAGCTTGCTCAGGTTGTTGAAGCAGCCAAACGTGATGTGGCCCTTGTGGAGTGCAGGCAGTGGCGCTACGGGCACGTTGTCATCAGGTGGCGTGAAGCACAGCCTGGTCTCGGGCAGGCGCCAGACCTGTTCAGTGAAATGGCGCTCTTCTGACGCGGGCAGTGTCCAGGGGTCGGCGATGAAATAGTCAATGGCCCGCACGCCTGTGGTCGCGAAGTAGCCCACCCATGTGGCCTGAACCGGGGCGGGCTTCAAGGCGAACAGGGGCAGGCGGTTGTGCGCTGAATGGCCCGAGAGGTCGATCAGGATGTCGATGGCGTCTTGTCGTATCAGCTCGGCCAGTTGGCGATCGGGCATGCCCGTCACCTGGCGCCAGGCCTGGCACGAGGTCTTGATGCGTTCGGTCACCTCATCGGTACGGGTGTGGCTGGCGTAGACGACGATGCCCAACTTGCACTCGGGCTGTCGAGACAGGGCTGCGAGCACGCCTTCCACGAAGTAGCCCACGGGGTGGCGGCTGAGGTCGCCTGAGACCAGGCCCACGCGCAATGGGCGCTGTGCGTCCCGTGTGTTGGCCCAGTCGGTGAAAGGCACGCCGCGCTTTGCCACGAGTTCGCCGTAACCACGGGCTTCGGCCAGCAAGGCATCGGGGTCTTGCTGGGGCAGGTAGTTGTGGGCAAAGAGCAGGTTGCTGTAGGCGTCGGTGAAGTCGGGCCTGTGTTGGAGTGCTTGCCGGTAGCTGGCCAGCGCTTCATTCAACTGCCCCAGTTCTTGCAAAGCGATGCCCAGGTTGTTGTGGGCTGCGGCGAGGTCAGGCTTGATGCGCAAGGCTTGGCGGTAACTGGCCACGGCTTCTATCAGCTTGCCGCTGTCTTTCAAGACGATGCCCAGGTTGTAGTGCGCATCGGCGGCATCAGGCTTGAGCGCCAAGGCCCGTCGATAGCAGCCAATGGCTTCTTCATACCGGCCCGCATCACGCAGCGCATTGCCCAAGTTGCCTTGGGCCTCCACGTCGTTGGGCAACAGGGTGGCGGCTTGTTCAAGGGCTTGCAGTGCGTCCTTGCCTTGAACCAACAGGGCCGTTCCGAAGATCTTCCAGACCATGCCCGACTCAGGGTGCAAGCCGACGAGCAGGCGTGCACGGGTCTCCAGTTCCACATAGCGGCCTGTGTTGAACAACTGGCTCAGGAGCTGTGCTTCGTCACGCGACAGTGGCGATGGCTTGGGGGCGGCAGAGGCGTGTTTGGCTTTTTTCATGAGGGCAGTGTTGGGCTTAACCGCTTGTGGTTACGACCATGGTTTTCCATGATGAATTAAATGCATCAAGTTCAATTTTTCAACCTCATACAGGGGGGATACAGGACGAAAACACGCGCTTCCCTTCTTCCATCCCTTGTTGTCGTTTTTTAGATTGAGGACGTGCATTTTGATTCGACGACACGAGCACGAGGAGACCGCACCATGACTACCCCTTGCACCAGCCCAGGCGGGCGAACCCGACCATGGCGACGCGTTGGCGCTGCCGCACTGGCAGCCCTGTCCCTGTCATTGGTCGCGATGATGCCGCAAGCCGCACAGGCCGCATCACCGTCTTTCATCGCATTTGAGAGCGGGCAGGTCAGGCCCCTGGCCATGTCATCTGATGGCACGCGCTTGTTCGCCGTGAACACGCCCAATGGCACGCTGGAGATCTTCAACATCACGCCGACGGGCTTGCAGTTGTTTGCCCGTGTGCCTGTTGGCATGGAGCCCGTGGCCGTGGCCTTGCGAAGCGACAACGAGGTATGGGTGGTCAACCACCTGTCCGACAGCGTCAGCGTGGTCAGCCTCGATGGCGCGCCGCGTGTGGTGCGCACCCTGTTGGTGGGCGATGAGCCGCGTGACATCGTGTTTGCCGGTTCACCTGCCAAAGCCTTCATCACCACGGCCCATCGTGGCCAGCAACTGACCGATCCCTCACTGAGCGGTGTGCCGGGTGCAGGCGACCCCAAGATCACCACGCCCAGCATCGGTCGTGCGGATGTGTGGGTCTTCAACCCGGCCAGCCTGGGTAGTGCCATGGGCGGCGTGCCTGTCCGCATCATGAGCTTCTTCGCCGACACGCCGCGTGCCCTGGCAGTGAGCCCTGATCACAACACGGTGTACGTGGCCGCCTTCCAGTCAGGCAACGAGACCTCATCGGTCAACGAGCAACTGATTTGCGACAGCTTTGATCTCAACAAGACCTGCACGGTGGTGGGCAAAACGATGCCGGGCGGTCGCCTGGGCCCGCAGACCAATGCCGAAGGCAAGCCTGCACCCAAGACCGGCATGATGGTCAAGTACAACCGTGCCACCGGGCACTGGGAAGACATCGTCGGGCGCAACTGGGATGCCGCCGTGCCCTACACCCTGCCCGACAAGGATGTGTTCGCCGTGGATGCCAATGCGCTGAGCGAGAAGCGCTTCTACCAGCATGTGGGCACCACGCTCTTCAACATGGTGGCCAACCCGGTGACAGGCAAACTCTACGTGAGCAACACCGAGGCCAACAACATGGCCCGCTTCGAAGGGCCGGGCAAATTCGGTGGCTCCACAGTGCAAGGCAAGATCGCCTTGTCGCGCGTGACGGTGATCGTGGACAACAACGTCATGCCCCGATACCTGAACAAGCACATCGACTACACGAAGCTCGTCAGTGACCCGGCTTTTGATCCCACGGTGAAGGACCACAGCCTGGCCACGCCCACCGAGATGGCGGTGAGCAAGGACGGCCAGACCTTGTACGTGGCGGCCTTCGGCTCCAGCCGCATCGGCGTGTTCAACACCAATGAGCTGGAGACCGACAGCTTCAACCCGCGCAAGGCCAGCAGCAACTACATCACGGTCAGTGGTGGCGGCCCCAGCGGCCTGGTGCTGGACGAGGCGCGTGGCCAGATGTATGTGATGACCCGCTTCGACAATGCCGTGAAGGTGGTCAACCTGAGCACGCATGCCGAGGTGGCACAAGCGGCGCTGCCCAATCCCGAGCCGGATGCGGTGATCAAGGGGCGGCCGATGTTGTATGACGCACGGCGCTCGTCTTCCAACGGAGAGGCTTCTTGCGCAAGTTGCCACATCTTCGGTGACATGGACGCCCTGGCCTGGGACCTGGGCAACCCCGATGAGGTGGTGACCAAGAGCCCCATTCCCGGCAAGTTCACCGATGGCCTGCAGTTCCAGGGCGCCAAGATCATCTTCAATGTGAAGACCAAGATCAACGGCAGTGATGACCCCACCGACTTCCACCCGATGAAGGGGCCGATGACCACGCAGACCTTGCGGGGCATGCGCAACTCGGGCGCGATGCACTGGCGTGGCGACCGCTCCAACGGCATCTATGGTGTCTCGGCTTTCGATTCCACCGTGTCGTTCAAGAACTTCGCCGTGGCCTTTGCCGGCCTCTTGGGCAACCCCGCGCCCATGAGCGAAGCCGACATGCAGACCTTTGCCGACTTCATGTTGCAGGTGCAGATGCCGCCCAACCCCATCCGCAACCTGGATAACTCGCTGACGGCCTCCCAGCAGCGCGGCAAGGACTTCTACTTCGGCGACCGGCCGGCGGACGGCTTCAAACTGGTGCTGTTCGGCAAGTCGGTGCTCGCCAACAACAACTGCAATGGCTGCCACACAGTGGACCCATCGCAAGGCAAGTTCGGCACGGGTGGCTTCCAGAGCTTCGAGGGCATCTCGCAGATCGTGAAGGTGCCGCAGTTGCGCAACCTGTACGCGAAGGTGGGGCGTTTCGGCGCGGCGGCCATTCCTTTTGCTGCGGCGCAGCCCACGGGCTTCCTGGGAGACCAGGTGCGTGGCTTTGGTTTCGTGCACGACGGCTCGGCCGACACACTGGCGCACTTCTTCACGGTGCGGGTCTTCCAGCCGACCTTGAACTCGGGCTTCCCCCTGATCAACCCGGATGCCACGCGCAGCGATGTGTCTGACTTCGTGCACGTGATGGACAGCGACCTGGCGCCCATCGTCGGGCAGCAGGTCACGCTGACATCGGCCAATGCGGCTGCTGTGGGGCCGCGCATCGACCTGCTGATCCAGCGCGCGAAGGCGCCGTTTGTGTCCAAGGAACTGGGCGGCAATGTCACAGAGTGCGACCTCGTGGCCCAGCTCGTGGAAGGCGGCACGCGCAAGGGCTATGTCTATGACCCGGCCAGTGCGCAGTTCGTGTCGGCCATGGACAGCACCCGCCGCACCGATGCCGCCCTGCGTGCGCTGGCCGCCACCGCTGGCCAGGAAGTGACCTACACCTGCACGCCGCCTGGTTCGGGCCGCCGCATCGCGTCGTCCAGCTGAGGTTCGAGCGCAAGACAAGCCATTCTCGTTTTCTTCGGCCCGCATGCTCTCCTCGGCGTGCGGGCCGTTTTTTTGTTGGCGAGTGTTTCTCCCAGGCCGATTCAAGGCTGATCGGAAGGCCCAGCGATTAGGATGAGCGCCAAGATGCCATGAACCGCAACAAGCATGTCTGATACCGCGAATCAAGAGAAGATCAATGCCCTGCTGGACCAGGCCTTCGACGCCTTCGAGCAGGGCCGTCTTGCACAGGCCACCGATGGCTTCCGGGCTGTGCTGAAACTGGACCCGAAGGACTTCGACGCCCTGAACATGCTGGGTGTGCTAACCCTGCAAAAGCGCGACTGGCCGGCCGCCATCGCGCTGTTCGAGCAGGCCATTGCAGCCGACCCCGACGTGGGCATGGCCCACACCAACCTGGGCCTGGCCTGCGTGGAGGCGGGGCAAGTCGACAAGGCCCTGGTGCATTTCGACAAGGCGGTCACCTTGGAGCCCTCGGTCGAAGCGCATTTCGGGCGAGGTGTTGCGCAGCAGACCCTGCGGCAATGGGAAGCGGCCTCAGACAGTTTCGCCAATGTGATCGCCATGCAGCCGCAGAACGTGGAGGCCCATGTCAACCGTGGCACCGTCTTGCTTCAGTGTCGCCGGGTCGATGAGGCCCTCGCCTGCTACAACAAGGCGCTGGCGCTGCAGCCCAAGCATGTCTCGGCATTGATCAACCGGGGGCACACCTTGCTGGCTTTGCACCGTTTCGACGAGGCCCTGGCCAGCTATGACCAGGCCATCGCGCTGGATGCGACGCGGCCCGGCGCTTTCAACGGGCGGGGCGATGCCTGCCTGGGCAAGCTGCGTTTCGAGGAGGCGCTGGCCGCGTATGAACGCGCGCTGACACTGAAGGCTGACCAGCCCGAGGTACTGTGCAACCGAGGCAATGCCTTGCAGAAGCTGGGTCGCCTGCCCGATGCCATCGCAAGCTATGAACAGGCTCTGAAGTTGGCGCCCGAGCATGCGATTGCCTTGGCCAACCTCAGTGGCGCCTTGCGCCAGATGCACCGGCACGTAGAAGCCTTGCAGTATGCCGATCGCGCGCTGGCGCAGGACGACAAGCTGGCTGGTGCCCACATGAACCGCGGCAATGCCTTGCTGGACATGGAGCGGCTCAAGGAAGCCAGTGCCTCGTTTGCCACTGCCGTGAGCTTGCAGCCCGATGACGTCGACATGCAGTGGGCTCTGGGTTGGTCCAGCCTGCTGGCGGGCGACTGGGCGCGAGGCCTGCCCCTGTTCGAGGTGCGATGGCGCAAGCCCGGCTTCTCGTCGCAGCCGCGTGGCTTCACGCAGCCGCTGTGGCTGGGCGACACCGACATCCAGGGCCGCACCATCTTGCTGCATGCCGAGCAGGGCCTGGGCGACACCCTGCAGTTCTGTCGTTACGTGCCCATGGTGGCGGCACGCGGCGCCCGCGTGATCCTGGAAGTGCAGCCGCCCCTCAAGAAGCTGATGGCCAGCCTGGCTGGTGGTGCCCAAATCGTGGGGACGGGCGAGCCCCTGCCTGCATTCGATGTGCAGTGCCCGCTGATGAGCCTGCCTCTGGCCTTCAAGTCGACACCGGACACCGTGCCCGCTCCAGCGTCTTACCTGTCGGCCGATGCTGCGCAGGTGCAGGCTGTGGCCCATCGCCTGGGGCCGCGCACGCAGCCTCGCATCGGTCTGGTCTGGTCGGGCAATGCGGCGCACCGCAACGACCTCAACCGCTCCATGCGCCTGGCCACGCTGCTGTCGGTCCTGCCGGGTGGCGTGCATTACCACTGCCTGCAAAAAGACATCCGCGAGTCCGACATGGCCGTGTTGAAGAGCCGGCCCGATGTGAGCCACCTGCCCGATCTGCTGCAAAGCTTCGACGGCACGGCCGCCTTGCTCGATCAGATGGACCTGGTGATCTCGGTGGACACCTCGCTGGCCCATCTGGCCGGCGCCTTGGGCAAGCCTTGCTGGATCCTGCTGTCGCGCGCGCCCGACTGGCGCTGGCTGGTCGGGCGCCAGGACTGCCCCTGGTACCCGTCGGCCCGCCTGTTCAGGCAACAGGCCTGGGGACAGTGGGATCAGCCCCTGCGTGAGGTCGCACAGGCCTTGCCAACGTGGCTGGGGGCACGCTGAAGCCGGCCGCCTGATTGATCGGCATCTGTCCGGTATCTATGGGGGGGATGAGGCATTTACCACCACGCCCGGCTCATTTATTCTGATTAGACGTCCGAAAACCACGCGAATCTCATTTTCAAGGTGTGGGTTTTGGTGCCCAATGGTGGCCAGAGGATCAGTACATGCCCGACGCAGCGCCCCCCACAGGTTCCGACATCAACGATGCCGAGCTCACGCTTGAGTATTTGCTGCGGCGCATGCGCTTTAAAAGCGATTTCCCGGCCTTGTCGGCCTCGGTGTCGCGCGTGCAGGCCCTGTCCGACTCTGAAAACGACAGCATGCAGACCCTGTGCGACGAGATCCTCCAGGACGTCGCGCTGACCCAGAAACTGCTGCGCGTTGTCAACACCGCGCATTTCCGCCGCGCTGGCACGGACCCGATCAGCACGGTGTCGCGGGCCGTTGCGCTCATTGGCGTGGGCGGCGTGCGCAACATGGCGCTGTCGCTGATGCTGCTGGACCACATGCAGGACAAGGCCCATGCCCAGCAGCTCAAGGTCGAGTTCCTGCGCACGGTGATGGCCGGCACCCTGGCCAGCGAACTCAGCAACAGCTCCAAAGAAGCCGAAGACGCCTACCTGGGCGCGCTGTTTCGCAACCTCGGGCGCCTGCTGGTGTCCTACTACCTGCCCGATGACGCCGAGCAGATCCGGCTGCTGAGCGAGGGCAAGGACGGCGAGCCGCCCGTCGACGAAGTGATCGCGGCCAAGAAGGTGCTGGGCGTCTCTCTGGACAAGCTGGCCGACAAGGTGGGGCAGACCTGGGGCCTGCCCGATGGCTTGCGTGCCTGCATGATGTCGCCTGGCACGGCGGCGCCTCGGATCTCGCTGGCGGCGCGCCCCGAGCGGATCTATTGGCTGGCCAGCCTGGCCAATGCCGCTGCCGACGACATGCTCAAGTCCGAGCCGGGCCAGCTGGGCGACAAGCTCACCGCCTTGACCAACAACTATGCCAAGGCCCTGGAGCTCTCGCCTCATGCCTTGCAGGACGCCGCCAGCCGGGCCCGCACGCGCCTGACTGAGCTGACGCGGGCGCTCAACATGTCGGTGCCGGCACAGTCGCCCGCCGACCGCCTGCTGGACCACTACTACGTGGACGCGCCCAATGCCGGCCAGACCGATGGCCCCAGCCCGCAGGAGCTGGGCCTGACCACCGAAAACGGCACGCTGAGCGCCGGCATGCCCCTGCCCGAGCAGGACGTGGCCAATGTGCTCACCAACGGTATCCAGGACATCACCAACACGCTGCTGGAGCCCTTCCGCCTCAACGATGTGCTGAGCATGATCCTGGAGACCATGCTGCGCGCGCTTGACTGCCGCCGCGTCATCTTCTGCCTGCGTGATCCCAAGACGGGCCAGTTGCTGGGCCGGCTGGGCATTGGCGAAGGCGCGGACGCGCTCAAGGCCACATTCAAGATCCCACTGGTCATTCCCAATGGGACCACGCCCGATCTGTTCAGTGTCGTGTGCCTCAAAGGCGCCGACATGCTGATTGCCGACGCCTCGGCGCCGGGCATCGTCGGGCGGCTGCCCACCTGGTTTCGCGATCAGGTGCAGGCGCCTACCTTCCTGCTGCTGCCCCTGGTCATGAAGCGCAAAGGCCAGCCTGACATGGTGCTGGGCATGATCTACGCCGACAAGGGCCAGGCCAATGCCTTGCAGATCAACGAGAAGGAGCTCTCGCTGCTGCGCACCTTGCGCAATCAGGCGGTGATGGCCTTCAAGCAATCCACGGGCAGTTGAGCGGCGGGGGATAATGCGCCCCCATGTTCCGCATCGTCCTGGTTGAACCCGAGATTCCGCCCAACACCGGCAATGTGATACGCCTGGCGGCCAACACCGGCTGCGAGCTGCACCTGGTCGAGCCCCTGGGCTTCTCGATGGACGATAAGCTGTTGCGTCGAGCAGGGCTGGACTACCACGAGTACGCCCAGGTGCGTCGCCATGCGAACTGGGCTGCCTTCATCGAGGCCACCCAGCCCGACATGACGCGGATGTTCGCCTTCACCACGAAAGGCAGCCAGCCCTTCAACGAGGTTCGCTGGCAGCCCGGTGACTGGTTCGTGTTCGGTTGCGAGACACGCGGGCTGGCCCCCGCCTTGCGCGACACCTTTCCCACCAGCCAGCGCGTGCGCCTGCCCATGCGCGCGGACCAGCGCAGCCTCAATCTCAGCAATGCGGTGGCCGTGGCGGTGTTCGAGGCCTGGCGCCAGAACGGCTACGCAGGCGGGGCGTGAGTGCCGGGTGAAGCGCGCTCAGCCCTCTGCGCGGGCCTCGCGGCGCATCAGCGCGCCCACGGCTTGTGCTGCGGTGATGCGGCCATCGAGCACGGCCACCACGGCTTCGGTGATGGGCATGGCCACGCCCAGCGACTGCGCGCGCTGCCAAACCGTGGCCGCGCTGTAGACGCCTTCGGCCACGTGGCCGAGATCATGCAGGATCTGGTCGAGCTTCTTGCCGGTGGCCAGCTGCAGCCCCACTGTGCGGTTGCGCGACAGGTTGCCCGTGGCGGTCAGCACCAGGTCGCCCAGGCCTGAGAGGCCCATGAAGGTGTCGGCCCGTGCACCCAAGGCCACGCCCAGGCGGGTCATCTCGGCCAGGCCACGCGTGATCAGGGCGGCACGGGCGTTGAGCCCCAGGTTCATGCCGTCGACGATGCCGGTGGCGATCGCCAGCACGTTCTTGACCGCGCCGCCCACTTCCACGCCGACCGGGTCGGTGGAGGTGTAGACGCGCAGGCTGTCGCTGTGGAAGACGGCCACGGCCTGCTCCGCCAGCGTGACGTCGCTGCTGGCGGCCACCAAGGCCGTGGGCTGGCCCAGGGCGACCTCGTTGGCGAAGCTCGGGCCAGAGAGCACGCCGCTGCGCGCATGCGGGCGCACGGCCTGCGCGATCTCGTGACCGAGCCGCCCAGTGCCTTTCTCAAAGCCCTTGCACAACCACAAGGTGGCCGCATCATCGGGCAGGCTTTGCAGCATGTCGCCAAGCGCGGCCATCGGTGTGCCGATGATGATCAGGCCGCCATCCGAGCAGGCGTGTGCGACGGCCTCGTCGAGGTCATGGCTCAGTTGCAGGCCCTCAGGAAACATCGCGTCGGGCAGGTAGCGGGTGTTGCAGCGGCTTGAGCGCATGCCTTCGACCTGCGCGGCGTCCCGCGCCCACAGCATCACCTGTGGGTTGTGGCGTGCCGCGCTGATCGCCAGCGCCGTGCCCCAGGCCCCCGCGCCCAGAACCGTGAGCTTGCGCGTGGCGAGCCCAGCCGTGAGGTCGAGGCTGGCCAATTCAGGCTTGAGGCTGGCCGTTGGCGGCAGCTTGCTGCAGCTGGGCCTCGTACATGGCCTGGAAGTTCACTTCGGTCAGGTGCACGGGCGGGAAGCCTGTGCGGTTGAGCATGTCGGCCACGGTGGCACGCAGATAGGGGTAGACAATCTGCGGGCAGGCGATGGCGATGATGGGCTGCATCTGCTCTTGCGGCACGTTGCGGATCTCGAACAGACCGGCTTGCTTGGCTTCGACCAGGAACAGGGTCTTGTCGTTGAGCTTGGCGGTCACGGTGGCGGTCACGGCCACTTCATACAGGCCCTCGGTCACGGGCTCGGCGTGCAGGTTCAGCTGCACATCAACCTGGGGGTTGCCTTGCTCCAGCAGGATCTGGGGGGCGTTGGGCAGCTCCAGCGACAGGTCCTTCAAATAGATGCGCTGGATCGAGAAAGAGGGTTGGGTGGCCTGGTCAGACATGGTGTTTCCTTGGTGCAGATGATGTTGTAGGCCGGGGCGCTGCGGTTGGCGCAAGAAGTCCAAGCCAGATAGATGATCTGGCAGCGATTATGAACCAGGCCGATGACGCCGCCGTGGCAGGCCGGGGCAGGGTTTGCGCCCGGACTCCCTCACTGAAGGGGGACAATGCCGAGTGTGAACAGCAAAGAAGACATCCAGCGCGCGGCCGAACTGATCGCGCAAGCCGATGCCCTGGTCGTGACGGCCGGGGCAGGCATGGGTGTGGACTCCGGCCTGCCGGACTTTCGCGGTCGCGATGGCTTCTGGCGGGCCTATCCTGCGCTGGGCCGCGAGCGCATCGAGTTCACGCGCATCGCCTGTCCACAGTCCTTCATGGACTGGCCAGAGCGCGCCTGGGGCTTTTATGGCCATCGCCTGGCGCTCTACCGCCAGACCGCGCCGCACGCGGGTTTCGACATCCTGCGACGTTGGGCTGGCCGCATGCTGCAGGGTGGCGCCGTGTTCACCAGCAATGTGGATGGGCATTTCCAGCGTGCCGGCTTCGATGCCGATCTGGTGCATGAATGCCATGGCTCCATCCACCATTTGCAATGCCTGGAGAGCTGTACCAGCGAGATCTGGCCAGCCGATGCCTTTTTGCCCGAGGTGGACCAGGATCAATGCCTGCTACGCAATGCGCTGCCGCGCTGCCCGCGTTGCGGTGGGCTCGCACGCCCCAACATCCTCATGTTCGGAGACTTCGGCTGGCTGGATGCGCGTGAACGGCGGCAGGCCCGGGCCTTGTCGCAATGGTTGACGCAGATTGAGCGGCCCGTCGTGATCGAGCTCGGCGCCGGCACGGCCGTGCCATCGGTCAGGAGCTTTGGCCACCAGGTGCTGCTGCATTGGCGAGCCAGGATGGTGCGCATCAACCCCAGGGAATGGGCCGTGCCGCATGCCGAGGATGTGGGTCTGGCAGACGGCGCCTTAGCTGCTTTGCAGGCGCTGGATGCGCTGCTGTAGCACGTCGCGATCGCGTGCATTGCTGCTCAAAGCCCAGGCCTGCTCGAAAGCCTGACAGGCCAGTTCACGCAACTCCAGCTTGTCCAGCAGGTCGCCGCGCACGCTGTGCAGCCAGGGGTAGCGCTGCATGGCGGGGTCGCGTGACAGCTCCTCCACCAATGGCAGCGCGGCTTGCGCGCCGTAGGCCATGGACACGGCCACGGCCCGGTTGAGCATCACCACCGGAGACGGCGTCAGTTGATGGAGTGCGTCGTACAGACCCACGATGCGGACCCAATCGGTGTCTGCCGCCTGATGGGCGCGGGCGTGGCAGGCCGCAATGGCCGCTTGCAGGGCATAGCTGCCCAAGGCTTGGCGCTGCTCGCGTGCCAGTTGCTCGGCCCGCTCCAGCGCGTTGAGGCCCAGCCTGATCAGCAGCGTGTCCCAGCGGCGGCGGTCCTGATCGGGCAGCAAGACGGCATGGCCTTGCGCGTCCACACGGGCCTTGGCACGCGAGGCCTGCAGGGCCATCAGCGAGAGCAGGCCATGCACCTCGGGCTCGGCATGCGCCAGCCCGGCCAGCATGCGGCCCAGGCGCAGGGCCTCGTCGCACAGGGCCGGGCGCATCCAGTCGTCGCCGCTGGAGGCCGTGTAGCCCTCGTTGAAGATCAGGTAGATCACGCTCAGCACCGCGGCCAGGCGCTCGCTCAGCTCCTCGCCGCGCGGCACGGCAAAGGGCACCTGCGCGGCGCTCAACGTGCGCTTGGCCCGCACGATGCGCTGCGCCATGGTCGCCTCGGGTACCAGGTAGGCACGGGCGATTTCGGCGGTGCTCAGGCCGCCAAGCACCTTGAGCGTCAAGGCCACGCGCGCTTCGGGCGACAGCACCGGGTGGCAGGCCGTGAAGATGAGGCTCAGCAGTTCGTCGCCGATCTCATCGGCCCGGGCGGCGTCCAGCGCATCCACGAAGTCCGGCACGATCAAGGCCTCCTGCGCTTGCAGATCCCACCCCAGCTGCTCCAGCTTGTCTTGCTGCATGCGGGCATGGCGCAACTGGTCCAGCGCCCGGTTCTTGGCTGTGGTCGTGAGCCAGGCGCCAGGGTTGTCGGGCACGCCCTGGCGCGGCCAGTGCTCGATGGCGGCCACCAGCGCATCCTGGGCCAGGTCCTCGGCCAGGCCCACGTCGCGCACCATGCGGGCCACGCTGGCGATCACCTTGGCGGCCTCGATGCGCCAGACGGCCTCGATGGTGCGGTGCAGGTCTGGCTGAGGCGGGTCTGGCGTGGGGGGCATGCGTGTCACGAAGTTTCTTCAGGCCTGCTCGGCCAGGGTCTTCAAGCCCTGAAGGCCGTTTTCGAAGTCCTGCCCGATCATCTTGTCCATGTCGAAGAACAGGCCCATGAGCTTGGCGATGAAGGGGCTGGGGCATTGCATGGCCCAGCTCACCTCGGTGCTGTCGCCATCCGGGCGCAGAACGAACTCGACTTCATTGTGCGCTTCGAACGGGGCGAGCATGTCCAGCCTCATGCCGACGCGATCAGGCGCCACCTGCGTGACGGTGAGGCTGCCGCTGCCCACGTCCTTGTTGCCCTTGAAGCTGAAGCTGGCACCGGGGCCGCTGTCCGGGCCCTGGTAGTGGCCTTCCAGGTTCGGGTCCTTCTTGTTGAAGGGGTTCCAGGTGTTGAAGCGGTGCAGGTTCTGGATCAGCGGCTGGATCTTGTCGGTGCCGGCATGGATGCGGATGCTGCGCTGGACGTGAAACACATCGGGGCGGCTGGCGGCAAAGGCCAGCAGGCCGAGCAAGGCGATGGCGGCCAGCAGGGCGATGGTCTTGAGCATGGAGGTTCTCCTGGTTGTGTTGTTTTCAAACCTTGCCGACGCTCATGTCACGGAAACGCGCGATGGCTTCGGTGGGCTCGAAGTCTTCCAGCTCGAACAGTTGGCGCACTTCAATCTCGCAGCTGGGGACGTCGTCATGCGGGCAGGGAAAGCGCCGCGTCCATTCCAGGGCTTCTTCACGCGAGCGGACCTGGATGAGGGTGTAGCCGGCGATCAGTTCCTTGGCCTCGGCGAAGGGGCCGTCGATGACCTGGCGCTGCCCGCCTTCGTAGCGGATGCGCCAGCCCTTGGATGTGGGTTGCAGGCCCGAGGCGTCCAGCAGCACGCCGGCCTGGGCCAGTTGCTGGTGGTAGTCGGCCATGGTGGTCAGCATCGCGTCCGATGGCATGGCACCTGCTTCGGACTGCGCGGACGCCTTGACGATGATCATGAATCGCATGGTGTGAGACTCCTTGTTGGTGGCTTCAATCTCACGACGAAGGAGCCGCTGCGATTTCGACAACCGCGCGCAAAAAAGTGATGCTGGCCTCAGGCGGCCTTGGCACCCTCGTAGCAAGGCGCCAATGGCCGCACTTCCACGGTGGCCCACTGTGCAGCCGGGCAGCGCTCGGCAATGGACAGTGCTTGCGCCCGTGTCTGGCAGTTCAGCAGAAAGAAGCCGCCGATCATTTCCTTGGCTTCAGCAAAGGGGCCATCGACCACCTGGGCCCGCCCACCGCGCACCGCCACGCGCGACCCCTGGTCCTGCGAAGCCAGCGATTCGGCCGACACGAGCAGGCCCTGCGAGCCCAGCTCATCGGCAAACTGGCGCATGGCGGCATAGGCCTCACGGCCCTGAGCCTCGGTGCGCGCCTCGCGCTGGCCGATGGGCTCGATGATCAACAGCATGTAGGACATGGATTCCCCCAATGGCAATGTCCGGACGACAAATGGTCTGGGAGCATCTTAATGAAGAGTGCCTGACGGGCACTTGGGGGGAGGGGGCTTCAGCCCGCGTTCAGCAGGGGCATCAGCCCGCCGCTGCGGTCCAGGTCCATCAGCTCGTCACAGCCGCCCACATGCGTGTCGCCAATGAAAATCTGCGGCACGGTGCGCCGGCCCGTCACGGCCATCATCTCGGCCCGCTGAGTCGGGTCCAGGTCGATGCGGATCTCTTCTATGTCGTTGACCCCACGCTGCTTGAGCAGGGCCTTGGCCCGCAGGCAATATGGGCAGACCTGGGTGGTGTACATCTTGACGGCGGGCATGGTGACAAACAGCGGGAAACGGCTGGGGGTATGAACGAACACGGCGCTATTTTCACGCCTTTGTCATGCCCGTCCAATTCATGGGGTCTAGCGGCGATTTGTCACGCCGCAAGCTGCCTAGAGCCCTTGTCGACTCTTGTCATCCCTTGTCGATAGGCAGATTGGCCTCGCGCCAGGCCTTGAGCCCGCCGGCCAGGGACTGCGCGTTTTCATAGCCCATGGCCTTGAGCTGGGCCACGGCCTTGGCCGAGCGTGTGCCTGCCGCGCAGACCACCACCAGGGGCAGCTTCTTGTTGCTGGGCAGACCTTTGCCGGCAGCGATCTCGTCGAGCGGGACGTTCTTGGCGCCGGCCACGTGGGCGGCGGCGAACTCGGCCGGCGTGCACACGTCAATCACCTGGGCCCTTTCCTTGTTGATGAGCTGCACGGCCAGGGCCGGGCTCAGGCCGCCCGAGGCGCCGCCTTCCTTGAGTTGCTGCCACAGCAGCAGGGCACCGGACGCACCGGCGGCCACCATCCAGTACCAGTTGTCGGCGAAGTAGCTCGAGGAAGTCATGCGGAAAACTCTCTTTGTGTGCGAAATAGCGCTCGGATGGCCAATACGGACCACGGGGCCCATGAACCGGGGGCGGCCTCCTGTTGGAGGCTGGGCGACCGGGGATTATAAAATCGCAGGTTCAGCCGGCGCAGGATGCTGCCCGCCGGCGCCATTTTTCTCACCGGATTGGGATCGACCTCATGTACAAGCTCGTGCTGATTCGCCATGGCGAATCGACCTGGAACCTGGAAAACCGCTTCACTGGCTGGGTCGACGTTGACCTGACACCCACCGGCGTGTCGCAGGCCATGTCGGCCGGCCAGTTGCTCAAGGCCGAAGGCTATGAGTTCGACATCGCCTACACCTCGGTGCTCAAGCGTGCCATCCACACGCTGAACTATTGCCTGGACGAGATGGATCGCATCTGGTTGCCCGTGGTCAAGAGCTGGCGCCTCAATGAACGCCACTACGGCGGCCTGCAAGGCCTGAACAAGGCCGAGACCGCCCAGAAGCATGGTGATGAGCAGGTGCTGGTGTGGCGCCGCAGCTATGACACGCCACCGCCCGCGCTGGCCCCCAACGACCCGATGGGCCAACGCCAGGACCTGCGTTACGCCGGCCTGCCCGCGGACCAGATCCCGCTGACCGAGTGCCTCAAGGACACCGTGGCCCGCGTGCTGCCCTACTGGAACGAAGAGATCGCGCCCGCCATCAAGTCGGGCAAGCGCGTGGTGATCGCGGCCCACGGCAACTCGATCCGCGCCCTGGTCAAGTACCTGGACAACATTGGCGACGCCGACATCGTGGGCCTGAACATCCCCAACGGCATCCCTCTGGTGTATGAGCTGGATGCCGATCTCAAGCCCATCAAGCACTACTACCTGGGCGATGCCGAAGCCGCTGCCAAGGCCGCGGCGGCCGTGGCCACGCAAGGCAAGGCTTGATACGGTTTTGAGCTGATCAGGGGCTCAGGCCCCACACCACGGGGCAGTGGTCGGACAGCGTCCGGCCCTGGTCACGAGGGTCGAAGGACAGGCGCGTAAAGCGCCTGTTTCTGTTCGTGCCTGCCAGCCGCTGGTCGATGAGGATGTCGTCGATATAGGCCTTGTGGTGGTCGTCGGCATCACAAGGCACGTAGGCCTGGCCCTCGGTGGCGCGCAGCAGCATGGCGCCGGGCGGGTCGTTGTCGTTCCAGGCCTGCACGAGGTTGACGGGGGCAGATTCGTCGGGGCCCGCGGGGTAACGGGCGTCCTTGTGGAGGTGTCGGTTGAAGTCGCCCAGTACGGCAAAGGGCTTGCCTTCGCGCACGCGCTGGTCGATCCAGGCTTCGACCACCGGGGCCTGCTGCTGCAGGCGTTCGCAAGACGAGAAGTGGCGGTCCATGCGGCCGTCAAAGCAGCCGCTCTTCAAATGCACGGCCAGCAGGCGCACTTCGCTTGCCGTGCCCGGGTAGAGCGTGATGTCCGCGCCAGCACGCGTGTGGCCATCGACATCCAGCGCACTCAGGTCACCATTGCAGCGGTAAGGCAGGCCATCGCGGATGGCAAAACCCACCTTCTGTGGATGCGCCCGGTGCAAGAAGCAGTCCAACTGCCAGCCTTTGGTGAAGACCTGCCTGGCGGCTTCGGGGCCATCGACTTCCTGCAGCGCGACCACATCAGCATGTTGCTCATCGTGCAGTTGCATGGCGACGCGCGCCAGCGCCTCAAAGTCAGCGGTGGTGCGGGTGGGCGGAGGTGTGCGACCCGGCGTGCAGGGCAAGTCGCGCTGATGGCTGGCGGGCTGTCGGGCCACGCAGCGTGAGGCCAACTCGTCGTGCGCACGTGGCGTCATCAGCCAGTCCATGTTCCAGGTGGCCAGGGTGAGGCCATTCCTGTTGCTGGCGGCACTGGGGGGTGAGAATTTGTCGAGCCAGCCTGCATGAGCCTGGAGCGGCAAAAAGGATGCGCCAAGCGCACAGCTCGCGACAAGCAAGGCGCGTGCAGACAATGTGAATGACAAGAGGAAGACTCCGCCGCGAACGCGGCTCACACGCCCAGTGCGGCGCGGTCCAGCGTGTAGTTCTGCGGGCCGGCTGCGGCGATCTTGATGGCGCCGATGCGGTTGGCCAGGGTCACCGACTTGACCAGGTCCCAGTCATTGACCAAGCCGTAGAGCAGACCGCCGCGGAAGGCGTCGCCGCAACCGGTCGGGTCCACGATGGCAGAGGCCTTCACGCCCGGCACATGGGTCTTCTCGCCTTGAACATAGACGTTGCAGCCCTCGGCACCCAGGGTCTCGATCAGGCCCTTGAGGTGGGATTTGGACAGCTCGGCCAGGCTGCTGCCGGTGCGCTCGGCCAGCATCTTGCCTTCGTAGTCGTTGACGGCGACCCAGGTGGCTTGCGAGACGAAGCGCTTGAGGTCCTCGCCATCGAACATGGGCAGGCCCTGGCCCGGATCGAAGATGAAGGGGATGTTGGCCGCCTTGAGCTGCTCGGCGTGCTGGATCATGGCGTCTCGGCCATCGGGTGCGACGATGGCCAGCTTGATGGCCGGATCCGCTTCGATGCGCTGGATGTGGGCCTGGCCCATGGCGCCGGGGTGGAAGGCGGTGATCTGGTTGTTGGCCTCGTCGGTGATGATGATGGCCTGGGCGGTGTAGTCGTCTTCCAGCGTGCGCACATGTTTGAGGCTCACCCCCATCTGCTCCAGGTGGTTGCGGTAGAGCGTGCCATCCTTGCCCAGCGTGGCCATGATCAGGGGCTCGCCGCCCAGTTGCTTGAGGCTGTAGGCGATGTTGCCGGCGCAGCCACCGAACTCCTTGCGCAGCGTGGGCACCAGGAAGCTCACGTTGAGGATGTGCACCTGCTCGGGCAGGATCTGCTGCGCGAAACGGCCATGGAAGTTGGTGATGGTGTCGAAGGCCAGGGAGCCGCAGATCAGGACAGACATGGTGTGCCTCGGTGAATGCAAAAGGGGCTGCAAAGGGGTGTCAGGGGTAGAACAGCTCGGCCGTGTAGCCGGCTGGCCGGATATCGCTGGCCTTGATGCGCCATTGCAGCGTGGTGCTGCGCTGGCTGGGTGCCGCCGTGGGGACGCTGGCGGCGGGGCTGGCCGCATGGGCCGCATCCGCTTTGGTGTCGGCCTTGGGGTCGGCCGTATCCAGCCACTGCGCGTCCTTGGGCGAGAACACGCGGCGGGCGATCACGGCGCCGCTTTCATCGGTCAAGGTCAGGTCCACATCGGGCCAGGCCAAATCGATCGTGGCCTGGTTGCGCACGACCACGGTCAGGCGGTAGCTGTCGGGGCCCTCGGAGCTGGTGCGCACGAGTTCAAGATTGTCGACCTGCAAAGACTCCAGGCGCAGCGGTGGCGAGAGCTTGCAGCCCACGGCACCGCACCACTGGGCCAGCAACGGACGGCTGGCGGGATGATAGGCAGCGATCAGATCGCGGAACTGGTGCATCAGCTGCAGGCCGAGCGTGAGCAGCAGGCCCAGCGCGCACACCGAGAGCACAGCGCGCATGGCTGGATGACGCCAGAAGGCTTCGCGCTGGGCGCGCTTGAGGAACTCGGGCGTCTGGTCGGCAGGCGCGCGGCCGCGTGTGCCCGACTTGCCTGGGCGCTTGCTGGGCGGCGGCAGGGCCGCATCGTCGGATTCGATGTCGTCGGCGAAGCGCGAGGGCAGGGTGGGCTGGTCGTCGGGCGACTCGTTGGCGGGGGCGCCGGCTGGCGCGTTGGCTGGCAGGTTCGCGGGCGAGGCCAGTGGCTTGACCGGTGCACCGGCCGGTGTGCGCAGGGCGGCGGTGGACACCGGCGGCGCCGTCTTGGGCAAAGGCGCAGGGCTGGGTATAGAAGAGCGTGTCTCGTGCTCGAACGCCGAAGGGCCGAAGTCGGAGGCCCAGTCTTCCTCGGCGTCGATCATGGCGTCGCTGGGGAACTGGGCGTCGGCGAACTCGGGGCCGGACTGGCGGCGGTGCGGCGCGTGGCGCTCGCGCTCCGAGGGCATCAGGTAGCGCGAGTCCAGCGCATCGGCCTCATCGGTGCTGGGCACGTCCTCGGGCGGTTCATCCAGCCAGGGTTGTGCTTCTTCGTGCGCTGCGGGTTGCGGCACGAAGGGCTGCGTCACCGCGATGGGCGCAGGTTCGGGCGCGGGGGCCGGCGGCGGCACGCGCCCACGCGAGGTGGCGGCCAGCACCATCTCCAGCGGCGTGTTGTCGTCCACCGCGATGGCGGTGTCGAGCTCGAAATCGGTGGTGCCTTCGATGGCAGGCGGCTCCATCGCGAGGTCTTCTTCGACCTGGGGGCGGCGAGGCGGCTGTGGCTGCGGCGCCGGTGGCTCGGGCTCCGGTTCCGGCAAGGTCGAGCTGGCGAAGGTGGCCGGCTGGGTACGCGCCCATCCACCAGGCGGCTGGGACTCGATGCCCAGATTCAGTTCTTCCTCGGAGAGCAGGCCGTGCGAGCGCAGGGCGTCTGTCGCAGAAAGCTCGTCTGACGGGGCGGCGGCCGTTTGCGTGGCCCCAGCATGAACGGGCTCATCAATGGGCTCTTCAGCGATGGCTTGCTGCTGTTTAGCCGGCACCTGCCGGGGCGGAGGCGGCTCCTTTTCGAGGTCGAACAAGGAGGGCAGGGCGTTGAAGACCTCGTTGCAGCGGCCACAACGCACCCAGCCTTCCGAGACCTTCAATTGGTCTTGGACGACCTTGAAGATCGTGCCGCAGTGGGTGCAACGGGTGGCCAGGCTCATAGGGCCCTATTTATGCCATTGAATTGCAGGCGTTCACGCCGTTTTTTGGGCGGTCATCAGAATCCAGCCCTCTTCTTCGTTGGCGACCTGCAACTGCAAGCCGACTTCGGCGTAGGCGTCCTTCAGTTCCTGCTCCTGGCGCGCCAGGATGCCGGCCAGCACCAGATAGCCGCCCGGGGCCACATGAGCGGCCAGCAGTGGCGACAGCATCTTCAGTGGCGTGGCCAGGATGTTGGCCAGCACCACGGGGTAGGTCTGGGCCGCTTCACCGACCAGATCGGGCAGGCCGGCGTTGATCGGTGTCTTGCCTTCGGCGTTCTTCAAATGCGCCAGATTGACCTGGGCATTGGCGTTCGTGGCGTCCACGGCGGCTGGGTCGATGTCGACCGCATCCACCACGCCCGAGCCATGCAGCGCCGCACCGATGGCCAGGATGCCAGAGCCGCAGCCATAGTCCAGCACGCGCTGTCCCCGGTAGGCAGACGCGTTCTGAGCGATCCACTTCAGGCACATGCGCGTGGTCGGGTGCGTGCCCGTGCCGAAGGCCAGACCCGGGTCCAGCCGCATCACGGTCTTGGCTTGCGGGGGCACCTCATGCCATGTGGGCACGATGTAGAAGCGCTCGGTGATGGGCACGGGCTGGAACTGCGACTGAGTCAGGCGCACCCAGTCCTGCTCGTCCACCGGCTGGATACCCTGTACATGGATGTCAGCAGCCCAGTCCTGCGCCAGGATCAGCGTGGCGGCTTCGAGCGCTTCTGCTTCGCTGGGGAACAGGCTCTTGATGGTCGAGCGCTGCCAGGCCTCGCGGGGCACCGGCATGCCGGGCTCGCCCCACAAGGCTTCTTCGTGCTCGGTGTCGGCATCAAAGTCTTCCACCGATACGGACAAGGCTTCGATCTCCATCAGCGCATCGCTCAAGGTCTCGACTTCGGCCTCCTTGGCCAGCAGGGTAAGTTCAAACAAAGCCATGGTGATCAGCGCTTGCGAGCGGCCATCCAGTTCTCGAGGTAGTGGATGTCGGTGCCGCCTTCCACGAACTTGGCGTCCACCATCAGCTCCCGGTGCAGGGGGATGTTGGTCTGGATGCCTTCGACCACGGTCTCCGACAAGGCCGTGCGCATGCGGGCCAGGGCCTGCTCACGTGTGTCGCCGTGCACAATGATCTTGCCGATCATGGAGTCGTAGTTGGGGGGCACGAAGTAGTTGGCATAGGCGTGCGAATCGACGCGTACACCGGGGCCGCCGGGCGGGTGCCAGGTCGTGATGCGGCCAGGCGAAGGAATGAACTTCACCGGGTCCTCCGCGTTGATGCGGCACTCGATGGCATGGCCGCGCAACTCGATCTGGCGCTGCGTGAAGGGCAGCTTCTCACCAAAGGCCACGCGGATCTGCATCTGCACGATGTCGATGCCGCTGGTCATCTCGGTCACGGGGTGCTCCACCTGCACGCGGGTGTTCATCTCGATGAAGTAGAACTCGTCGTTCTCATACAGGAACTCGAAGGTGCCCGCGCCACGGTAGCCGATCTTCTTGCAGGCGGCCGCGCAACGCTCGCCGACCTTCTCGATGAGACGGCGGTTGATGCCGGGGGCCGGCGCTTCTTCGATGATCTTCTGATGGCGGCGCTGCATGGAGCAGTCGCGCTCGCCCAGCCAGACGGCGTTCTTGTGCTGGTCGGCCAGGATCTGGATCTCGACGTGCCGAGGATGCTGGAGGAACTTCTCCATATAGACCTCGGGATTGCCAAACGCAGCACCGGCCTCGGCCTTGGTGGTCTGCACGGCGTGGATCAGCGCAGCTTCGGTATGGACCACGCGCATGCCGCGTCCACCACCGCCACCGGCGGCCTTGATGATGACCGGGTAACCCACGGTGCGGGCGATCTTGATGATCTCCTTGGGGTCATCAGGCAGGGCGCCTTCGGAGCCGGGCACGCAAGGCACGCCGGACTTGATCATGGCCTGCTTGGCCGAGACCTTGTCGCCCATGATGCGGATGGACTCGGGCGCCGGGCCGATGAAGGTGAAGCCCGATTGCTCGACGCGCTCGGCGAAGTCGGCGTTCTCGGAGAGGAAGCCATAGCCGGGGTGGATGGCCTCGGCATCGGTCACTTCGGCGGCCGAGATGATGGCCGGCATGTGCAGGTAGCTTTGTGCCGAGGGGGCCGGCCCGATGCACACGGCCTCGTCGGCGAGCTTGACGTACTTGGCGTCGCGGTCGGCCTCGGAGTAGACCACCACAGACTGGATGCCCATCTCGCGACAGGCTCGTTGAATACGCAGGGCAATTTCCCCGCGATTCGCGATCAGGATCTTCTTGAACATGAAGCCCCCTTATTCGATGATGAACAGGGGCTGACCGTATTCAACTGGCTGGCCGTTGTCGACCAGGATCTTGGAGATCACGCCGTCCTTGTCGGCCTCGATCTCGTTCATGATCTTCATGGCTTCGATGATGCACACGGCCTGGCCGGCCTTGACCGCATCGCCCACTTCGGCAAAGGGCTTGGCGCCGGGGCTGGATGAACGGTAGAAGGTGCCCACCATGGGCGACTTGACCACATGGCCCGTTTCTTCGACTGGGGCAGCGGCCTCGGCAGCAGGTGCGGCGGCGGCCACGGGGGCGGCCATCATCGGTGCGGCCTGTTGAACCATGGGGGCGGCCATGACCATGGGTGTGGCGCCGGCCTTGACGATGCGGACCTTGCCATCGGCTTCGGTGATTTCGAGTTCAGACACGTTGGACTCGGACACGAGGTCGATCAGGGTCTTGAGTTTGCGCAGGTCCATTTTGGGTTCTCCAGGAATGCGGTGAGAGCGGGTGACGCTCAATAATGGATGTGAGGCTGATGCCGGCCGGGGTGGTGGCCGGTTCAGCCGCGTGGGGTGGCGCCCAGCTTTTCGAGGGCGGCTTCCAAGGCCAGGCGGTAGCCCGACGCGCCCAGCCCCACGATCACGCCTTCGGCCAGATCGGAGAAATAGGAGTGGTGCCGGAAGGGCTCGCGCCGATGGACGTTGGACAGATGCACTTCGATGAAGGGCAGGGCCACGCCCGCCAGTGCATCGCGCAGGGCGACGCTGGTGTGCGTGAAGGCCCCCGGGTTGATGAGGATGAAGGATGTGCCGTCGGTGCGGGCAGCATGCACGCGATCGATCAGCGCGCCTTCATGGTTGCTCTGGAAGGCCGACAGGCTGGCGCCGCGTTGGGCGGCCAGTGCGGTCAGGCCGGTGTTGATCTGCTCCAGCGTGGTGGCGCCATAGACCTGGGGCTCGCGTGTGCCGAGCAGGTTCAGATTGGGGCCGTGGAGGACAAGAATCTGCATGTGTCTCTGGCTTGACTGCTTGTGCGCGGTGGTGTTGAACACCTCTGCGGCACCGGTAAGCTGGGCCAAGAAAATGAAAGTAGGCGGATTTTAGACGCAAATGAGCGAAATTCCGACCATTCTTCTTGAAGTGTCCGATTTGGCTTGACTCATTCAGGGGGTGCCCAGTTGGCGGGCCCAGGTGGCCAGCTCATCGAAATGCGTGGCGCCCATTTTGCGGTGCAGCACGCGGCCCTTGGCGTCGATCATGACCGAGAAAGGCAGCCCGCCCGACTCGTTGCCCAGGGCCTGGGCCAGTTCGGTACCGCCGAAGCCGGCCAGCCCGATGTCGAATCCTACCGCGACTTTGACCAAAAATTCTTTCACGGGGGTCGGCCCGTCGATGGCCAGGCCAATGACCCTCCAGCCCTTGGGGCCGAATTCGCGGTGGAAACGGTCCAGCTCGGGCATTTCCTTGACGCAAGGCGGGCACCAGGTCGCCCAGAAATTGAGCAAAACCGGGTGGCCCTGGGCGATGGACAGGCTCAGCGCCGTGCTGCCCTTGGGGGTGTCGAACTGCTGTTGCCAGAAGGCGGGCGCGAGCTGGTCACCGGTGATGAAGGGGGCGCTGGCGGCTTGTTCGGCCGCGCTGGTGACGCTGACAGGCGCTTGGGCTGTGTCGCCGGTTTTTGGGGTGGTGCCGGAAGGTGCGCGCTTGAGCGCCACGAAGGCGCCCCCGGCTGCTGCAGCCAGGCCGGCGAGCACCAGCAGGGCGCGGCGCGTAGCTTGGCCGCTTTGCATCTGGGCATACAGACGAGCGGGCTGTGATGTGGGGGAAGAGTCAGTAGATGACAAGGGCATGGTGTGAGGCTGGTCAGGCGCTGGCATCGGTCGCCAGGAGCTTGTGGAGTGAAGCCAGATCGCCCCGGTCGGTGCGGCCGCGTGCGTCGGGCTTGAGGGCGCCGCGCAGGTCGTCGGCATCGAGGATGGTCAGGTGCAGGCCGATGGGCTCGTTGAGGGCACGGCAGGGGATGGTCAGGCTCAGGCGGTCCACGCTGTCACCGCGCGGGCCGGGCACGCTGCCCACATCGTAGTCCAGGCCCTGGTTGAGCAGGCCGATCTCGGCGGATTTGCTGTCGTCGCAGTAGAGCTGGAGGTGGATGTCGTTGAGGCGGGTGGCCGTGCCGCGCCAGACGGCGCCGGTGAGGTGGGGGCGGAACTCGGCCAGGCGCGCCATCCAGGTGGCGGCTAGCTCGCGCAGGGCGCGCAGCTCGGCGGGCTGGGTGTCGGCGCAGAACACGGCGAGGTACTCGAAGACCGCCTCTTCCACCTCGTCGTTATCGGGCAAGTCGCCTCGGCCGGTCAGGCCCAGCTGCTTGGCGGCACGGCGTTTGGCGGGCCCGTATTCCAGGCCCTCTTCAACGATGATGCGGGCCGCCGTGGCGGCGATCTCTGCGCTGGCTTGGCTCATCATGGATCAGGCCGCTTCGACCCACACCGGCACCGCGCTGAAAGCCGCGTTGGCGCTGATGCGCTCGGTCAGGCGGTCATCGGTCAGGTCATTGATGCTGGCGCCGGCATGGGCCTGCGCAACCTTGATGTCGGTGCCGGCCCGGTCATGTCCCCAGCCATGGGGCAGGCTGACGACGCCGGGGCGGATGTCTTCGGTGACGTGCACCGGCACGCGCACCTGGCCCACGCGCGAGGCCACCATCACGGTCTGGCCGTCTTGCAGCTGGCGCGCGGCGGCATCGCTGGGGTGGATCCACAAGGTGCAGCGCGGCTTGCCTGACACCAGCCGGGCGCTGTTGTGCATCCAGGAGTTGTTGCTGCGCACATCGCGCCGGCCGATGAGCTTGAGCGTGGGCGGCGTGCTGGCAGACTGTGGCGCTGTCTCGGCGGGGAAGACCTGCATCAGGTTGGGCAGCTCCTGGCGGATGCCCAAGGGCAGCAGGTCGATGCGGCGCCCGCGCTTTTGCAGGCCTTCGACCAGGGTCGGTTGCAGCGGGCCCAGGTCGATGCCATGCGGGTGGGCCAGCAGGGCCTTCAGACTCAGGCCGCGGCCGGCACGCTTGAGGCCGAAGGCCAGCACGCGCCTGGGTGGCACGCGGCTCATGAGGCTGCGCGTGAGCAGGCCTTGCAGGCGCTGGCGCGTGTTGCCGCGCTCCAGGGCCCACACGCGCCGGGCATAGCGCTTGGCCAGCTCGCTGAAGATCTGCCAGTCGTGCATCGCGCCGGGTGAAGGTTCGACCACGGCCTGGCTGTAGCGGGCCACGTTGCGCACGGCCAGGTGCAGGAAGATGAGGTCGTACTGGTCGTGCTCGATGCTGCAGGTGGGCGGCAGGATCACATGGGCATGGCGCGTGGTCTCGTTGAGGTAGAAGTCGATGGAGACCATGAAGTCCAGGCCGCGCAAGGCCTCGTCGAGCTGGCGGCCATTGGGCGTGGACAGCACGGGGTTGCCGCAGGACGTGACCAGCGCGCGCAACTGGCCCTTGCCGGGCGTGAGCATCTCTTCGGCCATCACCGAGACGGGCAGCTCGCCGCCGAACTCGGGTGCACCCCGCACACGGCTGCGCCAGGCATCGAAGTGGCCGGGGCTCATCATCTTGTTCTGGATGAGGTTGATGGCCGGGCTGGTCAGCAGCGCGCCGCCTTCGCGGTCCACATTGCCGGTGAGCAGGTTGATGACCTGGATGACCCATTGGCAGACCACGCCGTGAGCCTGTGTCGACAAACCCATGCGGCCATAGACCACGGCGCCATCGGCCTGGGCCAACTCGCGGGTGAGCCGGCGTGTGGTGGCCGCATCGATGCCGGTGTGCGCCGCCATGGTCTCAGGCCTGAAAGGAGCCACGGCATCGCGCACGGCGCGGATGTTGTCCAGCAAGGGCTCCAGGTGCTTGGGGTGCACCAGCTCTTCATCGAACAGCGTATGGATGACCGACAGCAGCCAGGCGGCATCGGTGCCGGGGTCGATGAAGTGGTGCTCATCGGCGATGGCGGCAGTCTCGGTGCGGCGCGGGTCGATCACCACCAGCCTGCCACCACGTTCGCGCAGGGCCTTGAAGCGGTGGCGCACATCGGGCACGGTCATCAGGCTGCCATTGGATGCCAGCGGATTGCCGCCCAGGATGAGCATGAAGCGGGTGTGGTCGATGTCGGGGATGGGAATGGCCATCTGGTGGCCATAGAGCCAGTAGGAGGCCAGGTGGTGCGGCAGCTGGTCCACCGAGGTGGCCGAAAAGCGGCTGCGGGTTTTGAGCTGGCCGAAGAACAAGGGGCCATGTGTGACGTTGCCCCAGTTGTGCACCGTGGGGTTGCCCTGGTAGACCGCCACCGAGCTGGAGCCGTGCTGTTCGCGCACACGCGCCAGGCCTTCCACGACCAGGTCGAAGGCCTCGTCCCAGGTGATGGTCTGCCAGCGGGTCTGGCCGTTGTCCACGATGCGTTTGACGGGCTGACGCAGGCGGTCGGGGTCTTCGTGCAGGTCTTTCAGGGCCACAGCCTTGGGGCAGATGTGGCCGCGCGAGAGCGGGTCGGCCTCATCGCCCTTGATCGAGATGACGCGGTTGCCCTGGACCTGGAAGCTCAGGCCGCAGATGGCCTCGCACAGGTTGCACACGCCCTGGCGGGTGGTGAGCGCAGTATCCATATTGCGGTTTGAGGCGTAGGCCATGGGTCTTCCTAAAAGCTGAGAAATGACTCCGGAATTTAAGGCGCGAATAGTCGATTTCGCCAAGGAAGACATCTCAATATTGGCTTTGTAATCCAAAAAGACTCCCACGTTCGTAGGATGGATGGGCGACTGATGGCGGTCTAGAGTCCAGCTCGTTATTCGGAAGGGAGGAAGAACTAGAAAAATAGATCAAGCCTTGCGGGTAACGCTCGTCCGGAATCATCAACATCCCTGGAGATCTACCATGGTCAGGCTTACATCATTCATTTCATCGAGGGCAGTCATCACATCCATATGCGTGGCACTTGCGTTGGCCGCCTGTGGCGGCGATGGAGGAGGCGATACCTCTGCTACGCCATCCAGCACGGGGGCTGCTCCATCGGGGGGCACGTCAGTTTCGGGTACGGTGATCGCGGGGGCCGTTAACGGCGCGACCGTGACAGCCTATGCGTTGGCGGCCGATGGGTCGCATGGCGATGCGCTGGGCAGTGTGACGACAGATAGCGGCGGCGGTTTCTCATTGCTCCTGTCGGCCATTCCCACCGATGGCCGTGTTTTACTGGTAGCGTCGGGGGGGACGTATGCCAGCGAGTTCGACGGTGCGAGCATTGCAATGGGGTCACCCTTGCGGGCCATCATCACGGGCGTGGGCACGGGTGCTGTTTCAGGTGTGGCCCTCACGCCGCTGTCCGACTTGCTGGTCGCTCGGACTGTAGCCTTGGCCAAGTCAGGAAAGACTTTGGCTGACGCTCTGGCCTCTGCAGAGGCTCTGGTGCGTTCGGCCTATGGTCTAACCGTAGCAGTGGCGACAACAAAGCCGGCGTTCGACAAGGCCAGCATCGGAACACAGGCTTATCTCATCGGGTTGATCCTGGGGTCGTTCGAGACCTGCGGCAAGTCTCTGTCGCCGAGTGCGCGTGGCGCCTTGCAGGCGGCCTTGGCGCTGGACTTCTCCGACGGGGTCTTTGATGGCAAAGTGAATGGCACGGCCGTGACGCTGGGCGATGCTAGCCTGTCCTCGACTGCGGGCACCTCCGATTTCCTGGCCTGTGTATCGACGTATGCCTCGTCGGGCAAGCAGGTAGTGGATGCGGGCATCACAGGTGGCGAGTTGTCGGCGACCGTCAGCTCGCTGCGCTCGTCTGTTGTGGCCGCCCCAAGTACGCCGAAGTCCACGGGCTTGGCGGCCAGCAGCTCGGGCGCTATTTCTTCGTTGGCCTTTGGCGGCAAGCAGTGGGTTTTTATTGCGGCACGCTCCCAAGGTGTGGTCGCCATTGATGTGACTGACCCAACAGCGGCGTCGCCTACGGTGAAGAAGTTCGATACGCTGGTAACCAACTTTGGCGGCAATGAGATTGGTGGTGTGGTACCTCTGCTGGGCGCTGATCATCCTCAATTGTTGGTTTTCTCGTACAACAGTAAGCACATCGCACTGGTTAACGCAGACACAGGGGTGGTCGAGTTCGAGACAGACTTGGCGCTGACGAACGGGGCATTCAGCTTCTCTGGCGGCAGTGCTTACATCTCTGGCGCCATTCCCGATACCGCGCGTGACGGCGTGTGGCTTTCGACCGTCGACGGCTACCTCTTCTTTGACCGTGCGGCCAAAGCATTGACCACAGATACCAAGAGAATGTTCGCTTTCGAGTCGAAGGCCGATGTCGCGGAGAACATGGGCGGCGATGTGGCTTATGGCTACCTGTTCGCGCCGAACTACTTCCCCGGTGTGCAATTGGCGGATCTGGCGGCAGGCAAGTCGTATTTCCTGACCGGTACCGATTATCAAGCTGCGTTCCCTCTTATCGGTGATCCTGATGCGGGCTCGGTGGACACGGGTTACCACGTCGGTCTTATTACCAATGAGGACAGCTCGCAGATCGGTCTGATTAACCTCGCTTCGGTAGTGAAAACCGATGTGGCCGGCGGTCCTTCGACTTTCAAGCCCGCGAAAGGTGGCACGGTGGCGCTGTCTTTGGGCAGTTATGAGCCAGTTATCAGTGGCTCTGCCGTGGATGGAGATACTCATTTGGCCTTGTTCATGGCGGGGTACTCGACCGATATTGCGGTGGGCCTTATTCAGGACCCTGCCAGCGTGCCTGCTGGTGGTGCATGGGCTGGGCTCAGTGATTGGCGCTATGTTGCTGGGTTGAATGGCTATAGCCACGCCAAAGACCCGCATGCTGTAGCCGTCATCAAAAATCTGACCAACGACAAGGTCTATGGCTATTTGCTGGATGGTGGCAACCGCAAGAGTCTGGTGGTAGACATGGCTGCCTTGCTTGCCACAACACCGAAGGGTAGTACCGGTGATGCTGCGCACACCACGGCTATCGATGTCGTAGGTACGGGGATCGTGAAGTCGATCAGTTGGTAAGACGGGAGGCTAGGGCCTGCGCCTGCGCAGCCTCCGGGAGGCCAGGCTCACCTGCCGGGCCTCTTGGTCCGTCTGCGCCAGGCGCAGCAGCAACCAGTCTGTCAGGACTACGCGTCCGGCCGTGATGGGTGCCAGCTCTTCGTCTGGCGGCAGGTCACGGGGCTCTACCCTAGTGTCGGTGCGAGGGGCATCGGGCGCTGGTGTTTGTCCTCTGAGGCTTGCCTTGATGCGGTCCTCCGTCTGGCGCAGTGCGGGCTCGGCACGCATCGTGATCAGCTCTTGATGCCGCACGGTCAACAAGCCCTTGATGGCCGCCAGATGGGTGATGAGCCGGTGGCTATGGACCAGCATGGCTTCCAGGTCTGGGGCCCAGGCCTTGGCATGAGCAGGCTCCTTGCCCATGCGTTGCAGCGATTGCGCGAGCTGGTTGAGCACCTCGTACACCTCGCGGCGGGCATGGCTGCGCAAAGGCGATGGCGCATGCGCCTCATGCCAGTGCAGCGCATGGTGGGTGTAGTGGCCCAAGGCCCGCAGCAGCCGGCCCGCGAGCCGGGGGAGTTGCTGTTGCTCCCATGAGGGCAGCACATAGCTGAAAGCCCAGGCCAGCATGGAACCGATGAGCGTGTCGCCCAGGCGCTCGGCGGCATCGATGAATGCTGCATGGTGGCTGGGTGTGAAAAGGTGCCCTTGCACGAGCGCCAGCACCGCCCCTGCTGCGGCTGTGACGCGGTAGTTGATCTGCACGAAACCGTGTGCCAGGCTCAGCGAGATCACCAGGGCCACGAAGAGCCAGGCCGAGTGGCCGGCCACAGTGAGCAGGGCCGAGGCCAGCAGGCAGCCGACGAGCGTGCCCTGGATGCGCGCATCGCGGCGGGCCAATGTTTGTTCCAGGTTGCCACGCATGACCACGGCCACCGTCATCAGGATCCAGTGCGGGTGGCTGGTCCAGGGCAGCACGTGGGCCAGACCGTCGGCACAGCCGATGGCCAGCGTGGCGCGCGCGGCATAACGCATCACCGGGGCCCGCGTGTTCAGCTGGGCCTTGAGCGCGGGCAGACCCCAGTCATTGGGCGAGACCAGGGTGCGCAAGGTGGTGGCCAGGTCGGCACCGTGAAGCGGCTGGCGCATCAGGTTCTGTCCACCCTCGGCCTGATCGCTGGCGATCTGGTCCACCAGGGTGCGCATGTGGGCGCAGCGGCGACCCAGCGAAGCCAGCACAGGCTCTTGATGAGGCCAGACCAGGTCTTCGGGCTGATGCGGTGGCAGTGGCTGTCCGGCCCGCCAGGCCTGGGCCACACGGCTCAGATGCATGGCCATGGTATCGAGCTGGTCCGCCAGATCCTGGATGACTTGAGGTGTGGCGGCATGGCGTGGAAGACGGTCCAGGTCGAGCTGGCAGGCCTGCACCACGTCGCGCAGGTTGACGGTGTGGATCAGCGCCTGGATCTGGCGGGCCACGGTGCGGTTGGTGACGCTGGCATCGGCCTGGCTGTAGAGCAGGTCACGCGCGGACTGGAAGACATCGGCGATGCCCGCCTGCTGCTGGATCAGGGCCAGCAGGGCCGCGGTGCCTTGGTCGGTGCGGGTATCCTGTCCGCCGGGGCGATGCTGGCGCGTCCACTGGGCTTGCACGCGCATCATCGTGCTCAGCGCCTCGATGCTGTCGACCAGGGCCAGCGTGCGGTAGCGCGAGGCCATGGCCCGGATGCTGAGCTCTGACCACAGGGCCATGCTCATGGCGCCCACCGTTACCCAGCCCAGGTGCTGCCAGATCTGGGCGGGCGTCATGTCGGCGCGGGTGAAGGCCGCCATCTGGAAGACCAGGGTGAGGACCATGACGAAGGTCTGCGGTCCGCCGCGTTTGCCCCAGGACATCCAGAAGATCGAGCCGAAGGTGGTGAGCAGGACGACCAGTGTGAGCGCCCAGGGCGTGCCGTGGCTCCAGGCCACCATTGCAGCCACCAGGGCCGTGCTGATCACGGCAGGCACCATCTGGTAGCGCTTGGCTTGCGGCGCGCAGACCGTGTCGGCCACGCTGGCCGTGGATGCACCCGAGGCGGCGGTGATGGCTGCGGGCATGCCGGCCATCGCGCCGATCAGCGCCGCCAGGATGGCCAGGCCCAGGCCCACGCTGAGGCCGTTGAGCACCGGGGCGGGCCAGTGAGACCACTGGATGAGTCGGCTTGTTTTGGGCACGTGGACCGTGGCGGTAAAAGTGGGCCGGAAACAAAAAAAGCCCAGCTTACTGGAAGCTGGGCTTGATTTGTTCAAGTGAGGGTTTGGTTGCGAGTCAGCCGCGGTGGCCAGTCCGGAGTCGACCAGTGATACGTTCCCATAGGCTTTTTCGTCGCGACGAGGCCATGAGCTTGGCATATTCTGTGACGGCAAAGAAACGGATGTGTTGTTGACTAGGCAGGTGGTAGCAGAAAGGCTTGCCATCACTAAATACGAGCGATTTCGTCTTGGCCCTGAAGACCGGGCTCTCTCCGAACTGAAACTCGTCTCGAACGTGGTTATCGGCGATACGGTTGTTGAAATCAAATGTGCTTCCTCGATGTGGCACACCCAGGTTCAGGAAGCCGTCTTCTTTTGCAAAGGCATACAAAAGAGTCATATCGCAGACCCCGCCGGGTGTATTGCTGCGCTGGTGCCAAGCCCACTTGTCATGCAGAAGGTTGTGACAACCTGGTTCATACAGAGCCAAGATCAGTTCGCAGAAACGGGCAATCCCATTGGTGGTCCAGATCGCACAGCAGGCCGTTCCTGCCCAGTAAAAATCTGTTTGATCTTTTGGGACGGAGTAAGCAAATTCGAACGACTGATCCTCGTAATGCTGCTCAATTTCGCTGGTATGGCTATACAAATAGACGTCAGAGTCTAGGTAGAGAACACGATTGAGACCCCGTATCCGCATGAAATTTTTAAGGATGAACCAGCGGTAAATACAAATGAACTCGAATTCGAATGGGTTCGAGCTCATGTGCTGGTATCGAGATGCGAAGACAACCTTGTCCAAGCTATAAGGCTTGATGTCCACCACACAGGCGTTCATCAGTGCGTCATGTGGTGGCGTGTCAGTCAGAAGGTAGATTTGGTTGCCGAAGCTGGCAGCTTGAGCAATGGCCTCGCGCAGGTAAGTAGGAATTCCTCCCAGGTGGATGAAAACGACGGGCAGTTCAGTCATCAAGCCTCCCGACGCAGCGCAGGGAACAGGATCACATCGCGGATATTGGGTGCGTCTGTCAGCAGCATCATCAGGCGGTCGATGCCGATGCCACAGCCGCCGGTCGGGGGCAGGCCGTATTCGAGCGCGCGGATGTAGTCGGCATCGAAGTACATGGCTTCTTCGTCGCCGGCATCCTTGGCGCTGGCCTGCGCGGCGAAACGGGCGGCCTGCTCTTCGGGGTCGTTCAGCTCGGAAAAGCCGTTGCCGTACTCACGGCCCGTGATGAAGAGCTCGAAGCGCTCGGTGATGGCCGGGTTGCTGTCGGAAGCGCGGGCCAGCGGCGAGACCTCGACGGGGTAATCAATGATGAAGGTGGGCTGCCACAGCTTTTCTTCCACGGAGGCTTCGAACAGGCCGAACTGCAGTTCGGCCAGGCTCCAGCGGGCCGGGGGCTCTTCGCCCAGTTGCTTGAGCTTGGCATGCAGGGCCTCGCTGCTGTCGGCCTCCTGCGGTGTCAGGCCGGCGATCTCGATGAGCGAGTCGCGCACGGTCAGGCGACGGAAGGGCGATTCGAGGTCGACTTCCTTGCCGCCATACGTCAGCTTGGCCGTGCCCACGGCGGCGACGGCCGCATGGCGCAGGATGCTTTCGGTGAAGTCCATCAGGTCGCGGTGGTTCCACCAGGCGGCGTAGAACTCCATCATCGTGAACTCGGGGTTGTGACGGACCGACACGCCCTCGTTACGGAAGTTGCGGTTGATCTCGAACACGCGCTCGAAGCCGCCCACCACCAGGCGCTTGAGGTACAGCTCGGGCGCGATGCGCAGGAACATCTCTTGATCGAGCGCGTTGTGGTGGGTAACGAAGGGCTTGGCGTTGGCGCCGCCGGGGATGGGATGCATCATGGGCGTTTCGACTTCGAGGAAGCCGTTGCCAACCATGAAGGCGCGGATCGAGGCGATGCCCTTGGAGCGGGCGATGAAGCGGGCGCGCGATTGCTCATCGACGATCAGGTCGACATAGCGCTGGCGGTACTTCTGCTCCTGGTCCGTCATGCCGTGGAACTTGTCGGGCAGCGGGCGCAGGGCCTTGGTCAGCAGGCGGATCGACGTGACCTTGATGGACAGCTCGCCTGTCTTGGTCTTGAACAGCGTGCCTTCGGCGCCCAGGATGTCACCCAGGTCCCAGTGCTTGAAGGCGGTCAGGGCATCGGCGCCCACGGCGTCCAGCGTCACGTAGACCTGGATGCGGCCCGTGGCGTCTTGCAGGGTGCCGAAGCAGGCCTTGCCCATCACGCGCTTGAGCATGAGGCGCCCGCCCACGCTGGCCTTGACGGCCTGGGCTTCGAGCGGCTCGGGCTCGGTGCCGTCATGGGCGGCATGCAGGGCGCCCGCGCGGTCGGCCGGTTTGAAGTCGTTGGGGAAGGCCACGCCCTGGGCACGGATGGCGGTCAGTTTCTCGCGGCGTTCGGCCACCAGTTTGTTGGTGTCGACCAGCGGCTCGGCTTGCGCGGAAACGGACGCGGACTCGGGCGTGGCAGGGTGTTGGGGCGTGGTCATGGCAAAGCGCTTTCGGTGAAAGCTTTGGATGAAAGCTGAGGTGGGGCCTGGTCAGGCCAAACCCTAGATTGTATGAAACCCTGGGCGACAATGGCGGGATGTCCGTTCAAGATCCACGTCCGCCAGCTGTTTCGGGGGGCGCCCCATCCGCCGCAGGCCGCCTGGCCTCCCTGAGGCAGGCGCTGCAAGCCTTGCCCAAGGCCGCGCTCGGCAACCTGATCGCCAAGGTGATGATCGTGGGCCTGGGCCTGGCCATCACGGTGACGGTGGCGCGCCATGGGCCACAGGTGCAAGGGGCGTTTGCGCTGTTCGTGGCCGTGGAGTCAGCGTTGCTGACCTTGTTCTCCGGCCTGGGCCTGTGGCTGGCCAGGCAGATCTCGCAGCAGACCGATATTCGTCAGGCACGTGCGCTGCCGATGTTGCGCAGCGTGTTGCGTGCCGCCGTGGCACTGGGGCTGGTGGCATCCACGGTGCTGCTGGCGGTGTCGTGGCGGGCTGACCGCTTGCCTTATAGCTATCTGTGGCTGCTGGCCCTGGCCGCGCCCTTCCTGTTGCTGGTGCCCACGGCCACGGGCTTGTGGCTGGGAGAGGGGCGCATGTGGCCCATCAATGTGGCGCAGGTGGCGGCGCCGGCTTCGGTGCTGGCGGGCCTGGGCGGCGCGTGGTGGATCTCGCAGGGCAGCCATGGCAACCGTGCCACGGTCATGCTGGTGCTGACGGCCTGGGTTAGTGGCAAGTCGGTGGTGGCGGTGGTCACGGCTTTCTATGCTTTGCGCAATGCGCGTCACCGTGATGCAGACCTGGCCGAGCGGCTCAGTGCCTCGCGCCTGACGGCTTTTCAGCTGCCGCAACCGAGCTGGCTGGCCCAGTGGCCTTTCGTGGCCACCATCGGCGTCACCAATGTGATCGGCTTGCTGAACTACCGCGTGTCGCTGTTCCTGGTCGAGCGCTTCCATGGCCTGAGCACGGCGGGCATCTATTCGGTGGCGGTGACTGCGGCCGAACTGTTGTGGCTGCTGTCCTCATCGGTGACGGTGTCGGTCTACTCGCGCATCGGGCATCCGGACACCCAGATCGCCGCGGCGATGACGGTGCAGGCGGTGCGCATCAACGTGTTGTCCACCCTGCTGGCTGCGCCGGTGTTGCTGGGCCTGGCGTGGTGGGCGCTGCCCTGGGTGATGGGGCCGGCTTACGAGGCCTCGCTGCTGCCCCTGGCTGCGCTGTTGCCAGGCGTGGCGGCGTATGCGGCAGCGTCCAGCCTGTCGGCGTTCTACACGAACCACCTGGGGCGGCCGCAGCTCTCGGGCGCGATCGCAGGCATGTCCCTGAGCATCAGCTTCTGTGCGGGCTGGTTCCTGGTCCCGCTGTGGGGCCCGATGGGGGCAGGCGTGGCGTCCAGCGCGGGCTACATCCTGGCCATCGTGGCGGCCTACGGGGTGTTCCTGAAGCACGCGGGATTGCCGGTGCGGGCGCTGTGGCAATCGTCCCTGACGCGGGTGGGCCAGGCTGACTGACGCCCGCGTTACCACCGGTTCGCGGGGCCGGGTGGCGGTTTACCCAGGTGGCGTGCCAGGTCAAGGGGTGGGATCAGGGAGAATACGGGGCTTCGCATCGACGAACTGCGCGTATTCCTTCACTGACATGTCGGTCCTGACCCAGAGACTCATCAAGCGCCCCATGGTACGCCTGCTGGCGGCCTTCACCGGCCCCCGCATCGTGTACGGCTGGGTCAATGCCGATGGCTCCTGGTGCCCGAACACGCGGGTGAGCACGCACACCTGCCTGGAAGGGCTCGAAGGCCTGAAGCTGGGTGACCACGTCTTCATCGGGCACTTCAACCGCGTCGATGGCTCCAACGGCCTGGTGATCGAAGAGGGCGTGCAGATCACGAACTACTCGTCCATCCTGAGCCACTCCAGCCACAAGGCGGTGCGGGTGATGGGGCGGCGTTATGTGAGCGATCCCAATCCAGCCGGCTACATCCGCAAGGCCACGCGCATCGGGGCCTACAGCTTCATCGGTCCGCACAGCGTGATCGCGCCGGGCGCGCAGATCGGCAAGGGCGTGATCGTGCAGGGCTACAGCTTTGTCTCTGGCGCGGTGCCTGATTTCGCCATCGTGGGTCCGCAGGCCCATGGCCGGCCCGCCACCATCATCGGTGACACGCGCGAACTCGACCGTGCCGTGCTGCAGCGTCACCCCGAGTTGCAGGCGGTCTATGCGCACTGGGCGGGCAAGGACAATCTGCGGCGGGCACTGCATGGCCATCTGCATTCAAACGAGTCGGAGCAGGAGGGCACATGACAGGGCGCATGAGCTGTGCCGATGACGCCCCCGCGCGCATCCTGTTTTTTGCCGATGCGGCCAGTGTGCACACGCGCCGCTGGGTGGCGGCCGTGGTGGAGCGTGGCGCCGAGGCCGTCGTCATCACGCGCCAGCCCGCCGAGGTGCCGGGCGCCCGGGAGGTGATCGCCATCGCGCCGGGCAACGACAAGCTCACCTGGTTCAAGGCCTTGCCGCAAGTGCGCCGCGTGGCTCGCGAGGTGGCCGCGCGTTTCCATCCCAATCTGGTTCATGGCCATTACGTGACCTCGTATGGCCTGTGGGCCGCGATGTGTGGGCTCAAGCTGCCCACGGTGCTCACGGCCTGGGGCAGCGACATCCTGGTCACGCCGCGCGAAAGCCGCCTGATGCGCTGCGTGGTGGGCTGGTCGCTGCGGCATGCCGATCTCATCACGGCCGACTCCATGGACATGCTGGACGCCATCAATGGCTACAGCCCGCAGGCGCCGTGTCACCAGATCCTGTGGGGCGCCGACACCGACAAGTTCGTGCCGGGCGACCCGGGCGAGGACTTCGATGTCATCAGCCTGCGCAGTTGGGAGCCCAACTACAACATTGATCTCATCCTCGAAGCCTTCTCGCGCTTCTTGATGCTGCGGCCGCATTCGCATGCCCGCTTGCATCTCCTGGGTGGGGGCAGCATGCAGACGGCGTTGGAGCATCGTGTGCAGGAGCTGCGCTTGCTGCAGCAGGTGCGCTTCCATGGCCGTGTGGGTGACGTCGAGATGGTCAACGCCATCCAGCGCAGCCGCGTGAGCGTGTCGGTGCCCACCAGTGACGCCACCTCGGTGTCGGTGCTGGAGTCCATGGCCTGCGGCCTGCCGGTGATCGCCACCGACCTGCCGGCCAACCGCCAATGGATCGACGAGCAAGGCGGCTGGATCGTGCCGGTGCGCGATGTGGACGCGGTCACGCAGGCCCTGGTGAATGCCTATGACCAACCGGCCCAGGCTGCGCAGATGGGCGAGCACAACCGCAAGCGCATCGAACGCGATGCTTCCAGGCGCGGCCAGATGGATGCGATGTGGCAGCTCTATCAAAAGCTGCTGCACCCTGTTACGCCGCGCATCCAGCGTCACCGCGCCTCGGCGCGTTGAGCCATGAGCAGCATGTCGACGAACGCCCGTATCGTGTCGGTGATCGTGCCATGCCGCAATGAGCGCGATTTCATCGAGCCCTTCTGCCGCAGCGTGGCCGCGCAAGCCGTGCCCGAGGGCTGGACGCTGGAGGTGCTGATCGCCGATGGCCTGAGCGACGACGGCACGCGCGAGCGCCTGGCAGCCTGGTGCATGCAGGACAGCCGCTTCGTGATGATCGACAACCCCGGCCGCATCGTGTCTTGCGGCTTGAACCGCTGCATCGAGCAGGCCAGGGGCGAGTTCATCGTGCGCCTGGATGTGCACACGGTCTACGCCCATGACTACATCGCGCAGTGCCTGGCCACCTGGCAGCGTACCGGTGCCGACAATGTGGGCGGGCCGTGGAAGGCGCAGGGCAACGAAGGGCCGCAAGGCACGGTGCAGCGCGCGGTGGCCGCGGCCTTCCAGTCCCGGTTGGTAGCGGGTGGTGCCTTGTCGCGTGATCTGGCTTATGAGGGCGAGGTCGACACGGTCTACCTCGGGTCCTGGCCGCGCCAGACCTTCGAGCGCTTCGGCGGCTTTGACGAGATGCTGGTGCGCAACCAGGACGATGAACACAATCTGCGCATCCACAAAGGCGGCGGGCGCATCTGGCAATCGGCCCGCATCCGTTCCACCTATTTCCCGCGTGCCAGCAAGCTGGACGTTTTCCGGCAGTACCGCCAGTACGGCTACTGGAAGCCTTTCGTGATGAAGAAGCATGGCCAGGCCGCAGCGCTGCGTCACCTGATTCCCGGCCTCTTTGTGGCGGCCTTGCCGCTCACGCTCACGGCCTGCCTGATGGGCAGTGTGGCGATCACCTTGCTACCCATGGGGGCTTGGCGAACCGCCATGATGTGGCTCACCGGCCTGGGGGCATCGGGCCTGTTGGCTCTGGTGTTGCTGTATAGCACGGCCGTGTATGCCATCAGCTGGCGCATCGCTGGCGAGAAAGGGCGGGAGCTGTTCACGCACCTGCCCGATGTGATTGCGGCCTACCATGTTGGCTATGGCCTGGGCTCGCTGCGCGGCTGGTGGGATGCCATCGTGCGCGGTCGGCCCGACCCGGCGTTTGGCCGGTTGACGAGACCCCCCCGAGCGCCTTCGGCATTTCCTCCAGGGGGCGCCGCCAGCGGACCGGCAGAGCCGGATCCACGGCGTCCGCTGGACAAGGGCGAGCGGTCCAACTGAACCTATTTTTGAAGCGACACTGACCATGACTGCGACCACGGATTCATTGCCCTTCCTGCCCTTCGCCCTGCCCGAAATCGGCGAGGAAGAGATCGCCGAGGTGGTCGACACCCTGCGCTCCGGCTGGGTGACCACGGGCCCCAAGGCGCGCAAGTTCGAAGAGGCCTTCAGCGCCTACCTGGGTGATACGAGCCTGCAATCGATCGCGGTGAACTCGGCCACGGCTGGCCTGCACCTGGCGCTCGAAGCACTGGGCATCGGCCCGGGCGACGAAGTCATCACGACCACACACACCTTCACGGCCACGGCCGAAGTGGTGCGCTACCTCGGCGCCGACGTCAAGCTGGTTGACATCGATCCCGCCACCCTGAACATTGACCCGGCCGCCATCGAAGCCGCCATCACGCCGCGTACCAAGGCCATCATGCCGGTGCACTATGCCGGCCTGGCCGTGGACATGGACGCCATCTTCGCCATCGCCAACAAGCATGGCCTCAAGATCGTGGAAGACGCCGCGCATGCACTGCCCACGACCTACAAGGAGCGCCTCATCGGCACACTGCAAAGTGACGCCGTGGTCTTCAGCTTCTATGCCAACAAGACCATGACCACCGGCGAGGGCGGCATGCTGGTCACGCGTGATGCGCAACTGGCCGCGCGCGCCAAGGTCATGCGCCTGCACGGCATCAACCGCGATGCCTTCGACCGCTTCACGGCCAAGGTGCCCAGCTGGTACTACGAGATCGTGGCACCGGGCTTCAAGTACAACCTTACCGACATCGCGGCGGCCTTGGGGCTGCATCAGCTGCAGCGCGTGAGCGGCTTCCAGGTGCGTCGCGAGCAGATTGCCTCGCGCTTCGATGAGGCCTTGGCCGACCTGCCTCTGATCTTGCCGCCGCGCCCCCAGCATGCGGGAGACCTGCATTCCTGGCACCTCTACGTGGTGCGCCTCAAGGACGAAGCCGGTATCAACCGCGACCAGCTGATCGACAGCCTGTTTGCCGATGGCATTGGCGTGAGCGTGCACTACATCCCCCTGCACCTGCACCCCTACTGGAAGGAGCGCTACGATCTGCGCGCCGAACAGTTCCCGCACAGCCAGAAGGCCTACGAGCGCATGCTGACCTTGCCGCTCTACACCCGCATGAGCGATGACGATGTCGAGCGTGTGATCAAGGCCGTGCGCAAGGCCTTTGGCCGGGCCTGATCAACAAGGCAAGATGAGCAAGCGGCTGTTCGATCTGGTGCTCTCCACGCTGGGCCTGCTGGTGCTGGCGCCGCTGCTGTTGCTCATGGCGCTGGCCATCAAGCTCGATTCCAGCGGGCCGGTGTTCTTCAGGCAGGAGCGCGTGGGCCGTTTCGGCCAGCCCTTTCGCATCCACAAGTTCCGCACCATGCGGCACGACCCGGCCGGCAAGGGGCCGCAGATCACCGTGGGGGCCGACAGCCGCATCACCCGTGTGGGCGGCTTCCTGCGCCGCACCAAGCTCGATGAGCTGCCGCAATTGATCGATGTGTGGGTGGGGTCGATGAGCCTGGTGGGGCCGCGCCCCGAGGTGCCGCGCTATGTGGCGCACTACCCGGTGGCCCTGCGCGAGAAGGTGCTGTCGGTGCGCCCGGGCATCACCGACATCGCGTCCATCGAGTACCGCGATGAAAGCACCGTGCTGGCACGCGCAACGGACCCCGAATATGCCTACATCCATGAGGTGATGCCGCACAAACTGGCCCTGGCCGCCAGCTATGTGGACCAGGCCTCGGTGTGGATGGATGTGCGCCTGATCTGGCGCACGGTCATGGTGATCGTGCGAGGATGAGGCCTGCCGAGCGTGGGCTGCGGCTTTCAGGCGCGGCGGCGTGCAGCGCCCAACAGGCCGACGAGACCCAGGCCCATCAAGACCCATGTGGATGGCTCGGGCACCGGGTGCACGTTGTCAGTGGCCCACAGGTAGGTTTGTGTGCTCAGTGAGCCGAAATCCGACATGCCGTCGAGGGTCAGTCGCGCCAGAGACTGCATGCCCAGTGACTGGACGAAGACCGTTCTGCCTTGATCCGTCAAATGCAGGCCTGTTGCCGTTGCGCTCAGCATGTGCTCGTAATTGGGTTGGCCGACGGCGTCGCACATGCCGATACCGGGGCAGCCGTAAATGCTGCTGCTGATGGTGTCGACCGTCCACAGCGCCGTGTTCGTCAGCGTGCCGACCCCATTGGCACCGATCACGGTGCCGGAGATGACCTTGGTGCCAAAGTTCAAGGACAGGTCGGTGATGGTCAAGGTGCCGCCAGAGCTGATGCTCTTGATGGCCGGTGCGGTCAATGTCATGCCACCAGCGGCGTGGGTGGCATAGATGGCCATCGTGTTGACATCCATGTCGACGGACACCGCCGGTGCGCTCATGCTCACCTGGCTGTAGTAGCCATCTGTGTCCTTGGTGGCCTGGACAGTGCCCGAGCCCCAGCTCCCGACGGCGATGCGCATGGTGTCCAGGGCGACATTGGCATCGACGCTCAGGTCGAGCGTGCTTGTACCGCCATAGACCAACCCCAGGTAAGAGGGAAGGGCCTGCGCCGTGGCGGCAGAGGCCATCAAGGCCGAGGACAAGGCGACGACCGCACCAACGTGGGCAGGCATGCTCAGATTCATGTTTCGCTCCTGGATTTCTGATGTGATGGGTGTTGACGTGCAAGTCACTTTTTCGTCAGGCAGGCTAGGCGTCGCAAGGGACATCGTCAACCACATGAACGCGGTGTGTTGCATGCTGTTCCTTGTGGGTTGTTCACCTTTTGTTTCGAATCTGTTGCCCTCGTGGTTTTGCCCTGATGATGTCCGCATTCGGAAAATGCGAATTTGCCTGAACCAATGACCCACCCCCCAGGCGCCTACCTCCCCGCCATCAAAGAGCGCGGCCCCACGGCCGACGCCCAGCGCCTGCGCGAGTCCGTCGCTGATTGGTCCGCCGCGCTGGCCGCCGTCAGCGACCTGCCCTCCTCGGTCAGGCAGGACGTGGTCGACGCGCTGGAGCTGGCCCAGCGCTTCAATGCCGAGGTCGTGCGGCCCATGGCCTTGCAGCTGGACCGCCAATCGCTGGACGATCCCGACTTCATCCCGCATGAACTGGTTCGCATCGCTGGCGAGTGGGGCCTGTTCACGCTGTGGCTGCCCTCGCTGTTTGGCGGCAAGGGCTGGAACTTCCTGTCGCTGTATGCCTTCCTCGAAGAGGTGGCCTCGGCCTGTGCCGGCGTGAGCGCCATGATCGGCGCGCACTACATGGGCCTGGCCACCTTGACGGCCAGCTGGAACCTGCCGCTGGCCGTGCGCGTGTTGGACGATGTGTGTGCGGGTGAACGCATGGGTCAGCCTCGTCTCGTGAGCCTGGCGCTTCATGAGCCTCATGCAGGTACTGATACGTCAGAGACCCAGCTGCTCGATCAGGCCGAGCTGGGCACACAGGCCGTGGCCCAGGCCGATGGCAGCTATGTGCTGCAAGGCCGCAAGACTTACATCTCCAACGGGCATGTGGCGGCCTGGCACATGGTGGTGGCCTATGAAGACCTGAAACGGCCGTCCGACACCATGGTGATCATGGCGGTGCGCGCCGACACACCCGGCCTGCAAATGGGCGAGCTGGTCGACAAGGTCGGGCAGAAGGCCTGCGTGGCCTCCGAGCTGGTGTTTGATCAATGCCGTGTGCCCGCAGACTGCGTGGCCATTGACCGCTCACGCGCCAAGGGCCTGCAACGCCCTTATCGCGACGTGGTGCAGACCCTGCTCGACTACATCGCCTCGTGCACCCGCGCGGGCGTGGGCGCGTTCGCCGCGGGCACAGCGCGTGGGGCCTTCGAAGCGGCACGCGACTATGCCGCGCGCAAGGTGCTGCCGGCGGGCCGCCTGATCGAGCAGCAATGGGCGCAGACCACCTTGGCCGAGATGGGCAAGAACGCCAAGCTGGCACGGCAGGCTTACCTCGAATCGGCGCTGGCCAATGGCATGGGCGGCCTGTTTCGCATGATGTTCTTCAGGCCATTGTATTGGGCAGACAAGCTCGCGCCAGCCAGCGTGTGGCGCTTCGTGGCCCGCCGCTTCATGCGTTCGCCCGATGCCACGCATTGGTTCCAGGAGCGCTTCCTGGACCAGCAGCCCAAGGAATGGCAGCGCCTGACATCCGGCCTGGCTTCGATGGCCAAGTTTGCCGGCAGCGAACTCGCCATGACGAACGCTGGCCTGGCGCTGGACCTGATTGGCGCCGACGGCTTGCGCCATGAGGCGGGGATCGACAAGCGCTGGCGCGATGCCAAGGTGTTGCAGCTCTATGAAGGCACGGACCAGCTCAACCGGCTCAACCTCTTCAAGTGCCGGCTGCGCCCTGATGACAGTGTGCGGGTGTTCGAGCGCGAAGCCGAGGTCTGGGGCCTGCCCGAGCCCGCCATGAACTGGCCCGATGGCGATGGGCATGACTGGCTGGCTGTGGCGCACCAGTTGGCGAACACGCAGTTGCCAAAGGTCGATGGCCTGCAGGCGTTGGACCTGATGCATGGTCTGGGATGGGGGCATCTTCCTTCGGTGGGTGAGCTGTGCCGCGTGCTGGAAGTGCTGTCCGCCGTGGATGCCGGCGCAGCCGTGGCGGTCTATGCCAGCACCGCCGCCCACATGGCCTTGAAGGCCGCGGGCCCATCCGAAGAAGAGCGGGCCCTGAAGCAGGCCCTGGCTCAGGATCTGGCCGGCGAATGGCTGGCCTGGCCGGCCTTCCACGATCTCCACGACCAGCTCTGGCCTGCCGTGGACCCGCAAGGTTATCTGCGTGGTCAGGTCGACATGGTGCTGCTGGGCACGCAGGCGCGCTGGGCGGTGCTGCCGGTCCAGGGCCGTGATCAGAAGACCATGCAACTGGCGGTGGTCGATCTGGCTCACCCGGCGGTCATCCGTGGCGAGGCCATCCGCACATTGGGGCTCGCCACCGGTGGTATCAACGATGTGGAGTTCGGGGGCGTGCCCTGCACGGTGCTGGGGCGGCTGGGCGTGGGCTTGTTCAGGCGCTTGTCGGCCGAGTTGGCTCCGGCTGTCATGGCCATGCAATGCGGTTTGTCTCGGGTCAGCCTGAGCACGGCCATGGGCCATGCGGCCTCGCGCCAACAAGGTGGTGGCAGCCTGCTGGGCTGGGGCGAGGTGCGGCGCCTGCTGTCAGGCATGCAAGAGCGGCTCAGCGTGATGCAAGGGCTGTTGTTGTCGTCCCTGTCAGGTCAGGCGTCTGGCACCGATGCGCTCTACAAGGCCTTGCATGTCGGGCAACTGGCCACGGCCTTGACGGTGGACGGTGTGCAGATCATGGGCGCAGATGGCTACAAGCGCCATGCCGCGCAAGCACAGCGCATGCAGAACGCGCGCCAACTGCAATGCCTGTTGGGTGGGGTGAGCTGGCGCCGTCAATGGTTGCTGGAGCAGGTGTGACCGCAAGCAACGGCCAACTCAGATTGCTGCGTCAGACAGCTTGAGCAGGAGCCGGTGCAGATCGGCCTGTTCCTTGCTGTCGAGCATCTGCGTGACGGCCTTGTCCTGAGCTTGCACGGCCGCGGTGATCTTGACCAGATCGGCCTTGCCTTTCTCGGTCAATGCCAGGCTGAAGGCGCGGCGGTCTTCAGGTGCGGGCAGGCGCTGCATATAGCCCAGCTCTTCCAGTGCATCGACCAGGATGACGGCGCCCGAGCGGGCAATGCCCATGATCTTGGCCAGTTGCGTGAGCTTGAGCCCCGGGTTGAGCGAGACGATGACCATGGCCGAGAAACGGGGCGGCGTGATGCCCCAGGGCTCCATGGCCATGATGAAGGTTTCGTACATCCTGATCTGGGCGCGCCTGACCGCGTAGCCGACCAGGGAATCCAGCACACCGTATTGGATGCCCGGTACGTGGGCAACGAAAAGTTCCGAATCGCTCATTGTTCTGGTGCTGGGGGAGGACACTGTTCCAGTGGGCCATTGTATTGATGGCGGCAAAGCGAAGTCGTGCGACCAAGGTCACGCCAGGGGAGATTTTCTGTTATGGAGATTAACAGGCCACGATGTTGACGGCCAGTCCCCCGCGGGCGGTTTCCTTGTATTTCTCCTTCATGTCCGCGCCTGTTTCACGCATGGTCTGGATGACCTTGTCCAGGCTGACGCGGTGGGTGCCGTCGCCATGCAGGGCGAGGCGGGCCGCATTGATGGCCTTCACGGCAGCGATCGCATTGCGTTCAATGCAGGGGATCTGGACCAGGCCGCCGACCGGGTCGCACGTGAGCCCCAGGTGGTGTTCCATGCCGATCTCGGCGGCGTTCTCGACCTGGGCGGGCGTGCCCCCAAGGACAGCGCACAAGCCAGCAGCGGCCATCGAGCAGGCCACGCCCACTTCACCCTGGCAGCCCACCTCGGCACCGGAGATGGAGGCGTTCTCCTTGTAAAGCAGGCCGATGGCGCCGGCCGTGAGCAGAAAGTCCATCACACCCCGGTCAGAGGCGTCGGGCACGAAATGGCGGTAGTAGTGCAGCACCGCAGGCACGATGCCGGCGGCGCCATTGGTGGGGGCCGTCACCACGCGGCCGCCAGCGGCATTCTCTTCATTGACGGCGAGCGCGTAGAGGTTGACCCAGTCCATGACATGCAGCGGGTCTTTGGGCGAGGCCACAGACACCAGGCGCTGGTAAAGCCCGGGCGCGCGGCGGTTCACTTTGAAGCCGCCGGGCAGCACGCCGCCGTGGGTGCAGCCGCGCTGCACGCAGGCTTGCATGGCCGACCAGATGTGCAGCAGACCATGGTCGATGGCCTTGTCGCCACGCCAGTGGCGTTCGTTACGGCGCATCAACTCGGCGATGCCGATGCCATGCAAGGCCGTCAGCTCCAGCAGTTCGGCTGCACTGTGGAAGGGCAGGGGCAGCACGTCGGCCACGGGCGCGATGGTGGGCTGGCGATCGGTGTTGTCGGCGACCTCCTGGCTCAGCACGAAGCCGCCGCCCACCGAGTAGTAGGTGCCTTCGAGCAGCGCGTGCCCGGCATCGTCCAGCGCCGTGAAGCGCAGCGCGTTGGGGTGGAAGGGCAGCGACTCGCCCATGCGAAAACGCAGGTCGCGGGCGATGTCGAAGGGGATGTCGCGCAGATCCAGCAGGCGCAGCCGCGCTTGCGTGCGAACCTGTTGCAGCAAGGGCTCGATGTCGTCGATGGGGACGGCGTCGGGCTCATGGCCCATCAGGCCAAGGATCACGGCTTTGTCGCTGCCATGGCCTTTGCCGGTGGCGCCCAATGAGCCGAAGAGATCGATCACCACGCGCTGCGTGGCATCGAGCAGCGAACCTGACTGCAAACGCAGCGCAAAGAGCCTGGCTGCCCGCATCGGGCCGACCGTGTGTGAACTCGATGGGCCGATGCCCACCTTGAACAGATCGAATACCGAGACAGCCATGTGGCCCCCGTCTGTGTCAGACCATCTTCGCGCCGATGCGCGTGAGGCAGCAAGACGGGGTTCGCCCTAGTGAACGCGCAGCGATGTGGCGAAATGCACGTTGGCGATCAGTATGCGCGATCAGTAAGCGGCCTTGAACAAGGCATCGCCCGCACGCATCGGGTCACCCGTGGACTCGAAGGTCTGGATCCACACCGGATAGCTGTGGATGACCTTGTGCTGCCAGGGGTGGAAGCCGGGCTTGTAGTACTGCAGCAGCTTGAGCGTGTTGCGGGCAAACAGGCCACCCGGACCATACAGCCACCAGGCGCCCTTGACGCACATGACCATGCGCTTGCCGAACGAGAAGCCATCGCCCTTGAGCAGCAGATTGGTCAGACGCATGCTGTCGACCACGACCTTGTAGAGCGCGTGGGTCATGGCCGCGCAACGCTTGAAGTAGCCGACCTTGGCCACCTGCTGCATCACGTCGAAGGCCACGGCCTTGTGCTCCATCTCCTCAATGGCATGCCAGGCCCACATGGCGCGCACGTTCTCGTCGGCGGGCGCCATCACGTCCTTGGTCTCGAACAGCATCTGCGCCATCATGGCCGTGAAGTGCTCGAAGGCCGCGGTCAGGGCGAGGTTGTACTCGGCCGAGTAGCGCTGACCGTACTTGTCGAACAGGGTCTTGGCCTCGTTGATGATGTGGTCCACATCCAGCCCCTGCTTGCGCAGCAGGTCGTTGTAGTGCGTGTGGGCGATGCCGTGCTGGCCTTCCTGGCGCATGAAGTTCTTCACGTCCTCGGCCAGCTTCCTGTCGGTGATCTGGTTGCGGAAGGCGCGCACGCTGGTGATGAAGTAGCGCTCGCCATCAGGGAAGGCCGCCTGCATGCCGTCGAACACGCGGGTCTGGAAGGCCTTGCCGCCGTACCACCAGCGCGGGGTCTTCTCATCGAGGTGGAAGTCGAGCTTCTCGCGGGGCACGATCTGGCCGGGGCTGTTTTGCTGTGTGTGGCTCATGTTGAGATGTCTCTTCGGTAGCTCGTAACTGTTTGATACCAGTTTACGGAAGAGTGTGTCGCTTGACGTATACGTCAACGCGACATGAAGGCATCCATGGCGACAGCGGGGGAAGCGTTCGTGCAATCCACACGCGATGGTGCTGAGGGTTTTTACGAGGGTTGCGGATCGCGCATGATGTGGGCCGTGTTGTTCCAACCAAGCATGAGACGGACATGAGTGCAGACATTCGATTCGACGGCCGCGTTGCCATCGTGACGGGCGCCGGTGGCGGCCTGGGCCGCAGCCACGCCCTGCAACTGGCGGCGCGTGGGGCCAAGGTGCTGGTCAATGACCTGGGCGCGGCACGCGACGGCAGCGTGGGTACCGTTGCGGGTGACTCCGCGGCCGACAAGGTGGTGGCCGAGATCCGCGCGGCGGGCGGCGAGGCCCTGGCCAATGCCGGCTCGGTGACCGACCCGCTGGCCGTGCAGGCCATGGTGCAGCAGGCCATGGACGCCTGGGGCCGGGTGGACATCCTGGTCAACAACGCAGGCATTCTGCGAGACAAGAGTTTCTCGAAGATGACGTTCGATGACTTCAAATTGATCGTCGATGTCCACCTGATGGGCGCGTTTTACGGCACGAAGGCGGTCTGGGAGATCATGAAGGCCCAGGGCTACGGCCGCATCGTCTTCACGACCTCGTCGTCCGGGCTGTTCGGCAATTTCGGCCAGGCCAACTATGGTGCGGCCAAGATGGCCCTGGTGGGCCTGATGCAGACCCTGGCGCTCGAAGGCGAGAAGTACAACGTGCGGGCCAACTGCCTGGCGCCCACGGCAGCCACGCGCATGACGGAAGACATCATGCCGCCCGAGGTGCTCAAGCTGCTGACGCCCGAAAGCGTTACCCCAGGCTTGCTGTTCCTGGCCAGCGAGCAGGCGCCCACGCGGGCCATCCTGTGTGCCGGGGCGGGCGTGTTTGCCGCTTCGCATGTGACGCTGACCGATGGCGTGCTGATCGGCGCAGGGGCCGACGCGCCCGAGCAGGTGGCCGCCCGCTTCGCGCAGATCAATGCGCAGGCCAATGAGGTGGTGCCCGGCAGTGGCCTGGCGCAGTCCCAGCAGGAGATGGCCAAGGTGATGGCCGCGCCGCACTGAGGCGTGCTGAGCAGCCCTTTCACAGGGTGCATTTGGGTGCCCTAGGCCCCGCTAATCCGGGCTTTCCGAACCGGCGTGATCCGGACAATGAAATGGACCTCTACCCGAGGTGCGTCCATTTCATTGCCGAGGTTCGCCATGTTGACACCATTGACCCGCAAGCGCTCGCCACGCCTGGCCTGGCTGGGGGTCGCTGTTTCCGCCGTGCTGCTCACGGCATGTGGAGGTGGCGGCGGAGGCGGCTCTTCAAGCAGTGGCGGAGGCGGCGGTTCGGGCGGCTCGACCAGCGGCACGGTGACCCTGTCGGGCGTGGCCGCAACCGGTGCGCCCGTGATCGGCGGCACCATCACGGTGCTGGATGCGAACGGCGCCAACTGTGGCACGGCCAGCACGGCCTTGGCGGACGGTACCTACACATTGGCCCTGACCTGCACATCGCCCACCATGCCCTTGCTGCTGGAAGCGGTTGGTGTGGACATGAGCGGCGCACCCATCGTGCTGCACTCGCTGGTGCAGTCGGTCACATCCGGAACAGGCACGAGTAACTCCGTGCAGATCAACCCACTGACCAATGCCGTGGTGGCCTTGCTGATGGGCGGGGAGCCCACGGCGTTCTTCCAGGGCGGCAAGGCTTCGGCTACGGGCAGTGCGGCGGTACGCAGCGCGCGCTGGTCTCTGCTGGGCAGCAGCGCGTCGCTCAACGTGGCCAGCGATTTCGTCAAGACGGTGATCCGGGCCAATCTGAACGATGCGCGGATGACGACCGCTGCCCTGGTCAATTTCTTCAGCGACAACACCAGCTTCACCTTCACGGCCAACAAGACCGGCCTGGACGCCGCCATCGAAGGCCTGCGCATCCAGTTCGGTCGCAACAACACAGGCGACGAGTTGCTGCAACTGTCCAATCGCCTGTTGCCACCGTGCAGCCCGGGCAGTGCCTGCAATGCGTCGACGAACCTCGGCAGCCCAGAGGTCATTGTCAATCTGACGACTGCACGCAGTGGCCTGAACGCGGCCACCCCAGCCATCGCCTCGACGGCCACCATCTCCACGGCCAAGACGACGACCTCCACCTCGGCGCTGATGAGCCCGGTATCCGATCTGGAAGGCATCCGGGCCGCCATCAACAATGTCCTGCGCCCCACCACGCTGGCGACCGACATCGCCACGCTGAACTTCACCAACAGCAGCAACGCCAGCAAGCCGGTGTTTGCCTCGACCTATTCACAGCAAGACGGCAGCAACGCGCTGGCTGTGGCTGGCATCCTGGCGGGCTATGGCGCCAGCAACTACCAGCTTTCGTCCTTCATGATCGCAGGTTGTCTGGACTACCCCATCACCAACCGCTGCACCAAGGTGCGCATCACGTCCATGGTGCGTGACGGGTCGGGCACCATCCAGGCTGTCTTCGACAACACGGCCAACTATGTGGCGGCATCGAGCAGCTGGTCGCTGGTGGGCAATGGCCGGCAGGTCTACTGGGCCATCTACCCCTCGACCTGGCTTTATCTCAATGGCGATGGCAGCACCTTGAGCAGGTCTGCATCGGGCCCCAATCCAGGCCAGGGCATTCAGACCACGATCCGTTCCATCGATTCGGTAACGCCGCTGATCTCGGACGTCACCACCTCATCGGGCACCACGGTCCACTTCTACAACTGCAATTCGGTTGCAGGCGACCCGATGTGCCTGAGCAACCAGTCCAGCACCGGCTATGAAACCGGTGACCTGGTGCTCGACCAGATTTTGCCCACCACCAACACGAGTTGGCTGGGCCCCACGGACACCCGTCCTGGCACGCGCTTCCAGAACACCAGCACAGGCATTGGCGTGGGCGAAACCACCACCCTGATCCTGCCGGCTGACCTGCCCGCGACCAGCAACCAGTCGCTCTATCCGGTGATTGATGGCCTGTCCGTCAGCGCGCCGCTGCTGCATGCCAACCTTGAGGCCGGCGTGACCATTTCATGGGCGACGTGGGCTGCCGCCAACCCGGGCTTGCGTGTGGTCGAGGTGCGCGCCGTCATCATGCGGCCGACACCGTTTGCCCCGACCAAGCAGGTCTTCAGCATCAGCCCGCTGGCCGCAACGCAGATCACGATCCCCGCCTTCTCCAGCGTGCCCAGCGACGCGACCGAGGACTCGATCTGGTTGATCGCGCAAGACGCCGTGGGCCGGCGCTACATCACCAAGATCGTGGCGCTGTGATCTGAGCGCGTCAACCTTCGATGCGGTGCAGGGCCCGCACGAAGTCCGACTGCGTGATGATGCCGACGATGCGCTTGTCGGCGTCGATCACGGGGATGTGGTGGTGGCCGGCTTCGGTGAACAGAGGCAGCAGGGCCACTGCGTGCCGATCTTCACTGGTCACGCGCACCTGGCGCGTCATGATCTGGCCGACCACTTCAGGCTTGTCAGACTCGACCAGGCCATCGGGCCGGATGAAAGCACGCAGGCGCTGTGCCAGTCCCTGATGCCCGCTCACACCCGCGCCGCGCAGAAAGTCTGCCATCGTGACGATGCCCACGATGCGCCGTGAGCGATCGATCACGGGGAGCGCCTTGATGCCGCGCGTGTGCATCAACTGCCAGGCTTCTTCCAGCGACGAGCCGAACTCGACGGTGATCACATCGTGCGTCATCACGTCGCGGCAAAGCACTTCGCCGGCGCGTCGGCGCATGCCTTCCATCTCGGCTTCCTGCAGCAGGTTCTCGAGGTCGTCGCGGCTGATGTCCAGCACCTGGTTGTAGCGGGCCAGGACCTTGTCGAGGTCTTGCGAGAGAAAGCGGGCGGGTTTGCCTGCGGTGGCGTGTTGATCCGGCGGTGCGATGGGCCGGTGAGGGTAGGGGCGCCCCGTCAAGGCGTTGTAGACCATGCCCAGGCAGACCAGCAGCGTGGAGTCCAGCAAGGCGGCCTCGACCGGGAAGTGGCCATGCCCCAGATGCGCCAGTACGGCCGACAAGGCCATGGCCCCGCCGGGTGGGTGCAGGCAACGCAAGGCGAACATGGCGGCAATCGCCAGCGACACCGCCAGGGCACAAGCCGGCACCACCTGGCCGACCAGAGCCGCGCAGGCGACGCCAACCAAGGCCGACATCACATTGCCACCGACCACAGACCATGGCTGAGCCAAGGGGCTGGCCGGTGCCGCGAACACCAGCACGGCGCTGGCCCCAACAGGTGCCACCAGCCAGGCGCTGACCGGTGACGCGCCTGCCAGCAGGTGGCTGACACCGGCGACGGTGGCGATGCCGAACAGGGCGCCGATGGCGGCACGCAGGCGCTCGCGGCGGTCAACGGCAAGTGGTGCGGGCCAGAAGGCGCGAAGCCAGGCGCGCCAGGGACGAGGTAGGGAGGATGAGACCATGCGTCGCGCAGCTTACCAAAATGGTGCATGCCTATTGCAGGCCCGATGTGTCTCCTCTTTCCCATGCGTGAGGTGGACACGGACTTCAGTCAAGGCCAGACCGGCGGGTGCGTGCCGGGCGGCATGGCCTTTCGCTTCCAGCGAGCAGGTGTCGCCGAGAAGACGGCCGCATGCCGCATCGTCAGCAACTGGCCAAACCCTGACGGCTCGTGCGCCAGGTAGGGTTTCAGATCGGGCTTGCCGGTGTGGGTGAAACCATCGGGAACACGGCCCAACCTGCGCAACCATTGGCCCACGCCGGCCAAGGACACCTCCACATGCCAGCTGCCGCCTTCGTGCGCCTGCTTCCACAAGGCAGCCTGTGCGCCAAAGGTCAGCAGATAGCCTGCCGCGTAGTCGAGGATCTGCAAGGGCATCGGCTTGGGATCCGGGCTGCCTGTGGCGACAGCTTCGGCCAGGTTGAAGCCGGTGGCGGTCTGCACGAGCGAGTCGAAACCGCGACGCGATGACCAGGGGCCTTCAGGGCCATAAGCCGAGAGGGACACGGCCACGATGCCTGGGCGCTGTTGGGCCAAGGCTTCTGGGGCCAAGCCCAGATCGGCCATGCCACCGGGGCGGTAGGCCTGCATGAAGATGTGGGCCTCTTGCAGCAGCGCATGCAGCTGCGCCTGCCCTTGTGGTGCGCGCAGGTCGATGTGGGTGGACAGCTTGCCCCGGCTGGTGTCGGCGATCGCGTCGATGTTGGGCAGGTGCGGCGCGTTGACGAGCATCACATCGGCGCCATAGGCCGCCAGGGTGCGGCCGGCAACGGGGCCTGCGAGGATGCGCGTCAGGTCCAGTACGCGCAGGCCTTGCAGTGGCTGGGAGCCGGCAGGCAGCCTGGGCCATGCGCGCGGTGGGGCCTCGCCGATGCGCGTGAGGCGCACCACGGGCTGGTCCTTCAAGGCTTGGGCTTGCGGGTGGGCGTCCCATTCATCGAAGCTGCGGGCGGCCGAGACCACGAGCCCGGCTTGGGCTGCGGCAACTTCGAAGTCCAGGGCAGGCCATGCGCGCAGGGCCTGGATCACGCTGGGCTTCTCGGTGCCCTGGCCCGTGGGGAGGCCCAGGAGCTTCAAGGCGCCATCGCGGTGGTGGGCGAAGTTGGCGTGGATGCGCACCCAGCCGGCCTGGCCCGCATCGGCGCCGCAGGGGTAGAGGCCGGAGAGCTTGTCCCACACCAGGGGCTCGCGACCATCGATCGTGAACCAGCCCAGGCATTCCAGCACGGCATGTTCGCGTGGCACGGTGACGTGTTGGCGCTGTGGCGCGTCTCCACGCAGTTGCCACAGCTCGGCGGCTGCGAGCGCCGCCGCACCCAGGCTGGCCTGGGCCGCCGTGGCCACGGCAAAGCTCGATGGCAGCACCGGTGCGGTGCCTGAAAGCTCAAGCATGGCCAAGGCATCTGAGGGCAGGCCCAGGCTCTGCCACAGGTCTCGCGCAGCTTGCCATGCCGGCATGGGCTCAAGTTGCTCAGGCGTTGCGGTTGGCATATCACCCCATCTGTTTTGGTTGCACGAATCGCGCCTTGCCAGTTTGCCGGCGGCGCATCAGGGAGCGTAGCCGGGCCTCGATCTCAGGTGCATCGAAGGGTGGCTGCACGATGGCGTCCGCACCCAGTTCCAGCGCCAGCGTCCGATGACGGTCCACCGGCTTCTCGCCAATTCGAAATGCAGCCCCATGTTCTGAAGAGCTTGATGAACCAGTGCCGACAGTGGTCCGCAAGGGTCGATGATCAGGCATGGCGCTTTATATGGCGAGATGGTCACGCCACTTGGTCGGGTGCGTTGAGCCTTTGATATCGGACGATCTGCGAGTTGCTGTCAGGCACCCAGATAAGCCTCGACCACCGCCGAGTTCCTTCGGATCTCATCGGGCGAGCCTTCCACGTGGACGTGCCCGCGCTCGACCACATACACATAGTCGGCCACGGACAAGGCCGTCTGCGCGAACTGCTCCACCAGCAGCATGGTCACGCCTTCGCGGCGCAGTGTGCGGATCGCGTCCACCACCACATCCACCATCACCGGTGCCAGGCCCATCGAAGGTTCGTCCAGCAGCAACACGGTGGGCTCGGACATCAATGCCCGCCCAATCGCCAGCATCTGCTGCTCACCACCAGACAAGGTGCCGGCGCTCTGGTTGCGCCGTTCCTTGAGGCGCGGAAACAGCGTGTAGATGCGGTCCAGCGAGGTGGTGGCCTTGCGGCGATAACCAAATAGGGAGGGCAGCTTGCGGTAGGCGCCCAGCAGCAGGTTGTCTTCGACCGACAGCGGCGCGAACACGCGGCGGCCCTCCGGGCAATGCGCCAGCCCGAGCTTCACGATATTGGGTGCGGATTCGCTCTGGATGTCGCGCTGGCCCAGCTTGACCACGCCCGCGCTGGGCCGCAGCATGCCGGAGATGGCCCGCATCATCGTGGTCTTGCCCGCGCCGTTGGCACCGATCAGCGTGACCAGCTGGCCTTCTTCCACCTTGAGCGACACGCCATGCAGCACCTCGGCCCGGCCATAGCCTGCCTTGACGCCATCGAGTTGCAGCGCAATGGTCATGATGAGCTGATCTCCGCCAGGTGTTGGGCTGACGAGCCCAGATAGGCCTCCACCACGCGCTCATTGGCACGCACCTCGGCGGCCGTGCCTTCGGCAATGGGCTTGCCGCCATCGAGCACGATCACGCGGTCGGCCAGTTCGGCAACCACATCAAGGTGATGCTCGATCAGGATGATGCTGATGCCGCGCGACTTGATGGTGCTGATCACGCGCTTGAGCTTCTCGACATCGGGCTTGGACATGCCCGCTGCCGGCTCATCGAGGATCAGCACATGGGGCTTGGCGGCCAGCGCCCGCGCGATCTCCATGAAGCGCTGGTCACTGTAGGTCAGGTCGGCCGCGATGACACCCGCCTTGTCCTGCAAGCCGACCAGCGTCAGCAGGGCCAGTGCATCGCTCATGGCCTGACGGTCTTCCGCACTGGCCAGACCGGCCGCCACCAGGGGCCAGGGCATGCGGTAGGCGCCCTTCATGGCAATGGCCACGTTTTCAATCGCCGTGAGGTCGGCGAAGATCTGCAGGTTCTGGAAGGTGCGGCTGATCCCCAGGCGGTTGGCCGCCAGCAGGCCCTTGCCCGAGATCAGGTGCTTGCCCAGCCAGATCTGGCCCGATGTGGGCTTGTACAGGCCCGAGATCACGTTGATCAGCGAGGACTTGCCCGAGCCATTGGGCCCGATCAGCGCCAGAGCCTCGCCCTTGGCCAGCGCCAGGCTCACACCGTCCACCGCCTTGACGCCACCAAAGTGCAATCGCACGTCCCTCACATCGACCACGGCGCTGCCTTGATCACCTTGTGCCGGCAAAACCTGGTCGAGCACCGAAGGCGAAGGCAGGGGCGTGGAGGCCAGCTGTAGCAGCTTGACCAATTGGTGGCTGAAAGAACCCATCAGGCCTTCGGGCAGCCCCACTACCACGGCAAACAGCATCAAGGCGAAAAGGCCTTTGCGCCACTCTTCCAGATTGGATGTGACCAGGGCAATGCCCAGCAGGAGCAGCATGGCCCCCACCGGTGCCAGCGATTGAAAGCGCACCTCGCGCTGACGCATGGCCTGAATCAACTGGACCAAAGCCAGCAGGGCTCCCACGCCCGCGATGGCCAGGAACACCGGTTTGTTGGACAGCAGATTGGGCAGCAGCACAACCAGCACGGCGCCCACCAGCGCACCCCATACCGACTTGCGTCCGCCAAGCACATTGCCCAGCAACAAAGTGACGCTGAGGTCATAGCCAAAGGCTTGAGGCTGCAGGAAGCCGAGGTTGAAGGCGTAAAGCCCGCCCGCGAAGCCGGCCAGCGCCGAGCCGAAGGCAAAGGCCAGCACCTTGTGCTTGAGCGCGCCAATGCCCAGGGCATCGGTGGCAATCGGGCTGTTGCGCAGCGCGGCAATGGCATAGCCCCAACGCCCCTCCAGCAACTGCCGCGAGGCGAACCAGACCAGGCCGAGCAGGCCCAGTGTCAACCAAAAGAATGTCGTGGCCGTCATCGCCAGGCCACCGTGGAAGGCCGGCCGGTTGACCGACAGGCCCTGCGCACCTTGCGTGATCGATTCCAGCTCATTGAGGCACAGGACAGCGAGCGAGCCGAAGGACAGTGTGGCCAGTGCGAACTGCGGGCCTTCGAGCCGCAATGCCGGGAAGGCCAGCAAGGTGCCCAGCAGCAGGCCGATCAGCCCGGCCACCAGCAGGGCCGGCACCAGGCCAAAGCCATGCGTGACCATCAGGCCGCCCGCATAGGCGCCGATGCCGATCATGCCCGCATGAGCGAGGTTGACCTGCCCCAGATAGCCCACGGTCGCGTCAAGGCCGATGAGGGCAATGGCATAGATGGCCAGCAGGGTGAGCAGGCCCATCGCATAGGCCGAGTGCCCCAGGAACAAAGGTAGGCAGGCCAGCACCACCAGAGCGATCAACTCGGCCAGGTTGCCGGCGCTGTGTCGTGTCAGTTGCTTGAGATTCAGGGCAGCCATCTGTGTCACACCTTCCTGATGGTTGCTTTGCCAAACAGGCCGTTGGGGCGCATGGCCAGCACGCAGATCAGCAGCACGATGCCCGGTGCCTCGCGCCAGCCCGAGCCCAGGTAGACGCTGGAGAGGCTTTCCAGCGCGCCCAGCACCACGCCGGCCAGCACCACGCCAAAGCCCGACTCCAGCCCGGCCACCACCGCCACGCTGAAGGACTTGAGGATCAGGCCGCCGGCCATGGTCGGGCCCACCGTGGTGATGGGGGCGATCAGGATGCCGGCAAATGCCGCCGTTGAGCCCGACAAGGCATAGGCCAGGGACACCGCCCGTTGCGAGTGGATGCCCATGAGCTCGGCCACGCTGGCGTCGGCCGCCACGGCATCCACCGCCTTGCCCAGCAGGGTCTTGCGCCGAAACAGCTCGATGCCAAACATCAGCAGCAAGGCCCCAACCACGATGGAGACTTCATACCAGGTGACGGAGATCGAGCCCAGGGTGATCGGGTCCGAGGGGATGGGCGTGGGCAAGGGGCGGTCATCGCGCCCCCACACGTTCTCGGCCACCGAGTTGGCGAACAGACCGAGGATAATGGTCAGCAGGATCCAGCCTTCGTTTTTTTGCTGCAAGGCCAGTCGCACGCCCAGGCGCTCGATCAGCATGCCCAGCAAGGCGCCGAAGCCCAGCGTCAGGATCATGGCCAGGGCATAGGGCATGCCCGTGCCAATCAAGGTCAGGGCCACGAAGGCCGACACCATCACTCCTTCAGCCTGCCCGAAGTTCAGGCTGCGAGACGGCGCGTAGGTGAGCTGGAAGCCATAGGCGATGAGCGCGTAGGCCATGCCCATGGCGCCACCTGACACCGACATCTGGGCGACAACCATCCAATCCAAGATGACTCCTCGGTGGTTCGGGTTTCAGGCCAAGTTCAACGGTCAAGCTGTTCCAGGCGCTTGCGGTCTTCGTCGTGCGCGAAGGTCACGCGGCCGTCCTTGGCCAGGCCCACCACGACGCGCTCCTTGCGGAAGGCCTCATGGGTCTCGGGGTGAGCAGGGTCCCAGGTGCTGTAGGGCTTGTTCCACTTGGCGATGGCGCCTTCCACCGGCTTTTGCAGGTTCTCCAGCGCGTCCTTGATGGCCTTGCCGTTGGTTGAGCCGGCCTGCTCGATGGCCGCAGCGAGGATCTTCACGGCGTCATAGCCTTGGGCCGCAGACACCGGCGAAGGAATGCGGTCCACCTTGTAGGCGGCCTGGTAGCTGGCGATGAAGGTCTTGGCACGCGGCGTGAAGGGCTCCTGGATGAAGGTCTGCGGCATCAGCGCACCGTTGGCCGCCGGGCCGGCGTTGTCCAGGAAGTTGCCCATGGACAGCGTCCACGAGCCCAGCATCGGCACCTTGAAGGCCAGCTTGTTCATGCCGGTGGCAATGGCCGCCAGCTCGGGGCCGATGCCCACCACGAACAGGCCTTGCGCACCCGAGGTCTTGGCCTTGAGCAACTGCGCGGTCATGTCCTTGGAGCCGATCGAGAACTTCTCGACGGCCACCACCTCCACGCCGGGCATGCCCTTGATACGCGACAGCAGGTCATCGCGGCCGGAGACACCGTAGTTGGTGTCGTCCGCCAGGATGGCCACCTTCTTGAGGCCTAGCTTCTTGATGGCCTCTTCCAGGATGGTCTCAGACTGCACGCCATCATTGGCCGAGAAGCGGAAGGCATACAGCTCGCCCTTGGGCACCACATTGCCTTCCTTCACCCACTGGCCCATGGCCGCCGAGCCAGCCGCCACCGAGATGATGCGCGGCTTCTTGGCCTGCTGATAGAACTTGTCGCCGGCCAGCACCACGCCCGTGTTGGCGGTGCCCACCACGGCCACCACATCGTCCATGGAAGCGATCTCCTGCGCGACCAGGGCACCGCGTTCGTTCTTGGCCTCGTCGTCGCGCTCGACGATGTCGATGAGGTGTTTCTTGCCCCCGAAAGAAACCCCTCCCGCCGCGTTGATTTCCTGGATGGCCAGTTTGGCGCCATCGCGTGTGGACACGCCCATGGGTGCGGAGCCGCCGCTGAAAGGGCCGGTCAGGGCGATCTTGATGTTCTGGGCGTAGCTCAGACTGGAACTGACCGCCAGCACGATGGGCAGGTATGTGAGTTTGAACATGCGCAGGTCTCCAATAGAAGCGGTTGTTGCAAAGTGAACGTCAGCGGCGATGGTGCCCCTGTTCGGATGACCTTCGACTTGGGGTGGATACCGATACCCAACAGCGGCAAAAAGTCTTCGGGATGTGGTGCGTGAATACTTGGCGTTTCGAGGCTATTCAGGTCGATCCAACTTGGTCGACAGCATGATGGTCGAGAAGGTGTCGAGCACGCCTTGCACATTGCGGATGCGGTCGATCACGGCGTCCAGTTCTTGTGTGGAATCGGTCAGCAGCATGGCACACAGGTCATAGCGGCCGCTGACCGAATACAGCTTGGTGATCTCGTGGCGCTTGGCCAGCTCGCGCACCACCACCGGCTCGTGCCGGGATTCGATCGAGATCAGCACCATGGCCCGGATCACATGGGGCCCGCGGGTGCTGCTCACGCTCACCGTATAGCCTGTGATGACCCCGGCGTCTTCCAGGGCCTTGAGCCGCAACTGGGCCGTGCTGCGCGCGCAACCCAGGGCCTTGGCGATGTTGACCAGAGGCAAACGTGCGTTGACCTTGAGCAGCTCAATGAGCTGATGGTCCATGGCGTCCAGGTTGGGCTTGACGGTGGGCCTGATCGCGGCGGGCTTGGTGGTGTTGGCAGCGGCTTTTGGCATAAAGCCATTATGGCGAGCAATCTGACTGATGGGAAGTGTGGAAATCAGTCAGATTGCGCGTTTTCATCGGCGCAACAGCTGCCGATACTGAATGCATGGAGATGGCAGGAGAGTCGCCATGCTGCAGATCATCGAAGCCCCCGTGTCCGTGCAGACCCAGTCCTGTTCGAGCACACCCAAGAAGCTGCTGACTTGGGAGGAGCTGCAGGCCTACGACCCCGCCAGCGAGCCCTGGCAGAAGCAGTTTGCACGCCGCTACACCCATCACCACGAGCTGATGGGCGTGCTCCACAAGGTCGAGGATGTGGACGATACCGTCTACAACAAGTTCGCCGTGTCGGTGACGCCCTATATGGCGCAGCTCATGGACCGCGACGACCCGAACTGCCCCATCCGTCTGCAGTACCTGCCGTCGTTCCATGAGCAGACAAGGCCAGGCTTTGCCACCATGCTCGATGAACTCGGCGAAGAAAGGGACACCATCCCCGGGACCAGCGTGGTGCACCGCTACCCGCGCCGTGTGCTCTTTCTGGTCAGCAACACCTGCGCCACCTTGTGCCGCTTCTGCACACGCAAGCGCATGGTGTCGCAGCCAACAGGCTCGGTCCACAAGGACGAGATCGAGGCCTCCATCGACTACATCGCCAGCAACAAGCACATCGAAGACGTGCTGCTCTCGGGTGGCGACCCGCTGACCTTCACCGATGAACGCCTGGACGAGATCCTGGGCACCATCCGCAGCCGCGCACCGCATGTGCGCTTCCTGCGCATCGGCTCGCGCATGGTCGTGCAGCTGCCCACGCGTATCACGCCCGAGCTCTGTGCCGTGCTGGAGAAGCACCGCGTGCAGATGCTCAACATCCACATCAACCACCACAAGGAGATCACGCCCTTGCTTCGCCAGCGCGTGAAGATGATCCAGAAGGCCGGCGTGATGATGGGCCTGCAGACCGTGTGTCTCAAAGGTGTGAACGACAGCGTCGAGGTCATGCGCGAGCTCTTCATGCAGGCCGTCGAGATGGGTGTGCGGCCTTACTACGTGTACTCGACCGACATGGTCGAAGGCGCACACCACTTCATCGTGCCGCATCGCCGCATGCTGGAGCTGTACGAAGGCCTGCGTGGCTGGATCAGTGGCCCGGCCGTGCCCACCTTCATCGTGGACGGCCTGGGCGGCCTGGGCAAGCTGCCCATCATCCCCAGCTATGTACGCGAAGAGTCTCTGCCCGATGGCAGTGGCACCACCATCAAATGCCGCAACTATGCCGGCAAGACGGTGGAGATGCCGGGCCTGGGCCAGAACTTCAGCCTGCCCACGCAGAGCAACTGAGCGGGGGGTGACATGAAAACCGCTTGCCCTTACGGCACCCACCGCGTGATCGCGCCCCTTGGTGTGCTGCCGCAGCCCGCCTGGCGTATCGACAACACGATGGATGTGCGCGACAACGAGATCCTCATCGATGTGCAGGCGCTCAATGTCGATGCCGCCAGCTTCACGCAGATCAAGCAGGCTGCGCAAGGCGATGTCGACCGCATTGCGTCCACCGTCCAGGACATCGTGACGCAGCGCGGCAAGCTGCACAACCCGGTCACTGGCTCGGGCGGCATGCTGATCGGGCGCGTGGCGGCCCTGGGTGCGTCGCTTGCCGGCAAGACGGATCTGGTCGTCGGGGACAAGGTCGCGACCATGGTGTCGCTGTCGCTCACGCCTTTGCGCATCGACCATATCCAACGTGTTCATCTGGACAAGGACCAGGTCGAGGTGGAGGGCCAAGCCATCCTGTTCGAGAGTGGCTTGTACGCCAAGCTGCCCGATGACATTCCCGAACACGTGGCCCTGGCCATTTTGGATGTAGCAGGTGCACCTGCTCAGACCGCGAGACTGGTTCAGTCAGGAGACACCGTGGTCGTGGTGGGCGGCGGCGGCAAGTCGGGCACCTTGTGTGTTTACGAAGCCAGAAAGCGCGCAGGCCCTCAAGGCCGTGTGATCGGCATCTCGCCTTTCGAGAAGGACTGCCAGCGCATGCGAGAGCTAGGCTGGGTAGACCATGCCTTGCAAGTGGATGCGGCCAATGCGGTGGCCACCATGCAGGCAGTGGCGGCTGTCACAGAGGGCCGCATGGCCGATGTGGTGATCAACTGCGTGAACCTGCCGCACACCGAGATGGGCAGCATCCTGGCCACGCGTGAGCGAGGCCGGATCTATTTCTTTTCGATGGCCACCAGCTTCACGGCAGCCTCATTGGGTGCCGAAGGCGTCGGCAAGGATGTGGACATGCTGATGGGAAATGGCTACGCCAAGGGCAATGCCGAGTACGCCTTGTCGCTGCTGCGTGAGTCGCCGGCTTTGCGTCGCCTGTTCGAAACCCTTTACGTGTGAGTGGCGAGGCGGCCATGTCAAGCTGGGCACCCACACTCGCATTGCATGAGCCCGCCCTTGGCGTTGGCTCTCTGTGGCAGCGCATCGAGGCACAGGGCTTGCAGACCGTGGCCGTGATGGGCATGAGCAAGAACACAGGCAAGACGGTGTGCTTGAACCACTTGCTGGAACAGGTGCATGCGGCCGGCAAGGCGGTGGGCATCACCTCCATTGGCCGTGATGGTGAAGACCGCGATGAGGTGTTCGCCATCCCCAAACCGCCCGTGCGCGTGACGCCAGGTTGCCTCGTGGCCACGGCCCGCGATACCTTGCTGCGGTCCAAGGCGCGGACCAAACAGATTGGTAGTACGGGGGTCCACAGCCCCATGGGCGAGATCCTGATCGTCAAGGCCATGGAGGCTGGTGACATGGAGGTGGCGGGTGCCTCGCTCAGCCACGATCAGCACAAGGTGATCGGCCTGCTCAGGCAGTGCGGTGCCGCGCATGTTCTGCTGGATGGGGCGCTGGGCCGCAGCCACCATGCCTCGCCGGCCCTGGCCGATGGCGTGATCCTGGCCACTGGCGCGGCCATTGGCGGTGGTATGGGCGATGTGCTGCGCAAGACCCGCGAGCGCTTGGCCATTCTGGGCATCTCTGCTGTGCCGAATCAACTGGCCACACTCGTGCAGCCCGTGTTCACGCAGGGCGGTGTGGGTGTGTGGCAGCGTGACGGGCAGTGCCTGTTCCATGAGCCCATTGCCACGCTCAATGCCGCACCACCCTTGCTGGCCCTGCAAGCGCAGATGCAGGATACCCAAGGCATGTCGGTCGTGGCCGTGTCAGGCGCCGTGGGCAAGCTGCTGTGGCGGGCCATCCAGACCTTGCTGGCTCACCACCCAGGCTTGACGCTGGTGGTGGCCGATGGCACGCGCCTGTTCATCGATGCGGCGGACCTGCATGCTTTTGAACGTGCAGGTGGACACCTGTACGCCATGCGGGGTATCCGCTTGCTGGGCATCACGCTCAACCCGTTTTCACCATTTGGCGGCAGCTTCGAGGCACGGGCCTTTCTGGATCAGGCCCGCTCGGCGCTGGCGCCGCATCTGGTCACCGATGTGCTGCTGGAAGAGGAGGGATCATGAGCCACCTCACGCTCGATCAGTCTCTGATAGACCATGCCCGCGATCTGGCACGGCGCATTGCCCGCCAGGTCTACGACGACATGCACCGCTTCACGACCACCTCGGTGGAGCGGGCCACGCTGCGGCTGATGGGGGTGGATGGCGTGGATGCCGATCAGGTGCCGCTGCCCAACCGCCTGGTGAGCCATTTGCAGGATCAGGGCTTGCTTTCACACGGTGCCGCCGTCACGGTGGCGGGCGCAATGATCGAGCATGGCTTGGACATCCAGGAGGTGGCGCAGGCTGTGGCCGATGGCCGCCTGCCATTGCGGCGACCGAAGAACGAGCCAGCCGCGCGACACCAGGCCGACGACATGGCCGCCCGCATGTGCGAGCGCATCGCGGCCAACCGCGGCATGCGTGCAGAGGCGATTGCCCGCTGTGGCGAGGCGCGCACGCCATGGCTTTACCTCATCGTGGCCACGGGCAACATCTATGAGGACATCGTGCAGGCCCGCGTGGCAGCCGAGCAGGGTGCGGACGTGATTGCCGTGATCCGCTCCACCGGGCAAAGCCTGCTGGACTACGTGCCTTACGGTGCCACCACCGAGGGCTTTGGCGGAACCTACGCCACGCAAGAGAACTTCCGGTTGATGCGGGCCGCGCTGGACGAGGTGGGGCACAAGATAGGCCGCTACATCCGCCTGACCAATTACTGCTCGGGCCTGTGCATGCCCGAGATCGCCGCCATGGGTGCCATGGAGCGCCTGGACATGATGCTCAATGACTCGATGTACGGGATCATCTTCCGCGACATCAACATGCAGCGCACCTTCATCGACCAGTTCTTCTCGCGCATGGTCAATGCCTACGCCGGCATCATCATCAACACAGGCGAAGACAACTACCTGACCACGGCTGATGCCTATGAGGCCGCCCACACGGTGCTGGCCTCGCAGTTGATCAACGAGCAATTTGCTTACCTTTCAGGCCTCAAGCCGGACCAGATGGGCCTGGGCCACGCCTTCGAGATCAACCCCGCGCTGGAAAACGGCTTCCTGTGGGAACTGGCGCATGCACAGCTCGTGCGCCAGGTCTTCCCCGAGGCCTGTTTGAAGTACATGCCGCCCACCAAGCACATGACGGGCAACATCTTTAAGGGCCACATTCAGGACGCTCTGTTCAATGTGGTCAGTGTGCTCACGCAGCAGAACATCCACCTGCTGGGCATGATGACCGAGGCCATCCACACGCCTTTGATGCAGGACCGCTTCCTGGCCATCCAGAACGCGCGGTATGTGTTTGGCAACCTGCGCGACCTCCATGAAGAGATCCAGTTCACACCAGGTGGCCAGATCGAGCGCCGGGCGCAGGAGGCGCTGGCCGAGACGGCTACCCTCTTGCGGGAGATCGAGCAGACCGGTCTGCCTGCGGCCATCGCCAAAGGCACCTTCGCTGACATCTCGCGTACGCTCACCGGCGGCAAGGGCCTGGACGGCGTGGTGGCCAAGGCGGCTGACTATCACAACCCATTCCCAGCCCTGATGCTACCGGCGTTGATGCTGGATGAGGAGCGCGGGTCATGAGCGAACACCTGCATCAAGAGAAATGGATACGCCCCTATGGCGACACCATGGACGATGGCCGCGTGCAACTGTCCTTCACGCTGCCCGTGTCACTCGACGAGAACGCCAAGGAGGCCGCGCGCCAGCTGGCCTTGCGGATGGGCATCGAGGAGCCCTCGGTGGTGCACAGCGAGAGCATGGGCCCGGGCTTTGCCTTCTTTGTGGTGTACGGCCAGTGCAAGCACCGTGTGGACATGGGGCGCATCAAGGTGGCCAGGCCCGAGTTCGAGGTGCTGGGCAAGGATGCTGTCAACGCGAAGATCGCGCAGCTGATGGGCCGCAAGCTGGTGGTGGTGGGTGCCTGCATCGAGACCGATGCGCATACTGTGGGCATCGACGCCATCATGAACATGAAGGGCTTCAATGGCCACAAGGGCCTGGAAAGCTACCACGAGATCCGCGCCATCAACATGGGTGCGCAGGTGGATTCGGAAGAGCTGGTGGCCCGCGCGATCGAGGAGAAGGCCGATGCCATCTTGGTCTCGCAGGTGGTCACGCAAAAGAACATCCATCTGGACAACCTCACGCGCCTGTCCGACATCCTCGAAGCCGAAGGCCTGCGCAACCGGGTCATCCTGGTGGTGGGCGGGCCGCGCATCAGCCATGAGCTGGCCAAGGAGCTGGGCTATGACGCGGGCTTCGGGCCAGGCTGCTACGCCGAGAACGTGGCCTCTTTCGTGATCGAGGAATGGGCACGGCGCCATGCCGTTCGACAAGGAGCTTGAGATGTCTGACTTCACGAGCCTCATCCGCCTGCGCATGGGCGCGCACGATGCCCACTACGCTGGCAATCTCGTGGACGGTGCCAAGATGTTGCAACTGTTCGGTGACGTGGCCACCGAGCTGCTGATCCGCTGCGATGGCGACGAAGGCCTGTTCGTGGCCTATGACAGCGTCGAGTTTCTGGCGCCGGTCAGGGCGGGGGACTACATCGAAGCCGAAGGGCGCATCGTGGCCATGGGCAAGTCGTCGCGCAAGATGGTGTTCGAGGCCCGCAAGGTGATCAGCGCCGCAGACGTACCCGGCCAGCCTTCGGCCTGCGATGTGCTGCCCGAACCCGTGGTGGTGTGCAAGGCCTCGGGGACCTGTGTGGTGCCCACGCCTTGCCAACGCAAGTGGCCCGAGGGCAGCGCAAGCCAGTCGTGAAGAAGGAGTCACATCATGGACAAGCTCATCATCACGGCGGCACTTACGGGGGCGGAGGTCAGGCGTGAGCAGCAACCCGCCCTGCCCATCACACCGGAAGAGATCGGTATCGCCGCAGCCGAATGCGCACAGGCGGGCGCGGGCATCGTGCACGTGCATGCACGCCACCCCGATGGCACGCCCACGCAGGACAAGCAGGTCTACCACCAGATCATCAAGGAGGTGCACCGGCGCTGCGATGTCATCGTGCAGATCTCTACAGGTGGGGCGGTGGGCATGACGCCGCAGGAGCGGCTGGACCCGGTGTCGCTCAGGCCCGAGATGGCCACGCTGTCGATGGGCTCGGTGAACTTCGGTCAGGACGTCTTTCTCAATCGGCCCGAAGACATGGAGATGTTTGCCCGTGAGATGCAGGCTCAGGGCGTCAAGCCTGAACTGGAGATCTTCGACAGCGGCATGCTGGCCACGGCCAAGCGCTGGCTGGCCAAGGGGCTTCTGCCCAGCCCGGCGCACTTCGATTTCGTGCTGGGTGTGCCGGGCGGCATGGCGGGCACGCCCAAGGCACTGATGTACCTGGTGTCGGAGTTGCCGGCTGGCGCCACCTGGACGGCCACCGGCATCGGCGCAGTCCAACTGCCCATGGCCACCTTGGCCATCCTGTTGGGCGGGCATGTGCGGGTGGGCTTCGAGGACAACATCTACTACCGCAAGGGCGAGCTGGCGGTCAGCAATGCGCAACTGGTGTCGCGCGTGGCCCGCATTGCCCATGAACTGGAGCGGCCGGTTGCTTCGCCGCAGGAAGCCCGGCGGATACTGGGCCTGGCTTAAGGCAGAGCTTGCACCGTCAACTCGCAGGGCTTGCCGCCATAGAACTGGTCCAGCACAGATTGGAACAAGGTCTCCTCATGCGCGGCCAAGGCAAACAAGGTCATGCAAGACCTCAGCTTCAGGTCATCTGGCGACCCCATGATCTCGTGAGCCGACTTGCCCGGATGGCCTTTGACCAGCAAGGTGCATTGCCTCAAGCGCTCGCCCAGCACAGGGTGCGCCAGATAGGCCCGTGCCTCAGCCAGGTCCGAGAGACCATAGCGGATGGCCATCTGACTTCTGCCCAGCACCTTGAGCTGAGGAAAGACGAACCACATCCAGTGGCTCGCCTTGCGGCCTGCGCGCAGCTCGGCATACACCGCGTCCATGCACGGTGCCTGGGCCTGAAGGAAGAGGTCGGCGTCCAGCATGCGCTGATCTTCGCATGCGCCATCGACGCTGACCAGTACCCTTTCGCCGAGCAGAAGCCTTGAATCAAAAGCTGTAGCCCGCACCCAGCGAGATGGCCGCGCCCAGGCCCTGTTTGCGCAGTCGCCGGCGTTCGGCTTCCACGTCGGCTTGCAAGGCCGCATTGCCGGCCGCGCCGCTGGCCTCCAGGTTGGCGGATGCCCGCCCGGCATAGAACACGCCCACATCCGACACGAAGCGCCAGCCCTTGTCGGCGGCCGGCGCCGATTCCCAGCCGCCACCCAGATACAAGCTCAGCGGGCCGTACTTCAGCCGCCCGTTCAGTGAGCCCACTTGTGCGGCCGTATAGCTGTGGTGGTTGAGGGTGTACTGGCCTTGCGCATTGGCCTGGCCTTTCAGGTCCACGTGCATGTTGGCGGTGATCAGGCCCGCGCTCAGGCGCCAGCCGCTGTCCTGCCAGGGGAAGTAGTCGGTCAAGGCGTTGAGGCTGGGTGAAGCCTTCCATTCGCTCTCATAGCGGATGTCGTTGAGATCCCCATGTGCCTTGGCCTGGCCGATGGTGCCTGAGTTCAGGTAGATGCGGGTGGACCAGTGCTCGTTGATGCGGTGCCCCCAGCCCACGCCCACACCAAAGGGGCTGACCATGCCATAGATGGTCTGCTGGGGATCACTCTGCGCCGCGTGGCTGCTGGTGCCGGTGATGAGCGTCAAGGTCAGCGCCAGGCTGGTTGTGGCCAGGGTGCGATGGTGTGACATGGTCTTCCTCGTGAACAGATGGTTGGTGGTAAGAGGACGCCAGTGTGTGGGGGGGCATCTTTGGCTTTCCTTAAGCCACCTTGCGGCACACTGCGCTCATGCACCTGCTCATCATCGAAGACGATCTGGACCTGGGGCACGCTCTCCAGCAATCGCTCAAGGCCGAAGGCATCACCTCGTCGTGGCTGCGGCGTTGTGCGGACGTGCCCTTTTCATTGAACGAGGAGCCCATTGATGGGGTGCTGCTGGACGTGGCCTTGCCCGATGGCTCGGGCATGGCGCTGCTGCAGCGATGGCGTCGCGAGGGGTGTCATGTGCCCGTCATCATGATCACCGCGCGTTCTGCCTTGCAGGACCGTCTGGATGGCCTGGATGGCGGTGCCGACGATTTCGTCATCAAGCCCTTTGCCATGCCCGAACTCCTGTCCCGCATCCGCGCGGTGATGCGGCGCACAGCCCAGCAGGCCAGCGAGGTCTGGTCTTTGGGACGCCTGGAGATCGAGCCCAGGCGGCGTGTGGCCAGACTGGGTGGGCGGCCTCTGGACCTGTCGCAGCGCGAGTTCGACCTGCTGCTGGAGCTGGCTCGCGAGGCAGGCAGTGTGGTGCCCAAGGCGCTGATCGCACAAAGGCTGGCACCCCTTGGCGACCCGCTGGACTATCGGTTTGATCGCCAGGCCGATGTGCAGGCCATCCTGCTGGCGATGCAGTGGCATGCCAATGCCCTTCGGCACCAGCAAGGCCTCGATGGCGACCTCATGGTGGCCTTGCAGTCTGTGCTGGGCAACCTCATTGACAACGCGATCAAATATGGACGCGATGGCGGCCGCATCGTCGTCACACTGATCGCGCAAGCTGGAGAGCTGGTCCTGACCGTGTCGGACGACGGGCCAGGCATTCCACCCGAGCGGCGCGAGCAGGTGTTCGACCGCTTCGTCAGGGGCGGGCAAGATGACATCAAGGGCACGGGCCTGGGCTTGGCCATTGTTCAGCAAGGCACCAGGCGCTTGCGGGGCGGCGTGCGTCTCGTGGCGGGTATCGATGGCCAGGGTGTGGGGTTCGAGGTGAGATGGCCTGCACAGGGGAGCATGTGATGGCAATGAGAGCGTGGATCAGCGCCGTGTTCGTGGCCCTGGTTATGACGGCTGCGCCAGCGAGCGCACAGGTGGGAATGGGCAAAGTGACGCTGCCTGGTCAGTCAGACGATCTTCCGGTCACCGTGTTCTTACCCCTGAGCGAACAGGGCTTACCCAAGGCCGGCAACGGCAGGCTGATCGTCATCTCGCATGGCTCCGGTGCCTGGTATGGTGTGTACACGGATCTGGCGCGCGCCTTGGTCGACGCTGGTTATGTCGTGGCCTTTCCCCAGCACGCGGGAGACCGGCTCAACGACGATGCCCATCCGGGGCCTGACAGCTGGAAGCGCCGCCCTGAGGAGGTTTCTCATGCCATTGACGCGGTGGCCGCCGATGCACACCTGGCACGCTTGCTGAAGCTGGATCGCGTCGGCGTGTATGGCATGTCGGCCGGCGGGCACACCGCGTTGACCCTGGCGGGCGGAGCATGGTCGCCCTCCTTGCTCAAGCAGCACTGCGACGCGCATCTTGCCGAGGACTTTCAAACCTGCGTGGGCCTGGTTACGTCATTGAATGGCAACTGGCTGGATGGCCTGAAGCTGTGGCTGGCGCGCAGGATCATCGACGGGCGCTTGACCGACACGACGAGGTACACCCACGTGGACCCTCGCATTGCCGCCGTGGCCGCAGCTGTCCCTCTGGCGGCTGATTTTGATCTCGATACGTTGGCGAAGCCGCGTGTGCCATTGGCCATCCTGACCGCCGGCCGTGACGTCTGGCTGGTGCCGCGTTTTCATGCGGATCGGGTGCTGGCTGCCTGTCTGCCTCGTTGCGAGCATCTGGTCGATATGCCCGATGCCGGGCATGGTGCATACCTGTCACCGTTGCCGCCAAACCTGGATGGGTTGCTCGGGCGCCTGATCAACGACCCGGTTGGCTTTGACCGGGCGCAGTTGACGCAGGTCCATCGCAAGCTGGTCGATTTCTTTGATCGTCACCTGCGCGCACAGACCAGTGCTTCGATACCGGGTAGCTGAGACGAGGTTTCGCTTGTCGGTGCAATCCGCTGCTCCGGTATGTGCGCGACGGTGTGAGGCAGGTGGTGAAGGCGCTGCCGCGCATGGGTGGCGTCAACGCATCGTCAAGGTGACCTCGGTGCCGTCTGGTGAGGAGCAGACATTCAAGGACGCGCCAATGCGCTCGGCGCGTTCTTTCATGATGTTCAGGCCCACATGCGTGGCATCGTGCGGCGATTGCGTGGCCTCGAAGCCTTGGCCGTTATCCCTCACCTGGATCTTCCAATGGGGCTGAGGGGTGACGTCGACCCACACATCGGTGGCCTGGGCATGCTTGCGGATATTGGAGAGCGCCTCCTGCACGATGTGCAGCATCTGGATCTGCACGTCCGCTGGCGGTGGCACGCCTTCATCGCGGTATCGCAGGTGGGCGCGCAGGCCTGACTGCAACTCGAACTTGGACAAGGTCTCGCGCAGTGCGAGGTCCAGTCGCCCGCTGTCTGTCCTTACCCGGAAATGCAGCAGGAGTTCGCGCACGTCGCTGTAACTCTCGCGCACGCCCGTGTCCAGCTCGGACAAGGCCGAGGCGATGGCCTGCTGGTCGCCCTTGGCCATGGCGTTGCGCAGCAGCCCCATCTGGATCTTGAGAAAGGCCAGTGATTGCGCGATGGAGTCGTGCAGTTCCTGGGCCAGCAATTTGCGTTCGCTGGCCACGGCCGATTCGCGATCGAGGGCCGCCATGCGCAGGCTCTCCATGGCGCCAGCGAGGTGGCTGGCCAGGGCCTCGAACAGGTGGCGCTCCTCATCGGTGAAGGCGGCTTCGCCGCGGTAGAACAGCTCGATCTCGCCCAGCAGGCGGTGCTGCAAGGTCAAGGGCAGGGTGACCAGGGTAGTATAGCCCTCCTGCTCGCAGCGCCGCTGGACGTGGCTGGCCTCGCCTTGCGGCTGGGCACGCTCATCGGCGATAGGGATGACGCGCATGCGCGGCGTCTGGCCGGGCTCGATGCGGCTGCCACAAAAGCAGTCGCCCGTGAGCACGCATTGTTCTTCTTCCGAGAGGATGCGCGGCAGGCCGTCGCTTGCCAACAGCATGTAGCGGTCATTGGCCTCGTCAGACCAACGGATGGCCACCGCATCGGCTCGTGCCACCAGCCGCATCTTGCGGGCGAAGCCTTGCCCCAAGGCCACCAAGGTGTCGGCCGATGCGACAAAGGTGGAGACGTCATAGAGCGCCTGCAGGCGGGCCTGTTCGTCTTGCAGGCGCCGGGTCTTTTCAGCCACCTTGTCTTCGAGGTCGCCATAGGACTGGGCCAGACGTTCGGACATGCGGTTGAAGCCTTCAGCCAGTTCGCCCAACTCGTCGGCGGCACCTGGGCGCACACGGGCGTTGAAGTCCCCTTCTTCAACGCGTTGCAATGCGGCGCGCAGGCGGGCCACTGGCTCCAGAATCACCACATGGCTGGTGTAGAGCAGGGCCAGGGCACTGAGCACGGCCAGTGCCATCATCAGGAGTTGAACCATGCGCAGGGTGGTGGTGCGGGCCTCCAGGCGTTGCTCGATGGCCGAGACCAGGGTGTCGACATCGGCCACGAAGGGTTCGACAGACAGGCGCGCAAGCGGCGCGCTGCCGTCCAGTTGACCCAGCACGAGGGCGCGCAGTGACAGCCAGCCGCGCTGGACTTTGTGCAATTGCTGCTGGACTTCGGCCTCGTCAGGCACGGCGAGCGGGCGTTGCGGGTCGCCTTGGCTGAGCAGGGCCAGACTGGCGTCAAGTTCCGACAGTCGGTGCAGGGTTTCGTCTCGCGCCTGATGGTCGACGCCGGCCGCGTGGTCGCGCAGGTGCAGCGCCATCTGGTAGGTGCGCATGCGCATGCGACCGGCCTCGTTGATGGCGGCGGCACCGCCGTCGAGCTGCCATGTGCCCCACATCGACAAGCCGACGGTCAGCAGCGCCACGGCCAGGAAGATGCTGCCGATGGCGGCCAGCTTGCGCGCCAGGGTCAGCCGGCTGGTGCGAGACAGGGGCTGTTCCTCATCGCGCGGCCCCTCAGGTGGCGCAGGCGTGGGCTGTGGCAGTGAAGAGAGCGGGTCGATGGTAGCCATGGGCGTGAAAGGAGCCGACCGGGAAAGGCCTGGCGCTCATCCGCCCGTCTGGGCCATGAAGCGCACGACCTTCTCCGGCCGATCGGTGAATTCATGCCGCTGCGGCTTGCGTGCGATGCCGGCCAGAATGGCCTGGCGCAAAGCGTCGTCGCTGGCACCCTGGCGCAGCATGCGTCCCAGCGGAACCTGGTCATTTTGCCCCAGGCACAGGTAGAGCGTGCCATCGACCCCCAGGCGCACGCGGTTGCAGGTCTGGCAGAAATGCTGGCTCATGGGAGTGATGACGCCCAGGCTCAGGCCGCCGTGGGCATCGACCCAATAGCGCGCCGGGCCACCGCCATGGCCGGCACCAGGCAACTGAGGGATCAGGCCCATGCGGTGGGCCAGCGCCTCGCCCAGGGCGCGCAGGTCGTAGCCTGCCGCACTGCGACCGGTGTGCCCCACAGGCATGGGCTCGATCAGGCGCAGCACCAGGCGGTTTCGTCGCGCATAGGCCATCATCTGGTCGATCTCGTGGTCGTTGACGCCGCGCTGCACCACCATATTGAGCTTGATGGTGCCAAAGCCGGCCTGCATGGCGGCGTCGATGCCGCGCAGGATCTTGCTGAGGCAATCATGGCCGGTGATGCGGGTCATGCAGTCAGCGTCCAGGCTGTCGAGGCTGATGTTGAGCCGGTCCACGCCGGCAGCCTTCAGCGGCAGGGCCATACGGTCCAGTCGCGTGGCGTTGGTCGAGACGGACAAGTCCCTCAAGCCTGGCAAGGCTTTCAAGCCGGCGGCCAGATCAGGCAGGTCACGCCGCAGCAGGGGCTCGCCGCCGGTGAGCCGTACGCGGTGCACACCCAATGCCACGAAAAGGCCAACCAGGCGTCGCATCTCGGCCAGCGTCATCCAGTGTGCGGGCTCCTCGAAGCCTTTGAAATCCTTTGGCAGGCAGTAGGTGCAGCGCAGGTCGCAGCGATCCGTGACCGACACGCGCAGGTAGTCGATCACGCGGTGATAGGGGTCGATCAGGGCGGGCATGGCGCCAGTCTAGGCAGAGGCTGCAGGCCTGCACATCCTTCAGAAGCACTAGTCAGCGGTGAACTCAGCGGTGAAGCCATCCGCAGTGTGCGCCTTCATGCCGGAGGACACACCATGTTGGACAATCGGGTTTGGCCCAACAACACCGGCTGCACCCTGCCTATTTGCCATGCCCATTCGCCTGCTGGTGGTCGATGACCACACTCTGTTTCGCCGTGGTCTGACGGCCTTGCTCGGCCAATGCGACGAACTCGAGGTCGTGGCCGAAGCGGGCGACGCCGGCGAGGCGCTGCGCCACGTGGCGGCCTTGCTTCCGGATGTGGTGTTGCTGGACAACCACCTGCCTGGCGTGCACGGCATCGATGCCTTGCCACAGTTCCTGGCCATCGAGCCAGCCCCCAAGGTGCTGATGCTTACGGTCAGCGAAGACGCGGACGATCTGGCCTCGGCCTTGTCTCGCGGGGCCAGTGGCTACCTGCTCAAGACGGCCGAGGGCGAGGACCTCATGGACGCCATACGCCGAGTGCACAGGGGCGAATCGGTGGTGTCGCCGGAGATGACGGGCAAGCTGGTGAAGGCCTATCGGCAGGCGGTACAGCAGTCAGCAGGGGCGGCGAGTGTGGTCCCCGAAGCATCTTCTCGCACCTCGCAGGCCGTGGAGGCCCAGGGACATCCCTTGTCCAAGCTGTCCCCGCGCGAGCGGGACATCCTGCGCGAGATCGCCCGAGGTGCCAGCAACAAGGAGATCGCCCGCCAACTCGACATCGCCGAGACCACGGTCAAGATCCACGTGCAGCACATCCTGCGCAAGCTCAACCTCAGCTCCCGGGTCCAGGCGGCGGTGCTGGCGGGGACGTATTTAGCATCGCCTTCGTCTGATCCAGATCAAACGTGACCCCAGGTAGTAGTTCTTTCGAACGATAGCGCAGACCCACAGGAGGATAGTCACCGCGCACTGATCTTCTGACACTGCCAGACATGGAAAGGAGTTGTCCCATGTCGAACGGCAACAGAAGAACGGCCCTGTCGGTCCTCGTCGTCAGCACACTGGCATTCACGGTGTGCTTCATGGTGTGGATGATGTTCGGCGTCATCGGCATCCCGCTCAAAAAGCAGCTGGGGCTCAATGCCACGCAGTTCGGCCTGCTGACCGCCATGCCTGTGCTCACGGGCTCGCTGGTGCGCGTACCCCTGGGCATCTGGACGGACCGCTTCGGCGGTCGCATTGTGCTGTTCATCACCATGCTGCTCTGTGTGGTGCCGATCTGGTTGATGACCTACGCCACCGCGTACTGGCATTTCCTGTTGCTGGGGCTGTTCGTTGGGCTGGCTGGTGGCTCCTTCTCGGTGGGTACGCCCTATGTGGCCCGCTGGTTCCCCAAGAGCCGGCAAGGCTTTGCCATGGGCGTGTTCGGCGCGGGCAACTCTGGCGCAGCCGTCAACAAGTTCGTGGCGCCGACCTTGGTGGTGGCCTTTGGCTGGGCCATGGTGCCGCAAGTCTATGCGGCCGTGATGCTGGGCGCGGCCATCGTGTTCTGGCTGGGTAGCGCGCATGACCCGGCGCACCTGGTGCCTGCGGCCAAGGGCGGCTTCGCGGCCCAATTGCAGACGCTGAAGGACCCGCGCGTCCTCAAGTATTGCCAGTACTACAGCATTGTCTTTGGCGGCTATGTCGGCCTGAGCCTGTGGATGGTGCAGTACTACGTAGGCGAGTATGGCCTGGACATCCGCGTGGCAGCCTTGCTGGCGGCCTGCTTCTCGCTGCCAGGCGGCGTGCTGCGCGCCATCGGTGGCTATCTGTCAGACAAGCTCGGTGCCCACAAGGTGACCTGGTGGGTGCTGTGGGTGAGCTGGGTCTGCTTGTTCATGCTCAGCTATCCGCAGACTGACTTCACGATCCAGACCGTCAAGGGCCTGCAGACCTTTCACATCGGGCTCAACGTGTATGCCTTCACGGCGCTGATGGCCTTGCTGGGCGTGGCTTTCGCTTTCGGCAAGGCGAGTGTCTTCAAGTACGTCAGCAATGACTACCCCGACAACATCGGCGCGGTCTCCGGCATCGTGGGCCTGGCTGGTGGGATGGGTGGCTTCGTCCTTCCCATTCTCTTTGGCTACCTGCTCGACCTCACCGGCATCCGGTCCAGCGCTTTCATGCTGCTGTATGGCGTGGTCTGGGTCTCGCTGATCTGGATGTACTTCACTGAAATCCGCAGCCGCGATGTCCTTCGCGGTGATGCCGTCCTCACGTCTTGAAGGAGACGCTCATGAACACCACGACACACACGGGAGCACGGCCTGGCAGCACGCTGGCCATCTGGACGCCGGAAGACAAGGCCTTCTGGGAAACCGAAGGGCAGGCGATCGCCAAGCTCAATCTGTGGATCTCGGTGCCGGCCCTGTTCCTGGCCTTTGCCGTCTGGCAGCTGTGGAGTGTGGCGGCGGTGAACCTGCCGCAGATGGGCTTCAAGTACTCGACCAACCAGCTGTTCTGGCTGGCGGCCGCGCCGGCACTGTCGGGTGCCACCTTGCGCATTTTCTACTCTTTCATGGTGCCCGTCTTTGGTGGGCGGCGCTGGACGGCCATCTCGACGGCCTCCTTGCTGATCCCCGCTTTGGGCATCGGCTTCGCGGTACAGGACCCGAGCACGCCATATCCCACCATGCTGACACTGGCCTTGCTGTGCGGCCTGGGTGGCGGCAACTTCTCGTCGTCGATGGCCAATATCAGCTTCTTCTTCCCGAAGGAGCGCAAGGGCTCGGCACTCGGTGTGAACGCGGGCCTGGGCAATCTGGGTGTGTCGGTCGTGCAGTTCCTGAGCCCCATCATCATCTCCGTGGGCGTGTTCGGCATCTTCGGTGGCGATGCGCAGCAGATCGTCAACAAGGCGGGGCAGCGTGTCGATATTTGGGCACAGAACGCGGCCTTCGTGTGGGTGCCCTGGATTGTGATCGTGTCGGCCGTGTCGTGGTTCTTCATGAATGACATCGCCGATGCCAAGGCCTCGTTCGCCACGCAGGCCGCGATCTTCCGCAACAAGCACAACTGGCTGATGTGCGTGCTGTACCTGGGCACTTTCGGCTCCTTCATCGGCTATGCGGCGGGTTTTCCGCTGCTCATCAAGTCTCAGTTCAAGGACGTCAACCCGCTGGCCTATGCCTGGATCGGGCCCCTGGTTGGCGCGCTGGTGAGGCCTTTCGGTGGCTGGCTCGCCGACAAGATGGGTGGCGCCCGCGTGACCTTCTGGAACTTCATCGTCATGGCCGCAGCCGTGGTCGGCGTGCTGTGCTTCCTGCCCAAGACCACGGGCAGTGCATTTGCCTTGCCAATTGGCCCGCATGAAGGCAGCTTTGCCGGTTTCTTCCTGATGTTCCTGGTGCTGTTCCTGACCACGGGCATTGGCAACGGCTCGACCTTCCGCATGATCCCGGTGATCTTCCTGAACCAGAAGACGCGCCACGTGGCCCGCAACGATGAGCAGGCCCTGGCCATCGCTACCAAGGAGGCCAACACCGAGGCCGCTGCGGTGCTGGGCTTCACGGCAGCCGTGGCGGCCTATGGTGGCTTCTTCATCCCCAAGAGCTATGGCACGGCCATCGCGGCCACGGGCGGGCCTGAAGCCGCGCTGGTGGTCTTCATCTCCTTCTATCTGGTTTGCATCGCGACCACGTGGTGGTTCTATGCCCGCCGCGATGCCGAGCAGCCCTGCTGATCGCATTCAGACACGCCTCTACCGGAGCCATCCACATGAGCCATTTCCTGGACCGACTGACCTACTTCTCGCAAGCGAAGGAAGGCTTTGCCGACGGCCACGGCGTCACCACGGGCGAAGACCGCACCTGGGAAGACGCCTACCGCCATCGCTGGCAGCATGACAAGATCGTGCGCTCCACCCACGGTACCAACTGCACGGGCTCCTGCTCGTGGAAGGTCTATGTGAAGGGCGGCATCGTCACCTGGGAGACCCAGCAGACAGACTACCCTCGCACGCGCCCTGATCTGCCCAACCACGAGCCACGTGGCTGTGCCCGTGGTGCGTCGTACAGCTGGTACCTCTACAGCGCCAACCGCGTCAAGCACCCGATGGTGCGCGGTGAGTTGCTCAAGCACTGGCGCGCGGCCCGCACCGTGGCCAAGAGCCCGGTGGATGCCTGGGCCAGCCTGATGGCCAATGAAGAGGCACGCCGCAGCTGGCAGAGGCAGCGCGGCCTGGGCGGCTTTGTGCGCGCCACCTGGGACGAGGTCAACGAGATCATCGCCTCGGCCAACGTCTACACCATCAAGCAGCACGGGCCGGACCGCATCATCGGCTTCTCGCCCATCCCGGCGATGTCGATGGTGTCCTACGCCGCAGGCAGCCGCTACCTGAGCCTGATCGGCGGCGTGTGCATGTCCTTCTACGACTGGTATTGCGACCTGCCACCAGCCAGCCCGCAGATCTGGGGCGAGCAGACCGACGTGCCCGAATCGGCTGACTGGTACAACTCGAACTACATCATCGCCTGGGGTTCGAACGTGCCACAGACCCGTACGCCCGATGCCCACTTCTTCACCGAGGTGCGCTACAAGGGCGCCAAGACCGTGGCCGTCACGCCTGACTACGCCGAGGTCTCCAAGCTGGCCGACATCTGGCTGCACCCCAAGCAGGGCACCGATGCGGCCATCGCCATGGCCATGGGGCACACCATCCTGCGCGAGTTCTATGTGGACAAGCGCAGCGCCTATTTCGACGACTACGCCCGCCGCTACACCGACCTGCCGATGCTGGTGATGCTGCATGAGCAGGACACACCTGCCGGCAAGGCCCTGGTGCCGCAGCGCTACCTGCGTGCCAGCGACATGAGTGGTGAACTGGCTCAGGGTGGCAACACCGAATGGAAGTCACTGGCCTACGACGGCGAAGGCCGCATCGTGGTGCCGCAAGGCTCGATCGGCTTTCGCTGGGGCGCCGATGGCCGGCCCGATCAGGGCAAGTGGAACCTCGAAGCCAAGGAGGCCGTGGCGGGAGGCGATGTCAAGCTCAAGCTCTCGGTGCTGGAAGACGCGCTGCACCAGGAAACGGCGATGGCCGATGTGCAGCCCGTGGCCTTCCCTTACTTCGGTGGTATCGAGACCCCCAACTTCAACGCCAACAAGCAAGGCGATGTGCTGCTGCGCCGCGTGCCCATGCAGCGCATCACCGTGCAGGACAAGGGACAGGCCCGCGAGGTCTGGGTGGCCACCGTCTATGACCTGCAACTGGCCAGCTACGGTGTCTTCCGCGGCCTGAAGGACCGCGATGGTGTGCTGGTCGACAACGGTGCCCGCAGCCTGGATGACGACGTGGCCTACACGCCAGCCTGGCAGGAAAGCATCACCGGCGTGCCGCGTGCGCAGGTGCTCACCGTGGCACGCCAGTTTGCCGACAACGCCGATAAGACGCATGGCAAGTCGATGGTGATCATCGGCGCGGCCATGAACCATTGGTACCACTGCGACATGAACTACCGCAGCATCATCAACATGCTGATGATGTGCGGCTGCATTGGCCAAAGCGGCGGCGGCTGGGCGCACTACGTGGGCCAGGAGAAGCTGCGACCGCAGACCGGCTGGACGGCCCTGGCCTTTGCGCTGGACTGGTCTCGTCCGCCGCGCCAGCAGAACTCCACGAGTTTTTTCTATGCGCACACCGACCAGTGGCGCTACGAAAAGCTCAATGTGGCAGAGATCCTCTCGCCCCTGGCTGACAAGGCCCAGTTCGGAGGCAGCATGATCGACTACAACGTGCGCGCCGAGCGCATGGGCTGGCTGCCCTCCGCACCGCAACTCCAGACCAACCCCTTGCACGTGGTGCGTGATGCAGCCGCCAAGGGGCTGGACCCGAAAGACCACGTCGTGGCTTCGTTGAAGGAGGGTTCGCTCAAGCTGTCTTGCCATGATCCGGATCACCCCGACAACTGGCCGCGCAACCTCTTCGTGTGGCGCAGCAACCTGCTGGGTTCATCAGGCAAGGGCCACGAGTACTTCCTCAAGCACCTGCTGGGCACGACGCACGGCGTGCAAGGCAAGGACCTTGGTCGTGATGAAGCCAAACCTCAGGAGGTGGCCTGGCACGCACAAGCCCCCGAAGGCAAGCTGGACCTGCTGGTTACGCTGGACTTTCGCATGAGCACGACCTGTCTGTATTCCGACATCGTCTTGCCAACAGCAACCTGGTATGAGAAGAACGACCTCAACACCAGTGACATGCACCCCTTCATCCACCCACTGTCCACGGCGGTCGAGCCGGCCTGGGAAGCCCGCTCGGACTGGGATATCTACAAGGGCTTTGCCAAGAAGTTCAGTGAGGTTTGCGTGGGGCATCTGGGCGTGGAAAAGGAAGTGGTGCTCACACCGCTGATGCACGACACCCCGGCAGAACTGGCCCAGCCCTTTGGCGTGCAGGATTGGAAGCGGGGCGAGGTCGATCTGGTCCCGGGCCAGACCGCACCGCAGATCACCGTGGTCGAGCGCGACTACCCCAACACCTTCAAGCGCTTCACGTCTCTGGGCCCCCTGATGAACAAGGTGGGCAATGGCGGCAAGGGCATCAGCTGGAACACGCAAGATGAAGTCAAGCAGCTTGCCGAGCTGAACGGCACGGTGCGTGAAGCCGGCGTGTCGCAAGGCCTGCCCAAGATCGAGACCGACATCGACGCGGCCGAGGTCATCATGATGCTGGCCCCCGAGACCAACGGCCACGTGGCCGTCAAGGCCTGGGATGCCTTGGCCAAGCAGACGGGCCGCGAGCACGCGCACCTCGCCCTGCATCGCGAAGACGAAAAGATCCGCTTTCGCGACATCCAGGCCCAGCCGCGCAAGATCATCTCCTCGCCGACCTGGTCGGGCCTTGAGAGCGAGAAGGTCTCCTACAACGCGGGCTACACGAACGTGCATGAGCTGATCCCATGGCGCACGCTCACAGGCCGTCAGCAGTTCTACCAAGATCATCCTTGGATGCAGGCATTCGGAGAGGGGTTTGTGTCCTATCGGCCGCCGGTGGACCTCAAAACCCTCGATGACATCGCGGGCCGCAAGCCCAATGGCCACAAGGAGATCGCGCTGAACTTCATCACCCCGCACCAGAAGTGGGGCATCCACTCCACCTACACGGACAACCTGCTGATGCTCACGCTCAACCGGGGCGGGCCAGTGATCTGGCTGAGCGAGGACGATGCCAAGCGCGCCGACATCGTCGACAACGACTGGGTGGAACTGTTCAACACCAATGGCGCCATTGCAGCGCGGGCGGTGGTGAGCCAGCGCGTCAAGCCCGGCATGGTGATGATGTACCACGCGCAGGAAAAGATCATCAACACGCCGGGCTCGGAGATCACCGGCACGCGCGGTGGCATCCACAACTCGGTGACGCGCGTGGTGCTCAAGCCCACCCACATGATCGGCGGCTATGCGCAGTTGAGCTACGGCTTCAACTACTACGGGACGATCGGAACCAATCGCGATGAGTTCGTGCTGGTGCGCAAGATGAACAAGGTCGACTGGATGGATGGCGAGCTGGCCAGCACGTCTGTTCACGCCTGATCGCTAGGAGTACGCAATATGAAAGTCCGCGCTCAAATCGGCATGGTCCTCAATCTGGACAAGTGCATCGGTTGCCACACCTGCTCCGTCACCTGCAAGAACGTCTGGACCAACCGACCCGGTGTCGAGTACGCCTGGTTCAACAACGTTGAGACCAAGCCTGGCATCGGCTACCCGAAGGAATGGGAGAACCAGAGCAAATGGAAGGGTGGCTGGGTGCGCAAGCCCAACGGCAAGATCGAGCCTCGTCAAGGCGGCAAGCTCAGCTTGCTGATGAAGATCTTCGCCAATCCCAACCTGCCGCAGATCGACGATTACTACGAACCCTTCACCTTCGACTACGAGTATCTGCAGTCGGCGCCGAAGTCCAAGGCCGCGCCCACGGCCCGCCCGCGCAGCCTCATCACCGGCAAACGCATGGAGAAGATCGAATGGGGCCCGAACTGGGAAGAAATCCTCGGGGGCGAGTTCAGCAAGCGCAGCAAGGACAAGAACTTCGATGACGTCCAGAAGGACATCTACGGCCAGTTCGAGAACACCTTCATGATGTACCTGCCGCGCCTGTGCGAGCACTGCCTCAATCCGGCGTGCGTGGCCTCCTGCCCATCGGGCTCGATCTACAAGCGCGAGGAAGACGGCATCGTGCTGATCGACCAGGACAAGTGCCGTGGCTGGCGCAT
>RXJQ01000104.1:0-910 GCA_003963115.1 Burkholderiales bacterium
GTCTTTGGTCGGCCTGTTCTCATCGCGGTATCTCCGTTCCCAAGATACCGCATGGCATTCAAGATTAATGCCAGTTATTTGCAGGACACAACACTAGCAACTGACGCAGGTAGTCGGGGCGGTGGATCCATTGGGGCAAGCCAGCCCAGGCTAGTCCCTGACTCTCGTGGTCATCGACCGACGCCAGCACCATCAGGCATTCCAGGCTGACATCGTCCCCCCGGAACTGAACCGTCAGCTTGGCGACACGCTTGCCAGCTTCATGCTGCGCTTGACCACCAGGGGTGTTATGCCAGAGGCAGAAGCACAGTATCAACCGACTTGCGCTCACCCAACATCGGCTCAGCAGCGCCCCAGGCGACGCCCACCGACGCACGCTTCAAACAGGCCACGAGGGCCCTTGACGCCGATCAGATTTGCAGCACGCCGCAGCCCAGGATGGATGCAGCCAGCTCGGTGCTGCTCATCCAGGAGGGGCTGCCACCTGGGCGAACCTGATGGTCTGCCGACAGCACCAGCTTGTTCAGGGAGCTGTGGCCCGGAGGATGCTGCGATCACGGCATCGATCACTGCCTTGGTGAATTTCATGGGAGGCTCCTGCACGGTTGAGGGGCATGCTTTGTGCGTGTCCATGCATTCATGGATCTCATCCGGCGCGCCAAAATCAAGGCCGTGGACATGGCGCTCTCAAGGCCCTCGCCAAGCACTTCGCCCAAGCCATCAACTCCCTCCACCCATCGATCCAAAAGGGACTTCGGGCCGCAAGCCTTCCTTGAAGCGCTGTACCATTTCCACTGTTTTGATCTGGCGGACAAGCGCGCAGATCACCCACCCTTGATCGGTCAGGACACGCTGTAAGTACGCGCCGATATTCACCGACGAGGTCTTTCGTTGAACGCATCGGCTACCG
>RXJQ01000104.1:960-18443 GCA_003963115.1 Burkholderiales bacterium
AGACGCGGCGATGTCCTGCCTTGGCAACACCCTCACTTTCAGCCAACACAAGAGCATGGCTACGTCCATGTCATCTATGTGGGCGTGGCCGACACCGAGGACCTTTCTCGGTTGATGCTGCAATCGGTGTTCCCCGAGGAAGACCTCAGCGAGCGCGAACGCCAGCGCGCAACCGGAAACGGCTGGCTTGCTGCCTTCGTCGCCAACGAAGATGGCCACCCCAAGCTCGACAGCTACCTGCCTGCCAGCTTTGCCCACGGAGTCGATGCCCTGTGGCATTCCGAGCCGCTGGAGAACGTCAACGCCCGACTGGCACGTGCCACGGACGAGTTCGGTCAACGACGCCACCACCTTCGGCCCATCGCCACCGACGCGCAGCAAACACCGCCCACTGGCCAGCCGGACACCCAATCAGCGCCAAGCCCCTTGACCTGGGGCGATCTGGACGAAGAGTTGCGCACCGTGTGCAAGCTGCTGGGCCCAGGGGCCGATGCGGCAGGCCTGGACTGGCGTGTGGTGGTTCGGGTGTCACGGGTCAAGCGCCGCTTCCTCGATGACAGCCTCAACGCCGCCATCGACTACCTGAACTCCTTCTACCTGGATGACCTCAACCGCCTGATCACTCAGGCGGGCAAGAACAAGCCCTTTGGCAAAGCCCTGAGCACCTTTCTGGGCGCGCCCATAGCACCCGAACAGCGCATCGACATCCTGAACGACCACGCGGCCATGGGTGAACTGGTGAGCGTGGCCCGCTTGCCCAGCGCTCGTTGGCCAGCCTCACCAGAGGCCCCGCTGGTGCTGGCTCAGCAGGCTGCGGTGGCCCAGGTGCTCAGCACCTTGGGGCGCGATGGCGGCACGCTGGGCATCAATGGCCCACCGGGCACGGGCAAGACCACCTTGCTGTGCGACGTGATCGCCGAGGTGGTCACCGAGCGCGCACGCAAGATCGCCGCGCTCAGCCGCCCCATTGAACTGTTCGAAGACAGCCTGAGCGTGGCGGGCAGGAATTTCTTCCCCCTCAAGGCCAAGGTGGTGGGCGGCTCGTCCATCGTTGTGACCAGCACCAACAACAACGCGGTCAAGAACATCACGCAGGAGCTGCCTGCACGCGAGAAAGTGCACAGCGACTTTGCCTCGGCCACCTACTTTGACGAGGTGATCCGCGAGGTGTTCGCGGCCCAGAAGGTGGTGGACGACGACAAGCAACCCATCGACTGCTGGGGTTTGGTTGCCGCCGCGTTGGGCAATGCAGGCAACCGCCGCTCTTTCGCCCGGGGATTTTTTCGGGACGAAGCGCGTCAGGCACCCAACACCGAAACGTCATCGCCCGGCAATGCACAAAAAGACGAAGCCTCAAGCGCGGCCGATCAAGCCAAGACGCCTGCGCCCGCCGATCCGTTGCCACCGTCGATCAAGCAACTGCTGGAAGCGGCCAGCAACGACTACACACGCTATCAGGGCGAATGGCATGCGGCCAAGAAGTCCTTCCTGGCGCTGCTGGGTGACTTCGATGCCCGCCGTGGCGTCTTGCTTCAAGCTGAAAAGGCGGCTCAGCGGATCGATGCCTGCCAACAGCGGGTCAATGCCCAGCGTGATGCTGTGCAGGCCCTGGCCGAAGCCATCGACCAAGCCAGCCGCCACCTCACGCAGCTTCAGGACAACAAGGCCGTCCAGCATGCCTTGGTCAATTCCCGCCGGGCCACGCTCGACCAGGCGCGTTCGCAATGCCTTCCCAAGTTGTGGGACAAGGTGTGCGCTTTGTTTGGGCGGGACACCGAACGCATGAAGGCGCTGCGCGCCACGCTGGACGAGCCCACGCTGGCCTTGGCGCAAGCCACCGAAGCGCTGGCCCAACTGGCGCAGGATGGCGCCATGGCCGAGGCACAGCTTGAGCAACAGCGCGAGGCGCACCGCGCCCAGGTCTTGACACTACAGGGTTCCGAGCGCGAACTGCAAGGCCACCAACGTGCGCTGAAAGCCGGACACGACACCGGCGCCCGGCACTTCCCCGATGCCAGTTTCTGGCAACTGCCTGCCGCTCAGCGCCATCGCGCATCCATGGCGGTCAGCCCGGCGCTGGATGCACTGCGGGCCCGGATCTTCCTGCAAGCCATGGAGCTGCACCGACTGACAGTGCTGGCCAACGCAGGCAAGTTCATCGGCAACCTGCGTGCCGTCAATGGCATGCTCACCGGTTCGCTGAAAGACAAGCTGCCCCTGGAGCAACGGCCCCTGTTGTGGGACGCCTTCTTCTTCATCGTGCCGGTGGTTTCGACCACCCTCGCCTCCTTCGACCGCCTGTTCTTAGGCATGGGCCAGGACAGCCTGGGCTGGCTGCTGATTGACGAGGCAGGACAAGCCACCCCGCAATCAGCAGCCGGTGCCATCTGGCGCAGTCAGCGGGCGGTGCTCGTGGGCGATCCCTTGCAGATCGAACCCGTGTTCACCGTGCCCTTGATGCTGGTCGAAGAGTTCCGCCGCCGCCACGCCGTGGACCCCATGTGGTCACCCAATGACGAATCGGTTCAGACCCTGGCCGACCGTGTCACCCGGCATGGCTCCTGGGTCGCATCCCAAGTCACGGGCACCGTCGTGAATGCGGAGAAGGCTCAGCTCATCTGGACAGGCATGCCCTTGCGCACGCACCGCCGCTGTGACGATCCCATGTTCAACGTGGCCAACCGCATCGCCTACGCCGAACAGATGGTGCATGGCCGTGTGGACGATCAGGGCCAGCCTGAGAAAACGAAGTTCACCTGCGTGCTCGGTAACAGCTCATGGCTGGACGTGCGCGCCACCCGCGCCAGCCATCCGGTCATCGAAGACGAACTCCATGTCCTGTTGAACTGCCTGCGCCAACTTCAACAGCAACCGGCGTTCACACCTGCCAGGATGGCCGGAGGCAAGGACAAGGCCGCCAAGGTGTTCGTGATCTCGCCGTTTCGCAAGGTCAAGAGCGCCTGCATCAAGCGGATCAAGGATGCAGGATTGGGCCAGATCGAGTGTGGAACCGTGCACACCTTCCAGGGCAAGGAAGCAGAAATCGTGTTCTTGGTGCTGGGCACGGCCCCAGGGCAAGCAGGATCAGGTGCACGTGCCTGGGCTTCGGGCAAGCCCAACCTGCTGAACGTGGCCATCACGCGGGCCAAGCATCGCCTGTATGTGATTGGAGACATCGAACAGTGGAGGGCGCTGAATCATTTCAACGAGTTGAACCAGGCATTGCCCGTGCTCAAAGCCAAGTCCATGGGGGAAACGGCCATGCTCCCTCAAATGGGCTGAGTTACAGGGGCGAGAGTTATCCACAAAAACTGGGGATAACTTTGAATGTCAAACGGTTCCGCGCCCAAGAGACGCCAGAGAGTTCTCGGGGCGCCTGATTTTTGCGCAACGCCATGGCGTGTGGGATAGCCCGAACCACATGCAAGCGTGGGTGCTGCCTGGTGGGAACGCGATCCCCACATACGACGGTCGTCACGAGGACAAACCACCCGACCGGTGACGGCATTTGCCCGGCACGCCTCAGGCAGCACCACCGAGTCTAACAACAGGCTGAGGCCAACGCACTACACGGACAACTGAGCAACGTTCGTTGCCGATCGCAAGTCAATGTACTCGCCGTCCATGCGCCAATTGCCAAAATTGCTCAGTATCGCCGCGACCTTTTCAAATCGACTGGCGAACTCCTTTGCGTCGGCCACGCCGAGTGCTTTCAGGATCCCCGCCTTGATGGCACCACCACCGGCCTTCACAAACAGAGGCAAGCGGTTGCCATCCAGATACAGGAGCGTGCGCGGGAACCAGAAGTCCCTTGTCTGGCCCTCGGGCTGCTGAACCACTGAGCGCAGGCTCAGGAACGCGTCGGCCTGCATCATCTCGGTGAACGTCGTACCACTCATGCTGACCCGGTCGTGGATCAGGTCAGTCTGGATAGAGATGCGGCGCAGGCCCAGGCGCTTGTTGCGCCTCTCATCCAACGAGCGCAGATAAGGCTCGAACTCCAGGAAGCTGCGATCACGCTGGTCTCCATTCCGATGAAAGACGAACACTTCGCTGCACACCTGATCCAAGGTTTGCCAGGCGTGTTCTCGGATCAAGGCCGCAATGGTCAACAACATGAACTCCCACCCCAGGAAGCGGTACACATCGAACCACTCATCACGGTACGAAGTCATCCCTTCAGGCGGCGTGCGCAGGCCCAGGATGTGTTCCAACAATTCAAGAACCCGCCGACAAGCCCTCGGTGTGTCTTGGGCAAAAGCTGCCTTCATGGACACGTACTGATCGAACTGATCCCGCAAGGGCTTCGCGCGACCAATCGCCGCCACGATTTCGTCGTCATAGTCAGCGATCTCTTTGGGCACCAGGAGCTTGCCAAGTTCAACCTGAAGGCGCTTGAGGTAAGCGGCTTCCAGACCATCCGCCGTAGGCTTGCCTTCCTCCGTGGCGCTGCGAAGGGCCTGAAACTCCCGCACGGGAATCGCCGTGGCCAGTTCGTCATCCAGGAACTCAGGCGCAGCCCCCAACTCGGGCCTTTTGTACTTGGGTCGATCGTAGATGGCGCGCAAGAGCTGATCAAAGCCATCGCCATACACATCGTCGTTCGACAGGTCGATGTAGATCCTCGACTTCATGAACGTAGGCAACACGGCCTGCCGGTTGGCATCGTACTCAACTACGATGGGGATGAACTTTTCTTGTTTGACTTGCCCGTAGATCTCGGCCGAAATGATTTCGGTCTCGGTGCCCACGCCGCCTTTTCGAGCATCGGCCTTGGCCTTGTAGTGCGAGTCACAGATCACCAGAACCTTCGAAATGTCAGGGTCCGTGACCATGCTCTCCATGAATGCAAACTTGTCTTGCCCCTCCTTCAGATCCCATTTGTCGAGGCGCACCATCACACCGTTGGCCATCAACTTCGAGGCCAGGGATTCGACAAAGTCTTCATGCGCAGGTGAAGACCAGCTGTACGACACAAAAATAACCGGACGTTGAGTTGAGGTAGCCAACAGTAACTCCAAGGTGAGATCGGCACCAGAAAACTGGCAAATGTGTACGCTTTATCCCAAGGCCTGTTCTTGGCCTATCGTGCCCAGCCCAACTCACGAAGCACGAACCCCAGGGCCTCGATGGCGAACGAGCCGTCGGCTTCCGTGACATCACGGGTGCCCAGGCGCTGCTGCTCATTGGACTTGCCCCTGGGGTGGAGCTTGCAAACAACATCTGCCGCTGCGCGAAACAGCTTTGATTCAGGCGGCAGCTTCGCAATCAACGCGCCAAGGTCCTTTTCGATGATCTTGGCGTCCTCGCCCACGTCGAGATGAAGATGCGCGGACAAGATCACGCCCATCGCATCACGGCACAGATCGACCACCGTGATGCCACTGGATCGGTGCGCCCCGTCCACCACCTTGGTCACCGCTGCACTCACCCGGTCTCTCGCTCCTGCAGGAATCGCGTCCATGAGCAGGTCCGGCAAGAAACCCAGGTTTGAGCGCGCACGCATCGTCACCATGTCCTCGTCATTGCCAGATCGCTCGACCGATACGATGTTCCAAACCGTGATGGCCGTCGCCGCTCCCAAGACAACCAGCGTGCGTGGCGTGGTCACCAATCGCTGACTCACATCGCCCATTGGGCTGAACGAAATCAGCGACTTGGTGAATCGTCCTTCATGGGCTTGGTGACCAACATCCTCAGGCAAGACCGGGTGCTTATGAACCCACCATTGGTCAGGCTGTTGACGCCCTGCTACCTCGTAGAACCGGCCCCGCCTGACGCGACTGACAGGATCAAAGTAGTCTTCCCTGAAGACGCAAATGGCACTGCGAAGAGCACCGCTGCTGGGCACATTGCGCCAATCCGCCTCGGACTGAACGAAGGTGGCAACCGAAACCATGGGGGCGGGTGAGACGCCGTGCCCGTGGTTGGACAGGCCTTCGTACATCAGCCAGGTGTTGGGGTCAAATGCGATCATGTTTGAAAATTGAGGCTGCTTCTATGAGCATGCACCACAGCTCTACCCTTGCCGTGGCGCTTCCGTGTAGGTCTCAAGCAATCGTTCTGCAGTCAGCTTGTGGTGTTCAAGTAGCCGCTGAGCTTGCTCAGCATCGAGGTTTTCCAACCTACCGGCCACTGCAGTGCCAAAAGCCCGTACCGCCTCTCTGAAAGCAGCAAGCTTGTCGATTGTCATGATGCGAGCATCCACATGCGCGGCAGCGGCAGCTTCAAGAACCCTGTAGGGGTGAACCATCACAGGCGTGGCCTTGCAGGTGTGGTCATACCGTTGAACGAACCAGTCCATTGACCCGCTGAGCTGATTGGCATAGTGCTTCGTGATTTTGGTGGCAACGGCTCCGCTCTTGCACTCGATGACGAAGTAGCGCAGGTTGCCAACAGCCCACAGTACATCTGGCCCTCTTTTGAACTCCACCTCTGGCCGTTGCGCACGGAACCCAAGGAATGCGGCAACGTCCTGCATCGCAGCCTCAAATTCATTGGCGTTATCTGGCAAAAAGGCAAGATCATCAAGGATTCCATTCAGCTTGACCAACAAATCCGTCTTCTTGCCAATAAAGGGCTTGAGCGTCCACACCACATTGTGCGCTTGCTGCATGTCCTTCGCATCCAATTTCTCATAGTCCAGCCCGTCGATTGGGCGCATCAGGCGCCGGTTCAACTGCAGTGCCCCTTTGAGAATCTGCTGTGCACGCACTGCATCCGTGAATTGCACATACTCGGCCATTTGCCACTTGAGCCACCCAAGCACGCCACTGGCTTCCTTGTCGGCGAACTGATTGATCACACCCTGCAGCGCACCTTCAGCCTGTGCGTAGTTGCGGATGCTCGCATTGTCGAATGCCACACGCTGAGCAACCGCCATTGGGCGTACTGTGCCCATCGGCGGGTAACTGATGTTGGCCACGGCTTCGCGTGCCACGCTCTTCCAATCTGTAGCCTGTTGCAGACACACTTCGATGGCGCTGTCGAGTTCATCCAAACCACTACCCAGTTGCTCGGCCACTTCAGAGGACTTTTCCAATTGAGCTCGCGTAGCCGGTGAAAACATTTGCCTTGCACCCATCGTGAACATGGTCCTCGTCAAGGACGCCCCCATCAACAAAACCACGCAATAGTCGTCGTTGGCTCGAATACCTCGACCCATCCCCTGCTCGATACGCTGGATCTGGCGGCCGATGACATGCTCGCTGCCCGCCAGCAAGTTGGTTTCGATCCGCTCGTACAGCCTACGAGCCTGAGGCAGGCCATCCAACACCAAAATGCGGCAAGCGCTGTTGGGAAGGTCAATGCCGTCGTATTTATTGACCATCACCACCAAACCGACATGCTTGGTCTTTAGTTGCTCAACCGCTACCTCCAAATTTTCGGCCTTCACCACCAGATCTGCGACATCAGCCCAAAACTGCAACCTGAAATCCGAAGGCACGATGACTACCGTGTTGTAGTAGGCGGATTTCTTCTTGATAAATGCCTTCAGCGAACTCTCGGGCAACGTGGGATCGATTTCCTGGGGCACCAGGATCATGCGGTCACCAATGTCGTTCGCCACATTGGGGGTCAGATGCTGCTCGACCAATTCAGGTCGTGCACCGAAGTCCGAGACCAAAATTGAATCATCAGCCAACGTTGCGGTCATGAAGATACGCCGTCTGGCCTCGGTGAAAGCAGGAACTGCCTCGATGGGCAAACACCGAGGTGAAATTTCAATCTTGATCCCAGACACCACGCATCGGCAAAGCCCCAAATGGTTCTTGATCAGAGGCCAACTGAACTTGATGTCATCACTTGTCCGGTTGTCGGTCAGAAGCTGAGAGACCTGCAAGCCCTTGGCATGCCAAGCCCAGAATGGAACCAGCATTTCCTGGTCAGAGGCTCCATCCTCGATCTCAAGCAACTTAGTATCGTTCTGTTCTAGCAGCTCATCACGAAACAACTGCATGAGGCCTTTGTAAACCTCACCGCCAGCTGGAACGCTCAGCGTGAATTGCGACTCGGTGGTGGACAGACAGGCATGCGCATCGTCCACCAGCACCGCGCCCAAAGGAATTTTCACGCCAGTATCGGTAGTGCCAAACACCGAAAGTCCGTTTACCAGCTTGTAGATGTTGATCACCAAAATGGCTTTACCTTGCAAGAAGGCGCCGGCCCCAACATCCGTGGTGACCGCAATCCCCAGGTCAGCTGCTTCCTTCACGACCTGCGTCACCAGATAGGCGTCAGGCGCCACATAAACGGCTGGCCCCACGCCTTCGTTCAGGCAGCTCTTGAGCATCAACAATCCGACAACCGTCTTGCCCCCGCCTGTGTTCATCTTCACGACCAAATCACGGTCAGCACGACGTCCCAGCCAGCGATCCCAGACCTGTGACTGCACATCACGTGGGTACTTGTATTTGGCATGCTTGTTCGGCAGCAAATTAAAGATTTCTCGCGGATTGATCTCTGTGTCCAACAACGAGGTCTTGCTCAGTTTGCTCAAATTCAAGGGCATGGGTTCCTCCGATTTTTCCTGTCGCTCATGGTAAAGCAATGGTCAAGTAACCCATGACAGGGGCCGCAATGGTGATGAATGCCACCCCTCATGGCCCGAGCCTCCAAACGACACACGCAGCCAACCTGAAAAACGCCGCATTTGGCCGCCCCTTGGTCATGGAATCGACGGAAGCCACTAACCCCGAACGCGAGAAAGGCCCGTTTCTGACGACAATGTGACGGCTACCTGTGGACATCGCGTTCACGCAGCCTTCAATGGAGATTTCGGTCTCCCTGAAGCCCAGCATTGCTGGCGTCGCAGTCGTCACCTGCCTTGTAGAAGCTGAACCTCGGTTCAGCTCGGCCATGTCCATGGCCTTGTGCCTCGTTCAGCCCTCATGCTGAACACCGTGTCATCGGCGCACCTCACCGTGCCGCCACTGAGTCGCTTCACCCGCTAGGGCTGAAGCATCCCAAGTTGGGGAACCATGTTCCCCATCGGGACGAGGCGTTCCCCTTCACACCCTGAAGGAGAACGTCATGAACGCATGCCCTCATGCGACAAGGGAAACGCGCGCCATCTGCGTGCTGTTGGGGGGCTCCGGGCTTGCCCGAGAGTCCATGATCCGTCCTGCAGTGCTACCCGCACTGCTGAGACCTGCGCAGCCAGTCGCACGACAGGTTGAACAGGTCGTGGCCTACCGTGCTGCCGCCTGAACCACTCGACCGTGGTCCAGCATCAGCACATCGATACCTTGGCGATTGACCTCGCCCGCAGTTCGGGTCGAACACGAAACGAAGCGCTGACCTGCATGGTCTCGCCCGCCTTGTGCCCACCCGCGTTCGCATCCCATTGAAGTCAAGCCCGATTGTCGGGAGCCCTCGACTTCATGGGATGTGAACCGTCTTTCATGTGCCTCAGCCATTCGGCTGTGCTGCACCTCCACGCAACCCTTTGGGGAGTCCACCGTCTCCCCGCCGGGATAGGTGTGCCCTCCTCATTTCTGGAGTTCACACCATGAACCATGAAGTGTCCCGCGTTCGCCCAAAACGCACCTGTGTCGAGATTGAAGAGTCTCGCGCCTGGATGGGCTTTTACCGCCGTGTGGGTCAGGACCCCGTCATGGCCGCCGAAGTCATGGCCCAGTTGGAAGCTGATCCGCTGATGAAGCGTAACCACCTGGCCCTGTACTTGTGCTGCAAGCAATCCTTGCGAACGCACAAAGCCACAGCCGCACGCAACAGGCGCATCGGTCAATTCGTGCGTTGGCTATTCCATGGCGCTTTTGTTGCGCCAGCTCTGGCACTTCGACACATGCTACGCCAAGGCGGCGACATCGCCGTTGAATGCCTGCCACCCACTGCCAACGAACCGGCTGCAACCCAAGTCAAGCGCCTGAAGAAAGCACCGGATTTTGCCCAGGCTCAATCGTCTTTTGAGGCCAAAGCTTCTGAGCCCAAGGACGCGCCATCCGCCACGTCGGGTGAGTTGTCAAAGCCCAATGCTGTGTCTCAAACAGCCTGATTCCCGGCACGGGCAAGACCCCCGCGTCTTGCCCGTGCCGGCCCCATCGCCCTGGCTCTGCCCAGATCGACCAACGCGCATGCCCACCTCCTGGTGGTGCATGCTGCGTCCTCCCCCATTCCGCCTGCATCTGCCCCATAAGCAGTGCGGCACTTCCATGGAAGAAATTTTCCCATGACCACAGCAACCGACGCCTTGTGCGCCATCGAGATGCGTGCCCACCGGGTCATCGTGCAGGAACTGCGCTTCTTTGTACCTGCTGGGTGCATACCGCCCCGTGCTGATGGAGCCCACCGTTCATCAAGCTGGATTCCCCGATGTCGAACGCACTTTCATCGGGGGACAGGCACAATCTGAAATTGTCTCGGCGCGCAAGCCGGTCTGACCGAGTTCAAGAATGAGCCTCGTGGTCGCGACCTCAGGGCAATGCGACCACTGGCGCAAAACCACCGCCAGGCGTTCTGAAGTTGGTGGTCTGCCCGGCATACATGCGGGCGGCCATCAGCTGAACGTGCCCATCGTAGGCATAGGCTCGCAGGTCGAACTTCAGGTCTGACAACACTCCGTCCACCTCCACCACACGCTCACTGGGTGCAACCAGAGCCTGCGCGACGTAGTTGCCGCCCAGAATCGTCTCCCACACCCGCTTTGTCAGCTTGTCGCCTCGATACGCTCCTTTGGCGCCATAGCCGCCCATGGGCTTGAAGAAGTATTGCCTGCGCTGCGCCCAAAGTTCGTCCGACTTCTCCGGGGTGACTTCGACGGTGTGAGGCACCACGGCGCGCAGCACCTTGCGATCAGCCTCTGATACGCCCCATGAAGCCAGCAAGGCATCATCGCTGAGCGTCACCAGGTTGCGCTTGTCCGCATACAGTGCATGCGCCCTGGGGTGGGGTGTGGCCACCACATGGGCTGCTGTGTACGCCCGCAGCAACGCTTCGTGCCTGGGCTCGCTCAGGTCGAAATCGGTCAAGCGGTTGTAGACGAGGTCGATGGGCTGTTCTGCATGCCACAACTGACCATCTCGATAAACCAGATCGGCGCCATCCACCACGGTCGCGATCAGCCCTCGACGCTCAAACATCTGCCGAAACAGCTCGAACTCGGGCGCCAGATACTGCTGATCAGGTTGGTCATCCACGATGGCCACCGAGCGCAGGGGCTGCTCGCCACGCTGACTGCGCCACTCGGCCATGAACATGGCAAAGAAGGTGTCTTCGATCTGCCCCAAAGATGCATTGGGCTGAAACGCCCACTGCACCGCCTCGCAACACGCCTGATTGGCTCTGGCCAAGATGGCATTGAGCATGGCACCACCAGCGTTGGTATTCACCTCGATCAGACGAGGTCCTTGCTCGCCGAGGTGGAAGTCGACCCCCATGAAAACACCTTTGGGGCCAAAGGCAAGATGGCCAATGGTTGGGGTACGCGCCAGCACGGTTTGTTGGTAAGGCGTCAAGGCGATGACGCGCTCTAACGTCGTCACAGCCTGAACGACTTGCTCGACGGTGTTCGGCGACAAGAACACCGCCGTCGAAGAAAACAAGTGGGGGCGCGCGCTGGCCAAGCTATGCCACTTGCCTGCAAGCGCAGAATCCGCATCAAGCAGGCGATGCAACAGCGGCTCGTTGATCGTGCGGCATTGGCACGCCTGATTGAGTGCTTGTGCGACCTGAGGTGTGGAGACGGTGCTGCTCATGGTGAGCGTTCACTGCACCAACTTGCGCAAGGCCTGCACGCCGACAGGGGCGCTTGCCTGCCAGGGCAACAACGCCGTCCGCTTGGCGCAGGTGTTGGCCACCCGCTCGATGAACGGAGCCTCATAGTGCCCACGTAGGGCCAACACAGGATCTTGCGTGCCGCTGGCCAGCAGGCTTTGATTCACAACCCAGGCAAAGGGCTCGATCTGGGCGCGGCGCAGATCTGCCTGAAGGCGCTCGGCTTCATGTACTGGCGTGGCCTCAGGCAGTGTCACGATCAGGACGCGGGTGAACGCTGGATCTCGCAAACGAGGCAAAAGCTGGCGCACGGCCTCCGGCATGTCGCCTTGGGTCCGCATCACCTCGCGGTGATAGGCCTCTGCGGAGTCCATCAGCAAAATGGTATGCCCCGTGGGTGCCGTGTCCAACACGACGAAGGCCTCGCGCCCCTCATCGACGGTGCGGGCAAACGCGTGGAACACGGCGATTTCTTCCGTGCACGGCGAACGCAAGTCTTCTTCCAGCATGGCTCGGCCATTGGCATCCAGACCGGCGCCAGCCTTGGCCAACACTTCTTGGCGGTAGTGTTCGACTTCCAGCACAGGATCGATGCGAGCCAGCGACAGCCCAGGCACGGTCTCTTGCAGCGCCCAGGAAACGTGCGCTGCGGGGTCCGTGGTGGAGAGCAAGACCTTGTGGCCGCGTGCAGCCAGCTCCACGGCCACCGCTGCCGCGACGGTGGTCTTGCCCACACCGCCTTTGCCCATGGTCATGACCAGGCCGTGCCCTGCGCGATCGATGTCGTCAACCAGCGTGCCCAAGCCTGGTGGAATGGCTGCCGCCAAAGCGGTATTTGATGCGGTTGAGGTTGACCGCACAGGCGCACCATCGCCTTGAACGTCTGGTTGAACCAGCGCACGCAAGGCGTTCAAGCCCACCAGCCCTCGGGGAATGAAGCCGGTTTGTGTTCGTGGCAGTGCAGCCAACCCAGGTGGCATGGCCTCCAGAGCTTGACGGTGACGCGAAGCCATGGCCAAGGCCACGTCATCGCTGGACTCCGCCGAGAAGACACCGTTGACGGCCAACACCTGGTTGTGCACGCCCAGTTGCGCCAATTCAGCATGCGTGCGTTCGGCCTCGCGCAGCGCTGAGGCTTCGGGGCGAGCCACCAGGACTACCGTGGTCCGTGTTGCGTCAGCGAGCTCGGCCACTGCCGCGGCATACAACAGCTTGTTCTTCTCCAACCCAGCCAAAGGGCCGAGACAGGAGTTGCCTGTGGTGCTGCTGGAGAGAAATTCGCTCCAGGCCGATGGCAAGGTCAACAGGCGCAGGGTGTGCCCCGTGGGCGCCGTGTCAAAGACGATGTGGTCAAAGAACTGCGTGACGGCATTGCCGCCCAGCAGTTCGGCAAACGCATCAAACGCGGCAATCTCGACGGTGCAACCACCCGAGAATTGCTCTTCCATGCTGCGAATGGCGGCCTCGGGTAGCACGCCCCGGTAGGGCCCCACCATGCGCTCACGGTAGGCCGCCGCTGCGGCCTCCGGATCGACATTGAGCGCGCTGAGCCCCGGGACCTCCTTGACTGCCGTGGGGTTCGTGCCCAACGTCGTTTGCAGCACCTCATCCAAGTTGGAGGCAGGGTCCGTGCTGACGAGCAGCACCTTGCGGCCATCCAGTGCCAGACGCATGGCGGTGGCGCAAGCCAGAGAGGTTTTGCCGACGCCCCCCTTGCCCGTGAAGAAAAGATGACGAGTGGCAACCTTGGGCAGTGACTGTGAGGTCATGGCACCCCCGATGTCAGCACTGGCCGGGCTTGCAGCCGCAGGAACCGAGCTTGACGTGGGGCTTGTCGGCTGCCGTGGTGCTCATGCCCAACTTTTGCATGAGTTGCGCACGACTGGGGTACATGCCGGTGGACGCAATGTGGCCATTGACCACGGCAATCGGCAGGCGATCCATGCCGGCCTCGATCTCTTTGATCACGGCAGGGTTGCCCGCAAACGCGGCGGCATCGTGGTTCAAGCTGTGCCGCGATACCTCGACACCTTGCTCGGTCAGCCATTGCAGGTCGGCGTTGAATTGCACCAGAGCAGGATCAACACTGACACCGCACACGCCCGTCGGGCAGCACATGGCCGATTCAAAGACTTCAAGCTTGCTCACGGGATGATCCTTTCAGACGGTTGCGCCAGGAGTCGATACCCGCGAGCGGGTGGCTTCTGGTTCAGGAGAGATGGGCGCAGCTTGTACAGATGCTCCCAATGCGTGGTGGAACAGTAGCGCCAGGGCTGCACCAGCCAGTTGCGACAAGACAAAGCCCGGAACGCTGGCGGGAGCGATCCCTGCGAAGGTGTCCGAGAACATCCGACCGAATGCTGCTGCCCGGTTGGCGAACGAGGTCGAGGCGGTGAACCAGTAAGCCGAGCCAATGTAGGCGGCGACCATGGGCGCCACCCTGGCGGCGGGCGCGCGCAGGATCACCAGCAGCAGGCCCGCCGTGGCCACACCCTCGGCGATCCATTGGCCTTGGCCGCCACGCAGTTTGGTGGACCACTGCAGGATGGGCAGATCAAACATGGCATGCGCCAACCAGGCGCCCAGCATGGCTCCTGCCAGTTGGGCGAGCACATACGGCGCCAGCATCGCCAAGGGAAGCTCGCGTCGCCAGGTCATCACCGCAGAAACGGCGGGATTGAAGTGCGCGCCACTGACGGGACCAAACACCTCGATGAGGATGTAGAGCCCGCCGACGGTGGCCAATGTGTTGGCCAGCAAGGCAATGGCCACATTGCCCCCAGACAAGCGTTCGGCCATGATGCCCGAGCCTATCACCACGGCCAGCAACAGAGCCGTGCCCAGTCCTTCAGCAAAGAGTTTGCGCGTGGTCGAACTCATGATGCTCAGCTCTTGGCGATGGCCAGCAAGTCTTGCTGCAACTCATCTCGGCCCATGGTGTCCAGCGGCAGCGCCAGCAATTGCAGCATCTTGTAGCCGATGGCCTGGCGGGTCAGCTCGAAAGCGCGGCGCTTGCCCTCGTCGCCACCTTCGGCATTGGACGGATCGGGGTAGCCCCAGTGCACCTTGACGGGCTCACCCTTGCCGCCGAAGAAGACCGGGCAAGCCTCGGCTGCCGCGCTGTCGCACACGGTGATGACGATGGACAGCGGCGGAGCGCCATCCACCGAGAACTCGTCCCAGCTTTTGCTGCGATAGGCCGACGTGTCGATGCCGGCGTTGTTGAGCGCCTCAATGGCAAAGGGATTGAGACGGCCACTGGGTGCGCTGCCTGCGCTGTGGGCCTTGACCCCCTTGCCCAGCTTGGCGGCGAGGTGGTTGAGCATGCCTTCGGACAACACGCTGCGTGCAGAGTTGTGGGTGCAGAGGATGAGAACGTGGGTGGTCATGACGTGAACAGAAGAGGTTGTGAGAGGAATGATTTAGATCTTGCCAATGGCATCAGCTGAGACTGGATGGTCAGCGATGCCAAGCTCTTGGGCGGCAAGGCCAGCATCAATTCGATGCGGCGCTTGAGGACGTGTGCGACATCGTTGAAAGCCTTTAGGCGGCGCTCTTCGTCGCCATCGATGGCAGCAGGGTCGTACACGCCCCAGTGGGCGGTGGTGGGCTGGCCTGGCCAGACAGGGCAGATCTCGCCAGCGGCGTTGTCGCAAACGGTGAAAACAAAGTGCAGTTCGGGGGCGCCAGGCGCAGCGAACTCGTTCCAGCTCTTGCTGCGATATTCATGCGGCATCACGCTCAGGCGCTCCAGGGTCTGCAAGGCCATGGGGTGCACCTCGCCCTTGGGGTGGCTGCCTGCCGAGTAGGCCTTGAACCGACCGTTGCCCAACTGGTTGAGCAGGCCTTCGGCCATGATGGACCGAGCAGAGTTGCCGGTGCAGATGAACAAGACGTTGTAAATGGGGTCTGCCATGGTGGTACTTGGTTGATGGGTTGAAGCAGTGATGGCTTGGTGACGTCAGCAAGTGGTGCAAGGATCCTTCTTCTTCCTCTTGCTCGCCGGAGCTGTCGCGCACGCTTGCGCGTCATTGGGCGCGAGGCAAGGCTGGCCTTGACAGCAGTGTTCGGTCAGGTACCCCAACAGGTTGGTCATGTGCTCGAACGCTGCGCGGTAGATCAAATGCCGTCCATCACGCTCCTGCGAGACCAGTCCGGCATGCGTCAACTCCTTCAAGTGGAAAGACAACGAGGTGGCGGGCACCGCCAACTGGTCAGTCAATGCGCCGGGGGTCAGCCCGTCAGGACCGGCCACCACCAAAGAGCGGAACACGCGCAGGCGAACCGGCTGAGCCAGGGCGGCGAGGGATTTGACGACGTCTTGTTCTTTCATTGATTCAATAATAATTGAATTAACGAATTAATCAAGCACTCATCCGAGGAACTTGATGTGAATCGGTCGCTTGGCGTGGCCGCTCCTGGATCGAGGTGACCTGTCTTCTTGAGTGGATAGGCGTGCTGACGCTGACGCTTGCACGAGGCCGACTTGAGCCTGTCGCCCAATGAATGCCTTTAGCTGCCATGGCCGTGAGGCGAGGCAGCGAAGCCGTCGCCTACTTCGCGGACATCGGTAAAACCGCCTACCTGGCCTTCATGCGTGGCGCCACCATCGATCCACGCGCTTTTGCTTGATTGGCCGTCGGCGCCGCGTGCCTTGCTATGACGCCGAACGGCATTGCTGGTACTCCCGGTCGATCAGCCAATGCAGAAACTGGGTGTCCCTGGAGACGCCCCAATAGTGCGCCTTGCATTGCGCGATGTAGGCATCCAGGTCAGCCAGCGTGCGGATGCCGACAGGCTCCAGGTCGGTGATCAGCTTGAAACGCTCGGCCTCTCGCCGTGTGAGTCGGATGTGGGGGCCAAAACGGATCATGGTCGTGCTCATTGCAGGGGTTTGAGCCGCCATCTTGGCGAAATTCTCGGCCCATGTCACGGCTTTGGGCCCCCACTGAAACAAGATTTCTGTACTGAACTTCAGGTGATATTGAGCTGTTACCGAGCCGTGCAGACCGCAACCGCCCGGCTCCACGGCCCCTTGCGGATGGCATGCGGTGCTCATGTCTTGAGCACTTCTGCCGGTCACGACACACTGCCCACTGCTACTCGCATTCCATTGCGGAATGTGCTCCGACCTCGCGTCGGCGTCGCAGTCGTCACCTGCCTCATTGCCCGTGCTGTCCTCGCGTCAGCACATCCCGAGCGGGAACCTCTACCCCCTCGGAACAGGACGTTCCCGCTTTTCCTTTTTGTGAAGGAGAAATCCGTGAATGTCACCCACTTGTCCAGTGCCGAACTGGTCAGCGAATTGCTCTCTGAACCTGTTCGCCAAGCCCCACTGCCATTGCCCTGCGCCTGCGATGCAGCGGCGACATACCAGGCCGTTGAGCACGCTCCTCCCGAGCTGGCTCACAAACTCAGCGTCGCACGCGAGCTGCTGCTGCGCAACATGCGCGCCAAGATGCTGGAAGGCCCAGTCATGGCCTCACCCAAGGTTGTGAAAGACTGGTTGTGCATGTACTGCGCCGGGTTGCAGCACGAAGTGTTCCTGGTGCTGTACCTTGACGCCCAGCATGTTCTGATCGAGGCCGAAGAGATGTTCCGGGGAACATTGACCCAAACGTCTGTTTACCCTCGTGAGGTCGTCAAAAGCGCGCTGGCCCACAACGCGGCATCCGTTTTGTTGGCCCATAACCACCCGAGCGGTCAATTGTCGCCAAGCAGTGCAGACGAGCTCTTGACCCAGACGC
>RXJQ01000082.1 GCA_003963115.1 Burkholderiales bacterium
GGGTCGAAGTGTGCATGTGTCCGCTAAGAAATGAAGCGGACACTAGGCTCCTATCTCAGCGGCCATCAGGCAAGATGACTTTGCTGGACGCTTACGCGTGACCAGACCTTGCGAGATGTATAGGCGTTGTAGCCGCCTTCAAAACTAGCCACATGGATCTTGATCTCCTGCGGGGCACGGCCAAAAAGCAAAGCGTGGACCAGCCCGTGTCCTGCCTCATGCACAGCCAGCAGCGCGCGAAAGTCCGGATTGTTGCGCTGGCGCAGGCGGTTGATCTCAAAGGGGGCCGCAATCGCTTGAGCCTGACCGCGCCAATGGGCGACCAGGCTGCGGCTATCGGCCGTGAGGCCGACGGTGTCGCCAGCAGCGGCGCCACGTTCCAGCGCCCACAGTGTTGCTTTCGCCAGGCCGGTGCCAAGGATGGCATGCAGCGAAGAAAACAACGGCCGGGTACCTTGGGCCGGAAAAACCGCATTGGCGTAGATTTGCTCGTGCACGCTGGCGTCCACATTGAAATGCAGACCGCAGCGTGTCGCCGTTTCGTGCGCGTAACGCGTGCAGACCTGCTTGATCAATTGCTCATAAGCTCGGCGGCTGAGTGATGGGTAGATTACATGCTCGTTGCCGAGGCGAGCAACCTGCTCAGGCTTGAATCGTTGGTTGAGCGCCTGCTTGACGTCTATGACGCTCAGCTTGCTGGTCAAGCCATGGAAGGTGTCCGCATCACTGTCGCAGTCGTCCACGCTGGTAGCGATGTCCTCGTACATCTCGTCCAGATTGCCGCAGACAAAGATAAGCAGTCGGCTGTAATCGGTCTCCCAACGCTGCTGCCCCGTTTCGCGGAAGGCGCGCAGGCGCTCTTGAATCTGGTTGGGTGCCCAAGCCATGATCTCCATGAGCGACTCATCAAGCTTGAGGTTGCGCCGCAGTTCCTGGGCTTCCCAGCTGTTCAGCTTGAAGCGCCGCTTGGCCTCGTCGGCATCGGCGCGTTCAGCATCGTAGGCAGCCTCTGCAATGGATGACTCGATGTCGCCCAACAGCGATAGCGCGGGTGGCAGGCGGCCGTCGGACAGCAGGGCCCAGACGTCTTGATAGCGTTCGACACGCACCTCGGCACGCTTGTTGTCGATGGTGCGAAAGCGCTGGAACTCATCGAGTGCCAAGATGCCGGGTTCACCTTCGCGCACGCCAGATTGCGCCAGCATGCCCGAGATGCTCTGCGCGCTGCGCCAGCCCGCGCCGTTGGAAAAGCCGTCCATCTGCACTTCGACGAAGCGGTCATAAAAGCCAAGCAGCTGCGCCATGCGGCGCACCAGCTGAGTCTTGCCGGTTCCTGTGAGGCCCCAGAGGCAGACGATGACGGGCCGTGTGACGAGCTCAGGCAGCACGTACCACGCGCGCACCGAATCAATCACACGGTCGATCACGGCATCAATGCCGAACAGCTCGCTCTTGAGCTGGGCTGCAAGCTCTTGCAGCGCTTGGTTTCTCTGCGCGAGCCGGTCGCGCAATGCTGGGGTGTCATTCATCCCAATCCTTTCGTCGCACCAGCGCTTGCAGCGCCACGCGGTCTGCGCGGCGTTGTGCGCCGCGGCTTTGAATATGCTGACCTGCACCACGCATGCCACGCTGGCCAAGCGCGCGCGCCACAGGGTCGCGTGCACCAGGGCTCGCTTCGAGCACCAGCGTCATGGGTTGTTTCTGGCGGCGCAGGGCCTTGACCCGCCCCTCTTGAAGGGCGCGGGAACGGAGTTGTGCACTCATTCGGTTTCCGAAAAGCAAAAGCCCCGGCTCAATGGCGGCGGGGCTTTGCTAGCCGCGCGGTCTGAGGCCGTATCTGTGAGTAGACACGGTTCAGCCGGGGCTCGGGAACCGTGTTCAGTCGTTGGTCGATATGAACAAGGAGGACATAAGAGGGATCTCCGTCAATGCGGGCGCTGTCGTGGGCGCCTTCAGCAGTTGACGCGGATGATATAGAGAACGAACTGAGTACGCAAGACCGGGCCCACGACTGAGTGGTGCGCCGGCATCTCTAGCTTCATTCCATCCGCATGGCTTCCCAGGGCTGACCGTCCAGAAGCTGAAGGTCCATCAGCATGCTTTGCAACAACGCGTCTCGTTGGCTCTCGGCCAGATCGCCCTTGATGAGGATCGTGATGCCGAAGCCGTCGTGTTCATCGAGGCGCACTTCGATGCCGTCCACTCTGATCCTGTAGACCGCGTAGCTGTCTTCCTCTTCGGGCAACAGCTCGATGCCAGACCATGGCTGATAGAGCTTGTCCAGCAGCGATAAATCCGGCAGAGAGCCGATGCGCTCAATGACCTTGGAACGTTGCTCATCGCGTTCCTTCTCCCAAGCGACCGACTCGTACCAAGCCAACTGACGGAGATCCCATAGGTTGTTGCGCAGCCTGTCCTTGCGAATCAGCCACCATTGGGTCCAGTCAAGCTGGGTGCGGCGAGACCAAGTCCATGTGGTGACATCCAATGCCCACTCGTCGACGTTCAGCCGCATTGGCTTGTCATCATCTCGACAGAATTCGCCACCTCGAACAACAATGTGCCCCGCCTCAGCGATGTACTCGGCCGTGTGACGTGAGATCCAGCCGGGCGACTCGCCATGTGTCGGCACCGAATGCATCTCAAAGGTTGCAAGATTCAATACCAGAACGGACGTCACACCGGGCTGGCGTGATTCCGGATAGCCCAGATTGCCAATCAGGACGATGCGTTGATCGATCAATGTGGCCGTATGGAAGTCCGTTGGAGGGAAAACCTCCTTGGGATAGCCATAGATCTGAACATCACCGTTTGAATGCGTGACAACCACATCGTTGTAGATGTGAAAATCGGGATCGTAAAAGTCCTCATGCTCCCCTGCGATGTGCACCACGCGCCCGTCCGGCAGCGGCGTTCGGCTCATGCCAAATCGGTTGAAGCACCACATCGCACCAGCCTCGCGAGAGGCTGGGCCATTGAGTCGCTCGTTGGCGTTGTAGGCGTCCAGCTTGGAGCGCACTAACCATTCCCACAACGGGTTGCTCTGGTCGGTGGGGTTGCTGGTGCCCAAGCGCGGCGATCGCCATGCCAGGAAGGCCTCCTTCGATATGTCAGGCGGTGACAGCGTGAAATCACGCTCGTCCTTTTCTTCTTCGTCTTCCAAAACGTCCATGACGTCTTCCTTCCATGATGTCTATTTCAACTTGATCATGCCGTTGAGCACCTGATCCAGTCCACCAAACACCGAGATCTTGTCGATGCGCTCGGCCACACGCTCCAGCGTCTC
>RXJQ01000075.1 GCA_003963115.1 Burkholderiales bacterium
CATTGCGAGGGTTTGCTGCTTCATATGGCCTCCTGTGCTGAAGCACAGGCATGCAAGTCGTACGCCAGTCAGCGGACCTTTTTCAGTGCATCCCTAACGCCCTAGTTAACCGGCGCCGTAGCGCGAAGCGCGGAGGGTACCGACACAGGCCATGAGAATGCCGAAGGCATGGCCTGTGTTGGCGTCCGTGTTGAACGACCAGTTAGGCTGGCGCGTTCTGTACTAGCGCTGCAGCTTTCGAATGATTTCATATACGCGTTTTGCATCTTGAATAAGATCGAATCGTGGCACAAGTGACTTATCAGAGCCAGGCCATCCTTGAGCTCCACCAAACATTGCTGCGAGTGGCGGTTGAGGACCAAAGGTGATAGAGCCCTCGCCACTGCTCTTCTCCGTTAGAGAAACATCGGTGAGCGTACGAATGTTGAGCGATTTAACCTGCTTACTGAACAACCCCGAAACGATTAACACGCGCTCATTCGATACTGCGTAGTAAGTTCGCGCGCGTTGCCTTGCATCAGCCAAAAACCGACCAAATACCATGTAAAGGCCCATGCAAACAAATGGGATGCCCCAAAGTGCAAAGAATCCAGGTGCTTTGTCGGCCTGTAAAACTGAATATTCCCAAAAGATCGCAAAGCCACACCAGAGAAGGCTGAAGGGAATGGCGACAGCGTCCGAACCTCGAACGACAAGGCCTTGGCGCGGACGACCCCACCATTGGATTTGTTCGCCGGCAGAGAGTTCTCGTCTGATTTCTTCTGGAGTCGTGTTCATTGCGATAATCGTAGTGTCGATGGAGGCGCCTAACGCCCAGGTTAACCGGCGGCAATGCGAAGCATTGACGTCCGAGTTGAACCTACAGTTAGGCTGGTGCGCGTAGGAGAGGGCGTCGAGAACTTACCAAACATACTCTTCGCCTTCTTCTCCGGTTATGACGGCATCAAGCTCTTTCGCAAGCGCCCTTGCGACTTGACGAACAGGGTTGGATGGCGAGTCAATTTCGTCGGTTGCGTTGAAAGTACCCGCTCCATGTGAAAAGCGAATTGCGGCCCTCCAACCATGTTCAGTGAGAACCTCTAGATCTCCCGCGCCGCACATAAGACGAATCCGCTCTTCGGTGGAGGGGTTCACTATTTCAATGTTGCCAGTCTGAATGCGTGCGTGCGCAATTCTTGATGCAGCAGATGTCCATTCACTAAGAGGGATTGGACCACTCGATCTAGCAATGGTAAGTGTGTAGGCCATACACTCCTCCGTTTTGTGAGCCTAGAACTGGCGCATTTTTGTGAAAAGCCTAACGCCCAAGGTAAGCGGCGCCGGAGCCAAAGGCGGAGGGCACCAATACTGGCCATGGCCAGTGTTGGCGTCCGATTGACCGCCGAGTTAGGCTTCGGAGCGGAGCAGTGGGCGTTGATAACACGCAGAACCTGAAGTTGGGCGGCGCCTCTTGGCCATAGAAATGCCGCCGACAAGCCCAACGCCTAGCATAGTCAAGGAGGCCGTTGTAGGTTCTGGAACCGAGTTGATTTGTCCGTTCAGAACGACAGTTCCTGCGGATATGTTGACGTTGCCAGCATTGATGATTGAACCGGCATCAATGTCTAGCGTCGCACCAGACGTGAGGCTCACGGATGGCGCGGATACGAAGACATTTTTTAGGAACAGATCTTCTGTTGCGCTGAGCATTAGCCATGTGTCAGAAGATAGGCTTGCACCAGAAAATGTCAAGTTGCCAGTGCAGGAGATATTGTCTAGCTGCGGTTGCAGAACGCTGATGTTCAGATTTCCAGAACATGAGATTGCTGTGTCGATGTGCAGACTTGCTAGGGCAAAGGTCGGTGCGAGAGGAAGGAGAGCCAGTGCGAAGCGCTTGAACATGTTGGTCCCTGAATTTGAAATGGTTGATGCTAGCTGCGCTCTGTGACGCAATCATGGCCTTCGGTGATTGCATGCCTAGCGATTAGAAAAAGCATGTGTTTTGCGAAAGCCTAACGCCCTGGTTAACCGGCAAAAATGCGGAGCATTTTTGTCCGCGTTGAACCTACAGTTAGGCTGGTGGCAGATGCGGCTGAAGGTGAGCTACTCATGGTGTTTCGGTTGTATTTTGAAGCTCAGCCTTGCTCGGCTTGCGTGCCGTATGAATGGCCACAATGCCCAATGAAAGGCGCTCAAATTGCACCTCTTCAAATCCATGACTTTCCAACTCACGGGCGAGCTCTTCAGCGGTGGGGAAGTCGCGAATTCCTTGGAGCAAGTACTTGTAAGCTGAGGCGTCACCGCCAGTTGCCAGCCAGCCAAGCATGGGCATGCAAACAGACATATAGACCAGGTAGGCGCGGTTCAGAAAATTCCAGGGAATGTTTGAGGCCTCCAGAATGATAAGTCTTCCACCTGGCTTGAGTACACGCAGCGCCTCCTGAATGGCAAGGCGGCGATTGCATATTTTCAGCCCGAGTGAAATGGAGTAGGCATCGATGCTGCTACTTCCGATAGATGGCATATTTTCCGCGTCGAGTAGGCATAGACTGACCAGCTCTTTGTGCTCACGCAGGCGTTGCTCGGCAATAGCAAGCATTTTCTTGCTTATGTCCGACGCAATGATTGTGCGATTTCTAGTGGAAGCTCTCTGCGCCACTCGAAGGATTATGTCGCCGGTACCTGTAGCCCCATCAAGCAAAGTGCTCCAGTTTTCCGCTGCTATGCGTTGAGCAACCCGGCGCTTCCAGAGCCTGTGTATGCCAAAGCTAAACACGTCGCTTAGCTGGTCGTATCGGGATGCGATACGACCAAAGACATCATCCACTTGCCATGCAAATTCAGCAGCGTTTGGCCGGGCTGGGCTGTTTTTGATTGTCATGAGACTTAAGAAATAGCTATGGCTCGTGTTTTCGAAAAGCCTAACTTAATGTAGACGACATGGACGTCGTCTAACCTGGACGGAAAGACGACCATGCTGTCGCATAACTTGGAGGCGGGCTGTGCCGTGCTCTAGCATTCGCATGCGCTCCTCCCAGGTTATTGGACACAATGTTACAGACACACTATACCGAGACTTCTGGGAAGCCGATACAGCGTGTTTTACAGAGGGCCTAACGCCCGAGGTAAGCTGCACCGGAGTGCGAAGCACGGAGGGAACCAATATTTGCTGGCAAATATTGGTGTCCGCTTGACCAACCAGTTAGGCTGCATGCAGATGCGCGGTGC
>RXJQ01000006.1 GCA_003963115.1 Burkholderiales bacterium
CCCAGAACGTGATGCCGTCGTCACGGCCAACTCGCCAGCAGTGGATATATCGCTACTGGCCGCATGAATGAGGCGACAACTACCTTGACGCGCGCCGCTGCACGCACCACGTCTTGCGGTTGCTGCCACATCAAGGCAGGCAGATGATTGGCGGTATCCCTGGTGCCCATCACGTCGTGAAACTCACTGTGCGTGAAGCCGGGGCAGAGTGCCGTCACATGAACCCCGTGGGGTTTGAACTCCATGTCCAGAGATTGCGACAGCACCAGGACATAAGTCTTGATCGCCGAGTACAGCAAACTCTCGCCCGGCGGCGACAGGGCGGCCAGGGAAGACACATTGATGATGCGCCCCCAACGCCGCTCGAGCATGCCGGGCGCAATGCGGTGCGTCAGCTCGGTCAGGGTGGTCATCATCAATTGAATCTCCCCATTCAACTGCGACCAGGGAGCTTCTGCGAATTTTGAGTGCCCTGACAGGCCTGCATTGTTGACAAGGAAATCGATGCGCCAGCCGAGCCTGTCAAGGTGATCCATCACCACGCTGGACGCATTGGGACTGGCCAGATCGACCGACAGGACCTCGCATTGAATGCCATGTTGCCTGGCCAGTTGGTCCGCCAAAGTCTGCAAGCGATCGCCGCGGCGCGCGGCAAGCAGCAGGTCGTAGCCACTGGCGGCCAGTTGATGGGCGAAAGTGGCACCGATGCCTGCAGAAGCGCCAGTGATCAGGGCTTTACGACGGGAAGCATTCACGGATTTCAACCTTTCTTCAACGCTGGGATCGCTTGACGGATGTCAAATATTTTTTGCTTGTCAATGTCACCCGCATAGGGGGCGATGGGGCCACAGAGGACAAAGGGCAGCGGGATGCGCCGTTGGGCTTCGGTGAAGCCCCAGGTGCCAATGCCGAGATAGAGGTTTGGGCCGACTTGCCTGACCTCATCGACCATGTTCACGGCGCCACACATGGATCGAAACGAGGCATATACCAGCGTGTAGGCAGGACGGCCGTCATAGCGAGACGGTGCGATCAGCGTTTCCATCGGATAGCGCTGCACCGTGCGCCCCAGGTGTGCGAACGAGTTGTAGCCGCGGCCACGTTCACCGGAAATGGGCCTGAAAGCCTTGCAGAGCCATCGCCCCGGCATGATTGGATTGTTGACCGTGACGTTGCCAATGACCTGTGCCAGTTTGCTTGGCTGGGTCAGCAAGCGCGCGGCGAACTCGCCGTTCATTTGCTGCACCGTCGGTGCAGTCGATCTCGCAAACAAGGCCATGAGTTCTTTCACGCTCATGGCCAACAGATCGGATTCGCTCAACGAGGGGGAAATGCTTGCTATTTTCATGATCTTGAATGACATTCAACATCGATAGTGTAGTCACTTGTTGAACGGGATTCAAGATGTGATTTAGGATGCCGACTATGGCGAAGAACAAGCGTGAAGTAGACCCAGAGGTGAAGCGCGATCAGATCGAGGATGCAGCTTGCATGCTCTTCCTGGTGGAAGGCTATGAATCGACGTCGATGGCCACCATCGCGAAGACGGCCGGTGTGGCACCGAACACTCTTTATTGGTATTTTTCGAGCAAAGACGACTTGCTGGTTGCGATTTTGGATCGTTTGGTCAACCGCGCCATGGCACAACTGGCAACGATGCAAAGTCAATCATTTGGCGATCAGGTGCTTTGGTTGCTGGCGGAATTTCAGCAGGCCAGCAAGCTCATTTCCACCGTGCATTCACGCTTGGATAAGTCAGAAACGATCCGAGATTGGCATGATCGCTTTCACGTCATGCTGGATCAAATGCTGGTTTTCCAGATGGTATCGACTGGGATGTCAAAGGCGAAGGCATCTGTCATGGCGACCGTGGGTACTTACGTTGTCGAAGGGTTGCTGTCACATCCCCATGGATCTCAACAGGTCAAGCAAGTGGTTCAGTGGCTGACAGGCGGTGGAAAACTCTAATCAGCCGGCATGCCTGCTGGTGTTTGATCTCGATTGAACTGGTGATGGCGGGCCAATCCTCTTGCGCCCCCCGGCTTCGGTGGTCGTGGGTGGCCTTCAGGGCTTTCCCTCTCAGTAGAATGACCAGATGGCTCAGCCATATAGAGTCAACACCATTGAAAAGGGAGTAGCTGTGAAGCGGTCCGCGATTTCTGTCGCCATGCTGGCGGTTTTTGGTATTGCGTCGGTCCACGCGCAAACTTACACGTTCACCGATCTTGGCCACGCCGACGGGGTGTCTGCGGCGGCGGCGGGCATCAACAGTGCGGGGCAGGTCGTCGGCTTGTATATGGACAGCAGCCATCTGAACCATGCTGTGACGTGGATCAATGGCCAGGCCATCGAGTTGGGCTCGGCTTCGACCAATTGGGGCTTCGGCGGTTTTTCCAATCCGTGGGGCATGTCGGGGTCCGCCATCAGCATCAACAATGCCGGCCAGATCGTCTGGAGCCCCGTCGACATCAACAATGCGAGCCACGCAACGGCCTGGAACAATGGCGTGACGACGGATCTCGGCACATTGGGTGGGGCTCAGAGCGAAGCACTTGGCATCAACCAGGCGGGCCAGATCGTCGGGCGGGCGCAAGACGTCAATGGCAATTGGCAGGCCGTGGCCTGGAACAATGGCCAGCCCACCGAGCTTGCTGCGCCGGTGGGCACCTCCTCCTGGCAAGCCAATGCGGTCAACAACGCAGGCCAAATCGTTGGGACCGGGATCAGGCAGTCAGACAACACGCGGCAACCCGTCATGTGGGACCAGGGTGTGGCCACGAATCTCGATACGTCCTGGACGCAGTCCTACCAAATCCAGGCCTATGGCCTCAACAACGTGGGCCAGGTTGTGGGGAGTGTGAAGGCGCCCAACAATGTGGACTACTACCGAGCGGTCGAGTGGGACCATGGTGTGGCCACTTTGCTGGGCATGCCCTCCGGGTATTACGCAGCTGAGGCCAAAGGCGTCAACGATGCCGGGCAAGTCGTGGGGTTCATGCTGTCCCATGATGCCAACGTCAGTTTCCGCGCCGCAACCTGGATCAACGGGCAGGTCGTGGATCTCAACTCGCTGCTGTCCGCCAGTGTGTTGGACGAAGGATGGGTGCTCCTGGGCGCGAACGCCATCAATGACAATGGCCAGATCGTGGGGCAAGCCTACAATTCCAAGATGGGCGTTATCAATGCCTTTGTGCTGACGCCCGTGCCGGAATCCAGCACCTTGGCGATGATGTTTTTGGGGCTGGGTGCTGTGACCATGGGGGCCCGCTGGCGTTCTGTGGGCAAGGGGCACGCTCAGGCCCGTGGGTGAGATCCCCGACGACCTCGTCACCGATCCGAGGGGCAGTCGGCTAAGCGCACTGCCTTGCCATCGGGACAACGAGTTGGGCTCTGCGGATTCCACTGCGCCACTTCTGGCTTAAAGTCGCAAGCTCAAGCTTTTGTCATCGTTTCAGCAAGGTGGTGTGTGGGCATTCTCGGTCGCATGTACAAGCTGCTCAATGTGGCAGGCCCCACGCATGAAGGGCAGGAAGACCGCCGCCCCTTGCAGTTGCAGATCAACGAGGCGCAGCGCGAACTCGATCGCGCGGTCTATAAGGGCCAGACCGACAACGGCGCGATCCAGGCGCGTATCGAGCAGATGCAGTCCGTGCTGGCCGAGCGCAATCACCATGGGCAGGAACTGGAGCGGCAGCAGGATCAGCTGGACGCGGCCATGGCGCTGTACGAGGCCAATGTGGACGACATGTTCGATGGCCCGCACCCCTATGTGCGCCTGATGCAGATCTATGACGACAAAGGGGCGCTGGAAGACGCCAAGCGCGTGGCCCGTGCGTGCCTGGCGCATGTCACCTCCGGCCTGCCGGAGGATGTGCGGGCGCTCTGCCTAGACATCCTGCAGCGCGGCGGCTCGCTGTAAACCCCTCAAGCCGCCCGGTCGCCCGAGATGTAGTGCTCCAGCTGTTCGATGATGAAGCGCTGCTCGGAGATGATGTTGGCGACCAGGTCACCGATCGACAGCAGGCCGATCACCTTGCCATGTTTGACGACCGGCAGGTGGCGCAGGCGGTTCTCGGTCATCAGCGCCATGCATTCCTCGCAGGTCTGCTGCGGGGTCACGTACATCACCGGTGAGGACATGATCTCGCGCACCTTGGTCTCGCGGGACAGGCGCGACATCAGCGCGATTTTGCGGGCGTAGTCTCGCTCGGTGATGATGCCCACGACCTGCTCGCCCTCCATCACGAGCAGGGCGCCGATGCTTTTTTCGGCCATGCGCTCCAGCGCTTCGAACACCGAGGCGCCCGGCGCGATCGCGAAAACAGCCTGGCTGGGCTTGGACTTGAGGATGTCTGAGGCAGTGGTCACGGTGCGTCTCCTCGTTGTGGATCCGTAGTGAAAACCGGGTGGGACTGCCTGGGATGATCCGCGTCTCACGCGGGCACGAGAACCGACATCATCGCGGTGACGGCAGCTGGTGGCAAGGGGCGGGACGGTAACAGGGGTAAGCCTTCCGCTGGCGGCCGGGGCATGGCAGCATCGCCACATCATGAGTCAAACATTTGGCATGGAATCGCCTGGTGGCCACGTCTCCCGTCCGGAGCGTGCGCCGGTGCGTTTCGTGGTGGTCATTGATTCAGGCGACACCCCGATAGCCCGCTTGATGCTGGCCACGCGCGAGCAGGTGGCCGAGTTCGACGCGGGCGCCCCCGAGGTCGTGCAGATGATCGCCGGCGTCCGGGCGGCCAAGGTGGCGGCTACCGCCGAGTGGGATGTGGCCCTCAAAGGGCACAGTGTGCAGGAGCGCCACGCCGCCGACGTCTACACCCTGGACGTCTGAGCCCGCTTCAAAAGACCCCTCCGTGCAGACCCTAATCAGGGTTCACAAAACGCTTTGTACTGGATAAAATCACAGTATGGAAGCGCCCCTCAAAACCGCCTGGATCGCCCGCTGCATCAAGCGTCTGGCCGAGCTTCAGCCCAGTCTGAAGCCGGTTGTCGCACGCCGTGTGGCCGAGCGCCTCTGGCAGGACGAGCGGGGCCATGTGCCGCCCGAAGAGTGGGCGGAAATCGAGGTCAGAAGTTGGGCCAGACAAGGCTCTTGACGCGACCTTGAACCTGCTTTGCTGACGCCAGCTGCCGTCGGCCAGCACTCGTTCTTGTTTTTTTCTTGAGGCCTTCACCGCCGCCTGCATGGGCGTGCGGTGCGGGCATGGCTTTGCCTTTTCCTTTCATCTACACATTTCAGGAGCGCGCCATCATGAGCGTGAAGACTTGGTCATGCCTGCGTCGTTTGTGGGGCTGTTTTGCCGATCGTCTGTGCGACGACTGGTGGATCGAATGGATCCTCATGCTCTTCATCCTGGGGACGATGGTCTACAACCACGTGAACTAGCCCTTGATGATGAAGTCGGCGGCTTTCTCCGCGATCATCACGGTGGGCGCATTGGTGTTGCCCGAGGTGATCGTGGGCATGGCCGAAGCATCTGCCACGCGCAGTTGGTGCACGCCGCGCACGCGCAACTGTGGGTCGAGCACGGCCTCGGCTTCGCTGTCCGGGCCCATGCGGCAGGTGCTGACCGGGTGGAAGATGGTGGTGCCGATGCGCCCGGCTGCCTCGATCAACTGCTCGGTGCTTTGCGCCTGGGGGCCGGGCAGGAACTCCTGCGGTTGCAAGTGCGCCAGTGCAGGCTGGGCCACGATGCGACGTGTCAGCTCGATGGCTTCGGCAGCGATGTGCTGGTCGCGCGTGGTGCTCAGGTAATTGGGCACGATGCGCGGGGCGCTTTGCGGGTTGGCATCGCAGATGTGGATGTGCCCGCGCGACGAAGGTTGCAGGTCGCACACCGAGGCCGTGAAGGCGGGGAAGTTGTGCAGGGGCTCGCCGAACTTGTCGAGCGACAGGGGTTGCACGTGGTACTCGACATTGGTGCGCTGCGGGCTGCTCGCCGTGCGGGCAAAGCAGCCCAACTGGCTGGGCGACATGGTCAGCGGCCCGCGGCGCAGCAAGGCGTATTGCAGGCCCATGCGCGCCTTGCCCCACCAGGTCTGCACCTGCTCGTTGAGCGTGGTCACACCCTGCACCTTGAAGGCCAGGCGCAGTTGCAGATGGTCTTGCAGGTTCTCGCCCACGCCGCGCGTATCCAGCTTGCAAGGCACATTCGCGGCATGCAGCACCTCGGCACGGCCGATACCTGATCGCTCCAGGATGGCCGGCGAGTTCACCGCGCCCGCGCACAGGATCACTTCCTTGTTGGCCATGAAGCTGTGACGCTCGCCAGCGATGAGGGTGTTCACGCCTCGGCAGACCATGTGGTGGTCGATGTCCAGCGTGTCCACCAGGGCCGAGGTGAGAATGTGCAGGTTGCGGCGGTGCTTGATGGGCTCGATGAAGGCCTTGCGGGCGTTCCAGCGCACACCGCGCCTCTGGTTGACCTCGAAGTAGCCGCAGCCGAAGTTGTCACCCGTGTTGAAGTCATCGACCGGTGGGATGCCGGCTTGCGCGGCTGCAGCCTGGAAGGCATCGAGGATGGCCCATGACAGGCGCTGCTTCTCGACGCGCAGCTCGTGGCCTGCGCCATGCAGCGGCGTGGGGCCACCATGGTGGTCTTCCGAGCGCAGGAAGTAGGGCAGCACCGAAGCCCAGTCCCACCCGATGCAGCCTTGTGCGGCCCACTGGTCGTAGTCGGCTTGCTGGCCACGCATGTAGATCATGCCGTTGATGGACGAGCTACCACCCATGACCTTGCCGCGTGGGTACAAGAGGCTGCGGCCATGCAGGCCGGGCTCGGCTTCGGTGCGGTAGCGCCAGTCGGTGCGCGGGTTGTCTATGCAGAACAGGTAGCCGACTGGGATGTGGATCCAGACGTAGTTGTCGCTCTGGCCGGCTTCGAGTAGCAAGACGGTATGGGCCGGGTTGGCCGACAAGCGATTGGCCAGTACGCAGCCCGCCGTGCCGCCGCCGATGACGATGTAGTCGAATGTCCGCATGGTGGAACGCCATGTTGAGGCCTGTGCGTTTAGGCGCGGCTCAGTGTTGTCCACAATAGCTGACAATGAAGGCGTCTTCCAACCGCATGCGCAGCAAGAGAAAGTCCTGTCGTGAACGCCCCCACCATCATCCCCCACTGGTTCGACGGTCAAGCCCATGTCAGGGCTGATGCGGCTTTGCAGGACGTGTTCAATCCGTCCACTGGCGAGGTCTCGCGCCGGGTGCAACTGGCGACGCTGGACGATGTGAACGCCGCCGTGTCCAGTGCCAGCTGCGCCTGGCCAGCCTGGGCCGAGATGCCGCCGATTCGCCGTGCGCGCATCCTCAACCGCTTTCTGGCCCTGCTGAACGATCACAAGGATGAGCTCGCGGCCATCATCACGCGCGAGCATGGCAAGGTCTTCAGCGATGCGCAGGGCGAGGTCATGCGCGGCATCGACATCGTCGAGTTCGCCTGCGGCATTCCGCAATTGCTCAAAGGCGATTTCACGGACCAGGTGTCCACGGGCATCGACAACTGGACGATGCGCCAGCCTCTGGGCGTGGTGGCCGGTGTCACGCCGTTCAACTTCCCCTGCATGGTGCCGTGCTGGATGTTCCCGGTTGCCATCGCATGCGGCAACACTTTTGTGCTCAAGCCCAGCGAGCGCGATCCGTCGGCATCGATCTTCATGGCCGAGTTGTTCAAGGAAGCTGGGCTGCCCGATGGGGTCTTCAATGTGGTCCAGGGTGATCGCGAAGCTGTGGACGCGCTGCTGTCTCACCCGGATGTGAAGGCGGTGAGCTTCGTGGGCTCCACGCCGATTGCGCACAGCCTCTATCAACGCGGGGCGCAGATGGGCAAGCGCGTGCAGGCTCTGGGTGGCGCCAAGAACCACATGGTGGTCATGCCCGACGCAGACATGGACCTGGCGGTGGATGCCCTCATTGGCTCGGCGTATGGCTCAGCTGGCGAGCGTTGCATGGCGATTTCGGTGGCGGTGCTGGTGGGCGATGTGGCCGACCGCATCATGCCCAGGTTGGTGGCGCGTACGAAGGCGCTCAAGATCATGGATGGCATGTCGGCCGATGCCGAGATGGGGCCCATCGTCACCCGGCAGGCGCTGGAGCGCATCGAGGCTTATGTGGGCCTGGGCGTGCAGGAGGGCGCGTCCCTGCTGGTGGATGGACGTGGCTTGAAGGTGCCCGGCCACGAGAAGGGCTTTTTCACGGGCGGCAGTCTGTTCGACCATGTGACGCCCGAGATGCGCATCTACAAGGAAGAGATCTTCGGCCCCGTGCTGTGCTGCGTGCGTGTGCCCGATTTCGTGCAGGCCGTGACCCTGGTCAACCGCCACGAGTTCGGCAATGGCGTGGCCTGTTTCACCAGCGACGGCCAGGTGGCCCGTGAGTTCAGCCGGCAGATCGAGGTGGGCATGGTGGGCATCAATGTGCCCATTCCGGTGCCCATGGCCTGGCATGGCTTCGGTGGCTGGAAGCGCAGCCTGTTCGGCGACATGCACGCCTATGGCGAAGAGGGTGTGCGCTTTTATACGCGACAGAAATCCATCATGCAGCGCTGGGCTTCGTCCATCCCTGAATCGGAAAGGAAAGGCCCCGAGTTTGTGATGCCGACGGCGAAGTGATGCCCCAAAGAAAACAGCCCATCGGCCTAGGTGCGACGGGCTGTGAGTTCGGCCATCCAACCGGAGAGCCTGACCTGGTGGGGCGATCCCCAAGTCTGTCCCCGTGAGGGGAGCCACCAAATCGGTGGCGTGGTGCGGCAAGATCGCCTTGCCTGCCTGATCCAATGTCAGGCTGAGCACCCGATGGCGCCGATACCCGGCTACCCTGTCTTGCATTGAACATCTCAACGTGTCGACGGATTCAGTATCTCGCGTTTGGCATGGGTGGTGGTGGTAATTTGCACGCTCAGATCCGCTTGCTTTGCGCCGAGATGGCAGGGTGTGCGAAAGTTGGCGGCACACTGTGCATCTGATGCGATTGCGATGCGCCAGCGAGGGGCGCCTTCAACATGGTTTGTGAACTCTTGACGGTTGGGCAGATGGCCCAGGCCGATGCCGCCACCATCCAGGCGGGCACACCGGGCTTCACCTTGATGCAGTCGGCGGGCGAGGCTGTGGTGCGCGCGATCGTGCAGCGCTGGTCGCCGCGCGAGACCATCGTGCTGTGCGGGCCGGGCAACAACGGTGGCGATGGCTTTGTGGTGGCGGTGCGCTTGAAGGCACTGGGCTGGCCGGTGCGTGTGGCCTGTCTCGTGCCGGTGGCGGCGTTGAAGGGTGACGCGGCTTTGGCTGCGGCGACTTGGCAGCAAGCCTGTGTGGATGATGTGGTGGCGCCCCTTGATCTCAACTGCCTGGACGGCGCCCAACTGGTGGTGGACGCCCTGTTCGGTGCCGGCCTGACACGCGCCCTCGAAGGCGTGGCTGCCGATGTGCTGGCGCGAGCCCATACGCGCAACCTGCCCATCGTCGCGGTGGACGTGCCCAGTGGCGTCTGGGGCGACACGGGTGAGGCCATGGGCGCGGTGGCATCCCAGCTCACCGTGACCTTCTTCAGGCTCAAGCCCGGTCATGCCTTGATGCCGGGGCGGGCCTTGTGTGGTGAGGTCGTGGTGGCCGACATCGGCATCCAGCCTGCCGTGTTGTCGGGGTTGTCGGTGCAGACATGGGACAACCAACCAGCCGTCTGGCGCGACATGTGGCCCCGAGTTGACGAGGCCGGTCACAAATACCACCGCGGCCATGCCATGGTCTGGGGCGGGCCCGAGATGACCGGTGCAGCCCGCCTGGCTGCACGGGCTTGCGCGCGCATCGGTGCGGGGCTGACAACGGTGTGCTCGCCGCACCGTGCATGGCCTGTGTATGCGGGGGCGCTGGAGTGCGTGATGGTGCACCCGCTGGACGGTGAAGCTGCAGCCAGCTGGCAGGTGGGCCTGGAGGGCTTGCTGGATGACGATCGCCTGTCGGCCCTGCTGATCGGCCCGGGTGCCTTGGGTGGCACGAATGCCGCTGGCATCCGGGGGCTGGTGCTGACCATGCTGGCCAGTGGCCGGCCAGTGGTGCTCGATGCCGATGCCATCTCGGCGTTTCATGAAGACCCGTCGCTGCTGTTCGCGGCAATCAAGGGGCACAGCCGGCCCGTGGTGCTCACGCCGCATGGCGGCGAGTTCGCGCGCTTGTTTGCGGTGCCTGAGGTGGCGGTGGCAGGCAGCAAGCTGGACAAGGCCCGTGCAGCGGCCAGGCTCAGTGGTGCGGTGGTGCTGTTCAAGGGCGCAGACACGGTGATTGCGGCGCCCGATGGCCGCGCGGCCATCAACCGGCATGCGCCGCCCACGCTGGCCACGGCCGGGGCTGGAGACGTGCTGGCCGGGATGATCCTGGGTCTGTTGGCGCAAGGCATGCCGGCCTGGCAGGCGGCTTGTGCAGCGGCCTGGTTGCATGGCGATGCGGCGCAGGCTTTCGGGCCGGGTTTGATCGCGGATGATTTGCCGGGCTTGATCCCGGGTGCGCTCGGCCGCCTGGCCGCGCTGCCAACGCAGCACTGAAATCAGTTCATGCAGGTGCGGTTCTTGCCCGTGCGCTTGGCCTCGTACAGGCCCATGTCGGCGCGGTCGAGCGCGGCCTCGATGGCCTCGCCCGAGCGGTAGAGCGTGACGCCCGCCGAGAAGGTGATGAACACCTTCTTGTCTTCGTGTTCGAAGAACTCGGCGCTCAAGTTGCGCTGCAAGCGGGTCAGCACCTGCTGGGCTTCTTCCAGCTCGGTGGCAGGCAGCATCACGACGAACTCTTCACCGCCATAGCGCGCCACCACGTCCACCGGGCGCAGGCTCTCGCTGACACGGCGTGCCAGGAACTTCAGGGCCTCGTCGCCCGTCTGGTGGCCCAGGGTGTCGTTGAGCTTCTTGAAGTTGTCGACGTCCAGCAGGCCCACGGCCAGCGTGGTGCCGTCGCGCTGCATCTTGGCCTGTTCCTGCTCGAAGGCGCGCATCATGCCGCGGCGGTTGGCGATCTGCGTGAGCGGGTCGGTCGAGACCTCGTCTGACAGCTTGCGGATCTCGTCTTCGAGCTGGCGCACGCGTTCGCTGAGTTCGCTGGCGCGGGCGTGCTCGTCGTTGAGGCGGGTCTGGGTCTGCGAGACCACGGCCTGTACGGCGCGGCTTTCTTCCACCATCTCGCGCACCACGCCTGTGAGGCTCTCCAGGCTGTCGGCCGCGCCAATGGTGTCGGCATAGCGGCCCAGGTTGGTGTGGAAGCGATCGGTGGTGCTGCCCAGTTCGGCGATCTCATGCAGCATCTGGTGGATGAGCTGCTTGAGCGCCTGGCGTGCGGCCTCGCGTTCGCCCTTGAGCGCCAATTGCTTTTCCCGCGTGTCGGCCAGCAACTGCTGGACATGGCGCAGGCCACGGCTGTTGAGCCCTTCGTCGAGCTGATGGCGCATGGCCACGCACTGGCCTTGCACCCAGCTGTCGTCTTCTGACAGGTCAGCCAGGCTGTCGGTCAGCGAGATGCACAAGCCGGTCAGCTGGTCGATGAGGTGGTGTCGATGCTCGATGATGCGCCGCGTCTGCTCGCAGGCCTGGCTGATGTCGGTCTTGATGCGGGCGTAATCGCTTTCTGGCGCGGCGGTGTCGCGGCCCTGGGCGAGTGCCTGCTGCAAGGCTGCTGCGGCTTCTTCGGAGGTCGGCTGCTGAGGGGGCAGGGCGGCCTGAACCGTGTCGGCCAATTGATCAAGGGCATGCAGGGCCAGTTGCGGCCAGGGCGAGCGGGTACTTGCCGCCTCGGCGGTCGTGTCGGCGGGCTGCGATAGCGTGCCGGGCGTAGCTGGCGCGAGGTCATCGCTTGCTGGCGCGGCCTCGCCAGGCGTGTCGGAGGGCGGCCCGCCTTCCAGCAGGCTGTTGTCCAGGGTGTCGCTGTCCCAACTGGCCACCAGTTGACTGAGCCTTTGGTGCAGGCGGTTGGCCGAGCTCTTGCTGCCATCGAGCACGCGCTGGAGGCTGTCCTTCTTGCGTGCGGTCGTCCATTGGCGGCCACCGCGCTCGGCACCGCGCAGGATGCGGGCGATCAGGTTGGACCAGCGCTCGCCATCATCATCGGCCGGTTTGGCCTCATCTGTCTTGCCTGGCTTGTCGGGCGCGGAAGAAGTGCCCGCCTCGGCTTCGTAGGCCTTGCGGTAGTTGTCCGGCGTGGGCTCCAGCCTTTGCTCGGCCAGGCGCCTGAGCGCGGCCTTGGCCAGTTGTGCAGGCGAGGTGGTGGCCGATGGCACGGGCGTCGGCATGCTGGTTCAACGGGAGCCGCTGATACGGGGCGCGATGGCTTCGACGCCCATGGCCGCCGCCGACGCGATGCGCGGCAAGGTCTGGCCAGATTGGGTGTCCGCCAGCCACTGCGCCACTTGCGATGCGGGCATGGGCCGCGCAAACAGAAAGCCCTGGCAGATGTGGCAGCCCAGGTTGTAGAGCACTTCCATCTGCGTCACGTTCTCGACGCCCTCGGCGATCACACGCAGGCCCAGCGCACGCGCCAGGGCGATGATGGCGGAGACCACGGCGCCGCTTTGAGGCGTGTCACCCAGGTCGCGCACGAAGGAGCGGTCGATCTTGAGCTCGCTGATGGGCAGGGTGGTGAGGTAGGCCAATGAGGAATAGCCGGTCCCGAAATCGTCGATGGAGATTTCGGTGCCAAGCTGGTTGAGGCGGTGCAGCGAGGGCACCACGCCTTGTAAATCCTTCATCAGGCCAGTTTCGGTGATCTCCAGCTCGATGGAGCGGGGCTCGACACCCAGTCGCGTGAGGATTTCCTCGATTTTCTCGACCAGATCGCCTTGCTCGAACAAACGGCTGGGCAGGTTGACCGCGATGGACGCGTCAAAGCCGAACTGCTTTTCCCACTCCTTGGCCTGCTTGGCGGCTTCCTCGATGGCCCACAAACTCATCTCGTTGATCAGGCCGGTGGCTTCGGCCAGCGGGATGAAGTCGCCCGGTGGCACGAGCTGGCCGCCGCGCTGCCAGCGCATCAGCGCTTCGGCGCCGACCATGCGGCTGGTGCGCACGTCGATCTTGGGCTGGTAGTACAGCACCAGCTCCTTGCGCTCCATGGCCTTGTGCAAGGCGGTGTCCAGGTCCAGGCGCACGCGGCCCTTGCTGGCCAGTTGCGGGTCATAGAGCTGGGCGGTGTTGCGGCCCTGGCTCTTGGCCAGGTCCATGGCCACGTCGGCGTTGCGCAGCAGGTCGGCCACGTTCAAGCCATGCGCCGGGAAGACGGCCACGCCCACCGAGGCGGTGATGAAGCATTCCTGGCCTGCTGCGATCATGGGCTCGCGCAGCGCATCGAGGATGCGGCGGGCGGTTTCCATGGCTTCTTCTTCCGTGGCGATTTCGGGCAGCAGCACGACGAACTCGTCGGCACCCAGGCGGCCCACGGCTTCCAGCGTGCGGTGTGTGCGCTGGCCGGGCACGTCCAGGCTGCCTTCCATGACCTGCTCGGAGTGGCGCACGCAGGTGCGCAGGCGGCGCGAGACCTCGATCAGCAGTTCGTCGCCGGCATGGTGGCCCAGGTTCTCGTTGATGATCTTGAAGCGGTCCAGGCCCACTTGCAGCAAGGCCACACAGTGATTCAGGCGCTTGGCATGCTCGATGGCGCGTTCACTGCGCCAGAACACCTGGCGGCGGTTGGGCAGGCCGGTGAGCGTGTCGAAGTTGGCCAGGTGCTTGATCTTGTCTTCGGCCACGCGGCGGTCGGTCACGTCCTGCACGATGCCGGTGTAGCCGATCAGGTTGGCCTGCTCGTTGAACTCCGGTTCGGCTTCGACGTGCAGGATGCGCTGGCGGCCATCGGACAGGCCGACTTGCACGTCGTTGCACAGCACGGTGCCGTGGTCCAGCACCTCGTGCAGGACGCGCTGGAAGGCTTTGCGCTCTTCAGGCGGCATCATGCGCACGATCTGGCGCAGGCCAAGCTTGTCGTTGGGCCCCAGGCCAAACACGCGCAGGCCTTCGAACGAGAAGGCGATGTCACCGACACCCTTGCGCCAGTCGAAACTGCCCATGCGGGCGAGATCCTGGGCGCGGGCGAGCTTGGCCTTGGAGCGTTCCAGCTCGTAACGGGTGCGGGAGGCGCGCAGCAGATAGCGCAAACGGCCTGCCAGCAGGCTCCATTGCGTGCATTTCACGAAAAAGTCGGTGGCACCGACTTCATAGGCGCGGGTGATGGAGGCCTCGTCGTCCAGACCGGTCAGCATCAGCACGGGCAGGGACTCGAAACCGGGCAAATGTCTCAGTTCCTGGCAGGTGGCAAAGCCATCCAGGCCGGGCATGACGGCATCGAGCACCACCACATCGGGCAGCACGTCGGCCATGAGTTGCAGGGCGTGTTCTCCAGAGCTGGCCTCGGTGATCGCGAAACCGCGCTCGCGCAGGGCAATCGAGGTGAGCAGGAGATTGACCTCGTCGTCATCGACCAGCAACACCTTGGGTTGTTCGTCGGCAAGCTGATCCGCCATGAGGGCATCGAGGCTCATGGATCAGGGCTCCAGCAATTGACGCAGGCCGTGCAGAACACGGTCCGCCTCGATGGGGACCTCGCGGATACGTGACGTCAAATCGTCTCCTGTCTGGCGCCGGATCATGGTTTCGATTTCGGCACACATTTGTGACAACTTGAGTGCGCCGATGCTGGCTGAGGACGACTTCAGTGTATGCGCAACATGCATGATTGCCGCGCTGTCGTTCATCTTGACTGCATCGTCGAGTTGAGGCAACAGACGGCCAACCGAGGTCTCGAAGGCCTTGGCCACGCGCTCGAGCAGGCGATTGTCGCCACGGGGGTCCAGCTCGCGCAGGCGGCGCAGGGCTTCGGCGTCGAAGATGTCGTCGTGGCTGGCTGTTGCATCCAGGGGGGCTGGAGTGGTCGTGGGGGCTTCGCTGGGCCGGGCTGGGGCGGTTGGTGCAGGCGCTTGCACTGGCTCCAGGCTCGGCGGGATGGTGACGACGGGGGCTTCTTCCGTCGCAGCGGCATTCTCGTGCGCAACGTCGCGCAAGGCCATCGGGATGGTGCTGGGCTCGTCGTCCTGTTGAAGCAGACCGGCGGTGTCACCAGCGGCGCCGTCGGGATGGGTGTGTTCCACGAGGATCTTCTGCAACTGGCTCTGGCGGAAGGGCTTGGACAGGTAGTCGTCAAAGCCCAGATCCAGGAAGCGCTGCTCGTCGCCTTCCAGGGCGTTGGCCGTCACCGCGATCACCGGGGTATCTGACGAGGTGAGGAACTTGAAGCGCGAGGTCGAGCCGCGGCGGAACCAGCTCAGGGCTTCCACGCCGTCCATGCCAGGCATCTGGATGTCCATCAAGATCAGATCGAAGCGGTATTCGCCCAGCTTGCGCAAGCCCTCCAGGGCCGAACTGGCGACCTGCACCTCACAGCCCAGACGGCGCAGCATCTGGCTGCAGACTTCCTGGTTGACGGAGTTGTCTTCGACCACCAGCACGCGCTTGTTGATGCGCAGCGCCTCGTGGGGCACGTCACCACCCAGCTCGGCTGAGATGCCCAGGATGGCCTGGCGCAGTTCGGCCTTGCGCAGGGGCTTGGCCACGAAGCGCTGGAACCCGGCTTCCTGGGCGCGGCGCACATCGTCAGGCGAGGACACCGACGACAGCAGGATCATCTTCAGATGGGGGTAGCGGCCGCTGCCGCGCAGGGCTTCGGCCATGCCCAAGCCATCCAGCTCGGGCATGTTCATGTCGACCAGGGCCAGCTCGAACTCGGCGTCCTGCGTGGGGTTGGCCATCAGGATGTTCAGAGCTTCACGGCCATTGCCAGCCTGCGTGACGTTCATGCCCCAGGCGCTCAGCATGTTCTCGATCACGGTGCGGTTGGTTTCGTTGTCATCGACCACCAGCACGTTGAAGGAAGGCATCTCGGGCTCTTCCAGCATGGCCATGTCGACCTGGGTGTCGCCGATGCGCACGGGCACACGGAAGACGAACTCGGAGCCCACGCCCGGCGCGCTGTGCGCCTCAATGTGGCCGCCCATCAGCTCGACCAGTTGCTTGGAGATGGCCAGGCCCAGGCCGGTGCCGCCGTAACGGCGTGCCATGCCAACGTTGGCCTGCACGAAGGCGCTGAACAGGCGCGGGATGACATCGGACGGAATGCCAATGCCGGTGTCGCGCACCATGAACTCCAGCTCGATGCCGCCCGTGACCTCGCCAGACTGGAGGTTGGCTGCACCACCGATGCCGCGGCGGATGTCGACCACGACTTCGCCATGCTCGGTGAACTTGATGGCGTTGGCCACCAGGTTGGTGAGGATCTGGCGCAGGCGCAGCGGGTCGCCATGGATGACCGAGGGCAGGCCGGGCTGTTCGCGGAAGCTCAACTCCAGGCCCTTTTCGTGGGCGCGCGGGGCCATCAACTCCAGCGTGTCTTCCACCAGGGTGCGCAGCACGAAGTCGCAGGTGGCCAGCTCCAGGCGGCCGGCCTCGATCTTGGCGAAGTCCAGGATGTCGTTGATGATCTCCAGCAGGCTTTCGCCGGAGCGGTAGACAGCCTGCGCGAAGCGGCGCTGCTTGTCGTTGAGCGGCGTGCCCAGCAGCAACTCGGTCATGCCCAGGATGCCGTTCATGGGCGTGCGGATCTCATGGCTCATATTGGCCATGAACTGGCTCTTGGCCTGGCTGGCGGCTTCGGCCAGATCGCGCGCACGTTGGAGTTCCAGCGCCTGGTTGTGGTCTTCCGTGACGTCGGACACCAGACCGTAGATGCGGGACTGGCCGTCGGGCAGGCGGCGTGCGCGGGTGCGGTGGCGGATCCAGCGCAGGCCCTTGCCGGGCACCTGCAGGCGCAGCAGCGCGTCGGTGGGCTCGTTGGCCAGCTCGTGCTCTTCCTGTGCGGCCAGCAGGTGGCGGTCTTCGGGCACGATCATCTCGCGCACCTGCTGCGGGCGGGCCAGCAATTCATCGGCGGGCGTGCCCAGCAGATCCTGCGTGCGGGGGCTCAGGTACAGATACTGTTCGCGCGACTGCGTGGCCACATAGACCGAGTCGTCCATGGACTCGACCAGCTCGCGGAAGCGCCGCTCGGACTCCTCCAGGTCGGCCTGGGCCTGTCTGGACGCGGTGATGTCGCGTACCAGCGAGATCAGCAGGCGAGGGCGGCCATTGCTGTGGCGCAGGGCGAAGTGGCGGGCATTGACCACGCGCGCGATGCCTGAGCCTTCGTCGCCTTGCCAGATGAAATCGTGCTCGACGGTCAGGCCGGTTTCGATGGCCTGCTGCATATAAGGATTGGCCACACTCAGCACGGACTTGCCCAGGGCATGCTCGATCGAGCGGCCGACCACGCGGTCGCGTTGCAGATTGAATTCGATCTCGGTGTAGCGGTTGATGGCCACCACATTGAGGTTGACCGGGTCCAGCACGAAGAGGCTGACGGGCAGGTTGCCCAGCAGGGCCTCGAGGAACTCGCGCTCCTGGTCGCGGATGTGCTCCTGCGACTTGCGCTTGGTGATGTCGTTGAACAGGCAGACATACTGGCTGCGCCCACCGGTTTCGTCCAGCATCTGGATGGCATCGATCTCGCCCCAGTAGCGGGTGATGGTCTGCGCACCCTGGCGGCCCGACTCATAAGACAGGCGAAAGGGCACGCCGCGCGAGATCTGCTCTTCCAGCTCGGTGACGGTGGCCGGGTCGCCGACCTCCTGGGCCAACAGCTCGGTGAGTTTGCGGCCGATCACGCGCTCTTCCGGCCAGCCGGTCAGGGCCACGAAGGCGCTGTTGATCCACTCGACGGTGCCGTCGCGGTCGGTGATGGCCACGCCGCTGCTGATGCGCGAGGCCACCAGGGTCAGGCGGCTGAGGTGCTCGGCATTGCTGGCCATGTGGGCCAGATTGGCTTCCCGCTGGGCGACGAAACCGAGCTGGATGGCGGCAATGTCCAGCACGGCGGCGCAGTCGGCATGGTCGGCACTGGGGTCGTCGAACTCCAGCAGGGCCAGGGGCCAGCCTTCGATGGAAATGGGCAGGGCCACGACGCGGCGGGTGCCTTTGAGACGCCAGGGGCTGTTGGCGGCCGCGTCCTTGGCGATCTCGGCCATCTGTGGCGACAGCTTGCTCAGCGCTTCGCCCAGGGGCCGTTCATCGCGGTGGGTGGCGGCGATCGCCGAGACGTCGATCATGTCGTTGTTGTCGGCGCCCGTGTCCATCCAGGGGCGCAGCAGCGCGGACTCGCCGTTCCAGCCCTCAACGCGCAGGCAGATCCAGGCGCGCGAGCCCAGGTGCTGGTGCAGCGCTTCGCCTACCCGGTGCAGGGCCTGAGCCAGGTTGGGCGCGGTGTGGGCGGCCTCGGCGATGTGGTGGCTCAGCTTGAGCTGGCGTGCGGCCTCGGCGCCGGCGTTGTCGCGCGGCCCTTGATCTTCAGGTGGCAGCTGAGGCGGGCGCGAGATCGGCTCGGTTGGCTGGGTGAGGTCGTTGGGCAGCTGGGTGGATTGCGGCGGCTGCGTGCTGCTGGGCTGGTCACCCGAAGGTTGTAGCGGGCGGCGGGCCATGATGCCGATGCCGGTCGAGGCGAGCACCGTCAATGTCAAACCGAGACCGCTGAGGCCCCAATTCCAGGTCGCGGCAGCAATCGCTGCCAGAGCCAGAACGAGCATCATCGCGGTCCATGGATTGCGCATCGTGGACGGGTTCTCAGGCGTCGCCAACTTAATTTCCTTGGGAAAGTCACTCTCTTGCGCCGCAAAAATACACGGGCATACTGTGGCCTTCGTCAGATATTTCACGAACTTTACAGGCTACGTGAAATCTTCAACCAGCAGAAGAAACCCCTTGCAGCCCTCCTTACAATGGTTTGGATGCGCAGCGACGTAGATTTTTCCACCCCGCCAGACCAGGGTTTTCGCCGTTCGCGGCCCTGGTTTTGGCGCTGGATGCTGGGTGGCATCGTTGCGGTGATCGCGCTGGCGATTGCCGAGGCCCCCGTGTGGGCTTTTGCCCTTGTGCTGATGGCCTGGTGCGCGGCCGGGCTCATGTGGTTGCGAAGCGACGCCCTGGCGGCGGCGCGTCAAATGAATGCCGAGCGGGCCAATTCAGAAGCGCTGGTCCAGCCCCCCCCACCCGAGACACCGAATTGGCATAACTGGATATCCGGCTGGTATTGGGAGACGAATGCGCAGCATCAATTGCAGGTCTTCAAACCCGGCACGAACCTGCTGCCCCAGGTTTCCGTTGATTGGTCCCATTTGTCCGAATATGTAGAAAGTGGCCCGGCCTGGTTGTCCAATTGGTCGGAGGATGGGTCGGCAGATTTGTCGGCTGGTTCAGCGGCAAGGTTGGCTTTGGAGTCCGATTTGGGGCGCCTGTCATATTGCTTCGCTCAAAAGGTGGCCAGCGGCGAGACCCTGAACCTGCCATGGCCTGACAAACTGCAAGGGTTGTCGGTGGCGGCGTGCGAGGGTTGGCGTTGCCTGGTGCAGTGCGAGCCTCGCTGGGATGGGCAAGGGCAGTTCCTGGGCTTTCGGGGGGTGATGCAGATGGTGGCACCCGCCAAGAACGAGGCGCAGGTGGAGGCCGAGGCCGCCTTGTCCAAGGCCGCAGCCGAAGCAGCCGTGCAAAACGCGCAGATGAGCGAAGCCGAGCAGGAGGTGCTGCGCTACGCCTTGTCGCACGACCTGCGTGCGCCTTTGCGCGTGGTCGAAGGCTTCACCCGCATCGTCAAGGAAGACTATGGCCGGGCGATGGACCGTCTGGGCAATGATCACCTCGACCGCGTGTTGACGGCCGCCGCCCGCATGAACGGCATGATCGACGCCATCCTGGCGCAGGCCCAGTTGGCGGCCGAGCCCTTGCAGCGTGTGGACATCGACCTGACCGCCATGGCGCGCGAGATCGCCGTGGAGCAGCTTGCGGCCTCGCCATGCGGCGCCGCTGCGCAAGTGAGCGTGGCCGATGGTCTGCGCATCGAGGCCGACCCCTTGCTCGTGCGGCGCGTACTGGAGAACCTGATCGGCAACGCCCTGAAGTACAGCGCCAAGGTAGAGGCTTCAAAGGTGGAGGTCGGCGCGATGCCGGCCACCAACCCGGCCGTCTTTTTCGTGCGTGACAACGGCGCGGGCTTCGACATGCAGCATGCCGACAAGCTCTTTGGCATGTTCCAGCGCCTGCACAGTGCCAAGGAGTTCCCGGGCACCGGCGTGGGCCTGGCGGGTGTGCAGAACATCGTGCGTCGCCACGGCGGACGCATCTGGGCCGAAGCGCGTCCGGGCGAGGGCGCCTGCTTCTACTTCACCCTGATGGGCACGGTGGAGGCGCAGCAACGCGCCGCGAAGTCAGCGGATTGAGCGCTTGAGACGCTGAGCCTCACGTGCCGCCCAGGCCGGCCAGCACTTCCTGAGCGCTCAGCAGCCTTTCGCACTGGGCTTGCAGCGTGCGGCCTTCGTTCTGCGCCTGCTGCTGCAGCTTGTCCATGGCCTGGCGCCGGTCCAGCGAGTTGCGGTGCATGACGATGCCCACGGCCAGGGCGACGGTCTGTTCGAGCGGGTCGATGGCGCTGGTGTGGGGCAGCGACGCCGCTGTGCTGGCAGTTGGGGCCGCCTGATCGGCCGGCGGTGTAGCAGGAGCAAGTGGCGAGGGCGCCACAACAGCCTGCTCGGCCTGTGCACGGGCCTTGGCCTGGCTCGCAAACGCGGCCTCGACCGCCGGCACGATCTGCTGGATGTCCAGCGGCTTGATCAGATAGGTCAGGGCGCCCAGTTCCTTCACCTGCTTGATGGTGGCTTCATCCGCGAAGGCCGACAGGAACATGAAGGGGATCTGGCAGTACTGGCGCAGGTAGGCGGCCACGTCGAAGCCCGACTTGCCTTCCATGCGGATGTCCAACAGGGCCAGCTCGGGCTTGTGTTGGCGGGCCAACAGGATGGCGTCGTCGCCGTTGTCTGCATCGATGACTTCGTAGCCGGCCTGGGCCAGGCCATGGGTCAGGGTGGCCAGCACTAGCCTGTCGTCGTCCACCACCAGAATCTTGCCTTTTTGAGTCACACCCACGTCCTATGTCTCACCTGCCTGAATGTCGGCTGCCTAACTGCCTAACTGCCTAAAGCGGCGAGCGGCTATTGTGGCCAAAGAGCGATCTGCTGACCAGTGGGCTCACCCAATACATGGGGGGGCGGTATCAAATTGATACTTGGAGGGGTGAGGTCCACCTGGGTGAGCACCTCGCTGCCGTCCTGCTTGAGGGCGAGCTTGGCGCTGCGCCTGGGCAACAGTGCACGGACCAGGCCGAGTCCGGAAACACCACCCGGCACGCGGTCTACGTTGAAGCCCGCCGGCAACTGGCCCGGGCTGCGGATCTGGATGGAGACACCCTGCTCGCTGGATTGCAAGGTGCAGCCCAGTGCCGTGCCGCCCGGCCCATGCTTGTGGGCATTGGTTAGCAATTCGTTGAGACACAGGGCGATGGGGATGGACTCGGCTTCGGGCAGTTGCCAGTCGCCGGCATGGCTGCCTTCCATGGCCAGCGCGATGGGTCGCCCGAACGTGCGCTGCACCGACGAGGCGATGGCCTCGACCACGGCCTTGAGGCGCAGGGGGCCACCCGCGCCAACCTGCAGCCCGTAGACCTGGGCGATGGCCTGGACCTGGCCCACCACCTCGGAGATGGCCGAGGCCACCTCGGGCTTGCGCATGGCGATCTGTTGTAGCAGGCCGGCCACGCCTTGCAGGTTGTTCTTGATGCGGTGGTGCACTTCCTTGACCAGCATCTCGCGCTGGGCGATGGCGGCGTCCAGCCTGGCCTGCTCCGCCGCGCGCTGCTCGGTGATGTCGGATGCCACGACCAGCAACTGGTCGGCGGACTCGCCTTCGCGGGCGAGGGGCAGGTAGTTGACGTCCCAGACCTGGTTGCCGTTCTTGTACGGGCGGCTGTATTCGCGGTGCACGGCCTGGCCGCTGTCCAGGGCCTGCTGCATGTCGGCGCGCAGCAGCCGGGCGCGGTCGGGGTCGTACAGGGACTCGGGCGCCTTGCCCATGGCCTTGGCGGGCTCCACGCTCATGTAAGCGGAGGCCGCCTGGTTGGCTTGCAGCAGCGCCAGGTTCTTGGCATCGACCAGGTGGATGGCCATGGGCGCCATCTCGATGATGCGCTGCAAGGTGGCCTGGGCCTCGGCCGTTTGGGCTTCGGCCAGGCGGCGGCGGTCGATGTCCAGCAGCGCATAGGTGATGTGGCGGCGGTTGCCTTCGCCCAGCGTGACCACGGCATTGCCCACGACCCAGAAGACGCGGCCATCGCGGCCCACAACCTGGCATTCGAAGGTGTGGGACTGGCCGTCCAGCAGGTCGTCGAGGTAGTCGGTCAGGCGGAAAGGGTGGTCCAGGTCGGGCGTGGCCACGGTGCTCAGCGGCTGGCCCACGAAGTCCGCCAGATCGCCGGCGAACATGCGGCGGGCCGAGCGGTTCATCCAGGCGATGCCATGCTCGTCCAGCGTGACGATGCCTACAAACACCGAGTCGAGGATGGCGCGGGTGCGGTCGGCTTGCAGGGTCAGTCGCTGCTCGGCGCGGTGGCGGTCGTCCACATTGACGAAGGAGGCGATGTAGCCTTCCTCTGGTCGATGCGGGTCCACCAGACGCAGGGCCACTTCGGCCCAGATGACGCGGCCCTTCTTGGTCCGCAATGCGCGCTCGCCTTGCCAGTGGCCCAGGCTGCGCAGCATGCTGGTGATGTCGGGGTCGGTGTTGCTGTCGACGTCCAGGGCGTAGAGGCTCAGCAGCGGCCGGCCGTTGAGGCTGCCGACCTCGTCGCCCATCAGATGAGACAGGGCCGGGTTGGCGCTCTGGATCAGCCCGTCCTTGACGAAGGCGATGCCGACGCCGGAGAGCGTGAACATGAGGTCGCGGTCGCGGCCCAGGGATTCGAGCTGCGCCTGTTGCGAGCGGATGCGGCTGATGTCCGACAGCACCGCGATCACTTCCAGCGGGTTGTTGGAAACCCCGATGCGCCGCACTGACAGAGTGTACCAGCGCGTGGTGCTGCCAGGGATGACGATCTCCAGTTCGCTTTCGAACTGCTCGGATTTCATCAGCTCGGTGGCGGTTTCGGTGACGACGCGGTCGATGCGCGGGTCTGCGCTGAGCAGCACGTCCAGGCTCTGGCCGGCCATCGAGCCCGGCGACAGGCCCAGCATGCGCTCGAAGCGGCGGTTGCAGCGCACCAGCACGTTGTCGCGCAGGTAAGCGATGCCGGCGGGCGTGCTCTCCAGGATGGTGCTCAGCTCGTGCAGCAGCAAGGCCTGGTCGGGCAGGGGGGCGGCGTCGGCATCGGAGGTGATGGTGCTGATGGGCATGGGCGCAGCCGGTGCATCTGTGGTGGGCACCGAGTCCCTGATGGCGCACAGGAAGCGCCGCGGCGCATTCTGGTTGGGTTGGGCCTGGGTCCAGATCTGGCTGCGCAGGCTGACCGGTGCGGCGGCCTGGCGTGGTTGCAGCACCTGGTTCTGCAAGGGGCCATCCTCGGGGCCCAGGGCCAGCAAGGTCAAAGGCGAATCCCACCCGCACAGCCTTTGCAGGGCCTGGGGCATGTCTGACAAGGCACTGCCTGGCGGGATCGCGTAGCCCAGCAGCGCACTCAGCGCCGAGTTGGCCCGCAGCACACGGCCGTGCTCGTTGAACTCGATCAGGGCCAGCGGCACCAGATCGAACCAGGCGTCCTCAGCATGCAAGGGCGTTGGTGTGGGCATAGGGCGGGTGGGCCTGATCAGGCCTTGGGTTGGACGACACTCACACCCGGCATTTTGGCGGAGTAATCCTTGGGCAGCTTGGACAGGCCGGCGGCCAGCTTGCGTGCCATCTCCTTATAGAGCTGGGCATTCTTGCTATCGGGGTCGGCCACCAGGGTGGGCTGGCCGCCGTCGGCCTGCACGCGGATCTGCAGGTCCAGCGGCATGGAGCCCAGCAGCGGCACATTGAAATCTTCGGCCATGCGCTTGCCGCCGTCCTCGCCGAAGATATGTTCTTCGTGGCCGCACTTGGGGCAGCAGAACACGGCCATGTTCTCGACGATGCCCAGCACCGGCACGCTGACCTTCTCGAACATCTGCAGGCCCTTACGCGCATCCAGCAGGGCGATGTCCTGCGGGGTGGTCACGATCACGGCGGCGGTCAGGGGCGAGCGCTGGCTGATGCTCAGGTGGATGTCGCCGGTGCCGGGGGGCATGTCGACGACCAGGTAGTCCAGTGGCTCGCCGGGGGTACCCCAGTTGCTCAGGCGCAGGAGTTGGTCGAAAGCCTGGCTGGCCATGGGGCCGCGCCAGATGGTGGCGGCCTGGTTCTCGACCAGCAGGCCCATGGACATCATCTGGATGCCGAAGTTCTGGGGCGGGTCAATCGTCTTGCCATCGGGGCTGTCGGGCTTGCCGCTCAGGCCCAGCATCAGGGGCTGGCTGGGGCCGTAGATGTCGGCATCCAGCATGCCCACGCGGGCACCTTCTGCGGCGAGTGCCAATGCCAGGTTGACGGCAGTGGTGCTCTTGCCGACCCCACCCTTGCCCGAGGCCACCGCCACCACGTTCTTGACGCCGGGCAAAAGCGCTTGGCCGCGTGAGGCCGCATGGGTGAGGATCTGTGTCGACCAGTTGACCTCGACCGCCGTGATGCCGCTGACCGCCAGCAGCGCCTGCCGGACCAGCTCGGTATAGGCCGGCCATTGCGAGCTGGCCGGGTAGCCCAAGGCGATGTCCACCACCGCGCGGCCATCCGTCACCTTCAGTGATTTCAGATGACGAGACGACACCCAGTCCTGGCCGGTGAGCGGGTCCAGCACGGGGGCCAAGGCGGTCTGGGCGGTGGTTTCGAGGGCGGACAGGGGGGTCATGAGCGAGGGAAAAGCGGGAAAAACAATGAGCCGGGCAGTCTAGTGCAACGGTCTATGGCAGTGTGGCACGGCAGGGAGCCTAAAATCAGCGTTTCCCCCAGAAACGTTGGCAGCCGGCTGCGTCTGTCCGCCGACGTCTGCTCCTTCGCGAATCACACCATGCCACGCCAGCTCTTCGTCACCACCGCGCTGCCTTACGCCAATGGCCATTTCCACATCGGCCACATCATGGAGTACATCCAGGCCGACATCTGGGTGCGGTTTCAGCGCATGCAGGGGCACCAGGTGCATTTCGTGGGGGCGGATGACGCCCATGGCGCGCCCATCATGATCGCCGCCGAGAAGGCCGGCAAGACGCCGCAGCAGTTCGTGGCCGATATCGCCGCCGGCCGCAAGCCCTACCTGGACGGCTTTCACATCAGTTTTGATCATTGGTCTTCCACCGACAGCCCTGAAAACCATGCCCTGGCGCAGGACATCTACCGCGCCTTGCGTGACCAGGGCCTGATCGAAGTGCGTGCCATCGAGCAGTTCTTCGACCCGGAAAAGAGCATGTTCCTGCCGGACCGCTTCATCAAGGGTGAATGCCCCAAGTGCGGTGCCAAGGACCAGTACGGCGACTCCTGCGAGGTGTGCGGTGCGGTCTACTCGCCCACCGAGTTGAAGAACCCGTACTCGGCGCTGTCTGGTGCCACGCCGGTGCTCAAGACCAGCGACCACTATTTCTTCAAGCTGTCCGACCCGCGCTGTTTCGGCTTCCTCGAAAACTGGACGCAGGACGGCAAACTGCAGCCCGAGGTGGCCAACAAGATCAAGGAATGGTTCACCAAGGATGAAGAAGGCAAGGGTGGCCTGGGCGACTGGGACATCAGCCGCGACGCACCTTATTTCGGCATCGAGATCCCGGATGCGCCGGGCAAGTATTTCTACGTGTGGCTGGACGCGCCAGTGGGCTATCTGGCCTCGCTCAAGAGCTACTTCGAGGCCGGTGGCCCCAAGGCCCGTTATGGCGAAACCCGCAGCTTCGAGCAGTTCATCGCCGACCCGCAAGTGGAGCAGGTCCACTTCATCGGCAAGGACATCACCTATTTCCACACCCTGTTCTGGCCGGCCATGCTGCAGTTCAGCGGCCGCAAGCTGCCCAACCAGATCAATGTGCACGGCTTCATGACCGTCAACAACGGCGAGAAGATGTCCAAGAGCCGCGGCACGGGCCTGGACCCCCTCAAGTACCTGGGCCTGGGCATGAACGCCGAGTGGCTGCGCTACTACATCGCCGCCAAGCTCAACGCGCGCGTGGAAGACGTCGATTTCAACAAGGACGACTTCATGGCCCGCGTCAACAGCGATCTGGTGGGCAAGTACATCAACATTGCCAGCCGCGCGGCGGGCTTTCTGGCCAAGCGTTTCGACGGCAAGCTGACCGATGCACTGGGCGATGACGGCCGGAATTTGCTGAGCACATTGCAGGCCGGTCGCAACGGCATCGCCGAGTTGTACGAGCAGCGTGAACTGGGCAAGGTGCTGCGCGAGATCATGCTGCTGGCTGACCGCGTCAACGAGTACGTGGATGCCAACAAGCCCTGGGAGCTGGCCAAGCAGGAAGGGCAGGACGCCCGTCTGCAGGAGGTCTGCACCGTCTGCATCGAGGCCTTCCGCCTGCTGAGCCTGTATCTGAAGCCGGTGCTGCCGGCGCTCGCGGCCAATGTGGAGGCCTTCCTGAAGGTCGAGCCGATGGCCTTTGCCGATGCCGACAAGCTGCTGGGTGCGCACACCATTGGTGTCTACCAGCACCTGATGCAGCGTGTGGATGTGAAGTTGCTGGACGCGCTGTTCGAGCCGCCTCCTGCACCTGTCATTGAAGCGCCCAAACCTGGCGGCGAGAAGGTCGGTGCCCCCATGCCTCCCGAGGGGGACTTCGCCTTGGGGCGGCCCGGCGGCGAGGACATTGCTGAAACCATCACCATCGACGACTTCGTGAAGGTGGACCTGCGCATCGCAAGAATAGTCAACGCCGAGCACGTGGAAGGCAGCACCAAGCTGCTGCGCCTGACGCTGGACGTGGGCGAGGGCCGCACGCGCAATGTCTTCAGTGGCATCAAGGAGGCCTACAAGCCCGAGGACCTGATCGGCAAGCACACCGTGATGGTGGCCAATCTGGCACCACGCAAGATGAAGTTCGGTGTCAGCGAGGGCATGGTGCTGGCGGCTTCGCATGCCGATGAGAAGGGCACGCCCGGCATCTATGTGCTGGAGCCGGTGGCGGGTGCCCAGCCCGGCATGCGCGTGCGCTGATCGAGCTTCGATAAGTCACAGCGCAGGCATCAGCCAAGGTCATCTGCCAATTGACCACAGCCTGTCCTTGCGGTGCAATGGACAGCCATGGCGTACTCACCCTCATGGTTGTCTGGCCTGGACCTGGCACCGTTTCGGCCCCGCCTCGTCGAGGCGTTGCAAAGCTATGACCGCGAACGCCTCTGGCGTGACATCGGTGCCGGGCTCACGGTCGGCATCGTGGCCCTGCCGCTGGCCATGGCCTTTGCCATCGCGTCTGGCGTCAAGCCCGAAGCGGGTCTGTTCACCGCCATCATCGCGGGCTTTCTGATCTCGGCCCTGGGCGGCTCGTCGGTGCAGATCGGCGGGCCGGCGGGCGCATTCATCGTCATCGTCTACGGCATCGTCCAGCGCTATGGGCTGGCCAATTTGCTGATCTCTACGGTGCTGGCGGGCGGCATCCTGTTTGCCATGGGGCTGTTCAAGCTGGGCGTGTTGGTGCGCTACATCCCGGTCAGCATCGTGATTGGCTTCACCAATGGCATCGCGGTGCTGATCGCCTTGTCGCAGGTCAAGGAACTGCTGGGCCTGCATCCGCCCAGCATGCCGGCGGACTTCGTCGGGCAGATCCGCATCTTCTGGCAATACCGGGATCAGTTCAACCCTTATGCGCTTGGCTTGGGGCTGGCCACACTGGTCGGCCTGTTCATCTGGCCCAGGTTGTTTTCGCCCAATGGCGTGCTGCCGCCCGCTTTGCGCAGGACCCGGGTGTTTGGCCTGGTCTCGCGCATGCCCGGGCCGATGATGGTGCTGCTCACCATGGGCACCTTGACCACGATGCTGGACTTGCCCGTGGCCACCATCGGCAGCAAGTTCGGCGGCATCCCGCGCAGCCTGCCTTCGCTGGTCTGGCCGGATTTCAGCTGGGAGGGCGTGCGGCACCTGTTCATGCCGACCTTCACGATCGCCATGCTGGGCGCCATCGAGTCCCTGCTGTGCGCCCGCGTGGCCGACAACATGAGCGAGTTGCGGCGTCACGATCCCAATCAGGAGCTGATGGCCCAGGGCATCGCCAACATGGTCACGCCCTTTTTCGGTGGCATTCCGGCCACGGGCACCATCGCGCGCACCGTCACCAATGTGCGGGCCGGGGCCAGCTCGCCGGTGGCGGGCATCGTGCATGCGCTGGCACTGCTGCTGGTCGTGCTGGTGGCCGCGCCGCTGGCCTCGCTCGTGCCGCTGGCGGTGCTTGCTGGCATCTTGCTGTACACGGCCTGGAACATGGGCGAGTGGCACGAGTTCCTCAAGCTGCGGCAGTACAACTACACCTACCGCACCATTCTGGTTGGCACCTTCGTGCTGACCGTGGTGTTCGATTTGACGGTGGCGGTCGAGGTGGGCTTGGTGATGGCCTGCCTCTTCTTCATCTACCGTATGAGCACTTTGTTCAGGATCGAGCCGGTGCTGGATGGGCCTGCTCACTGGCCCGCTGTGCCTGAGCAGGTGCGCGTGTACCGCTTGTATGGCTCGCTGTTCTTTGGCGCGGTCGGCAAGCTGGAGGCTTTGCCCGATCAACTGGGCGATGAGGTCAGGGTGGTGGTGCTGGAGGCGCAGCGCCTGATCTCGGTGGACACCTCGGGCCTGGACGCCTTGCTGCAGTTGCAGCGGACGCTGGCCAGGCGGGATGTCCATCTGGTGTTGTGCGAACTCAACGATCAGCCGCTGAGCCTGCTGAAACGCACGCATCGGGACGACACCCTGGGTGCGGACAAGATCGTCCACAGCCTGCCGGAGGCCATGGCCCAGGCAGGCAGCTTGCTGACTCGCCCTGTGATCACCAGGGCGAGCTGACTTTCAACCAACGCTCGAACGCGCGTTGTGCCTTCTTGCGCAGGCCCTTGCGCCGGCCTTCGAGCCAGTCGCAAGCTGCGCGCGACATGGGGTCAGACACAGGGGCCACATCGGCTTGCGTTGCATACCAATGGTGGGCCACAACTTCATCTTGAATGTGGCCCAGGGCATCCAGCATGGCCTTGAGAGCCCGTTCCTGAAGGCGGCCAGCTTTCTCGGGCCACAGCGGCGCATACAGGGCGGCAGTCAGCCTCAGGCGCTTGGCCTGTTTGCGCAGTTGGTGCAGATCGCCGTCTGACTGCTTGCTCAGGCCATGGCCTCGGCGGGCCACGCGTTGCGCCCATCGTTGCAGGCGCTGGCTGATCCAGTTGCTGGCAGTTTGTGAAGCCGATTGCGGTTCGGCTTGAAGCAGCATGGCCAGCAGGTCCAGACACAGGTCGGTGGCCAGATGGCCGCGTGCCAATGCCACGACATCGGCCGGCTGATGGGCATGGGGCGTGGGGCTGGGCAGTGGCAGGTCGAGCCAGCCCATGCGGGCCAGTTTGCCGGGCAGCCAGGCCAGGGCTTGTTGGTCGCGCCAGTAGCCCAGTTGGGTGCTCAAGACGCCGGCCTTGTCGGCGATGGTGCTGGGCAGGGCCCAGGCGGTGCCACGCCAGAGCCGCTCGAAGGCGCGCAGGCGCCGCAGGCCCAGGCGCAACTCGTAAGCTGCTTCAACCGTGCGGGACGGGGCCGTGCCCAGTTCACTGAGGTTGCCGCTGATGTGTTCGAGGCAGCTTTCCAGGCCGGTGCGCCAGGCCTGGTCCATGTCGGCGTCGGGCTTGATCTTGGCGGGGCGTGCGTTCGTGGCGTGTGAATGGGGTGCCGGGTCAGGCTGAGCCGCTTCCCGCGCCAGCCGGTCACCCCGGTGGGCCTTGGTCTGCGTATCGAGCCACAGCCCGTGCCTGGCCGCCCAGTCTCGTCCGGCCAGGATCACGGCCATGGGGTGACCGGAGATGGCTTCGATTTCCAGTTCACGCACCGGTACGCTGAGCGCACCCGCGTGGATGCGGCCCAGGTCCAGCGCCAGCTCGACCACGCCTTCATAGGGTGTGCCAGCCGCTACGGTGACCCGCGCACGGGTGCGGACCATGTCCGTGCCATACAGCTCGATGAGGCCCACTTGCGGGCCTGACGGATCCCGCTCGGGCGACCAGCCCAGCACCTGTTGCAGGGCTGCTTGTGCCGGCTGGCCCAGATGTCGGCCCAGATCGGCCTGGATGGCTTGCCCCTTGCGTGGCGGCTGGGCCGGCTGGTTGTCCTCCAGCCGCATCATGGTGTTGCTACCGCCGGCCTTGAGCGTCTGCACCCATTCTTCGCCTTCCTGGCGCACGCGCAGGGCCATGCGGGCGGCGGCCAGCTTGCGGTCCGGGGTGTCGAAATAGGCGGCACGCAGCAGCAGATCGGTGTTTTGCCCCCGGTTGAGCCGGGCCAGTTCGGCCTGAACGGCGGCCAGCGCCGCTTGCGGAATCTGGAATTTCAGTTCAATTTCCTGCATGGGCGACATTGTCGTGCGCCGCTTTGGCCGGATTGGGCCGCCAGGCCGATAAAATCACGTTTCCCCAAGCTTTTGAGTTGACTGGTCCCGCCATGCCGCTTTTCTGGAAACCCTACAAGTCCGACGTGACGCAGTTCATCGACAGCCTCAAGGCACGTGATCCCCAACTGGAGGAGCGTCAGCGCCAGGGCCGCGCCCTGTTGTGGGACAAGAACATCGATCGCACCGCCCAGCAGGAGTATCGCGAGGCCCGCGTCGAGCAAAAGCCCTACGTCTACTCGACCAAAGCCTGAGCGTTCAGGCCGGACCGGTGACGCAGCACGTCATGGCCCCCGATGAGGGAGGCCTTCCTCTCTCCGAGCTGGACGAACAAGGCATGCCTCAGGTCGTCGATCATGTGGCGGTGGCCCGTCTGTATGGCGAGCCCCTGTTCGCCTTGCCGACGGACCTCTACATCCCGCCCGACGCCCTGGAAGTCTTCCTGGAGACCTTCGAAGGCCCGCTGGACCTGCTGCTCTACCTGATCCGCAAACAGAACTTCAATATCCTGGACATCCCGCTGGCCGATGTCACACGCCAGTACCTGACCTACGTCGATCAGATCCGCAAGACCAATCTCGAGCTGGCCTCCGACTACCTCCTGATGGCGGCCATGCTGATTGAGATCAAGTCGCGGATGCTGCTGCCACCCAAGAAGACCGACGAGGGCGAAGAGGCAGAAGACCCGCGCTCCGAACTGGTCCGCCGCCTGATCGAGTACGAGCAGATGAAGCTGGCCGCCGCCAAGCTCGACCAGTTGCCGCTGCTGGGGCGCGACTTCCTGCGTGTGCAGGTCCACAATGACCCGACGACCCACGTGCGTCACCCCGATGTCAGCCTGGTCGATCTGCGCGAAGCATGGATGGAGATCTTGCGGCGCGCCCGCCTGACCACGCACCACACCATCACGCGTGAAGAGCTGTCGGTGCGCGAGTTCATGAGCCAGGTTCTGCGCACCTTGCAGGGCAAACGCTTCGTCGAGTTTGAAGACCTCTTCGACACGAGCCGAGGCTCGCCGGTCATCGTCGTGACTTTCATCGCCATGCTGGAGCTGGCACGCGAGCGCCTGCTGGAGATCACCCAGGCCGAGGCCTTCGCGCCCATCTACGTGCGCTTGGCCTATCAGCCTGCTTGAGGCTGGCGGCCGACGGCATCAGCGCTCGATGCGGTAGATGCTGGCGCTTGCGCCGTCGGTCAGCACATACAGCCAGCCATCGGGCCCTTGCACCACATGTCGGATGCGGCCCAGCACATTGGTGAACAAGGCCTCGCGGGCTGTGATCTGATTGCCCACGACCGTGAGGTGCCACAGCGTCTGGCCGGCGAGCGCACCGACGAATAAATGCCCCTCCCAGCCCGGATAGCGTGAGCCCGTGTTGAAGGCCATGCCGCAAGGGGCCGTGGAGATGGGCACCCAATAGGTGAGTGGCTCCTCGAAGTCCGGCGCGTGCGTGCCACCGCCGACGCGACAAGCGTCACCCACGGGCGAACCATAAGGGCAGCCGTAGCTGCGCAAGGGCCAGCCATAGTTGCGGCCCGGCTTGATCAGGTTGATCTCGTCGCCACCTTGCGGGCCATGCTCGGACACCCACAGATCCCCCGTGCTCGGGTTGATCGCCGCGCCTTGAGGATTGCGGTGACCCAGGCTGTAGATGCCCGCCAGTGCGGCCGGGTTGCCGAACAACGGGTTGTCGCCGGGAATGCTGCCGTCGCGGTTGATGCGCACGACCTTGCCCAGTGTCTTGGCCAGGTTCTGTGCGTTGGCGGTGCCGGGGTTCGCGGGGTCGTCCTGCATGCGCTCACCCAGGGTCACGAACAAGGTCTTGTCCTTGGCAAAAGCCAGGCGTGAGCCGAAGTGGTTGCCGCCCGACACCTTGGGGCTTTGGCGGAAGATCACCTGGATGTGGTCGATGACGTTGCCGTTCAACTGACCTCGCGCCACAGCCGTGCCAGCCAGACCGGCTTCCGCATTGACGCCAGGCTCTGAATAGCTCCAGTAGATCCAGCGTGTGACGCCGTAGTCAGGGTCCAATTGCACATCCAGCAGGCCACCTTGACCAACATTGACCACGGCAGGCAGGCCGGTGATGGGCGCGGAGACCTGGCCCGTGAGGCTCACCAGACGCATCTGACCGGCCTTTTCTGTGATGAGGATGCGGCCGTCTGGCATGAAGGCCATGCCCCAGGGCGAGGACAGGCCGCTGGCGATCTGCACGGTCTTGAGGCCGGAAGCCGTGGTGGACGGCGTTGCAGAAGGGGAGACCGAGGTCGCGCCTGCGTCGCCACCGCCACCACAGGCCGGCAGGCAGATGCCAACGAGCAGAACCAACACCACCCATACCCAGTGCCATCGATGGTGATGGCTGTTCGCCCGCCATCGGGGAGGGCTCTTGCGGTCATGTTTCGGCATGGTGGGCTCCACGGGGTGAAACGAACTACGGCATTGCCGTCGACATTCTGGCTGACGCAAGTCCAAATCGCGGTAATAGGACGTAAGCCCAAGCCGCTCATATGGTGTCTGCACAGCGGGATTTCCCGGCCTAGAATCGCGCCACCTCACTGACTGACACGTCCTGCCAAAGGGCGCCCCGCTGATGAACAACGCTGTCGAGCCGATTCGCAAGCCCGTGACCCTGCATCGTCTGCGCGAGATGCACGCCAAGGGCGAAAAAATCACCATGCTGACTGCCTATGACGCGACCTTCGCGCGCCTGGTGGACGAGGCCGGCGTGGACTGCATCCTGGTGGGCGATTCGCTGGGCATGCTGGTGCAGGGCCACACGAGCACGGTGCCCGTGACCCTGGACGAGATGGTCTACCACGTGCGTTGCGTGGTGCGTGGCAACCGCACGGCCTGGGTGGTGGGTGACCTGCCCTTTGGCAGCTACCAGGACAGCCGCGAGCAGGCCATGCGCTCCAGCGTGGCGCTCATGCAGGCGGGCGCCCACATGATCAAGCTCGAAGGCGGCGGCTGGACGCCCGAGACCGTGCATTTCCTTACCGAGCGCGGCGTGCCTGTGTGCGCCCACCTGGGTCTGACGCCGCAGAGCGTGCACGCGCTGGGCGGCTACCGCATCCAGGGCCGTGACCAAGCCGGTGCCCAGACCTTGCGCAGCCATGCCAAGTCGCTGGCCGATGCCGGTGCCGCGATGATGGTGCTGGAGCTCATGCCCTCGGCTGTGGCGCGCGATGTGCAGACCGACAATCCCGGGATGATGACCATTGGCATCGGTGCCGGGCAGGGCACGGCCGGGCAGGTGCTGGTGCTGCACGACATGCTGCATGTCACGCGCGGCAAGCTGCCGCGCTTCGTGCGTAACTTCATGGCCGAAGGTGGCTCGGTGGAAGATGCCATCCGCCGCTATGTGAACGCGGTGAAGGACGGCTCCTTCCCTGACGAAAGCATCCACGGCTATTGATATCCAGGCACCGTCTCCATGACCATGAAGATCATCCACACCGTTGCCGAGCTGCGCGCTGAACTGGCTGCCCGAGGCGCTGCGCCGGCGTTCGTGCCCACCATGGGCAATCTGCACGATGGCCATCTGGCGCTCATCAAGCAGGCCCGTGAGCTGGTGGCCGGCAGCGCCAGCCCCGTGGTCGCCAGCATCTTCGTCAACCGACTGCAGTTCGGTCCCAACGAAGACTTCGACACCTACCCTCGCACGCTGGAGCGCGATGCCCAGTTGCTGGCCGAGGCCGGCTGCGATGTGCTGTTCGCACCTTCCGAGGCCGAGCTCTATCCGCAGCCCCAGGGCTACAAGGTGGTCCCGCCCACCGAGCTGGCCGACATCCTCGAAGGCGCGTTTCGCCCAGGCTTCTTCACGGGCGTCTGCACGGTCGTGCACAAGCTCTTCAACCTGGTCCAGCCTCGTATCGCCGTGTTTGGCAAGAAGGACTACCAGCAGCTCATGATCATCCGCAATATGGTGATCCAGATGGGCCTGCCCATCGACATCCGCGGAGGCGAGACCCTGCGCGCAGACGACGGCCTGGCCCTGTCCTCGCGCAATGGCTATCTCAGCGCGGCGGAGCGGGCCGAGGCGGTGCAGCTCATCGGCGCCTTGCGTGCGGTGAAGGTGGCGGTGTCGGCCGCGCGTGTGTCGTCCAGCTTGAACCTGTCTGCTGTGGCTGCGATCGAGGCCGAGGCCCAAGGCACGCTGGATGCATGTGGCTGGAAGACGGACTACGTGATGGTGCGGCGCCAGCGCGACCTGCTGCCCGCCACCGACGCCGAGCTGGCCCAGGGCGAGCCCCTGGTGTGCCTGACGGCCTCGCGCCTGGGTAAGACTCGCCTGATCGACAACCTCGAACTGTGAGCTGATCGCCTCGGTGGGCGGCTGGCAAGCCGCTTCGGGTCTGGTTCTTGCAGCTCGCTTCGGGTTTGCCCTGAAGTGCGCTGCTCTTGATGAACCTGCATATCCAAAGACTCGGCGTGATCGCCTGTATGGCCTTCGCCTTGACCCACCTTGGTGCGATGGCACAGGCCACCGACCCCGCTGCTGCTGATTCTGGTGCCATCATGGCAGCGTCCGCCTCTGCGGTAGATGCGGCTGCATCGAATGCATCAGGTCGGCTGGCGCCAGCAGATGGGGCTTCGGCACCCATGGGCTCATGGGGCTTGACGGCACCCGCGTCGCTCGTGGCATCGGGCTCGCCGGCCCAGCCAGCATCGGCGGCCACCAGTCCTCAACGCGTGCCCGTGGCACAGATCAACGCGGGCGACACGGCCTGGATGATCGCGGCCTCGGCCCTGGTCCTGCTGATGACGGTGCCCGGCCTGGCCTTGTTCTACGCCGGCATGGTGCGCAAGAAGAACATCCTGGCCACGATGGCCCAAAGCCTGGCCACCTGCGCACTGGTGAGCATGCTCTGGTTCGTTTGCGGCTACAGCCTGGCCTTCATGCCCGGCAGCGATTGGCTGGGCGGCCTGGGCGCGGTGCTGCTTGAGAACGTGTTCTACGACAAGAACGTGGGCCAAGTCTCCGTGCACCATCTGGCCACGACCGTGCCGGAGTCGGTGTTCGTGATGTTCCAGATGACCTTTGCGATCATCACGCCCGCCCTGATCACTGGCGCGTTTGCCGAGCGCATGCGCTTTTCGGCCTTGTTGCTGTTCATGGCCTTGTGGTCCTTGCTGGTCTATGCCCCGGTCGCGCATTGGGTGTGGGAGCCCACGGGCTGGCTGGCCAAGCAAGGTGTGCTGGACTTTGCGGGCGGCACCGTGGTGCACATCAACGCTGGTATCGCGGGCCTGGCCTGCGCCTGGATGCTGGGGCCGCGCATTGGCTTCGGCCAGGAACCGCTGATGCCCTCCAACCTGGGCTACTCCATGATCGGTGCGGCCTTGTTGTGGGTGGGCTGGATGGGCTTCAACGGTGGCTCGGCTTGCGCAGCCGATGGACGTGCGGGCATGGCGATGCTGGTGACGCAACTGGGGGCGGCTTCGGCGGCGCTGGCCTGGATGGCCGCGGAATGGGCGGTACGCGGCGCGCCCACCCTGCTGGGCCTGTGCAGCGGTGTGGTGGCGGGGCTGGTGGCCATCACGCCGGCGTCGGGTTTCGTTGATCCCAAGTCGGCCGTGCTCATCGGGGTGGCAGCGGGCATCGGTTGCTATTGGGGTGCGACGGGGCTCAAGCGCCTGCTGGGTGCGGATGACTCCCTCGATGTCTTCGGTGTGCATGGCATCGGCGGCATCATCGGTGCGCTGTTGACGGGCGCCTTGGCCTCGCCGGCCATAGGTGGGGTCAACGGCTCCATGCAGAGTCAGGCCATGGGGGTGATGGCAACCCTGGCCTACAGCGGCGTGGCCACGCTCGTGATCTTGTGGGTGGTCGATCGCACATTGGGGCTGCGCGTGCCCCGGCAGCAGGAGGTGGAGGGCCTGGACCTCAGCCTGCACGGTGAACGCGTGGAGTGATGAACAAGGGCTTGCTTGCTGGAGGACGTGATGCTGGAGAGCGAAAAATTTGCCATCGCCGCTCATTTGCACGTGCTGTTGCGCCGCACGAATGGGCGCGTCACCGACGTGGAGTGGATGATCAAGAGCCCCGAGTACGCCCGCGAGGTCATCCGCGTGGCGCGCACCGAGACACACGCCGACCTGCACAAGCTGGCTGACAAGCTGGAGCTGGCCATGCTGCCGCCCGCCACGGTGCCCGTCCGCACGGTTGCACCCGCCACCGCCAAGCCCGCAGCTGTACAGCCGGCCTTTGCGCCCAGCCAGACGGGCTCGGACACCTCGGGGTTCGCGCCCTCGTCGGGCTTCAATGCCTCGGGCTTCGACCAGGGCGGGGCGCGCAAGCGCTACGTGGGTACGCTGCGTTGACTGGCGTGCGCATCAACCTAGGTTAATGCGCGCCGGGCCGAGGCTGCCCATACTGGTCGCTCGATTGCAATCAGGAGCCCCACGCCATGCCGACCATCACGCTTTCTTCGGGGGACGTCCACTACCGCGAGGCTGGGCAGGGCGAGCCCCTCGTCCTCCTGCATGCCAATCCTGGCGACAGCCTGGACTTCCAGGCCGTCATGCCAGCCTTGGCCAGACACTTCCGGGTGTTGGCGCTAGATTGGCCGGGCTACGGCCTCTCGGCCATGCCGACGCGCCCCCAAGATCGGGACGCCATGTTCTTTCATCAGGTGCTGCACGAGTTCATCTCGGCGTTGGGTCTCGCGCGAGTCAGCCTGATCGGCAACTCGCTGGGCGGCAACGCCGCGGCCAGGCTGGCGATCACGTCGCCTGAGAAGGTGAGGGCGCTCGTGCTGGTCTCGCCCGGCGGCTTCACAAAACACAATCTGGTGACGCGTGCCTTTTGCAAGCTACAGGGCGGTCGGCTGGCGATGTCTCCGCGCATGTGGGCCGGGCTGTACCTGCGTCGCCGCACCGAGACGGTCGTGCAGATGCTGGCACGCGCTGCCACGGTTCAATCCGAGCCTTCGCGCCTGCAGCTCAATCGCGCCGTGTGGCGCAGCTTCGTGGACCCCGCGCATGATTTGCGTGCGGTGGCCGACCGCATCCAGGCGCCCACGCTGATAGTGTTCGGCCAGCATGACCCCGCCATTCCCGCTCACAAGGATGGTGTGCAGGCGGCCCGAAGCATGCCGCAGGCCAGATGCGTGACCATGCCCTGTGGACACGCGCCATTCGCCGAGATGCCCGAGGCCTTTGTGGCCGAGGTGCTGCCTTTCCTCAAGGATCAGGTGGCGCAGAGCCGTGATGCGGCCTCGCCAGCCTTGGCCGCTCTCACGCCTTGCCTGAGCGCAGGCGGCTGAGGTGCACGGGCGTCACGCCGATGTAAGACGCGATGTCCTTTTGCGAGTAGGTGGACGCCAGCGCCGGCCAGCGGACCAGGGCACGTGCCAGTCGCTGGGCTGCATCCATAGTGAGCAGCTCGAACTCGCGTTCGGTCTTGAGCAGGTACAGCGCTTCGGCGATGCGGCGTGCAAACTGCATCCAGGCGGGGCTTTGGTGCGTCAGTGCCTCGTACGCGGGCCAGGGTGTGACCGCCAGTACCGTCGGGGCTTCGGCTGTGATCCACACCCGAGATGGCTGGCCGCTGAGCAGATCAGACAGCGAGCCGGCGAACTCGCCGGGCATGTTGAAGCCCTTGGTGCGCTCGGTACCGTCTTCGAGCACATAGTACTCGCGCAGACCACCTTGGAGCACAAAACCCGTCAGACGCGCATGTTGGCCGGCCTGCAGCAGCACCTGGCCTTTGTCCAGCACCAAGCGCGTGGTGTGATCCAGCAGCGCGGCCAGGTCTTCATCGGAGAGCGGCCAGACCTGGCGAAGTGCCTGGCGCATGAGGCCGACATCCTCCTCATGCAGTGAGGTCTGGCTCATGGTGGCGTTCCGAGGGCAAGTCAGTGAGCGAAAGCCATCTTCAGCCAGTTCAACCACGTTCGTTGCGCACAATGCAGCAGCGCTTCGCCCACACGCAGGTTGTCCGAGCGGAGCTGGTGCACGTCGATGCCGGCGGCCGTGAGTTCAGCCGTGTGGCCGATCAGCCAGCGCTCCATGTTGTCGGGCACGACCTCGAGGTGGCATTGCAGGCCCAGCACGCGAGGGCCCATGCTGAAGGCCTGGTTGGTGACCAGATCGGTCGAGGCCAGCAGCTTGGCGCCTTCTGGCAGGTCGAAGGTGTCACCGTGCCAGTGCAGCACTTCGTAGCCGCAGTCCAGCAAGGCTTGCAGCGGTGAATCGTGGCCGGCCGTGGTCAGCTTGAGCGGCTTGTAGCCAATCTCTTTGGCCGGGCCGGGGTAGACCTTCTGGCCGTTAGCGGCCGCCATGAGCTGTGCCCCCAGGCAGATGCCGATCAGGGGCTTGCCGCTTTCCAGGCGTTCCGTGATGCGGGCGAGTTCATCGGGGATGAAGGGGTAGCGGCCGGCTTCGTAGACGCCTATGGGGCCGCCCAGGACGACGACCAGATCCGCCTCGCGCCATTCGGCCTGTGCGTGTTCGCTGCTCAGATCGTCCACACCGGCGTGACGGTAGACGATGTCAAAGCCCATCGACAACAACACGGGGGCCAGGGAGCCAAGGTCTTCGAAGGACAGGTGCTGCAATGCCAGACAAGTGCGGGTCATAGGGCCTCCAGAAATTGAATGACCTCATTTTCCACCCGAGTGCGCTTCATGGGCGGCAGGCTCTGCCAGATTCGACGGCCATAGGGTTTATCGATCAGACGGGTGTCGCAGATCATCAGCACGCCGCGGTCTGTCTCGCTGCGGATCAGGCGGCCGGCACCTTGCTTGAGCGCGATGATGGCCTGCGGCACCTGGTGCGACATGAAAGGATTGCCGCCTTGCTGGGCCAGCAACTCCAGGCGCTTGGCGAGCACAGGGTCGTCTGGCGGAGCAAAAGGCAGCTTGTCGATCACCACGAGCGTGAGCGCATCGCCTTTGACATCGATGCCCTCCCAGAAGCTGTGGCTGCCCACCAGCACGGCATTGCCCGCGCGGCGGAAGTCCTCCAGCAGCGTGGGCCGGGGCGCGTCGCCTTGTTGCAGAACCGGGAAGGGATCACCGGCCTCCTGGAACAGCTTCTTGAGGCGGTCCGCCGCGCGAGACACCGCACGCAGGCTGGTGCACAGCACGAAGGCGCGCCCACGGTTGGCGCGGATCAGGGGCAGAGCGGCATCGACCACGGCATCGGTGTGGCCGCTGTCGGAGGGTGGTGGCAGGTTCACCGGCACGTACAGCATGGCCTGTTGCCCATAGTCGTAAGGGCTGGACCATGACTGGCAGAACGCGTCCTCCAGGCCGAGTGCCTGGGTGAAATGACTGAAGTCCTGGCGCACCGCCAGCGTGGCCGAAGTGAAGATCCAGGCGCGACGTGGTGACGGTGGCCTGAGGTCGTCGTGCTCGTCGTCAATCTGCGTGGGCTTGGTGCGGTTGGCCGATGAAGGCTTGGCAGCCAGTGCCACATCAGAGCGGTCTGGCGCACCGCCCATCAAGGCCTGCAGATCGTCTTCGACCACGCCACTGTTAACGCTTTCATCGTCCTGCCAGGGCAGCTCTTCCAGCTCGGCGTTGCGGGCCAGCGCGCCTTCGGCGTCGTCTGCATCGGGCGCTTCATCCGGCGCGATCTCCGCCTGGCCCAGGCCCAGCCGCTGGCGCTTGAACACATCGGCCACCGAGATCGGTGTGCGGTGCAGTTGCACCCCGTGCGTGCCCACATCGACCCAGCACAGCTCGGGCTCCTGCGCGCGCTCAGGGGCACCCCAGGCGCACAGGCGCTGCATGAGGGCGTCCGCTCGGCGATGCAGTTGTGCCAGATCAGGGCTGCGATCAGCCTGGCCATCAAGCACTTCGCGCACATGCATCAGGGCTTCACGCAGATTGCCCAGGGCCGCATGCAAGGGATGATCCTCGCCAAGCTGGGCTTGCGACAGGCGCTGCATCTGGGGGCCAAAGCACAGCCTCAGATCGCGTGTACAGCGGTCCAGCGGGGCGAGCACATCGTTCCAGTTGGCGGCATCGCGAGCTTGCGACTGGCCGGTGGCCAGGGTGTCGCGCATGAGGTCCAGCAATTGCGCGGTCGAGATCGAATCACCGAAGAACAGCGTGGCGGTGTCGGGCAGTTGATGGGCCTCGTCGAACACGATGGTCTGCGCGTTGGGCAGCAGCTCGGGTACGCCTTCTTCGCGCAGCATCAGGTCGGCAAAGAAGAGGTGGTGGTTGACCACGACCACGTCGGCATCCTGCGCTTCTCGCCGAGCCTTGATCACGAAGCAGTCGTTGTAGTGCTTGCACTCGCTGCCCAGGCAGTTCTCGCGCGTGGAGGTGACGCGCGCCCAGATCGAGGCATGCTCGGGCACCTGAGTGCACTCGGCCTTGTCACCTGTGGGCGTGAGGTGGATGAAGCGGTTGATCAGGCCGAGATCGCGCACCTCCTGTTTGCTGGCCAGCAGCGTGGCGTCCTGGTTGGCCCGATCGAGATGGTGCCAGCACAGGTAGTTGCTGCGGCCCTTGAGCAGGGCGGTTTTGATGGGCACGGCAAGAGCATCGCGCACGGCGGGCAGGTCGCGGTGGTAGAGCTGATCCTGCAGGGCCTTGGTGCCGGTGGAAACGATGACCTTGCCGCCTTCAAGCAGGGCCGGGACCAGGTAGGCCGCAGTCTTGCCCACGCCGGTGCCGGCCTCCAGCACAACCGTGCTGGCCGTGCGGATGGCCTCCTGGATGGCCTGGGACATCTCGATTTGTTCAACCCGCACGCGGTAGCCATCAAAGGCGCGCGCCAGCGGGCCTGATGCGGAAAACAGCGTGGGCAGGTCCATGTCTTGATTCTGGCTGGTATCCGGCTATTGTCGTCGCTGGAGACCAGACCATCCGCTCGCGCCGGGCCCCCTGATTGGGGCCGTCAGCGGAGGGATGGCGCGAGGATCAGTGAGGCTCAGGGCGCGGTGCGCACCACGCTGGCTTGCAAAGCGGAGGTCAGCGTGTCGATGCAATCTTGCACATGCGCATGAGCGGTGCTGTTGGGGTCGCCCTGGCGTTGTGCCTTGTTGAGCTGCTTGAGCAGCTTCGTGGCTTGCTGGCGCATGATGGCTCGCACGTCTGCACGCGCCGTGGCGCCACGGATGACAGACACGGCCAGCCGGTTGACGTAGTCGCGTTGCAGATCGCGGTGGCCGCTTTCGGTGCCAGGCACGGCGGCTTCATCCGACCACACCGTCTCCATCAGGATGCGGTGCAGCTCGCGCACGGTCAGCGGCTGCTTTTCACGGTCTCGGGTCTTGTCGATGTTGTCGATCAGGCGCTCGGCCAGCGGCTCGCTCATCAGGTAGCCCAGCACTTCTCGTTGCAGGACAAGGCGTTGTTCGGCGATCGAGAAATCAGTGGGGACCGCGGCCTGGCCATCGCCACCCTCCTGACGATCCATGTAGTCCGGTGCGAGTTGGCGCAGCAGGCTGGGCGGCAGGGGCAGTGCCCGGGGCGACAGGTAGGCCGACACCAGCAGGTCTAGCGCGGCGCGCTGTTGAGAAGCAGGCAGCGGGTCAAGCAGATCGCGGCCGCTGCCGGGTGCATCGCGTCGCGTGACCACGCCGCCGACTTGCCTGAGCAGGATCTGGCCAGTGCGGGCGAGATCCCGCAGGCCATAGCTCACGCTACGGCGCAGCAGTGTCACGTCATCCTGTGGTGTGAGCTGGCGTCTGGCCTGGCGTTCGAACAGGTCTTGCACGATGCTCAGACGCGTGCGCGCAAAGGCCACCGGGTCACGGCCCAGGTCGAAGACCAGGGCTTGGGGATCGAGCCCGAGCGCATTGTCCTCATCCGTGCCGAAGGCCAGTGCATCAGCCTGGGCCGGGTCGGCACTGCGCTGGGCGATCGTCTGCAATGCTTTCTGTGCGGCCGTCTTGTCATCGGGCAAGGGCTTGTAGCCGTACTCGATCGCCCAGTAGTCATAGGGGCCCAGTGTGGACTGGAAGGGCGAGCCGGCACGCTGCCCGGGCATGGGCAGGTTGATGGGCGCGTAGTCCATCACCGAGGCGCTGTTGCCCTTGCTGCGGGTCAGCTCAGGATCGGTGAGCTCCTCGGCCGTGTGCCAGCGCGAGGCGCGGAAGTTGTGGCGCAGGCCCAGCGTATGCCCGACCTCGTGCATGGTCGTGTCCTTGATGTAGGCGAGCACGAACTCTCGGACCTGCGGGCTGTCCGGGTCGATGATGCCTTGGGCCTCCAGCACATCGAGGGCCAGCCCAAGCTGCTCAGACGCATAGAGGCCGTGCTGACATGCCTGAGCAGATATGTCGCTTGAAGCCTCCGCCAAGGTCGCCGCCCCCGTGATGAACTGGCTGCGCACCGTGCGGATCGCCCTTGACGAGAGGCTTTCCAGTGCGATGTCGGCATCCAGGATCTCGCCGGTGCGTGGGTCCACGTGCGTGGGCCCGATGGCGCCGAAGGCCGGCACGCTGTTGGTCATCCAGCGGATGGAGGTGTGGCCGATCTCAAGGGTGTCGAAGGGCTTGTCCTTGGGCGGAGTCTTGACTTCAATCGCGTTCTTGAAGCCGATGGCCTCGAAGGCCTTGTTCCACTCCAGGATGCCTTCGGTGACCGTCGCGCGGTAGGCCTCAGGGATGCTCGGGTCCAGCCAGAACACGATGGGCTGTACGGGCTCGGACAGGGCTGCCGTCGGATCTTTCTTCTCCAGACGCCAGCGGTTGATGAAGCGCTTGCGGGGCGTGCGCGCCAGGTCGTCCGTGAAGTCGGCCACCGTGCTGGTGAAGAAGCCCACACGGGGGTCAGCCGCGCGCGTGGGCATCGGCTTGTCGGGCAGCGCCGACAGGCTGTAGTGCACGGTCACGAACATGCTGCGGGGGTCGGGCACAGACAAAGGCACGGTCGAAGCCGGTGCGCCGGGCAGGCCACCACCTGCCGCAATGCCCGCCGTGGCGAAGTGCTGCGACACCTCGAACACCACGCTCTTGGCTTGTGCACGTGAAGCCAGAAGGGCCGAGTTGCGTGCGTCGAGGCCATAACTCTGACGGTAGGTGCGTTGCAGATGCTGTGCGATGCCCAGCAGATCGCCGAGCAGCAAAGGCGTGGCTTCAATGAGCACGGTGCCCGACTTGGCTTGAGGGGCACTGGCCAGTGGCACGCTGCCCAGCAGGCTGGGCGAAAACGCGGCCTGTACGGCCTTGGCTTGTGGTGAGCCTGTCTCTGCGGTGTAGGCCGCATTCACGGCCAGCAACTGAACTTGCTGCTGCACCTTGCGGAACTCGACCCATTGCGGGCGCCCAACCTGGGCCCAGCGGCTTTGCATCAGACCACCGAACACGCCGGCCTCACCGATGCCGGATGCCAGTTTGGGCGACAGGAAAAAGGGCTTGCCAAAGTCGGCAGGGCGCAGTTCGAGCCAGACCTTGTCCTGCTTCTTCCAGATGGGCAGCAGGCCATCCTGGCGCTCGGCGCCCTTGATCACGGCATCGAAGAGCGGCTGCTGCGGCGCGGCCGAGGCGGCACCGGACGTTGCAGCGTTTGATGAAGCCGAGCTCGTTGTTGATGAGGCCGCTGAAGGACCAGGCGGTGCGGCATGGACCGCGCTGGATTCGCTGCCTGCGACCGAAGGTGCCGCCCCCGCACCGGTGTTGTTCGCCGTCGAACCCGACCCACCCAAGGTGCTGCAGGCGCTGAGCGCCAAGGTCATCAAGATGGCAGAGAACAAAGGGTGCGGCAACGCGATGGGCCGCGTGCAGGGGGATGCAGGTCGAATCATGGGTTGGGACCATACCACCGCGCAGCCCCGGCCCTGGCTGGGAGTACCCAAGAAAAACCCGGTTGATGCGTGGCATTCAACCGGGTTGGCATGACCTTATGCGCTCAACGCATCAATGTCATGGTGTGGTGGGCGAGAACCAGTCCTTGATGAAGGCCAGTTGCGGGTAGTCGTGGATGGCCAGCGGGCCGAAGGACACGATCACCAGGCCGATGCTCATCACCACCAGCGGCAGGATCCAGCGCTCGTAGCGGCGGTAGAAGCCCAGGTGCTTCACTTCCGCGTCGGCCTCGGTCACTTCCGCTTCGCCAATCACCTGACGGGTCAGCAGCTGGTTGATGGCCACTGGGGGCAGCAGGTAACCCAGCTCGAAGGCCACCAACACCATCATCCAAAAGTGGAGCGGGTCGATGTTGTTGGCATAGGCGATCGGGGCCAGCGTGCCGGAGACCAGCACCACGGCACCGAACGGGTCCATGATCATGCCCAGCAGCACCTTGGTCACGACCAGGAAGGCCATGGCCGTCCAGTGGTTCTCGAAGACCTTGGGGAAGTAGCCCATGACTTCGGAGCGCTCGATCACGCCACCCATGGCCAGCGACAGCGTCATCAGGCTCAGCAGGGCGCCGATGTGGCCAATGGTCTCGTTGGTGGCGTAGCGGATCGACTTCTCGACGCCTTCCTGACGGTGGCTGGCGTAGTCGGGCGTCAACTCGGCCTTGCCCTTGTTGGTGATCTTGTCGTAGACCAAAATGATCAGCAGGATCACCGGCATGATGGTCGGCGCCGTGATCTCGTTGAGCTTGGTGTCCAGGGCGTATTCATACAGCCAGACCACCACGGCCACCACGATGAAGTAGGGCAGCAGGGGCACGATCTGACGCAGCATGGCCGGCAGGGCCTTCATGGGCGACTCGATGTTGGCGCGCTGGGTGCGCAGCATCTGCGAGGTCAGGAAGAACAGCGTCGAGGTCAGCAGGAACACATAGAAGCCCCAGTGGTAGAGGCCGCTGGTGGTCACTTGCTTGTTCAGCGCGGCGATCATCACGACCAGCAGGCAGGGGCGCAGCACCACGCCCAGCGAGCCGGACATGGCGGTGGCGGCCAGTGCGAACTGGCGTGAACCACCCGAGGCACGAACCTCGTGGTAAATGATGCCGCCGGCAGCGATCACGAACACGCCGGACGCGCCGGTGTAGGCCGTGGCCACGGCCGCGAACAGCAGGACGATATAGGTCAGCAACTGAGGCGACAGGCTCCAGGGGCGCAGCGTGTCCATGAACAGGTCGACGATGCGGCTTTGTTTGAGCAGCATGCCCGACCAGATGAACAGGCCCAGGTTCATGAAGATGCTGGGCAGCTCCATCAGCTGGTTGATGTAGATGGCCAAGCCGGCGTGGTGGCCCTTGATCAGGAAGTAGGCGCCGGCAATGGTGGCCATCTGCGCGTACAGCGGTATGGACAGGAAGGCACCAGTCCAGTTGCCCTCACCGTGCGGCGACTTCACCGGCATGATCACGCGCTTGGCATTGATCAGTAGCAGCGTGGTGAAGAGGGCCATCCAGACATAGTGCAGCAGCGGGTGTTCAATGGGCACACCCGAACCTTGCAGGATCTGGTAGTAGCGCACGCAGGAGAACAGCAGCAGGGCGGCCGCGATCGTCTGCGACACCGACTGCAGGAGGTAGTCCTTGGTGTAGTGGCCGGGGCGGATTCCGATGTGGTGGAAGCCCAGCGTCGTGGTGATGGCTGCGATCGCCACCATCACCAGCAGGATCAGCGGACGGTTGTCTGTGCCGATCTGGAACAGGCCGAAGAAGCTTGTCTCCAGCACACGGTAGGCCTTGACCTGAGGTGTCTGGTGCTGGACGACCTTGTTGTATAGCTCGTGCTTGGCCTTGCAGATGGCCAGCGCCTGCTCGATCGACTTGCGCAGCACGGCCGGGTCGACGGCTTTCTGATCCCCGAAGAGGTTGTCGATGTCGTCACCACCCGCGCTGCCACCAGTTGGGGCGGCGGACTGCTTGGCCAGTTCGGCATCCACATCGACATGGGCGTCGCAAGTGGGCTGGGTGGGCTCGGCGCGCAGCATGAAGTACTGCACTTGCGCCTTGGAGTCGCCGAACATCGATTCACCCAGCTTGAGCAGCTGGCCGTGAACCATTTCGCCCGTGCCGATCACCAGGGTGAGCACAAGCAGGGCAAAAACGGGAAGGCTGGAGAACCACTCGAGAACGGTTCGACCCAGGAGCTTTCGGGAATCAGGGGTATTCATTGGCAATCACGAGACCGGGCTGACTTCCTGTGAGGCGTCAGCAGTCATAAGGAGAGGGACCTGTGGGCCCCTCGGCGGTGTCATCAGGCGGTACAGCGGCCTGTTTGACCGCTGCCGCGATCATCATTTCCAGTCTTCTTCAGACTTCGTCGTGCACTCGGGGTCGGCCGGGTTCACGTTGCAGCGGATCTTCTTGATCACTTTCAGACCGCGCTTGTCGTACAGGCCCTTCTGGGCGATGTCGATGCGTGACTCACGCAGCATCAGCGTGTACTTGTAGGAGTTCTCGGAAGTGAGGTCCATCCAGGTGGCTGGCGGGATGCTGGCATCGGCCTGCTTGATCAGCTGCATGGAGCGGTCGAACTGGCTGGCCCAGTATTCGCGCGACTTCTCGCCGAAGCTATCGGGGAACTTGGTCTTGTTGAGCACGACCTGGTAGGTCAGGATCATGATCGGGAAGCGGGCAATGGCGCCGTTCTTGCCGATGCCCTTGTAGAGCTCAAGGGGCTTGTAGGCCAGGGTGGGCGCGGCGATCATGTCGACCGAGCCGTTGTTGAACTTGGTCGAGAAGTTGGTGATGTCGGCCGACACGGGCTGCGCGCCGATGCGCTGGATCATCACGGCCTGGGCTTTGTCGTAATCGAACGAAGCGATGCGCTTGCCGGCCAGGGCTTCAACGGTGTTGATCTTGCGGTCGTTGACCACGGGATAGGCGGCGCCCAGCGGCGTGATGCCACCGATTTCATAGTTGCCGTCGACCATCAGCTTGGAGGCGGCAGGCGAGGCATAGGTCTGGATGATCTTGCGGACCACGTCGTAGCTGGCGGCGATGTCGATCTTGCCGTCCTTGACGATGGTGGTGGCACCAAGCGTGTCGATCGAGCCGGCCACGGGGTTGAACTGGCGGGTGCGGAAGGCGGTGGCGATCACGCCATCGCATTGGCCGGTGCGGAAGTCTTCAGAAGCGACGCGTTCGTCGGTATAGCCCTTGAGCTCGATGCTGGCACCAAACTTCTGCATGGCCACGGCATAGTCCTTGGCCATGTTGAAGAGGTCGCCAGCGGTACCCAGCAGGTCGTACACACACACTTTCTGCGCAGCCTGAGCGGATGTCGTGGCGCCCACGGTTGCCAGCACGGCCAGGCTGACCATGCTCACTTTATTGACCAACTTCATGAAGTCTCCTCGGAACCAAAAAAGTCAGGGGCCCCGCTATGGAACCCCTTGGACTTCGCCGATTTTCGGCACTTGAAAATGGCCACCTGTCGGTGGCCTGGATCGTTAGCTTTGTAACTATATCTGGTCGAGGGTTTCTTCAGGTAAACCCCAGCCCACACACACGGGGGAAGGGAATTCCCGAGGGCAACACCAACCGTTCATCGACATTGATTACTTGAGGAAGCTGTCAGCATCGATGTCGCCACCGACCTTGTCGTCCCAGAACTTGCCCAGGCTGGCAACCGGCGTGCGGGTGCCGGCGTTCTGGGTCCACAGTCGGTCAGAGACGTTGACCATCTGGGATTGGGAGATGGCGTCGATCAGGCGATAGTCGGGGTTGGGCTTGAAGTCCTTGTTGGCGGTGAAGCGCTTGATGGTCTGGCGCACAGCGGCCTTGTCATCGAGCGACTGGTAGGCCACGGCGGCCATCACGTGGGACAGGCGCACGCCTTTGGCCTCGCCGATTTTCATGGAGTTCTCGAACGTACCCTTGACGTCATGGCCTTCTGATCCACCCGGCAGGATGGCCCAGACAGCAGCACGAGCGGCTTCAGGCGCACCCCACCACTTCTCGTTGTCCAGGCACTTCAAAGCCTTCTCGACCAGCGGCGCAGTGTCGGTTGGCACGCCAACGGTTTGCTGCGCTGAGATGTCGTTCTGCATGGCTTGCAGGCCGGCCACAGAACCCAGCAGGTAGACCAACTCGTCGAAATCACGCTTGAAGCGCGGGCACTCGGAGCCGTACTTGATAAAGTACTTCTGCTCGATCTTGCTGCGCATGCGATAGAAGGCCGTGTACTGGCGCTCGGCCGCGACGGCCAGCAGGCGCTTTTGGGCGATGCGGGCGTCTTGCGCTTCATCGGCACGCTTCTCGCGCGCTGCACGCATGTAGCGCATTTCCTCGGCGATGGCCTGGTTCTCGGAGCACACCCCAGCCGAGGACATCAGCACGGCCTCCATCAGTGAGGGGTCACCATAGAAGTTGCGTGCAGCGCCGACCAGCGGTCCGTTGACCGTGGCGAAGCTGCAGGCCATTTCAACGTCGCGGGTCTGCAGTGTGGGTGGAGTGAAACCATCCTCGAGGATGCTGAGCGTCGTGCCACTCACGTTGGATTCGATCAGGGCGCAGCCGCCCATGGTCATCGCCGAAATGGCCAGCGCGGTCGACGTGATCAGGCGGTTAATCCGAGGGGTCATCAAGAAGTCTCCAACAAGAATCATCAGTGTTCACCGGCTTCGGGGCCAGGGCCGGTGTGTTGTGGCCGACATCCCTTCAAGGGCTGTGGGGCGAAGGTCTGTTTGAAAGTCGATTTGTCATCTGGCATACCTCGCCCAGGGTCCCTGAATCCATCGTGTCCTCGGTTTGCACTGAGTACTCGGGCGCATCTGCCAATGCCAAAAATTCCACGAAATTCTAGCCCCCGCAGGTGGTGCCCCTTCTGTTGTAAACCCTAGGGATAGCCCCCGAATAGGCTGTGAAATTGAATAAAAAAAGCCCGTCGGGGACGGGCTTCGATTCAATGCACGACAGCAGTTCAAGCGCACATCAGCGGATGGGCTTGAAGCGCACGCGCTTGGGCCTGGCGCCTTCTTCGCCCAGGCGCTTCTTCTTGTCGGCTTCATATTCCTGATAGTTGCCATCGAAGAAGAACCACTGCGAGTCGCCTTCGCACGCGAGGATGTGCGTACAGATGCGGTCGAGGAACCAGCGGTCGTGGGAGATGATCATGGCGCTGCCGGCAAACTCGAGCAAGGCGTCTTCCAGTGCACGCAGGGTTTCGACGTCCAGGTCGTTGGAGGGTTCGTCAAGCATCAGCACGTTGCCGCCCTTGGCCAGGGTCTTGGCCAGGTGCAGGCGACCACGTTCACCGCCGGACAGGTTGCCCACCAGCTTTTGCTGATCGTTGCCCTTGAAGTTGAAGCGGCCGAGGTAGGCGCGCGAAGGCATCACGAACTTGCCCACGACGATGTTGTCCAGGCCGCCGGAGACGTCTTCCCACACGGTCTTGTCGCCGGCGAGGCCTTCGCGGCTCTGGTCGACGAAAGCCAATTGCGCGGTCTTGCCGACCACGACTTCGCCACTGTCGGGCGTCTCGACACCCTGGATCATGCGAAACAGCGTTGATTTGCCGGCGCCGTTCGGGCCGATGATGCCGACGATGGCGCCGGCCGGCACCTTGAAGCTCAGGTTGTCGATCAGGCAGCGGTCGCCAAAGGACTTGGTGACGTTCTTGAACTCGATGACTTCATTGCCCAGACGCTCGGCCACGGGGATGAAGATTTCGTTGGTTTCGTTGCGCTTCTGGTATTCGACGTCGCTCAGTTCTTCGAAGCGGGCCAGACGCGCCTTGCTCTTGGCCTGGCGGCCCTTGGCGTTCTTGCGCACCCATTCCAGTTCCTGCTTCAGGGCCTTGGTGCGAGCGTCTTCGGTCTTTTGCTCCTGTTCCAGGCGGCGTTCCTTGGCATCGAGCCAGTCGGAGTAGTTGCCTTTGTAGGGGTGACCCAGGCCACGGTCTAGTTCGAGGATCCACTCGGCGGCGTTGTCCAGGAAGTAGCGATCGTGGGTGATGGCCACCACGGTGCCGGGGAAGCGCTGCAGGAACTGCTCCAGCCAGTCGACGGATTCAGCGTCCAAGTGGTTGGTGGGTTCGTCCAGCAGCAGCATGTCGGGCTTGGAGAGCAGCAGGCGGCACAAGGCCACGCGGCGCTTCTCACCGCCGGAGAGGTTGCCGATCTTGGCTTCCCACGGCGACAGGCGCAGGGCGTCGGCAGCCAGTTCCAGTTGCAGGTCGGTATTCTCGGAGCCGCCAGCGGCGATGATGGCTTCGAGCTCGCCTTGCTCGGCGGCCAGGGCATCGAAGTCGGCGTCGGGTTCGGCGTATGCGGCGTAGACCTCATCCAGGCGCTTCTTGGCGGCGAGCACGCCGCCGATGCCTTCTTCGACGGCCTCGCGAACAGTCTGCTCGGGATTGAGTTGAGGCTCCTGGGGCAGGTAGCCGATCTTGATGCCGGGCATCGGGACGGCTTCGCCCTCGATGTCCTTGTCCACCCCGGCCATGATCTTGAGGAAGGTGGACTTGCCGGAGCCGTTCACGCCCAGCACGCCGATCTTGGCGCCCGGGAAAAAACTCAGGGTGATGTCTTTGAGAATCTGCCGCTTCGGGGGAACGATCTTCCCGACGCGGTTCATGGTGTATACGTACTGGGCCATGGCGTGCTCGCTATGCGAGTAACTTGGATCAAACCGCGTAGCTTAAGGCAAGCTGCGGCCCTTTACGTTTTTTCGGCCCACCGATTCGGGCTTTGGCGCTACTTAATCGCCTGGCGTCACCCGCGCAGACGCATGATCAGGTTTTCTGCCTCCAGCATGGCTTCACGCTGGGCATTTTCGTCGGTCATGAATGCCAGCTCCTGCAGGGACATTTTCAGGTTCATCAAGCCATCGCGAAGGTTGAACAGGGCGGCTTGAACCTCTTGCAGCTGAGTCTGGCTGGGCTCGGTTGGGTTGTTGTGGTTGGACATGACCTTGCTCTCCGGCCCCTTGTAACTTCATACCTGCCGGGCGTGGGGCGAGTGCGCAACCGACATGTACGCACTGTAGTCCTGAGCTGTGAGGTGGGGTAGCGCTTGATTAAGGGGTGATGACAGCGCGCTGCCAGCATGCGGTTTTCAGTTTTGCAATATGGGCTGGCGACGCAGCCAGGCCTCCACCTGAGGGGCGTCCACGGCCAGCGCCCACTGCTTTCTTCGGCTGGAGGCACCCCGTATCAGTTCGACCTGCCCTTGGCTGAGACCGATTTCCTTGGCCAACCACTTGCGCAAGGCCTCGTTGGCGGCGCCGTCGACCGGCGGGGCGGCCAGTCGCACCCGCAAGGCACCATCGTGCCAGCCAACCAGTTCGGTCTTCTTGGCGTTCGGCGAGACGCTGACGTCAAGCACGACACGTTGGTTGCTGCCCCTGCCCTCAATGCGCATGCAAGGCCAGGGGGCCGAAGGGGAGGGTGTGGTGCTGGCGCTCATGGTGCAGCCGATGATGCCGCAAAAGAAAAACCCGGCCGAAGCCGGGTTGGGGAACGTCAGCCTGACCCTGGTTCAGGCCGACACAGATTCAGTGAGCTGAATCAGGGCTTGTTGCCCGTCGGGAAAGGCCACGCGGCTTGAGGGCTCAGCGTGGTCTTTGCGGCCGGAGCGGCTGCCTTTTTAGGGGCAGGGGCAGGCTTGGCGGGGGCAGGCTTCTTGGCAGCAGCCTTTTTGGCGGCCGGCTTCTTAGCAGCAGGCTTCTTGGCAGCGGCCTTTTTGGCCGGCGCCTTCTTCACTGCTGCCTTTTTGGGAGCAGCCTTCTTGACTGCAACCTTCTTGGCAGGCGCCTTCTTCGCTGCGGCCTTCTTGGCCGGTGCAGCCTTCTTCACTGCAGCCTTCTTGGCTGCAGCCTTCTTGGCCGGAGCGGCCTTCTTCACAGCTGCCTTCTTAGCGGGAGCAGCCTTCTTCACAGCGGCCTTCTTGGCCGGAGCAGCTTTCTTAGCTGCCACTTTCTTCGCAGTTGCCATACGGATCTCCTTGATCAAGTTGCAAAGAGCACTGCATTGCGGAGTGCAATACAGAGATCCATCACCCATCGCCCCCTAGGATCTGAGCGCGGTGTGATAGATGGGGTACGTCGGGTCGACATGTCTGGGCTGATCCTTCGTGTGCTCTGTGCGGCCACTTGATCAATCCCAGGACAGGGCACCGCCCGACTGGTATTCGATAACACGGGTTTCGAAGAAGTTGCGCTCCTTCTTCAAGTCAATCATTTCACTCATCCACGGAAACGGGTTCTCCTCGTTGGGGAACAACTCTTCCAGGCCAATCTGGGTCGCGCGGCGATTGGCGATGTAACGCAGGTAGCCCTTGAACATCGACGCATTCAGGCCCAACACGCCGCGCGGCATGGTGTCCTCGGCATATCGGTATTCGAGTTCAACAGCTTTAAGAAAAAGTGATTTGATCTCGGCTTTGAACTCCGCCGTCCACAGATGCGGGTTCTCCAGCTTGAGCTGGTTGATGAGGTCGATGCCGAAATTGCAGTGCATCGATTCATCGCGCAGGATGTATTGATACTGCTCGGCGGCACCCGTCATCTTGTTCTGACGGCCCAGTGCCAGGATCTGGGTGAAGCCCACGTAGAAGAACAGGCCTTCCATCAGGCAGGCGAACACGATCAGCGACTTCAGCAGCGTCTGGTCGGCTTCCATCGTGCCGGTCTTGAAGTTCGGGTCCATGATCGCCTCGATGAAGGGGATCAGGAACTCGTCCTTGTCGCGGATGGAGGAGACCTCGTGGTAGGCGTTGAAGATCTCGGACTCGTCCAGACCCAGCGATTCAACAATGTATTGATAGGCGTGGGTGTGGATGGCTTCCTCGAAAGCCTGGCGCAACAGGAACTGGCGGCACTCGGGCGCCGTGATGTGGCGGTAGGTGCCCAGCGTGATGTTGTTGGCAGCCAGCGAGTCGGCGGTGACGAAGAAGCCGAGGTTGCGCTTGATGATGCGGCGCTCGTCTTCGCTCAGACCGTTCGGGTCTTTCCAGAGCGCGATGTCGCGCGACATGTTCACTTCCTGCGGCATCCAGTGATTGGCGCAGGTGGCCAGATACTTTTCCCAGGCCCACTTGTACTTGAAGGGGACGAGCTGGTTGACGTCGGTCTGGCCGTTGATGATGCGCTTGTCCGCCACGTTCACGCGGCGCGCCGATCCACCGGTGGTGGAGGATGTCGCGGGCGACGTTGGTTTGGCGGCAGTGGACATGGTGTTGATGCCGGGCGCAATGGATGCGTTGCTGTCAATGCCCGTCGTCATCAGCGGTGACGAGGCCGTGTTCCGTGCATCGCCAAGCGAAGAGGGCACAGAACCGATGGGCATTGAAGATGATTTGGAGGAGTCGTCTTCCCAGACCAGCATGGTGAACATCCTATGGAGTCGGATTATGAAAGGGTGTTGTTAAAAACACCAAGCACTTCTTGACATATGAGCCCCTTGGTTGTTGCGGGCTTGCATCGAAAACATCAAGAAGGCATCGATTGAACTGCTTTTGCACCTCAGTTCAAACCATCAGTTGAACAACAAGGCCTCGCATCTTTGATGAGATGTCGAGGCCTTGTGTGTGGCTCATGGTTGTTGAGCGTGAACAAGCATGAAGGTCAGCGGGCTTCGATCACTGACATGCTGTGTTGATCACTGACAGGCTTCGCAGTCAGGGTTGTCGATCGAGCAGAACTTGATGTCGGTGGCGGGCTCTGCTTGTGCTTGAACAACAGCGGGTGCGGCTTGCTGCGGTGCAGCGGAGGATGCTGCACTGAGGCCGCTGCCAGCCATGTTGGACACGGCATTGAGCTGGCCGCGCGACACGGTCGACTTCTCTGCATGCGTGGCGCCGACAGTGCGCAGGTAGTAGGTGGTCTTGAGGCCGCGCAACCATGCGAGCTTGTAGGTCTCGTCGAGCTTCTTGCCCGATGCGCCCGCCATATAGATATTGAGCGACTGGGCCTGGTCGATCCATTTCTGGCGACGCGATGCGGCTTCGACCAGCCACACGGGTTCGACTTCGAAGGCGGTAGCGTAGAGGTTCTTGAGGTCCTCGGGCACGCGGTCGATGCGGCGCAGCGAACCATCGAAGTGCTTGAGGTCCATCACCATCACGTCGTCCCACAGGCCGAGCTTCTTGAGGTCGCGCACCAGGTACTCGTTGACCACGGTGAACTCGCCCGACAGGTTGGACTTCACCGACAGGTTGCCAAAGCAAGGCTCGATCGAGGCGTCCACACCGATGATGTTGGAGATGGTCGCGGTCGGGGCGATGGCCACGCAGTTGGAGTTGCGCATGCCGAACTCGCGGATGCGGGCACGCAGGGCATCCCAGTCCATCGAGGTGGACGTGTCAACTTCGACATAGCCACCACGTTGTTCGGCCAGCAGCTTGAGCGAGTCCAGCGGCAAGATGCCGCGGTCCCACAGCGAGCCGCGGTAGCTGCTGTAGCGGCCACGTTCTTCGGCCAGCTCGGTCGAGGCCCAGTAGGCGTAGTAGCACAGCGCTTCCATCGAGCGATCGGCGAATTCAATCGCTTCCTGGCTGGCGTAAGGCGTGCGCAATTGATAGAGCGCATCCTGGAAGCCCATGATGCCCAGACCAACGGGGCGGTGGCGCAGGTTGGAGTCTCTGGCCTTCTTGACGGCGTAGTAGTTGATGTCGATGACGTTGTCGAGCATGCGCATCGCCGTCTTCACCGTCTTCTTGACCTTTTCCTGGTCAATTTCCTTACCGTTTGCGCCATCCTTGATGTGCTGGGCCAGGTTGACCGAACCCAGGTTGCACACGGCGATTTCGCCACCGTTGGTGTTCAGGGTGATCTCGGTGCACAGGTTCGAGGAGTGCACCACACCGACGTGCTGCTGCGGCGAGCGCACGTTGCAGGCGTCCTTGAAGGTGATCCAGGGGTGGCCGGTTTCGAACAGCATCGACAGCATGCGGCGCCACAGGTCGGTGGCCTTCACGCGCTTGAAGGGCTTGATCTCGCCGCGGTCGGCCTTGGCTTCGTAGTTGGTGTACGCCTCTTCGAAGGCGATGCCGAACTTGTCGTGCAGGTCTGGGCAGCTGGAGGGCGAGAACAGGGTCCACTCGCCGCCTTCCATCACGCGGCGCATGAAGAGGTCAGGGATCCAGTTGGCCGTGTTCATGTCATGGGTACGACGTCGGTCGTCACCCGTGTTCTTGCGCAGCTCCAGGAATTCCTCGACGTCCAGGTGCCACGATTCCAGATAGGCACACACGGCGCCCTTGCGCTTGCCGCCCTGGTTCACGGCCACGGCGGTGTCGTTGACCACTTTCAGGAAGGGGACCACGCCTTGCGACTTGCCGTTGGTGCCCTTGATGTGCGAGCCCAGGGCGCGCACCGGGGTCCAGTCATTGCCCAGGCCGCCAGCGAACTTGGACAGCAGGGCGTTTTCCTTGATGGCTTCGTAGATGCCGTCGAGGTCGTCGGGGACGGTGGTCAGGTAGCAGGACGACAGCTGCGAGCGACGGGTGCCGGCGTTGAACAGCGTCGGGGTGGACGACATGAAGTCGAAAGACGACAGCAGTTCGTAGAACTCGATGGCGCGGGCTTCGCGGTCGATTTCATTGAGCGCCAGGCCCATGGCGACACGCATGAAGAAGGCCTGAGGCATTTCGATGCGGGTACCGTTGTGGTGCAGGAAGTAGCGGTCGTACAGAGTCTGCAGGCCGAGGTAGTCGAAGTTCAGGTCGCGCTCGTGCTTGAGTGCGGCACCCAGGCGGGCCAGGTCAAACTGGGCGAGTTTCTCGTCCAGCAGTTCGGCTTCAATGCCCTTCTTGATGAAGCCGGGGAAGTAGTCGGCATAGCGCGAGGCCATGTCGGCGTGCATCACTTCTTCGCCGAGGATCTCGCGGCGGATCGTGTGCATCAGCAGGCGGGCCGTGGCGCGGGTGTAGGCCGGGTCGTGCTCGATGCGGGTGCGCGAGGCCAGTATGGCGGCCTTGTAGACCTCGTCGATCGAAACGCCGTCATACAGATTGCGCTGGGTTTCGGCCAGGATGGGACCGGGCTTGACGTCTTCGCCCAGGCCGGCGCAGGCGGATTCGATCAGAGCTTGCAGGCGAGGCAGGTCCAGGGGGACGCGCTGACCACGGTCGATGACGGTGAGCGTGGGCAGGGCCGCAGCTTGTTGCGCTTCGGCTTGCTTGCCGCGCTCTTGAGAGCGACGCTCGCGGTACAGCACATAGGCGCGGGCGATCTCATGGTGGCCACCGCGCATCAAGGCCAGTTCGACCTGATCTTGAATGTCTTCGATGTGGAAGGTGCCGCCGCCCGGACGCGAACGCAGCAGGCCACGCACCACGGCTTCGGTCAGGCCATCAACGGTTTCACGCACGGAAGCCGATGCCGCACCTTGCGTGCCATGCACGGCCAGGAAGGCCTTCATCAGGGCCACGGCGATTTTGCTGGGTTCAAACGAAACGACCGCACCATTGCGTCGGATGATCTGGTAGGCCGAGTACGCGGACTGACGCGGTTCGACAGCCACGGCAGACGCGCCGGGCAGGACAGAAGCGGGGATGGACGAGGTGCTGGGCGTGGACGTTTGCATGTAATTCCCTTCAGGATCGCCAGGCTGGAGCGGGCTGTGAAAGCGGCATCGAGCCTATTGAAATCAGGCGTTCGGTGAGGCCGAGCGCCAACTGCGGAAGACACTATATCTGGTGTTTTGGGGTGCTGTTGAGCACTACCTGTAGTGTCTGGGTGTGACTATAACGCTTTTTTACACCCACCCCTCAAATAAGTGTTGGAGCAAGGGAAATCGCCAATGGGGGAAGCCGGCATGACAGCCGAGACGAAGCCGGTTAAGCGCGCTGATCGGTGTCTGAGTGCATCGCATCGAGGGCCTTGTCTAGGCCTGCGAATTGCGTGGCGGGCCGCCCTGTCAGCGCTTGCAGATGGGCCCAATCGAAGGCCGATCCAGGGTCGCGTTTGCGGCCTGGCGCGATGTGCGCATGTCCGGCAATCTGATCGATGGGCCAGCGTTGCGCGAGCGCATCAAGCAGGGTCTTCAAGGTCTCGTATTGCGCAGCCTCGAAGGACGTGTCTTCCAGGCCTTCGAGCTCGATGCCTACGCTGTAGTCATTGCAGTTGTCGCGGCCTTGCCAGCTCGAACGACCCGCATGCCATGCACGGTCGTTGACGGAGACGAACTGCAGCAGTTCGCCATCACGGCGGACCACGAAATGGGCCGAGACCTCGGCGCCGCGTATCTGTTCGAAGTAAGGGTGAGCGGACCAGTCGAGCTGGTTGGTGAACAAACGTTCGATCTCGTCGCCGCCATAGATGCCGGGTGGCAGGCTGATCGAGTGGATCACGGCCAGGGTGATCGCAGCGCCTTCGGGGCGAGAGCCGAAGTTGGGTGAGGGCACGTGGCGGGCATGCGCATACCAACCGTCTTGCCAATCATCGGTGTGGTTCTCGGTGAGGTCGGGCACGTCAGTTCTGGTCGGTGTCGGCATCGGGGTCGAAGCGTTCGCCCAGCACGATGCCCTGGTCCGTCACCTGCACGCCGAGGCGAGCCATGCGGTAGCGCATCTGGCGCAATGACAGGCCCAGGCTGGCGCCAGCAGCCGTGCGGTTAAGGCGGTGCTTTTCGAGGGCCTGTACGAGGATGTCGCGCTCGATCTGGTCGAGGTGGGCGGCGAGGTCGCTGGGCAGCGGCAGGGGCTGGCCGGCCGTGCTGCTGGCCAGGTTGATGGGCGCGGGTAGTTCGATCTCGATGTTGTCCAGCGATGGCGCGGGTGTGCTCAGGCCCAGGTCTTCCGGCTCCAGGATGTGGTGGGTGCTCAGGGCCACGGCGCGGTGCAGCAGATTCTCCAACTCGCGCACATTGCCGGGGAAGCGGTGGCTGAGCAGGGCCGATTGCGCGGCCATGCTCAACTGCGGCACGTTGGGCAGGCCCGACTCCTGCGCGATGCGTTCCAGGATGCGCTGGCTCAGTAAAGGCAGGTCTTCCAGCCTTTCGCGCAAGGCTGGCAAGGTGATCTGGATGACGTTGAGGCGGTAGAACAAGTCCTGGCGGAAGCGGCCGCCGGCCACTTCGGCCTGCAGGTCCTTGTGCGTGGCGCTGAGGATGCGCACATCAACCAGGACTTCCTGCGTGGCACCCACTGCGCGTACCGCGCGCTCCTGGATGGCGCGCAGCAGCTTGGACTGCATGGCCAGAGGCAGGTCGCCGATCTCGTCCAGAAACAGCGTGCCGCCGTTGGCGGCCTGGAAAAAACCTTCGCGTTCCTCGGTAGCGCCGGTGAAGGCCCCTTTGCGGTAGCCGAAGAACTCGGCTTCGAGCAGTTGTTCAGGGATGGCGCCGCAGTTGACGGCGATGAAAGGCTGTGCCCCGCGGTTGCTGACGTCATGGATGGCGCGCGCCACCAGCTCTTTGCCGGTACCGGACTCGCCCCACAACAGCACGGGTGCCATGCTGCGCGCGACCTTGTCGATCATCACGCGCACCTGCTGCATGCTGGCGCTGTTGCCGGCCAGACGCGAGAGGGCAGAGCGCCCTTTGCCTGGGCCCTTGTCCGTTTTGACGTGCGCCGTGCCGCTTGTTGGCCCGGGGCCAGCTGTGGACGCAGGCTCGACTGCACTGGAGGGCGGTGGCTCGTTGCTCAGCGCCGAGGCCACCACGGATCGGAACTGCTTGAGGTCCACCGGCTTGGTCAGGTAGTCGTAGGCACCAGCCTTGAGTGCGCTGACCGCGTTCTCGGCGGAGCCATAGGCCGTGATGACGATGGCCTTCTCGGAGCGGCCTTCAGCTTCGATCTGCTTGAGGATGTCCAGACCCGTGCCGTCGGGCAGGCGCATGTCCGTGATGACGGCGCTGAAGCGCTGCTCGGCCAGCAGCTGGCGGGCGTCTTCCACGCTGCCGGCGGTTTCGATGTCATAGCCCTCGCGCAGCAGCGTCAGCTCGTAGAGCGTGCGCAGATCGGGCTCGTCGTCGACGACGAGCAGGCGATGGTGGGTGGAGGCGCTCATGCGGAGTGGTTGTTCTGGGCGGGAGGCTCGATGGGCACGGTCAAGAAGAATTCGTTGCGGTGGCGCAGAGGCGGCGGGTGCAGGCGATAGTCGATGTGGGCGCCGTGCCGCTCGCACAGTTCACGGCAAATATACAGGCCCAGTCCCGTGCCCCGGCTGCGCGTGGAGAAGAAAGGCTCGAACAGCGAGCGCTCTGTCTCACCCGACACGGGCTCGCCGTCGTTCGATACCGAGATCATCAGCATGCCGGATGGGTCCGCGGACGGCATCCAGCGCAGGGCGACGCCGATGGCGCCGGGCTCACCCGTGTTGTAGCGCAAGGCGTTGTCCAGCAGGTTCACCAGCACGCGCTGAAGGTGATCGGGCTCGAAGCGGATCTTGAGATGCGGGTAGCTGGGGGCACGCTGGCAACCCGAGGTGTCGATGTCGAGCAGGCTGTCTTCGCCGGCCTGCAGGCCCTGGGTGCTGCGCCAGTCGTTGCAGATGGCCACGATGGTCTCGATCGGGTCAATGGCCGGGGCGGGAGGGCGCACGCCTGGTGCCACGGCCAGGATGTCGTCGATGATGTGCTTGAGGCGGGCGACGTTGTCGGTGACCAACTGCGTCAGCTTCTTCTGCGTGGGTGTGGCCGCGTCTTCTGCCAGCAGGGCATTGGCTTGCGAGATGGCGGCCAGCGGATTGCGGATCTCGTGCGCGATGCCTGCCGACATGCGCCCCATGGCCGCGAGCTTGTCCTGGCGCTGGCGGCTGCGGATGGCGCGCAGGTCTTCCAGCAGCATCACGCACATGTCTTCGGATGTGCGCCCGCCTTTGCCTTTGGTGAAGCGCACGCGCAGGCGCAGGTCGCGCTGGGTCTGGTCATCGAACTGGACCTTGACCTCCTGGCCTTCTTCGGCCCACGAGGGGTGCCCCAGCGCCTGCTCCACCGCCTCGATCAGGCTGGCCCAGGCGGGCACACCTCTCAACTGGAAGGGGGCGGGTGACACCAGACCTTGCGGGGCCAGCAGGCGGCGTGCGGCAGGGTTGGCGGTGCGCACGCGGCCTTGGCGGTCCACCACCATCACGCCCTCGCTCATTTCCTCGATCACCAGGCGGTTGAGCTGGGCTTGCTGGCGCGCCAGTTCCAGGCTGCCGCGTGCGCTGCGCTCTTCCTTGACCAACCGGGCCGACAGCTCGCTGGCCAGTGCGGCAATGGCGAAGAGGCCGAAGCCCGTCAAGCCGGCCTGGGTCATCAGCTGTGTGAGGTTGTTGCTGTCGTTGCCTTGCAGCCAGGCTGCTGAGAGCAGGCTGAGTGTGGCCGCTGCCGCTACGCCCAGCGCCATGATGCGCGTCATCAAGACCGCTGCCATGAGCACGGGCAGCACCAGCAGGGCCTGCGAGTTCAGTGTGCTGCCGGTGAAAAAATGCATGACCGCGAAGAAGCCGAGGTCGATGCCGACGCTCACGATGGCCTCGCGCGGCGAGAGCGATTGCAGTTCGGTGCGGTCAGGACGGGCCCGGCTGGGCCACAGCAGCAAGGCCAGGGTGACCAGCACGTAGCCGCCTGCCGACAGCAGGGCCCACAGTGGCGGGCGGGTGCCCAACAGCCAGTAGCCGATGACCAGGCTGAGCAGCAGCACGGCCAGTGCAAAACGCGCTGTCAGGAAGGCCCGGTAGATGCGGTGAAACGAGGGGCGGTTGAGGTCCGTTTTGGCAACGCTGCCATCGGTCCTGGCCTGTGTTGAGCGATGGCGCGGCGGCAGTTGCGTGCTGTCGGCAAAGGCATTGTCGGCCACGGACGGATCGACCCAGGGGACGGTGTCTGCAGGCGCAGGGGCGCCGAACCAGGAGGCTTGGGAGTCGCGGTTGGAGGTCGAGGTCATGAAGGGCCCGGGCCTCAGTGCCCGGCGGGGCCAGCCTGCAGATGGGCTTTGCCGCAATAGGTGTGCCCTTGCGCATCCTTGATGGATTCGCCCTCGGGCAGGTGCAGGCCGCAATGGGCGCACTGGACCATGTTTTCCGCTTGTGGTGGTGCGGGCGGTGGCGAAGCGGGCTTTTTTGCTGTGTTGCCGGATGACTGGCGCCAGCCCTTCAAGGCAGGCGAGTAGAAGAACCAGATGAGCAGCAGGGCGAGCAGGAGGTACTTGAACATGCGTGAGCTCAGGTATTGATCGGGCGATGCAAGACCACCTCCAGCACGAAGCGCGAGCCGACATAGGCCAGCAGCAGCAAGGTGGAGCCCGCGACGAGCCAGCCCACAGCCTGACGCCCTCGCCAGCCAAAGCGCGCCCGACCGATCAGCAGCACGGCGAAGACCAGCCACGACAGCACCGAGAACACGGTCTTGTGATCCCAGTGCCAGGGTTTGGCAAACAGGGCACCCAGGACAAGGGTCAGGCTCAGCATCACGAAACCGGCGGCCACGAAGCGCAGGGTCAATGACTCCAGTCGCAAAAGCGGCATGCCCAGGGCTTGCCCGGGCAGGCCGGGCGAGGGGATCTGGCCGGATGCTGGCTTGGCGCGCAACTGCTTTTCCGCATGCCTGAGCAAGGCGGCGTGCAGCAGTGCCGCGCCAATCAGGCCGTAGGACGCGAAACCGGTCAGCCAATGCAGAGGCGCCAGAGGAGGCACACTTTCAGGATGCGCCTGACCTGGAAAGCGCCAGGCCAAGGCCACGGTCACCGCAGCCAGCAGGGCCAACGCCCTGCGCACGCTGGGCAGGCCCAGTCGCCGGTTTTCAATGGCGTACACGGCCAGCACCAGCCAGGTGGTCACCGACAAGGCCGGCGCGAAGCCAAAACGGGCGTGCAGGGTGGTGCCATCAAAAGAGACGGTGTCCAGCCAGATGGCCACGGCCTGTGCCAGCCAGCCTAGACACAATGCGGCCCAGATAGGCTTCTCATGGGGCTTTTCATGGCTTTTGTCCTGCGCAGCCGGGGTCGTTGGCCAGGCGCCGGCCAGCGCATAAGCCAGCACCGCCAGACCGCTGGGCCAGGTTGTGGGCGACGACAACAAGGTGGACGATAAAATCATGCGACGAGTTTAAGAGCACAAGCAGCTACTTTCATGGCATCCAACCTCACTGAACGTCTGAGTCGCCTGGTCAAGACCATGCGCGGCCAGTCCCGTATCACCGAATCCAACGTGCAAGACATGTTGCGTGAGGTCCGCATGGCGCTGCTGGAGGCCGATGTGGCCCTGCCCGTGGTGCGCGACTTCATTGCCCGCGTCAAGGACAAGGCCTTGGGCCAGGAGGTGGTCTCCTCGCTGACCCCGGGCCAGGTGCTGGTCAGCATCGTTCAAAAAGAGCTGGCCGCCACGATGGGCGAGGGGATCGCGGACATCAACCTGGCCACGCAGCCCCCCGCGATCATCTTGATGGCCGGTCTGCAAGGCGCCGGCAAGACCACGACCACGGCCAAGCTGGCCAAGCACCTGATCGAAAAGCGCAAGAAGAAGGTGCTGACCGTTTCGGCCGACATCTACCGCCCCGCCGCCATTGAGCAGCTCAAGACCGTGACGGCCCAGGCCGGTGCCGAATGGTTCCCCTCCGATCCCAGCCAGAAGCCGCATGACATCGCGCTCGCCGCGATCGACTACGCCCGCAAGCACTACTTCGATGTGCTGCTGTTCGACACCGCCGGCCGCCTGGCGATCGACGAAGTCCTGATGGCCGAGATCAAGGACCTGCATGCCCTGCTCAACCCGGTCGAGACCCTGTTCGTGGTCGATGCGATGCAGGGCCAGGATGCGGTCAACACGGCCAAGGCCTTCAAGGACGCCTTGCCGCTGACCGGCGTGGTGCTGACCAAGCTGGACGGCGACTCGCGCGGTGGTGCGGCGCTGTCCGTGCGCCAGGTCACGGGCGTGCCCATCAAGTTTGCAGGTGTCTCCGAAAAGATCGATGGCCTGGAGGTGTTCGATGCCGACCGCCATGCCGGTCGCGTGCTGGGCATGGGCGACATCGTGGCCCTGGTGGAAGAAGTCACCAAGGGCGTGGACCTGGCTGCGGCGCAGAAGCTGGCCGAGAAGGTCAAGTCCGGCGTCAGCTTCGATTTCGACGACTTCCTGGCCCAGATCAGCCAGATGAAGAAGATGGGCGGGCTGTCCGGCCTGATCGACAAGCTGCCCACCGAGCTGGCCTCCAAGGCGGGGCAGGCCGACATGGACAAGGCCGAGCGCGACATGCGCCGCATGGAAGGCATCATCAACGCGATGACGTCCAAGGAGCGCCGCCAGCCCGCACTGCTGATGGATGGCAAGACCAAAGCCAGCCGCAAGCGCCGCATCGCGCAAGGGGCGGGTGTGCAGATCCAGGACGTCAACCGCCTGCTCAACCAGTTCGAGCAGATGCAGACCATGATGAAGAAGATGAAGGGTGGCGGCCTGTTCAAGATGATGAAACGCATGGGTGGCATGAAGGGCCTGCCTGGCATGGGCCGCTGAAACGCCTTGTCACGACCTTGTCTGTAAAACCGATTGACCCACGCTGGGAGCCGCTGTTAGCGTGTGTGACTTGTGTTGCGTGTGCAACCCGGGGCTTCAGTCCGGCCGATTTGCTGCCGATGAGCCCGAAGATGTCGGGTTCTCTTCGGATGAACCCGTGATGTGGATGGGTGTGAAGAGGCCTCAATGATGATGGATGTGGTAGCGACTTGGCCGGTTCTGGTGGCCGGCATTGTGGGCTCGGCCGGTGTGCTCGGAGCCTGGTGGTACAGCCGCCATCATCAGATGGCACCGGAGCGGGGTGGGCGAGGCGATTCGCCGCGCTCCAAATCCCGCCAGGAAGGCAAGGCTGGTCTGGGGCGTGGCTTGGGCCGCAGCCTGGGCAAAAAGAGCAACAGCCAGCAGGACAACCTGGACACCCTGGTCGACTGGGAGCCCGTGGCCACGCGGGTGCTGACCAGCGGTGAGCGTGACGCTTATCACGTTCTGCGCAAGGCGCTGCCGGATCACATGATCCTCGCCCAGGTACCTGTGGCCCGCTTCATCAAGGTTCCCACCAAGAATTCCTACAGCGAATGGTTGCGCCGCGTCGGTTCGCTGTGTGCCGACCTGGTCGTGTGCGACATGGCTTCGCAGGTGGTGGCCGTCGTCGAAGTGCGCCAGCCCATTTCGCGCGAGAAGGAACGCAGCCAGCGCCGCCATGCACGCATGGACCGTGTGCTGGCCGCTGCGCGCATCCCCGTGCATGTGTGGCTCGAAGGCGCCTTGCCTGGTCCAGCCGTGGCGCGAGAAGCCATCCTGGGTGCAGCCATCACGACATCGGGCCGCGCCGGCTATCAAGATCTCAGCGTGGCCCGCCGTGATGCCGAGGCCGCCGCCGTGGTGGCGTCGATGCAAAGCCCCACCGGCGCCATGAACGGCATGAGCGTCAACGAGACGGTGGACGTGTCGCTCGACGACTGGTCTTACGTGGATGACACGCCTGAAGGCGAGCGCAAGGAGCCACCGCCTTCAACCTGGTTTGACGACCTGGACTCCAATGCCATGCCGCTGGACCCCGAGCCCGTCGTGCCGAAGGGCATGGGCAGCAAGCGCCATTGACTTCAGGTCAGCATTGCCTTAGGCCAGCAAGGCCTGAGCAAACTCACGGGCGTTGAAGGTCTGCAGATCTTCGAGCTTCTCGCCCACACCGATGAAGTAGACCGGCACGGCGCTGTGGCGCTGGCGTGACCACAGCGCAATCGCGGCCAGCACGCCGCCCTTGGCCGTGCCATCCAGCTTGGTGACGATCAGGCCCGTCAGGCCCAGCGTTTCATCAAATGCCTTGACCTGCGACAGGGCGTTCTGCCCCGTGTTGCCATCGACCACCAAGAGCACCTCGTGCGGGGCCGTGTCCATGGCCTTGCCGATCACGCGCTTGACCTTGCGCAACTCTTCCATCAGGTGCAATTGCGTGGCCAGACGGCCGGCGGTGTCGGCGATCACCACGTCACAGCCGCGTGAGCGGCCGGCTTGCACAGCATCGAAGGTCACGGCAGCGGGGTCGCCACCTTCCTGGCTGACGATCTCCACGTGGTTGCGGTCGGCCCAGACCAGCAGCTGCTCGCGCGCCGCAGCACGGAAGGTGTCGGCCGCGGCCAGCAACACCTTCTGCCCCGCATCAGACAGATGCCGTGTGAGCTTGCCAATCGACGTGGTCTTGCCTGCGCCATTGACGCCCGCCACCATGATGACCGTGGGCGTGTGCAGGCCCACCACCAGCGATTTCTCCAGCGGCGTGAGCAGCTCGGTGATGGCGTCGATCAGCAGGGCCTTGACCTGTTGCGGGTCGGTGGCCTTGTTGTCCTTGACGCGTTGCTTGAGGTCTTTGAGCAGGTGCTCGGTGGCAGCCACACCCGCATCGGCCATCAGCAGGGCCGACTCCAGCTCTTCGTAAAGGGCATCGTCGATCTGGGTGCCCGTGAAGACCTGGGCGATGCTGGAGCCGGTCTTGCGCAGACCGCTGCGCAGCTTGTCCAGCCAGGAGCGGCGCTGTTCCTGGGGAGGGGCAGGCTCCGGCTTGGCAGGGGCTTCGGCGGCCTGAGGCGCCTGTTGTGATGCGGCTGGTGAAGTTGCTGTTGGCGAAGGCGCGGGCTGCGGCACGGCGGTGGTGGCGGCAGCGGGGGCCTTCGCGCTGGCATCCGGGGTGGCGGATGGCTCGGGGGCAGCGTCCGTTTGAGAGGCGCCCCATCCCAGCTTTTTCTTGATGAAACTGAACATCCGCGTATTGTAAGAGGCGCGGGTTTTTACAATACGCGTGAGCATCAGACAAAGAACCCATGAGCGCGCCACGATCTCGAAAATTCACTGCGAAACCCACGACGCACCCGCAGCCATCGTCAGCCCTGGGACAGCAGGCCAAGGCCGCAAAGACGGTGGCCCGCACCGCCGCCCAAGAGGTTCGGATCATCGGTGGGCAATGGAAGCGCTCCGTGCTGCCTGTGCCCGTGTCCGCAGGCCTGCGCCCCACGCCCAGCCGTGTCCGGGAGACCTTGTTCAACTGGCTGGGCCAGGACCTCAGCGGCTGGCGCGTGCTGGATGCCTTTGCCGGCACCGGAGCGCTGGGTTTCGAGGCCGCCTCGCGCGGGGCCGACGAGGTCGTGCTGCTGGAGCGCGATACCAGCTTGGTGCGGCACCTTCAGGCCACGCAGACCAGGCTGAATGCCGCGCAAGTGCGTGTGGCCCAGGCCGATGCGGTGAGCTGGATGCGCCAGCCACGCCAGGCCCAGGCTTTCGACCTGGTCTTTCTGGACCCGCCGTTCGACGAGGCGCTGTTCTGGCCGGCGCTCGAAGGTGCCTTGTCCTGTGTGCCGGCGGACGGCTGGATCTACCTGGAGTCCCCTGCGCCGTTGCAGGCCTTGCCGCAAGCCGAACAGCATGCCGACCTGATTGCCGGTCTGATCGCTCAATTGGCCTTGCACCGTCATGGCCAGGCCGGCGCAGTGCACTTTCACCTTTTTCGGCGCGTGGCTGCTGACCAGTCGCCGCCACTTCCCGCTGCCTGAGCCTTACACTGCGCCTGTCGCGCTCGAAGAACCCGTCCTCCCGGACGCCTTCCTCATCGGAGCCCTCATTGACTTCCTCAGTACTGACAGCTGTTTACCCCGGTACCTTCGACCCCATGACACTGGGGCACGCCGACCTGATGCGTCGGGCCAGTCAGCTCTTTGGCCGGCTGATCCTTGCCGTGGCGGCCGGGCACCACAAGCGCACGATGTTCACGATCGAGGAGCGTCTGGACATGGCCAAGGAGCTGGCGCGTGACTACCGCAATGTCGAGGTCATCGCGTTTTCAGGCCTGCTGCGCGATTTCGTCGTGGACCATGGTGGCAAGGTGGTGGTGCGCGGCCTGCGCGCCGTCAGCGACTTTGAATACGAGTTCCAGATGGCGGGCATGAACCGCCAGCTGATGCCCGATGTGGAAACGGTGTTCTTGACGCCTTCTGACCAGTACCAGTTCGTGTCGGGCACCTTCGTGCGCGAGATCGCGATGCTGGGCGGCGATGTGTCCAAGTTCGTGGCGCCCAGCGTGCTGGCGCGCCTGCACGAGCGCGTGGCGCGCAAGGCCGATTAAGCGCCTTTACAAGCCGTACAGCCATGGCCCTGACGATCACATCCGAATGCATCAACTGCGATGTGTGCGAGCCCGAATGCCCCAACCAGGCGATCTCGATGGGCGAGACCATCTACGTGATCGACCCGGCCAAGTGCACCGAGTGTGTCGGGCACTTCGACGAACCTCAATGCGTGCAGGTCTGCCCGGTGGAGTGCATCCCGGTCAACCCGGACCACGTCGAGACGCCAGCGCAGTTGATGGCCAAGTACCTGAAGTTGCAGGTGCGCGCGGCCTGATGGAGCTGCTTGGGGGCTGAGGCTTCTTGCCGGGCTTTACTGCGGCCTTACTGGTTGATGGTTGTACCTTGGGTACCCGGCGAGCCAGACCCCTTTCCTCCCTGGGCGCTGGGCTTGACCTTGACGGGCCGTGTCCGATCCGTGACGGGCACCGGCCTGTGGTCATTGGGCTTGCTCTCGATGATGTGCGGACGTCGTTGCCTGCCCGACAGCGACCCGGCACCTTTGCGGCTGGCGACGCGCTCCTCGTGCTGGCGCTCGCGTTGCATCTGCCTGGCCAGCTTGAGATCGCGCAGATTGTTGTCACGCGATTGCCTGAACTGCGCAGCGCTTCGGGCATCCGCGACCTTCATCAGTTCGGCGTCGTCAGCGGCGCAAGGTTGCTGGCTGTAGGTGACGTGGCCGCTGGCGTCCGTGCAGCGCCAGCTTTGATTGGCCTTGGCCGGCGACGTCGCCGGTGTTGCCGCGTATGCCTGCAAGAGCAGGCCGCTCAGGCAAAAGGCCAAGGCGATCTTGCTTTGTTGGTTCTTGAATGTCATGGACGCTCCTCCTTGTTTTGTGCTGTCCAGGCCACTCGGCTGATGTGAGTTGAAGGCTCAGCCGGGTGGCGTATCTCCTGGTTCTTTGGTGCTTGCCGCCGGTGTGGTGTCACTGGCCTTGTCTGTCGCTTCCTTGCGAGGCGGCTTGGGGCGCTGAGGCTGCGCATGCACAACGGTCACGGCTTTGCCCATGTCGCCAGCCAGCATGGCGTCGACCGCATCGAGCGACTGCCCGATGCACTTGATGATGGCTTCACGTTCCGATTGCGGCGGCTTGCGCAGCACGTAGTTGGCCACCTCGTGCTTGACGCCGGGATGACCGATGCCCAGGCGCAGTCGCCAGTAGTCGGGTGTGCCCAGTTGCGCGTGGATGTCGCGCAGGCCGTTGTGGCCGCCATGGCCGCCGCCTTTCTTGAGCTTGACCTGGCCCGGCAGCAGATCGAGCTCGTCGTGCACGACCAGCACCTCTTCAGGGGTGACCTTGAAAAAACGCGCGAGCGCAGCCACCGACTTGCCCGACAGGTTCATATAGGTATGCGGCTGAAGCAGCCACACCGGCCCCTGCGGCGTGTTGGCACGCGCCACCAGGCCATGATAGGCGCGGTCGGGCAGCAGGCTCACACCCAGGCGGCGAGCCAGATCGTCGATGAACCAGAAGCCGGCGTTGTGCCGGGTGTCTTCGTATTCCGGCCCGGGGTTGCCCAGGCCCACAAACAGTCGAATCATGATGGCTGCGGATTATCCAAGTTGCATCCACAAAAAGAAAAGCCCCGCTTGAGCGGGGCTTGACTGCAGAAAGGCGTGAAGAAATTACTTCTTGCCCTTGCCCTTGCCCTTGGCGGGTTCGGCGGCAGCCACGGGAGCGGCAATGACCTCTTCCACGGGCTCGACCACGGTGGCGATCGTGGGGTTCTTGCGGCCATGGGTCAGCACCTTGATGTGGCTGTCCAGCTTGATGTCGTCCACGTGGATGGTCTGGCCCTTGACGGCGGTGCTCAGGTCAACGGTCAGGAACTCGGGCAGCTGCTCAGCCAGGCACTCGATTTCCAGTTCGGTCAGGACGTGGTTGATGATGCACTTGTCCAGCTTGACAGCAGTCGACTCGGCTTCGTTCACAAAGTGCAGCGGCACCTTCTTGTGGATCTTGGTGGTGGCGTCGATGCGCTGGAAGTCCACGTGCAGCACTTGCTGCTTGAAGGGGTGCTTCTGGTAGTCGCGCAGCAGAACCTTCTGAACCTTGCCATCGATGTCCATCTCGAGGACGGACGAGTGGAAGGCTTCCTTGCGCATGGCGTGGTAGAGCGCGTTGTGGTCCAGCTCGATGTTCTGTGGGGCGACGCCAGCACCGTAGACGATGCCAGGGGTCTTGCCAGCGTTGCGCAGGCGGCGGCTCGCTCCGGTCCCCTGCAGGCTACGCTCAAATGCGGTGAATTTCATGGATGACTCCAAGTAAGTTAAAAAAGCGCCCGCGACCAGGCGCTGAGTAGAAGGCGGCAGACCTTGTGGCTTGCCGGCCCGAAAACGGATCAGAAGTTGTTGTTCTGCTCCGAAAAGAGAGACGTCACCGACTCACCATCGGTGATGCGGCGGATGGTTTCCGCAAACAGGAAAGCAGTGGAGAGCTGGCGGATCTTGCCTGTGACCTTGGCGCTGTCGTTGAGCGGAATGGTGTTGGTGATCACGACCTCGTCGAGGTGCGAGTTCTTGATGCGCTCGATGGCCGGGCCCGAAAACACGGCGTGCGTGCAGTAGGCGTACACGCTCTTGGCGCCACGCTCCTTGAGCACCTCTGCGGCTTTCACCAGCGTGCCGGCGGTGTCGATCATGTCGTCCATGATCACGCAGTTGCGGCCGTCGATCTCACCGATGATGTTCATCACCTCGGACACGTTGGCCTTGGGGCGGCGCTTGTCGATGATGGCCAGGTCGCAGCCCAGTTGTTTGGCCAGCGCGCGGGCACGAACCACGCCGCCGACGTCGGGCGACACCACGACCAGGTCTTCGTACTTCTTGGCCTGCAGGTCGGCCAGCAGCACGGGCGAGGCGTAGATGTTGTCGACGGGGATGTCGAAGAAGCCCTGGATCTGGTCGGCGTGCAGGTCCATGGTCAGCACGCGGTTGACGCCCACGGCTTCGAGCATGTTGGCCACGACGCGGGCCGAGATGGGCACGCGGGTGGAGCGCGGGCGGCGGTCCTGGCGGGCGTAGCCGAAATAGGGGATGACGGCCGTGATGCGCTGTGCCGAGGCACGCTTGAGCGCGTCGACCATGATCAGCAGTTCCATCAGGTTGTCGTTCGTGGGGGCGCAGGTGGACTGCAGCACGAAGACTTCGCGACCGCGTACGTTCTGCTGGATCTCGACGGTGGTTTCACCATCCGAGAAGCGGCCCACCGAGGCCTTGCCCAGCGAGATACCGAGGTTGGTGGCGATTTCCTGGGCCAGCGCCGGGTTGGCGTTGCCGGTGAAGAGAACGGTATCGGAAAGCATGATGGGCCGGGGCTTTCGTGGGGTCGGGCTGATGGCAAAAATAGCATCTGCCCGCCACCTCGCCCTCAGGGGCATCCGACGCGTTTCGGATGGGACAGCCTTCGCGGAAGGTGTAGGGCAGGTGTGATTCCGAACGAAGAATTTGGCAGGGGAGGAAGGATTCGAACCCTCGTATGTCGGAATCAAAATCCGATGCCTTAACCAACTTGGCGACTCCCCTACTCAGGACTGCAGCACGCTGAAAATTGCCTTTACCTTTAAAAAGAAAAAGCGCTCTTCAATTTGCTGCAAACCTAGTAAGCTGCACTCTTGGATCAGAGCCTCACATTATAGCCGGTTTTTTGCGACTCAATCAAGTCTGTTGTTCGAAATCTTCACTGCATTCAATCTGTTGGAGCCAACACATCGAGCAGTGGATGCCGAACCAGACCGCGACTGACGCGACCGACCCATGCGTGATCATCCATCCCCACGTCGGCAGGCTGGAAGTGGGGCGCTTGGCTTTGGGGCTCGGTGATCCAGGAGAACACCGTGCTGCCTGAGCCCGTCATCCGGCTGTTGCCGAAGCGGTTCTGCATGATCGCCAGTGCCTGGCCGATCTGATCGCTGTAGAGCTCGGCGGGAGCCTGCAGGTCGTTTCTGCCAAAGCGCTGGGGCGCTGCAAGAAAGTCTGCGACTGTAGCACGTTTGGTATCGCGCTTGAGCGTTGGGCTGCCAAAAATCGCCACCGTGGGCACCGCAACGGGCGGCTTGAGCATGGCCAGCGGCGTGCGCAGCACATCGTCGGGCAAGCTCAAAGGGATGATCTGCTCGCCCACGCCCTCGACCCAGGCATTGTGGCCGTGCACAAAAAAAGGCACGTCGGCGCCGAGCTTGAGGGCCAGTTCGGCCAGGCGCGCACGCGGCCAGTTCAGGCTCCACAGCTGGTTGAGCGCCAGCAGCACGGTGGCCGCGTCGGAACTGCCGCCGCCCAGGCCGGCTCCCCAGGGCACCTCCTTGTGAATGCGGATGTCGCACCCTTGCGATGTGTGGCTTTCGGCCTGCAGCAGGCGGGCGGCTTTCAGGCAGAGATCATCTTCGGGCAAGGCCACATTCATGTCGTGGCGGCGCAACTGGCCGTCGCCGCGGGTCTCGATGTGGAGCGTGTCCTGCCAATCGATCAGCATGAAGACGGACTGCAGAAGGTGATAGCCATCGTCGCGCCGGCCCGTCACGTGCAGGAACAGGTTGACCTTGGCTGGCGCCGGCAGGTTGTACAGGCTGGGCATGAGGCTTCTAGCGATCGAGGTAGATCTTGAGCTGGACGCCACGTTGGGCGGGCGTGCCATCGCGTCGCGCCTGCAATTTTTTCGACCCCAGCTCATGGGTGTCAATCATCCAACCCTGTTGGGTGAAGGACTCGGGCTGCTCGCCGGGCAGGCTGGGCAGATCGGGGTCGGGGTGGCCTTGCATCCAGTGCACGAGCTGTCGCAGAGGCAGCGTCTCGCCCAGCGCCGCGGCGCTCAGCGTATCGAGGTCGTCATAGCGCTGGCGGCCCTTGTCGGTGGTCAGCCAGGCCTGGCCAGGCTCCCAGTTGACCTGCGCCATCTGGCTGCCCATGAGGGTCATCAGGTCGAGCTGGCCCTTGTCGTTGTTGCCCGAAAAGAAGAAGCCCAAGCTCAGGCCCTTGGCGGGTTGATCGGCAAAGGCTGCGAGCTTGATGCTCATCTGGCCTTGCAGGTCGATGTGAGGCTGTGCGTGAGCGGGTGTGGGTGTGGTCGTGGCGGCCTGTGGTGCGGTGAGGGTCTCGGGCGTCGGGAGTGGCACTGCCGGCGATGCAGGCGGAGCCGGTGATTCGGTCGATGAAGCCGGCGCACACGCCCCACCGGAGCGCATCTGCGCCACGATGGGATCGGGTTCGGACAGGCTGCTGCAAGCCGTCAGCGTTGCGGCACTGAGGGCGATCAGGACGCGGGTCGGCGGCGCCAGGCGTGCATTCACGGCTTGATCTTGAAGCGCGCCAGGGTGTCCTTGAGCGTGTCGTTGTCCGGCTCACGTTTGAGGGCTTCCAGCCACAGCTGACGGGCCTCTTCCTGCTTGCTCTGGTTCCAGAGCACCTCGCCCAGATGGGCGGCGATTTCCGGGTCCGGGCGCGACTGGTAGGCCTCGTTGAGCAGGCGCACGGCTTCGGTCGTGTTGCCGGCGCGGAACTCCAGCCAGCCCAGGCTGTCGGTGATGAAGGGGTCGCCAGGGCGCAGCTCCAGGGCTTTCTTGATCAGGGTGCGCGCCTCGTCCAGCCGGATGCCGCGATCGGCCAGGCTGTAGCCCAGTGCATTGAAGGCGTTGGGGTTGTCGGGCGCCAGCTCCATGACCTTGCGCAACTGCACTTCCATGTCGGTGTACTTGTGCAGGCGTTCGCCCAGCATGGCCTGGTCGTAGAGCAGGTCGCTGTCATCGGGGAAGCGGCGCGTGGCCTCGTCCAAGACTTTGTAGGCTTCGTCCCACAGGCGGGCGTCGCGCAGCAACTGGGCTTCGGCCTGGTACTTCATCACCGCGTCGCGGGGCTCGGTTTCGGGCAGCTCGCGGATCAGCTTGCGGGCGTCGGCGATCTTGCCTTGCTTGACCAGCAGGCGGGCACGCTGGGCTTGGATGTTGAGACGCTCGTGCTTGGGATCGGCGCGGTCCAGCCAGGCAGCCGCCTGGGGCAACTGGTTGCGTTGCTCGGCGATCTGGGCCATCAGCAGGTAGGCCTGCTCGACGTCATTGGCGTCCGGTGCCGGGGTGTTGCTGGCGGTGTTGCCGTTGGCGCCAGCGGCGGGCTTCTCGGTGGAAGTTGACGCGCGTTTGAGCACGGGCTGCAAGGCCGCTTCGGCCTGGTCGACCTGCTTGAGCTCAAGCCGCACGGCCGCCAGCGTGATCCAGGTGCCCATCTGGTCGGGCTGCTCCTTGAGCAATTGCTCCAGTTGCTCGGCGGACTCGGTGTAGCGCTGCGTACCGGCCAGCTTGCGGCCATAGGCCAGCCTTACCAACGCGGGCGCATCGGGGCGTGCCAGTTGTGCTTTGACGATGTTCTCTGCCTCCGGCGCCTGGCCCATGAGGTCGATGGCGATCAGGCCCGCATTGGTCAGCGAGGGCTTGAGGGCGATGGCCTTGTTCAAGGCAGCGAGGGACTTGTCATTGTCCTTGGCCTGCATCCAGCCTTCGGCACTGGCCGACCACGCTTCCGCCAGCTCCAGGGGCGGTTGGCGCCAAGGCTGCGTGGCTTCGTCGATCACCTGAGCGGCGGCTTTCTTGTCGGCCAGTCGGGCGACGCTGCGTGGCAAGCCGGCGATGACTTGCGGCTGTTGTGGTGCCGGTGTCAACTGGATCAGCGTGCGCAGGGGTGCAGCCAGGTCACTGGTGCGGCCCAGTGCCAGCAGGATCTGGGCGGTGTACTCGGATGCTTCGCGCGATTGCGGCAGTGCCTGACGCCAGGCCTTGGCGGCGGTCAGGGCCTGTTCGCCGGCGCGCCCGCGCAGGGCGATCTCCACGGCACGTTGGTAGAGCTGGCCGATCTGGTGGCGGCGTGCAGCGTCAAGGTAAAGCTGGTAGGCCGAGCCCGCGTCGCCCGCATTGGCCTGGACCTCGGCGATGAGGATTTGGTAGAAGAGCGCACCGTCCAAGGCGGAGTTCTGGACGGGTGGTTTGACGATCTCGGATTTGGCTGCGGCCGACGCGGCAGGGGCAGCGGGAACTGGTGCTGCTTGCTGTTGCGACTGTGCCGAGTCGTTGACCGGCAAAGCGCTTTCTTGCGCCGACGCCGTGTTCAAACCACACAAGACCAAGGGCGTTGCGCCCAACAAAGCGCCCAATAAATTGGCCAGCGAGCGCCGTTGCGATGTGCGATGGGCAGGTTCAGCAGCGATCACCGCTGCCGGATTCAACAAATTGGCGAAAAATAGGGACATGGGGTCTCCAACTGATGTGGCCATTCTATTGATGTGGCGGCCACTCTTTGCTCGGTATATGGACCCGCTTGTGATCGGATAATTCCCCGCATGCCTGAATTACCTGAAGTTGAAGTCACCCGACGCAGTTTTGCGGACCGAATCGAAGGGGCCAAGGTGATGTCCATTCACATGGGCAAACCTTTGCGCTGGCCGGTTGGTTGCGATGTCGATGCCCTGCGGGGGCGGCGCGTCGGGCAGGTCCTTCGGCGAGGCAAATACCTGTGGCTGCCCTTGAATGCAAGAGATACAGATGAAGGCGGCCTGCTGATCCACCTGGGCATGTCGGGCTCGCTGGCGTTTGCGCACCGTCTGCCGGCGGCCGGTGTGCACGACCATTTTGAGATGGTGACCGACCGCGGCACTTTGCGCCTGACCGATCCGCGCCGCTTCGGTGCAGTGGTCTGGGGCGCATCCATGAGCGAAGGGATGCCAGGCAAATTGCTCGATGGTCTGGGCCTGGAGCCTTTTGATGACGCGTTGAATGGCGCCTATTTTCATGAGCGCTTGAAGGGCCGCAAGGTGGCCATCAAGCAGGCGCTACTGGCGGGCGACATCGTGGTCGGCGCTGGCAACATTTATGCTTGTGAAGCCTTGTTCAGGGCGGGCGTCGATCCGCGCACCCAGGCTGGCCGCGTGAGTAAGCCGCGCTGCGACAGGCTGGTGCAGGAGGTGCGCGCCGTTTTGCAGCAGGCGCTGGCTTTGGGCGGTTCCAGCTTGAAAGATTTCAAGGACGCGGAAGGTTCCCAAGGCCATTTTCAATTGGCTACCCAGGTTTACGGACGAGAAGGTCAGCCATGCCGGGTTTGCGCAACGCCCATCCGACGGGTGATTCAGGGCCAACGCTCGACTTTCTTTTGCCCAAGTTGTCAGAAAAAGTGACCGACGTGCATTCGTTTGCGAATAAGGCTGTACTTTTTGTCCCAACTCGGCCGAATAAGCTTATTTACGCCACAACGGCTTGAGATAGGATCAATTCCATGATGCCGACTTTTGCCAGCCACCTGGACGCACTTGGGCAGTGGCGTGTCGATACGGATGCCCGACTGGCGGCCCTCGCACGTTTTGCCCGCGAACATGATCTGCTCGACGATGCGTCGGCCGAATGGTTCGAGGCCATGCGCCACCGTCTGTCCGGCGAGAAACTGATGGTGGCGTTCGTCGCCGAGTTTTCGCGCGGCAAATCGGAATTGATCAACGCGATCTTCTTCTCCGACAAGGGGCGCCGCATGATGCCGGCCTCGGCTGGGCGCACGACCATGTGCCCGGTCGAGCTGGGTTACGACGCCGAAGACCCGGTTGGTTTGTCGCTGCTGCCCATCGAGACGCGCCTGGAGGCCGCTTCGCTGGCAGAGTACCGCCGCCAGCCCAAGGAGTGGACCTGGATCGAGCTGGACCTCTCCAACCCCGAAGGCATGGCCCAGGCGCTCAGCGAGGTGATGCGCACCCGCATGGTCTCGCCAGAAGAGGCTGGCCGTTTGGGTTTCTGGGATGCCGAACGCCCTGAAGAAAACCCGCCTTTGCAGGCTGACGGTTCGGTGGAGGTGCCGGTATGGCGCCATGCCCGCATCAACCTGCCGCACCCCTTGCTCAAGCGCGGTCTGGTCGTGCTGGACACGCCTGGTCTGAACGCCATCGGTACTGAGCCTGAGCTGACACTGGGCTTGCTGCCTCAGGCGCATGCCACTGTTTTCATTTTGGGCGCCGACACCGGCGTGACCAAATCCGACCTGTCGATCTGGCGCGACCACCTCTGTGGCCCGGCGCTGGCGCGTTTCGTTGCGCTCAACAAGATCGATTCGCTGGCCGACCCGCTGAGCACGCCTGAGCAGGTCGAGCAGGTGATCCAGCGCCAGTGCGAAAGCGTGGCACAGACACTGGAGATCCCGGTTGCGCACGTGTTCCCGATCTCGGCTCGTCAGGCCCTGGCTGCACGTTTGAGTGGCAACCAGGAAGTGCTGGGCGAGAGCCGCCTGGAGGCCTTCGAGAACGCCTTGTCTGAGGGCTTGCTGCCGCGTCGGCGCGAGAACCTGGGGCAGGCGGCGGTGCAGGGCGCGCAGCAGTTCCAGCAGCAACTGGGCCGCCGTTTTGGCGAGATGCGCCGCCTGTATGCCGACCAGTTGCATGAACTGCGCGGCCTGCGTGGCAAGAGCAGCGGCAAGGTGCAGTTGATGCTGCAACGGGTGCAGGCCGAGGCCTCTGAATTCGAGCAATGCACGGCGCGCCTGCAGGCCATGCGAAGCGTGCACGCGCGCATGCTGCGCAATGCCTTGCATGATTTGTCGTCCGACCGCTTGCGTCAGGAAGTGGATGTGCTGCAGCAGGTGCTGGGCGGCTCGTGGTTGCCGCTGGGTGCCAAGAAGTCCTTCATCGAGTTGTGCGGCCGTCTGCGCGATCTGATCGAGCAGGCCCAGCAACGCAACGACGAGATCCACGCGATGCTGGTGGCTTCTTACTCCAAGCTCAACGCAGAGTTCGGCTTCAGCCTGGTGGCCGATGTACCGCTGGATGTGCGCAAGTACACCGAAGACCTCAACCTGATCGAGCGCAACTACGTGCAATATCTGGGCTTGAGTCAGGCCTTCCGCCTTGCGCAGCCGGGCTTCCAGGAGCAGTTCCGCCGCATGCTGATCTCGCGTCTGCGTGTGGTGTTCGAGACGGTGAGCAACGACATTGAGCTGTGGAACAAGACGGCTTCTGCGCAGGTGGACAGCCAGCTGCGCGAGCGTCGTCGCAACTTCAAGCGCCGCTATGAGTCGCTGGACCGCATCCAGTCGGCCTCCAATGAGCTGGACAACCGCTTGCAGGAAGTCCAGGCGCAGGACGAACGCGTGCTGCAGTTGCAGACCCGCTTGGGCACCTTGATCGACGAGCTGGTCAAGCAGGCGCAGGCCGATACATTGTCGGCCGTGGGCGAGACCGGTGCCACATCGGGCTTGCCGCCTGATGTTCAGCACCTGTCGCTGGATCTGTCCCTGGCATCTGAAGCTGAGGCGACCCACAGCACCGAAGGGGCATGAGCGCCCCGACGCCAGCTGGCCTGCTGCGTCATGCGCAGCAGGTGACCCCGGTCTTGCCTGATCGGCTCGTGGCCTGGCAGCGCCAGGAGGGGCGCCACCACTTGCCATGGCAGCGCGTGCGTGACCCGTACCGCGTGTGGTTGTCGGAGATCATGCTGCAGCAGACCCAGGTCAGCACGGTGCTGGGCTATTTCGAGCGCTTCTTGCAGCGCTTCCCGGATGTGCAGGCCTTGGCCGCCTCGCCGCTGGATGATGTCCTGACCCTGTGGAGCGGCCTGGGCTATTACAGTCGCGCACGCAATCTGCATCGCTGCGCGCAGGATGTGGTGGCCTTGCACGGCGGGCAGTTCCCGCGCAGCAGCGAGGGCTTGCAGACACTGCCCGGTATCGGCCCATCAACGGCTGCGGCGGTTGCGGCCTTCTGCTTTGACGAGCGCATCTCCATCATGGACGGCAACGTCAAGCGGGTGCTCAGCCGTGTGCTGGGCTGGGACCAGGATCTTTCGGTCAAGACGCATGAGCGCGCTTTGTGGGCGGCGGCCCAGGCTGTCTTGCCCGAGCGTGCCGAGGACATGCCGTCCTACACGCAGGGCCTGATGGACCTGGGCGCCACGCTGTGCACGCAACGCAAGCCGGCCTGCCTGACCTGCCCTTGGTCGGACATCTGCAAAGCACGTGTGCAGGGCGACGCGGAGCGCTACCCGGTCAAGACGCGCAAGCTCAAGCGCAGCGAGCGCGAGAGCTGGTGGCTGTGGTTGCAGTGGCAGGATCAGGTCTGGCTGCAGCAGATGCCGAGCAAGGGCGTCTGGGCGGGCTTGTGGACCTTGCCTTTGCTGGACAGTGAAGATGAGGTCAGGACCTTGGTGGGTAGTACGCTTGCAGTGCAGATTGAGCTGCAGCCTCGTCTCAAGCACGTGCTGACGCATTTGGATTGGTATCTGCATCCGCGCCGAGTGTTGATCAGCGATGCGCGGGCTGCCGCGGCCCTGCAAAAGGCTTTGTCGGCCCGCGAGGTATCCGGGCGCTGGGTGGCCACGACCGATCTGGCCAACTGGGGGCTACCAGCGCCATTGCGACGCCTACTCTAAGGATGCACGGAAAAAGGTCCACTGACTGGCGTGGGACTTGCACGCCCTTGCTCCAACACAGGAGGCGATATGAAGCAGCAAACCCTCGCGATGGCAGCGGATCAAGAGGCGGGCTTGCAGCGATACAGTCGCCCGACCAAGCGCGACGAGTTTCTCCAGAAGATGGAGATGATTGTGCCTTGGACTGAGCTTTGTTCAGTGATTGAGCCGCACTACCCCAAGGGCGTGGGCGGTCGACCGCCGGTTGGTTTGGAGCGCATGCTGCGCATTCATTTTCTTCAGCATTGGTTCAACCTGGCTGACGCAGCCTGCGAAGACGCCCTGCATGACAGCATCAGCTTACGCCGCTTTGCCAGAATCGACTTGGGCAGGGAGCCGGTACCCGACGCTTCCACGATGCTCAAGTTCCGCCGCTTGCTCAACGAACACCCGCTCGGCGAGGTGGTATTCGTCAAGGTTGGGCAAGTACTGCAAGCCAGTGGCTTCGAACTCAAGACAGGCACCATCGTAGATGCCACGATCATCGGCGCTCCGAGTTCCACAAAGAATGCCGAGCAAAAGCGTGATCCCGAGATGCACCAGACCAAGTAAGGCAACGCCTGGCACTTCGTGATGAAGTTGCACATCGGTGTGGACAGCCAGAGCGGCCTGACCCACCACGCGGTGGTGACTGCGGGCAATGTGCATGACAAGCATCCACTGCCTGATCTTCTGCATGGAAACGAACAAAGGGTATACGGCGACAAACACGTCACGCATCCGCGCGCTTTAGGCTGCAAGCGCTACGGGCCTATTGCTGAGTCGCTTAAGGAGTGGCCGCTCAATCTGGCTATGGAAAGCAAGAGCTAACACACAGCAGGTCATCACGGAGATCAAAGCCGACAAGCTTGCCCCCAGCAACCCGAATTGCCCTACGTGGTTTGACAGCATTGTGGCTGCTTTAACCAGCACGGACATGACAGGAACGTGAATCAGGTAGAGTACATAAGAGGCGTTACCCAAACGAACCAGCAGATGCTCAGGTGCCAGTCTCCACCCTGCGTCTTCCATGCGAATAAGACCGAGTACAAGCACAGTGCTGATCACACCAAAGATCAGAACATGGTCGCTTCGGTCGCTAGTGGCTCCGCTATATATTTCAAGGCTTGCCAGTGCCAAGAAAGCAATGGTCCCAGTGATTGCGATACCCCTTGCGTAAGCCATGGGAAGGTGCAAGCGATGGTGCGAAAACAAGGCGAGCAACACGCCCATGCCAAACAGGTAAATGCGTTGATTGGCGAAGAATGTTTGCAAATAGCCTTCGCCAAAAACATGACCAAGCTGATTCAACAAGAACAATCCGATAGGTAGCCAAAGCAAACGTTGGTGGATGATGGCCAGCCCCATCGTTAGATAGAACATCATTTCGTATTGCAGTGTCCATGCTACAAACAGAACGGGGGCGCCGGTACCGCCGGTTAGCGCAGGATCCTGTGGCAGCAACAAAGCTGATTTGATCAAGGTAAGCGCATCTTGGGGCAGCGTATTGCGCAGTGTTGGTGATGTCCATGCCGCAGCATAGGCCAAGGTGAAAACGATCCAGTAGCTTGGATAAATTCTCGCGGCACGCTTAAAGGCATAGTCCCACAATCGCTCAGGTCGATTGAAGTCTCGCAGATGCACGCGCGTGATGATGAAGCCGCTGAGTACAAAGAAGAACGGAACACCCGCATCGCCAAACGACATCAACCGTTCGATGCTGTCTGCAGCATGTCCGAGGTACTTGTCTTGATGCAAATCGCCGCAGACATGGAAGCAAACCACCATGAGTGCAGCTAGCGCCCGACAGGCCTGAAGTGACTGGTACATCCATCTAGCCTAGTCACCACAGGTGAATTTGGCGTGACATGTTTGCGCCGTTCGGTTTCATGGCGATGCCATTGCGCAGATGGGGGCGATGTCATACAGCGTGCTGTTCACAGGTCAAGGATGGCCAGAAATCCCTGGTAATCCGCACTGAACAAATACCTCACGTTGCGGCTAGCGCGACCTGATAGGGCAGTCACTGACGGCTTGGCTTGGCCAGACCAGTCCTGCACGATGGCCCGCAAATGAGCAGCAAATAAGCCTCATCAGGCTCAGCAACTGGCGAATGACGGCCTACGCGCTCTTTACCCCAGCGTCACGATCACCGGCGCGTGGTCACTGGGCCGCTCGTTCTTGCGCGGTGCCTTGTCGATCACGCAGGCGGTGACTTTGGGCTTGAGCGCGTCGCTCACGAGAATGTGGTCGATGCGCAGGCCCTGGTTCTTGCGAAAGGCCAGGTTGCGGTAGTCCCACCAGCTCCAGGGCTTGGGCGGCTGCTCGAACAGGCGGAAGGCGTCGTGCATGCCCAGATCCAGGAGCTGCTGAAAGTGGGCGCGCTCCTGCGGTGTGCAGTGGATCTGATCCTTCCAGACCACAGGGTCGTAGACATCGGCGTCGGTGGGTGCGATGTTGAAGTCGCCCATGAGGACCAGGTGTGGGTTGACTTGCAGCTCCTGCTTCAGCCAGGCTTGCAGCGCATCCAGCCAGCTCATCTTGTAGACGAACTTGTCGCTGTCCGGCGCCTGGCCATTGGGGAAGTAGCAGCCGATCACGCGCACCGGGCCGTGGGCATCGTCGTGCACGGTGCCGGCGATCACGCGGGCCTGTTCATCGGCGAAACCGGGGATGTTCTTGATGATGTCGCTGCTGTTCGTGCGCGTCAGCAGGGCCACGCCGTTGTAGGTCTTCTGGCCGAACCACTGCGCCTGGTAGCCGGCGGCTTCCAGATCAGCATGGGGGAACTTGTCGTCGGTGAGCTTGGTTTCCTGCAGCACCAGCGCGTCGACGAGGTTGGCGGCCAGCCAGTCCAGCAACTGGGGCAGGCGCACGGACAGGGAGTTGACGTTCCAGGTGGCGAGTTTCATGGGCGTGGTGAGCGTTGGAGAGGGCTGGTGCCCGCGCATTATCTCGCTGGACACGGGCGTGGAATGGGCGTACTTTTCCACGAATGTGGCCTTGTCATCGGCGCGTAGCGGCCACAAGCCCGGGCGTCTCCCCTAAGCTGCGAGAGTCCGAATATGCCCATGCCAGAGGGAGCAACATGTCAGTCTCGCCCGTCATGACCAGTGCCGCCCGCATTGACAAGACCCGCCCACACAAGCTGGCGATGCCCGAGGGCGAGGATGCGGCGCAGTCGCCTACTTTGACTTACCAATACCTTGACGACGGCGAGTTCGTCAAGGTGCCCAACAACCCCATCAACCAGACGCCAGGCATGCTCGCGCACGAGATGCGCCTGCGTCAGGCCGAGTGCATGCGCAAGGCCGAGAACGCCCTGCATACCAAGGGCGCGCCAGACTGGCAGCGCCAGTTCGAGCACGACAACGCGGTGCGCCAGGCGCAGGAGATGGCCGAGCGCGCCAAGGTCTACGACGACCTGGAGCAGGCCATGTGCAGCGGCTACCACAGCAGCGGTCTGCCCCTGCCTGATCGCGTGCACCATGCGCGTACCCGCGAGGCCCTGGCCGAGTACCTGGACACCAAGCCCGCGCGCGATGCCATGCGCGACGAGATCTCTGATCCGGCCTCATGCCGGGCCTGGGAGATCGTGGAGCAGCAGGCCGAAGAGAGCCTGCAATATGCCTACTTCTTCGACACGAGCGACATCCATGACAGGGAAGAGTGCCGGCGCATCAGTGCCGTGGCGATCTTCAACCTCATGAACAAGGATCAGGGCTGAAGCTCAGGGTTTGGTGAGCGCCTGCCTGGCCTGGCTCAAGGTCTGCTCGATGCGCTCCTGATACTCCTCGCATTGCGTGCTCGACAACTTGCTCTGCAGCGTGTCCAGAAACACCCGGGTGCGCGCCGGCATCAGGCGTCGGCCCGGGAACACGGCCCAGGCATCGGTTGAGGGCGGGCGCCAGTCGGGCAGCACGGGCAGCAGCGTGCCCGCGCGCACATGGGCTTCGGCGAAGTAGTCGCTGATCAGGGTGATGCCGGCGCCGGTCAGGGCCATGCGCATCAGCAGGTCGGGCGAGTTGGCCGTGGCGCGGCCTGGCGGGATGCCTTCCCAGCGTTCCGCGCCGCGTTGCAGCACCCAGGGTACGGCGTCGCCATCGCGGCCCAGCAGGCGCAAGGCGTCGTGTTCCATCAGGGCTTCTGGCTCGGAGGGGTGACCGCGTTGTGCCAGGTAGGCCGGCGAGGCATACAGGCCGGCCGTGAAGACAGCGAGCTTGCGCGCGGCCAGTGAGGCGTCGTCGGGCAGGTCGCCCATGCGGATGGCCAGGTCCATGTTGTCGGCGATCAGGTCGACGCGGCGAGGAGTGAGGTCCAGCTCCAGCGAGATGGCGGGGTACAGCTGCACGAACTCGGCCATCGGCGTGGCCAGCACCTCGCTGGCAAAGTCGGCGGGCATGGTCACCCGCAGGCGGCCGCTGGGCCGCGCCTGGCGATGTTGTGCGAGTGTGGCAGCAGCATCGACTTCGGCCACGATCTGCTGGGCGTGCTCCAGCACGGTGTGGCCGAAATCGGTGAGGGTGAGCTTGCGCGTGGTGCGCAGCAGCAGGCGCTCGCCCAATTGCGCCTCCAGGGCGGCCACGCGCCGAGACACGGTGGATTTGGGCAGCCCCAGGCGCTCTGCGGCGCGGCTGAAACTGTGGGCATCCACCACGCGGGCAAAGAGCAGCAGGTCGTTGGGTTCGATGTCCATAGCGGGCCCTTGATACGGGATATTGTTCCTTGGGTGGAACAATATTATCCATTTTGATGTCTTCTGGATGTTGTTGGGGATAATTACAGTGAGTCCATCGACAACGCGCCAACAACGCATCTGACCGAAGGACACCACCATGAACATCCTGCAAATCAACTCCAGCTCCCGCCCCGACGCCTCGCACTCTGCTCGACTGGCCAGCGCCATCGTCGAGCGTGTGCAAAGCAACCAGGGCAAGGGCCAGGTGACCGTACGCGATCTGGGCCGCACGCCCGTGGCCGAGTTGGACGAAGCCGCGCTGCAAGCCCTGTTCACACCCGCCGAACAACGCACGGCCGAGCAGGCTGAACGTGTCGCCATCGACGATGCCCTGATCGCCGAGATCCAGTCCGCCGACGTGGTGGTGCTGGGCGTGCCCATGTACAACTTCGGCGTGCCGGCCCAGCTCAAGAACTGGATCGACGCCATCGCCCGAGCCCGTGTCACCTTCACCTACACCGAGAAGGGCCCTGTCGGCCTGCTGACGGGCAAGAAGGTCTACGTGGCACTAACCCGTGGTGGCCGCTACCGCAACACGCCGGCCGACACGCAAGTGCCTTATCTGAAGACCGTGCTGGCCTTCCTGGGCATGAGCGATGTGCAGTTTGTTTATGCCGAGGGCCTGGCCATGGGGCCGCAGGCCGAGCAGGATGGTCTGGCCGACGCCCAAGCCCAGATCGACGAGCTCGTGCTGGGTGAGGTTGTCCCAGCCTGATTGATACTGGCAGGCGCATCACGTTGACACCACGTCAAAGGAGTAGCTCATGAACACCGTTGCATCAACCCGCAGCAGCACCGCTGCCGTGACCCAGGCGCGTGAAGTCGAGCGCCTGATCGCAGGTCAGGCCACCTCGGATGGCGCCGGCGTCAAGCTCACCCGCGTGCTCACGCAGCCGCTGCAACGCCGGCTCGACCCCTTCCTGATGCTCGATGCATTCGGGACGGACAACCCTGAGGACTACATCGGGGGCTTTCCGGATCACCCGCATCGCGGCTTCGAGACCGTGACCTACATGATCGCGGGCCGCATGCGTCACCGCGACAGCGCGGGCCATGAAGGCCTGCTGCAAAACGGTGGCGTGCAATGGATGACGGCCGGCCGCGGCGTGATCCACTCCGAGTTGCCCGAGCAGGAAGAGGGCCGCATGGAAGGCTTCCAGCTGTGGCTGAACCTGCCTGCCAAGGACAAGATGACGGCGCCCTGGTACCGCGATATCCAGAGTGGCGACATCCCCGAGTTCACCACGACCGAGGGCGTGAAGGTGCGCGTGATCGCGGGCGAGAGCCATGGCGTGGCCGGCGCCGTGCAACGTGAAGCCACGCAGCCGCTGTACCTCGATCTGCATCTGCCTGATGGCGCGCGCTTCGAGCAGGGGCTGCCCGCTGAGCATAACGCCTTTGTCTACGTCTACCGGGGAGAGGTGCAAGTCGGCGAGACGGCGGTGCCGGTGCAGCGCATGGCCATCCTGAAAAACCAGGCTGATCGCGATGGCGTGGTGCTGCAAGCCAAGGGGGAGACGCGAGCGCTGCTGATCGCCGGGCAGCCTTTGAACGAGCCCATCGCGCAGTACGGGCCTTTCGTGATGAACCGCCAGGAAGAGATCTTCCAGGCCGTGGCGGATTTCAAGGCCGGACAGTTCGCCGCCTGATCGGCATGTATCCTGCATACGTCGAGGAGCGTATGCAGGATCATCAGCCATTGGGCGCGTTGCGCCGGGAATTCAGTGATTGGCGCATCTGGATGTCCAGGGCGCTGGTGGTGACGGCGGCGGTGCTGGCCGGTCTGGTCGTCGTGGCCTTCACCTGGTTGACCGAGCACGCGATGGCGCTCTTCTCGCGTGCCTTCGCCCAAGCCTGGTGGGAGCCGTTGCTGTTGACGCCTTTGTGCGCGGTGGCCATCGTGTGGTTGACGCGGCGCTTTGCACCCAATGCGGCGGGCTCCGGCATCCCACAAGTCATGGCCGCGCTGGAGGTGCCCACCGATTCACCGGTGCGCGGCAAGCTCGTCTCCATCAAGTTGTCTGCGATCAAGCTGCTGCTGACCAGCTGGGGCGGGCTGGCAGGGCTGTCTCTGGGCCGAGAAGGGCCGTCGGTGCAGATTGCCGCGGGCGTGATGGCGGCGGTGGGGCGCTTCCTGCCGCGCAAGTCGGTGATGGGGGAGCATGGCCTGCTCGTGGCGGGTGGCGCAGCCGGCATTGCGGCAGCTTTCAACACGCCGCTGGGTGGCGTGATGTTCGCCATCGAGGAGTTGTCCCGATCACCCGAGAAGCGCAGCAGTGGCTTGCTCATCTCAGGCATCGTGCTGGCGGGGCTGGTGTCGGTGTCCATCCAGGGCAATGTGACCTACTTCGGTGTGATCCACGTGGCCTCCCTGGGCTGGGATGCGCTGCTGCCTGGCCTGCTGGTGGCGGTGCTGGCAGGTGTCGCGGGCGGCCTTTTCTCCAGGCTCTTGATCGCCTCTCTGAGTGGCCGTTCAAGCGATGTCTTCAGCCGCCTGCGGGCCAGGTGTCCGCTGCTGTTCGCAGGGCTGTGCGGCCTGGCCGTGGCGGGGATCGGTGTGGTCACCAGCGGCATGACCTTCGGCAGCGGCTACACCCATACCCGCACGATGCTGGAAGGAGGCGCCAGCACGCCCGCCATCTACGTGCTGCTCAAGTTCGTGGCGACCTGGCTGACGAGCTGGTCCGGTGTGCCGGGCGGTATCTTCGCGCCTTCGCTGGCCATCGGCGCGGCCCTGGGCAACGACGTGGCGCAGCTTCTGCAGTTCCCGCACCTGAGCATGCTGATCGCGCTGGGCATGGCGGGCTTTCTGGCGGCTGCCACGCAAGCCCCGCTGACCTCTTTCATCATCGTGATGGAGATGGTGGATGGCCACGCGATGGTGCTCAGCCTGATGGCCTGTGCGCTGGTGGCCAGCGGCATCTCGCGCCTGATCAGCAGGCCGCTGTACGGGACGCTGGCGCAGGGCTATCTGGCGCGGCTGGAGCCGGTGCGGCCCGCCCAGTCCGAGCCGGATCGAGCGACCGGCTCTGCGTGATGGCGCAGGAGGCTGTGGACCTCTCCACCTGAATCAGATGTGGAACCAGGCGAGGGCGCCCAGGGCAATGCCCACGCCACCGAGGCCCAGGGTGCCCCATTCGAGCCAGCGGCGCTTGGTCAGCAAGGCGATGGCCGCCAGAGCGATGGACACTTGAAGCACGGTCGTGGCCTGTGCCCAGCGATGATGCTCGTGCATCTGAAGCTCGCTCTTCTCGTCCCACTCTTTGGATTCGGCTTCGAGCTTTTGTGCATCCTTCTGGATCTCGGCCTTCTCAGTCTTGTAGCGTTCGGCTTCCTTCTTGTAGAACTCGCGCTTGTCTTCGCTCACCAGCACGGCGGCCAGTTCGGCCATGCTTTGCTTGCTGCTCTTGGCCTGGTAGAAGTTCCACTGGTCAGACGCTTCGGTCTTCTTGATGGCCGCGTTGTTCTTGTAGAGGCCTGCATTGGCCTGCGTGGCGCCCCCCATGTAGGAAAACAGGGCCCCTACCGTGGCCAGGATGGCCGTGATCACGGCGAGTTGGCCTGCCATGCCCTCTTCTTCGTGGTGCGCGCCGTGCTCGGCCGCGTGCTCAAGCGCATGGTCATGTGGGCCGTGAACGTGAAATCCATCTTCAGACATGGCGATACCTCGTGTTTTGTGGCTTGTGGATGGGTGGCTCAACGACGTCGGTAGATCACGAAGGCGTAGTCGAAATCGTTGGGTGCCGGAGCATGATGGGTTTCGCGCGAGACTTCGGTGAACGCGGTCTTGTCCCAGGTTGGGAAGAAGGCATCGGCCTCGAAGTCGCGGTTAATCTCGGTCAGCACGATCTCATCGGCCAAGGGCAAAGCTTCTGCATAGATCTGCGCGCCGCCGATCACGAAAGCCTTGTTGGCCGAATCTGTGAGCAGGGCCAAGGCAGCCGGCAGGGAATCGGTGCTTTCCACACCGGCCGCCGACCATTGTGGATTGCGTGTGATGACGATATTGCGACGTCCGGGCAAGGGGCGCCCGATGGACTCATAGGTCTTGCGGCCCATGATGACGGGGCAGCCCATGGTCGTGCGCTTGAAGAATTGCAGGTCTTCCGACAGACGCCAGAGCAGGGCGTTGTCCTTGCCGATGGCGCCATTGCGGGCCACGGCGGCGATCAGGCTGAGCGTGCTCATGTGAAGGTGTGAGTGACAATCAGACGGCAACAGGCGCCTTGATGGCCGGATGGTGTTCGTACTCCAGCACCTCGAAGTCTTCGTATTCGTAATCGAAGATCGAGGCCGGCTTGCGCTTGATGTGGAGCACCGGGTAGGGGTAGGGCGTGCGGCTCAGTTGCAGTTCGACCTGCTCGGTGTGGTTGCTGTAGATGTGGCAGTCCCCGCCTGTCCAGATGAAGTCGCCCACATCCATGTCGCACTGCTGGGCCAGCATGTGCGTGAGCAGCGCGTAGCTGGCGATGTTGAAGGGCACGCCCAGGAAGATGTCGGCGCTGCGCTGGTAGAGCTGGCAACTGAGCTTGGGCTTGCCTGCAGGCTCTTGAGCGGGTGCCACGTAGAACTGGAAGAAGGCGTGGCAGGGCGGCAGGGCCATCTGCTCGATGAGGCCCACGTTCCAGGCGCTGACGATGATGCGGCGCGAATCGGGGCTGGTCTTGAGCTGCTTGACGACCTCGCTGATCTGGTCGACATGGCTGCCGTCGGGCTTGGGCCAGTTGCGCCACTGCACGCCGTAGACGGGGCCGAGCGAGCCGTCTTCACGCGCCCATTCGTCCCAGATCGTGACGCCGCGTTCCTGCAGCCATTTCACGTTGTTGTCGCCACGCAGGAACCACAGCAGCTCGACGATGATGGATTTGAGGTGCACCTTCTTGGTCGTCACCAGCGGGAAGCCCTCGCTGAGGTCGAAACGCATCTGGTGGGCGAACACGCTGCGCGTACCGGTGCCGGTGCGGTCGGTCTTGAGCACGCCTGTGGTGTGGACGAGGCGCATGAAGTCTTCGTATTGGCTGCGAATGGGGCGGCTCACCGGGGGCGTCCTTCCAAAATGACAACAGCCGGGATTATCTCTTCCCGGCTGCCTGGGTGGATGTGTGGGGTATCAGGACTTCTGCTCGGGGTCGCGCAGGAAGATTTCCACACGGCGGTTCTTGGCGCGGCCTTCGGCGGTCTCGTTGCTGGCGATCGGTTCGCGTTCGCCACGGCCGATGGTTTCGATGCGGGCTGCCGGTACGCCGCGGTCAACCAGGAAGTCCTTGACGCTGTCGGCGCGCTCCTTGGACAGCGGGTTGTTGATGGCCTCGGAGCCGCGGCTGTCGGTGTGGCCCACGATGCGCACATGCAGGCCACTGCCATCACGGCTGAGGCCTTCGGCGAAGGTGGCAAGCACCGAGCGCAACTCGGGCTTGATGGCGGCGCTGTTGGTGTCGAACGAGATGTCGTTGGGGATGTTGACCTTGAGCTGGTTGTCGGCGGTGCGGGTCACTTCGACATCGGTGCCGCGTGTGGCCTGCTCCATGGCTTCGCGCTGGGCCTGCATGCGCTTGGACCAGACATTGCCGGCCACCGCGCCGGCGATGCCGCCAATGGCCGCGCCGGCTGCGGCGTTCTTGCCCGCGACCTGGCCGATCACGGCACCCGCGACGGCACCGATGGCGGCGCCCTGTGCGGTGCCGCGCTGGGTTTCATCCATGTTGGCGCAGCCGCTCAGCAGGGCTGCTGAGCAGAGGGCCGAAATCACAAGTGTATGAACGGGTTTGGATGTGCTGAGGTATGAGGTCATGCTCGGGTGTGAAAGCGCGCCACAGGCGCATGGGGAGTTCAACGCAAAGGCCCTTGATCAGGCTGACAAGGCTTGGGGCGGTGGCGCGTCTGGGGTCGACTCGATCTGGTCGAACTGCATCGCGGCCAGCTTGGCATAGAGCCCGTTTCGCGCCATGAGTTCCGCATGCGTGCCCTGGTCGACGATGCCGCCGGCCTCCAGCACGATGATGCGGTTGGCGTTGACCACGGTGCTCAGGCGGTGAGCGATGACCAGGGTCGTGCGGTCCTTCATGGCTTCTTCCAGCGCAGCTTGGACGGCGCGTTCGCTTTCGGTGTCCAGGGCGCTGGTGGCTTCGTCCAGCAGCAGCAGCGGGGCGTTCTTGAGGATGGCGCGCGCGATGCTGATGCGCTGGCGCTGCCCGCCTGACAGGCGCACGCCGCGCTCGCCCAGGAAGGTGTCGTAGCCCTCGGGCAGTGCACAGATGAAGTCGTGCGCATGGGCCGCGCGCGCGGCGGCGTGGACTTCTGCATCGCTGGCACCTGGGCGGCCATAGCGGATGTTCTCCAGTGCCGAGGTCGAGAAGATGGTGCTGTCTTGCGGCACGATGCCGATGCGCTGGCGCAGGTCCTCCAGTGACAGCTGGGTGATGGGCTCGCCGTCCAGCTCGATCTGGCCGGACTGCGGGTCGTAAAAGCGCAGCAGCAGCTGGAAGACGGTGCTCTTGCCTGCGCCACTGGGGCCCACGAGGGCCACGGTTTCGCCAGGTCGCACTTGCAGGTTGATGTGATCCAGTGCGGTCTGGCCAGGGCGAGACGGGTAGTGGAAGTTCACGTTCGATAGGCTCAGACTGGAGCCACTTCGGGGTGAAGGCAGGGCACGGGGATGCTCAGGTGTCTGGATGGGCGACTGGGCGGACAGCAGCTCCATCAGGCGCTCAGCAGCGCCGGCGGCGCGAAGGATGTCGCCATAGACCTCGGAGAGGCCAGCCACCGCGCTCAGCAGCAGGATCACGTAGACGACGGTCTGGCCCATGTGGCCCGCGCTGATCTTGCCGGCCAGCACGGCCTGTGTGCCTTGGTACAGGCCCCACAGCAGGGCGCCGGTGGTGGCGCTGATGATGAAGGCCACCAGCACGGCGCGCGCGCGGATGCGGCGCTCGCCGGTCTTGAAGGCGCTTTCGGTGGCTTGCGCAAAACGCGTGGCCTCGCGGCCTTCTGCGGTGTAGCTTTGCACGACGGGCACGGCGTTGAGCACCTCGGCGGCGATGGCGCTCGAATCCGCCACGCGGTCCTGGCTGGCACGCGAGAGCTTGCGCACGCGGCGGCCATAGGCGACGGCCGGCAGCACGACGAGCACCAGGCCGCCCAGCACCTGCGCCATCACATAGGGGTTGCTGACAATCAGCATGATCAGCGCGCCCACGGCCATGATGGCGTTGCGCAGACCCAAGGAGACGCTGGTGCCCACCACGGTCTGGATCAGCGTGGTGTCGGCCGTCAGGCGCGAGAGCACCTCGCCGCTTTGCGTGGTCTCGAAGAACTGCGGGCTTTGCTTGAGCACGTGGCCATAGACGGCGCTCTTGATGTCCGCGGTGATGCGCTCACCCAGCCAGGTCACCGAGTAATAGCGCGAGGCCGAGAACACGCCCAGGGCCACGCCCACGCCAAACAGCGCCAGGAAGTGCTCTTGCAGGGCCATGACGCGATGCCCGGGGTCGGGCGACACCATGCCCCGGTCGATCAGGGTGCGCAGGGCGATGGGCAGCACCAGCGTGGTCAGGGCGGCCAGCAGCAGAAAGACCAGCGCCATGGCGATGCGTGTCCTGTAGGGCTGTAGGAAGGGCCTGAGCGACTGGAGTGATCTGACGGATTGGCCGGTAGGCGGCTGACGGCTGGGCGCGCTGGACATAGGCGAAACGCAAGACCATGTTCGTGGAGGATGTCCCATTATCATGCCTTGACAATATTTGCTTAGGCAATTATATTCAACACCATGGCTGATTCATCAACTTTTACTGCTGACACACCCGATTCACCGGGCCAGGTCAATCCGTCGTCCGACCCGACGGCGGCGATCTATGTCCGGGGCAACTGGGTGCGTGAAAACAGCTTCGGCTACCTGATGCGCCGCATCGTCCAGTTGATGGTGGGCATGGTGGACAAGCGCCTGGACAGCGTCGGGCTGACCCAGGCGCAGTGGACGCCCATGTTCATGATCAGCAAGGGCGAGTGCAACACGCTGGCCGAGTTGTCTCGTGAACTGCAGCTGGATGCCGGCGCCCTGACGCGCACGCTCGATCGCCTGCAGGCAAAGGGCCTGTGCAAGCGCGAGCGCTCGACGGAAGATCGCCGTGTGGTGCATCTGGCTTTGACACCGGAGGGCGATGCTGCCATCGCGCCTGTGCCTGGCGTGCTGTGTGATGTCTCTAACGGCTTGCTCGATGGGTTCACCAAGGAAGAGTGGCAGACCTTGATGGGCTTCCTGCGGCGGCTGCTGGCCAATGCGGAAGCCATGCGCGAAGCGGCCGAGGCCGAGCAACGCGCGCAGTGAACAACGAGATTGCCACAGGAACCATTCCCATGTCTGACCATTCTTCACGCTGCCATGGCCCGTGGCTGTGGCGCCTGTCCGCCTTGGCTTTGACCGCGCTGGCTGCCTGCTCGACGCAGCAGGACGTGCAGCCCAGCGTGCATGCGCTGGATACCAACAAGCTGGGCGTGCAGGCCGCAGCCGCCACGGATGCGTCCGAGCAGGCCACCATCTGGTGGGAGGCCTATGGCGATGCGCAGCTCAATGCGCTGATCAAGCAGGCCCTGGGCGACAACCCCTCGATCCTCGTCACGCAGACGCGTCTGCAACGCGCGGTCGCGGCTGAGACCTATGCGCGCGGCAACGATCTACCGCAGATCCAGGCCTCGGGTGAGGTGGACCGCCAGCGCTTCTCCACGCACGGCATGTACCCGCCGCCTCTGGCTGGTTCGCAATGGACCTCGGGCACTTTGCAACTGGAGGGCAGCTGGGAGCTGGACCTGTTCGGCAAGCGTCGCGCCGAGCTGGAATCGGCCGTGGGGCAAAGCCGCGCAGCCCGTGCCGACTTGCAGGCCGCGCGCCTGCTGCTGTCTTCGCAAGTGGCGCGCACCTATCTGCAACTGGGGCGATTGCAAGCCCAGCGCGAGGTGAGTGTCCGCACGCTGGCTCAGCGTGAGGAGATGCTCTCGCTGATCAAGCAGCGCGTGCAGGCTGGTCTGGACACGAATGTGGAGCTCAAGCAGGGCGAGGGCGCTTTGCCCGATGTGCGCTTGCAGATCGAAGCGCTCGACGAGCAGATCACGCTGACACGGCATGCGCTGGCCGCCTTGACAGGCCAGGCCCCTGGTGCGCTTGACCAATTGCAGGTCAAGCTGGAGGCTGTTCAGCCCCAGCCCATGCCTGACCGCATCCCCGTGGACTTGCTGGCTCGCCGTGCCGATGTCATGGCATCCCTGTGGCGCGTGGAGGCCTCTGGTCAGCAGGTGAGCGCGGCACGCGCGCTGTTCTACCCCGATGTGGACCTGGTCAGCTACGCGGGCTACAACGCCATCGGGCTGGAGCAGTTGCTCAAGGCCAGCAGCCTGCAATGGGGCCTGATGCCGGCGATCCACCTGCCGTTGTTCGACGGTGACCGCCGTCGCGCGAATCTGCAGGGCAAGGTGGCAGAGCAGGACGCTGCTCAGGCCAGCTACAACCAGACCGTGCTGCAGGCCGTGCAGGAAGCGGCTGACCAGATCGCCTCCACGCAATCGGTGACGCGTCAGCGGCAGGAACAGCAGGCCGCTCAGCAAAGCGCCGAGGCCGCCTACCAGCTGGCCCGCGAGCGCTACCAGGCTGGGTTGGGTGGCTGCCTGAACGTGCTGAGCGCGGAGTCCGCCGTGCTGGCGCAGCGTCGCAATGCCGTGGACCTCCAGGCCCGCGCGCTGGACACCCAGTTCAACCTGATTCGGGCCCTGGGCGGCAGCCTGCAATCGCCTTCTTTCTCCGCCGCCATCGCCTCGCCTTCTCAAGATCACAAGCCGGGTACGACCCAGGCTGGAGACCGCTCATGAGCAACGACGTCACCACGAACAACACGCCAGCTGCTGCTGACAACGACGCCAGCACGGCACCCAATCCCCGCAAGAAGGCCCTCACCGCCATTGCCGCTGTCGTGCTGCTGGGCGGTGCCGCTTATGGTGCCTACTATGAGCTCGTGGCCAACCATTACGAGCACACGGACAACGCCTATGTGCAGGCCAATGTGGTCCAGATCACGCCGCAGGTCTCAGGCACGGTGCTGGCCATCCAGGCCGATGACACCGATGTGGTCAAGGCCGGCCAGTTGCTGATCAAGCTCGATGCCGTGGACGCGCAAGTGGCGCTGGACCAGACCGAAGCCCAGCTGGCGCAGACCGTGCGTGAGGTGCGCACCCTGTTTGCCAACAACGGCAGCCTGCAGGCCCAGATCCAGGTGCGTGAAGCTGATGTCAGCAAGGCGCAAAACGAAGTGGCCCGCGCGCAAGACGATGTCAACCGCCGCGCGCCCCTGCTGGCCAGCGGCGCCGTCGGCAAGGAAGAGTTCACCCATGCGCAGTCGCAATTGACGGCGGCACGCAGCGCGCTGGCCGCAGCCGAATCGGCGCTGGTTACCGCGCGTGAGCAACTGGCATCGAACCAGTCGCTGACCGAAGGCACGTCGGTGCAGCAACACCCCAATGTGCAGCGCGCTGCGGCCCGTGTGCGTGAGGCCTATCTGGCGCTCAAGCGTGTGACCCTGGTGGCGCCGGTCGACGGTTATGTGGCCAAGCGCAGTGTGCAGGTTGGGCAGCGCGTTCAGGCGGGTTCACCGCTGATGACCGTGGTGGCCCTGGACCAGCCCTGGGTGGACGCCAACTTCAAGGAAAGCCAGTTGCAGCGTGTGCGCATTGGCCAGCCCGCTACCCTGACGGCCGACGTCTATGGTCAGAAGGTGGTCTACCACGGCACCGTGTCTGGTCTGGGGGCCGGTACTGGCGCGGCCTTCTCGCTGCTGCCCGCGCAGAACGCCACGGGCAACTGGATCAAGATCGTGCAGCGCGTGCCCGTTCGCGTGACCCTGCAGGCCGATGAGGTGAAGGCGCACCCGCTGCGCGTGGGCCTGTCGATGGATGTGGAGGTCGACGTCAGCAAGCAGGATGGCCAGATGCTGGCGCAGACGCCTCGCTCGCAGGCTGTGGCACAGACCACCGTGTTCGACAACCTGCAAAAGGATGCCGACCAGCTTGTGGACCGCATCATCTCGACCAACCTGGGCCACACGGTCCATGTCGGTGCCGCGCGTGGTGTGAACACGGGAGCCTGAATTGAGTGCCGCGCCTTCGCACGTACCCAAGCCGCTGCAAGGCGGCGAGCTCATCATGGGCTCGGTGGCCCTGTCCTTGGCCACCTTCATGAACGTGCTGGACTCGTCGATTGCCAATGTGTCCCTGCCGGCCATTGCCGGCAACCTGGGCGTGAGCCCCACGCAAGGCACCTGGGTGATCACCAGCTTTGGTGTGTCCAACGCCATTGCGGTGCCTTTGACCGGCTGGCTCACGCAGCGCTTTGGGGCAGTGCGCCTGTTCACGGCCAGCGTCGTCCTGTTCGTGCTGGCTTCATGGATGTGCGGCCTGGCCACGTCGCTGGAGATGCTGATCGCGTTTCGCGTGTTGCAGGGCCTGGTGGCAGGGCCCATGATCCCCTTGTCGCAAACCTTGCTGCTGAGCAGCTACCCGCCCTCGAAAGCCGGCATGGCCTTGGCGATGTGGGCCATGACGACGCTGGTGGCACCGGTGACCGGGCCTTTGCTCGGCGGCTGGATCACCGACAACATGTCCTGGCCCTGGATCTTCTACATCAACGTGCCGGTGGGCTTGGGGGCGGCCTTCGTGGCCTGGCGCATCTATGCCAAGCGCGAGACGCCCACGCAGAAGCTGCCAATCGACACGGTGGGCCTGGCCTTGCTGGTGATCTGGGTGGGCGCCTTGCAGATCATGCTGGACAAGGGCAAGGAGCTGGACTGGTTCGAGAGCAGCCAGATTGTGGCGCTGGGGCTGGTCGCCTTGATCGGCTTCGTGGTGTTCATCGTCTGGGAGCTCACGCAAGAGCACCCCGTGGTGGACCTGCGCCTGTTCGCCTCGCGTAATTTCCTCTTCGGTGTGCTGGCGCTGTCCGTGGCCTATGGCCTGTTCTTTGGCAATGTGGTGCTGTTGCCTTTGTGGTTACAGCAGTACATGGGCTACACCGCCTCGGTGGCGGGCATGGCCGTGGCGCCGGTGGGCTTGCTGGCCATCCTGCTGTCGCCCATCGTGGGCAAGAACGTGAGCAAGGTGGACCCGCGTCTGCTGGCCACCGTGGCCTTTGCCGGGTTCGGGCTGGTGATGTGGATGCGCTCGCACTTCATCACCCAGGCGGACTTCAACACCATCCTGATTCCGACCATCTTGCAAGGCGGTGCGATCGCCTTCTTCTTCATCCCCTTGAGCGCCATCACGCTCAATGGCTTGACGCCGGACCGCATCCCCTCGGCATCGGGCCTGAGCAATTTCGTGCGGATCACGGCGGGTGCCATGGGCACATCCACCGTCACGACCATCTGGGAGAACCGCGCCACGCTGCACCATGTGCACATGGTCGAGAACATCTCACGCACCGACATCCCGGCCATGGACAGTTTCAATGGCCTGATGGGCATCGGCATGAGCTTCGATCAGGCGGCCACGCAGATCACACGCCTGATCGACCAGCAGGCTTTCACGCGGGCAGCCGACGATGTCTATCTGGCCTCGTCCTTCCTGTTCCTTTGTTTGATCCCGATCGTGTGGTTGGCCAAGCCCAAGAAGACGGCCGGCCCGGTGGATGCGGGTGGCGCACACTGAGCCGGTGTACGGCGCTGCCGACGATGCAGGTCAAGAAGCGATGAAGACCTGCCGCACGGCATCGAGGGCACTTGGCCGGTCCGCCGGCACCACGATGCGCTGAGGCATGCTGCGCAGCCAGGTGACCTGGCGCTTGGCCAATTGGCGCGTGGCCGCGATGCCCTTGTCCATGACAGCCTTGAGCACCTGCGGCTGGCTCAGGTCCAGCCCCGCGTCAAGGGCTTCCCACACCTGCCTGTAGCCCACGCATCGGATGGAGGGCAGGCCCACGTGCAGATCGGGGCGCTGACGCAGGCGCATCACCTCTTCGATGAAACCGGCTTGCATCATCAGCTCGAAGCGCAAGGCAATGCGCTCATGCAGCCAGGCGCGCTCGATGGGCTCCAGCGAGACCAGGATGGCATCGTCGCTTGGGCGATCCTTGTCTGCAGCACGCTTGTGAAAGCTCGACAAGGGCTTGCCCGTGCTGTGCCAGACCTCCAGCGCACGCTGGATGCGCTGGGTGTCACCAGGGGCCAGGCGCTGGGCCGTGATGGGGTCGACCTTGACCAGGTCAGCGTGCAGGGCGGCGCTGCCTCGCTCGGCCATCTGGGCATCGAGCAGGGCGCGGATGGCCGGGTCGGCTGAGGGCAAGTCATCGAGGCCGTCCAGCAGGGCCTTGATGTAGAGCATGGTGCCGCCCACGAGCAAGGGCGTGCGGCCTCGCGCGCGGATCTCGCCGATCAGCCGCTTGCAGTCCTGTACAAAGCGCGCAGCGCTGTAGGTCTCGGTGGGGTCGAGGATGTCGATGAGGTGGTGCGGAACGGCGGCCAGTTCCTCGGCACTGGGTTTGGCCGTGCCGATGTCCATGCTCTTGTAGATAAGAGCCGAGTCCACGCTGATGACCTCGATGGCGATCTCTTGCGCCAGAGCGAGGGCGGCGGCGGTCTTGCCACACGCCGTGGGCCCGGCCAGGATCCAGGTGGCGGCTGTTTTCGGAGCTGACGCGGTAATCATGCGCCAAGCCCCACATGCCCATCACGCTGCACGCGACCCAGGGCCACCCAGGCCGTGATGGCCCCGCCCAGACCCATGCTGAGCGTCAGCGGGTGGATGGTGGCGGCCCAGCCGGGCATGGCCGTCCACATCGACAAGAACATGCCGATGAGGAAGGCCATGGCCGACAGGATGAAGCCTGACAGGGACGAGGCCGCGCCCGCCCGCGCGGGGAAGGCCGAGACCACGCCTGTCTGCCCGCAGGACTGGTGCGTGGCGTGCGCAAAGGCATAGACCCACATGCCGGGCAGCAGCGTCCATGCGGCTGGCGGATGACCCATCACCCATTGCGCCAACGAGATCGACACCAGCATGAGCCCGCCTGTGAGCGAGCACCAGCCCGCGAGCCTCACGGTGCCGGTCAGGCCATGGGTGGGCAGCAGACGCCGACACGCGATGGTGCCGCCCAGATAGGCCAGCGAGATGCTGGCCATGGTCAGGCCATAGAGGGTGCGGCTGACGCCCAGCACATTGATGAACACGAAGGACGACAGCGCCAGATAGACGTACAGGCCGCCATAGGTCGAGGAGGTGAGCAGGGTGTGCGCCCTGAAGGTGGGGTGTTTGGCGATGTCCCACCAGTTGCGCGCCATCTCGCCCCAATGCAGGCTCGCCTGCCGCCGTGAAGCGGGCAGCGTCTCGGGCAGCTTGAGCCAGACAAAGGCCAGGATGACGGTGCCAAAGATGGCCAGGATGCTCATGGTGGCGCGCCAGCCCAGGTAGGTGGCGGTCAGCCCGCCCAGGATGGGGCCCAGCAGGGCGATCACGCCCAGGCCTGACATGCCGCGCGCCATCATGCGGGCGCCGTCTTCGGGCACATACAGGTCGCGGATCATGGCGCGGCCACACATCACCGAAGCTGACAAGCCCACACCCTGCGCGATGCGGGCGGCGATCATCACCGGCAGATCCTGGGCCAGCATGGCGGCCACACTGGCGAGCACGTACAGGCTCAGGCCCCAGCGCAACACGGGCCTGCGGCCGACGCGATCAGAGATGGGGCCCCACACCAGTTGGCCGATGCCAAAAGCCAGGATCAGCACGGACAGCGTCCATTGCGCCGACGACAGGCTCAGGCCCAGCGCCACCTGCATCTGCGGCAAGGCGGGCAGGTACAGGTCGGTGGTGACGGGTTGCAGGCCGGTGAGCATGCCGAGCGCCGCGACAACGATCCAGTCCGGCAGCGTATGCGGTGCTGCCTTGGACAGGGAGGTGCCGGCGAGGTGATCAGAAACGCTCATCAGGCCTCAGGAAGCGCCATTCCCCTTGCGGCAGCTTGCCCAGGGTGATGCGGCCCATGCGCACGCGCTTGAGCCCCACCACCTTGAGCCCGACGAGTTCGCACATGCGGCGGATCTGGCGTTTGCGGCCCTCACGCAGCACGAAGCGCAGCTGCTGTTCGTTCTGCCAGGACACCTGCGCCGGCTTGAGCTGGCGGCCATCGAGTTCCAGGCCGAAGCGCAGCGCCTCGATGGCCTCGGGCGGCACCACGGCCGACACGTTCTCGGCCTCCGGCTGCGCCGAGTAGACCACGCGCACCAGGTACTCCTTTTCGATGCCGGAGTCCTCGCCGATCAACTGCTTGGCGATGCGGCCGTCCTGCGTGAGCACGAGCAGGCCGGTGGAGTCGATGTCGAGGCGGCCTGCGGGCGCGAGGTTCTTCAAGTGACCACGTGTGAGCTGGATGGGCAGCTTGTCTTCACGCCAGCGGTTCTCGGGCTTGATCAAGGCGACGGCGGGTTCATAGCCATCTTCGGCCTGGCCACTCACATAACCGATGGGCTTGTGGATGAGGATGGTGACGCGCTGGGCTTGCTGCGTGCGGGCCATCGGGTCGATGCTGATGGTCTGGTGAGGAAAGACGCGCGTGCCCAGTTCGCTGACGACCTCGCCATCGACGCGCACCCAGCCTTGCTCTATCCACTCATCGGCCTCGCGGCGCGACGCCAGGCCTTGCTCGCTCATCAGCTTGGACAGGCGCAGGCGACCGTCGTCTTCGCGTGGGGTGACGGGTGCCGTGGATGATGTGGGTGCGGGGCGGGGCGCCGTGCGGCCATCGGCGCGGCGGTGGTCGCGGCGCGGCGCGGCTTCCTTTGCGGCCTGTGGTCGATCTATGGTGCGTGCTCGTTCGGCTTGCGGTCCGCGTGACGGCGCACGTGTGCTTCGTTCGGCGGCGTCACCCCGTGCCGCGCCCGATGCCGGTGCGCGTGTCGGTCGGTGCGGCTCTTCGGTGTGCCGCCGCTCCTCCGACCATGGGTCGACCTTGGGGCGTGCCGCAGACTCTTCACGGGCTTGCGCCGCCTCCGCCGCACTCATGCGTTTGCGTGGGGCCGTGCCCGAGCCACGCACGGGCGGCTTGCGAGGCGCGTGGCCAGGGGTGTCCGTGGTGGGCTGGGCAGCCTTGTTGAGGCTGAGTTTCTTGCGTTCGGTCATAAAAGAGCAGCAGAGGCGGGCAGGTCAGCGGCCGCGCAGGAAGAGGGCGTCCAGCTCTTTGAGCGTGAGCTGTCGCCAGGTGGGGCGGCCATGGTTGCACTGGTCGGCGCGCTCGGTGGCCTCCATGTCGCGCAGCAAGGCGTTCATCTCGGTCAGGGTCAGACGGCGGTTGGCGCGCACGGCGCCGTGACAGGCCATGGTGGCCAGCAGCTCGTGCTGTGCGCGCTTGATCACGTCGCTGGCATCCAGCTGAGCCAGTTCGGCCAGCACCGATCGGGCCAGTTCGACACCATCAGCTTGCGCCAGTGCCATGGGCAGCGAACGAACCGCCAGCTTGCCCGGGCCGATGGCATCCACATCCAGGCCCAAGGACATCAAGGCCTCGCGCTGGCTTTCGGCCGTGGCCATTTCCTGCGGGTTCGCCGCGAAGGTCAAGGGGATGAGCAGAGGCTGGCTCTCCAGGCGTTCATGCGCCAACTGGGCCTTGAGCCGCTCGTACACCACGCGCTCATGGGCCGCGTGCATGTCCACGATGATCAGGCCCTTGGCGTTCTCGGCCAGCACGTAGATGCCGCCGATCTGTGCCACAGCACGCCCCAAGGGCCATTCCTGGCTGTCGTCGAGCTTGTCGATGGGGGCCGAATTGGCGACCAAGGGCCTGCCTTCGCGTTCGGCCACCTCGGTGCCATCGATGGACTCGGCAGACGCCACCACGCGCGGCAGCTTCAGTCCGGCAAAGACATCGGGGACAGACGCATCGGGAGCCGACGAGGTCGATACCACCGTGGCCTGCACCGGTCCGTTTGCCTGACCAGGCCACCCAGCCCAGCGGCGCTCGGGCGCGCTGTCCTGCACGCGAGGCGTCCATGGCAGATGGGTCTGCTGTGTCGGAACGGGTGGCGTCGCGTCCGTGCTCACGGGGGGGGAGGGCTTGGCGCTGTCCTTGGCCGCATCCGCAACCGAGGGCACACCCGAGGCCGCATCAGGCTGCCCCGCACGCGATTGCGCCAACGTGTTGTCGACCGCACGCCGCACGGCCTGGTGCACCTCGCGCGAATCGCGGAAGCGCACCTCGATCTTGGTCGGGTGCACGTTCACATCGACCAGCTCGGGCGCGATCTCGATGAACAGGGCATAGGTGGGTTGGCGCGAGCCGTGCAGCACGTCTTCATAGGCCGAGCGCACGCCGTGCGCCAGCAGCTTGTCGCGCACATAGCGGCCGTTGACGTAGCAGTACTGCCAGTCGGCGCGCGAGCGGGCGGCATCGGGCAGGCCGGCGCGCCCGTGCACGCGCATCGGCCCCAGGCGCAGCTCCACCTCGCGGCTGGTGCGCACGAACTCGTCGCCCAGCACATCGGCCAGGCGCTGCGCGGGCGTGGCGGGGCGCAGTTGCTCCACCAGCTTGCCTTCATGCCACACGCTGAAGCCCACGTCGGGCCGCGCAAGGGCGTGGCGCCGCACGGCTTCCAGGCAGTGGGCCAGCTCGGTGGCATCGCTCTTGAGGAATTTGCGACGTGCGGGTGTGCTGAAGAACAGCTCGCGCACCTCCACGCTGGTGCCGACGGCGCGGGCTGCCGGGCTCAGCTCGCCGGAGCGCGCATCGAGCCGGTGAGCATGGGCGTCTTCGGCCGTGCGGCTGGACAAGGAGGTGTCTGATACCGAGGCGATGGCCGCCAGGGCCTCGCCGCGAAAACCCATGGTGGCCACGTGCTCCAGGTCGTCAAGCGAGCGGATCTTGCTGGTCGCATGCCTACGCAAGGCCAGCGGCAGTTCGGGCACGGCGATGCCGCAGCCGTCGTCTTCCACCAGGATCTGGCGCACGCCGCCGGCCAGCAGCTTGACGGTGATCTGGGTCGCGCCCGCATCCAGTGCGTTGTCCACCAGCTCACGCACCACGGAGGCGGGGCGCTCCACCACCTCGCCAGCGGCGATCTGGCTGACCAGTTCGTCGGGGAGTTCCTGGATGTGGCGTCGCGGGGCGGCGTGGCCAGGCTCGGGCGCAGTGTCCGGAATGTCGGGGGCGCGGGCGGGCTCGGGTGTCATCCCCCTATTGTAGGAGCCCTCGCCTGAGGGAGTGGGGGGCAGGGGCTGTCAACAAACCCGTCCATAATGCGCCGCCATGGACATCGCACACTTTCTGATCGACTTCATCCTGCATGTCGACAAACACCTGATGGCATTTGTGCAAGACCACGGGCTGTGGGTCTACGCGCTGCTGTTCCTGATCATCTTTGTGGAAACGGGTGTGGTGGTCATGCCCTTCCTGCCTGGGGACTCCCTGTTGTTCGTGGTGGGCACCCTGTGCGGCCTGGGCATGATGAGCTTGCCCCTGTCGATCGGCCTGCTGACGTCTGCGGCCATCATCGGCAACCAGAGCAACTACACCATCGGCCGCAAGATGGGCCCGAAGGTCTTCCAATGGGAGCAATCCAAGTTCTTCAACAAGAAGGCCTTCGAGCAGGCCCACGCGTTCTACGAGCGCTATGGCGGCATCACCATCGTGATCGCGCGCTTCATGCCCTTCCTGCGTACCTTCGCGCCCTTCGTGGCGGGTGTGTCGGCGATGAGCCGTGGCAAGTTCACCTTCTATGACGTGACCGGCGGCACGCTGTGGGTCGTGGGCGTGACGCTGGCGGGCTACTTCTTTGGCAACATCCCCTTCGTCAAGACCCATCTGGACAAGATCATCTGGGCGATGATCCTGATTCCTGGCTTGGTTGCCATCTACGGTGCCTGGCGTGCGGGACGCAAGAAGGCTGAAGCAGTGCAGGCGGCCTGATGATGGGTGCGGGGCTGGTGCGTCAGTAGCGCAGCCAGCTTAAAAGGCGCTTACAGGGCGCTTACAGGGCGCGGTTGCGCGCCAGCGGCGGGTTCTTGGCGAAGTAGCGCTGGATGCCTTGCAGCAGCGCGTCGGCCAGCTCGTTCTGGTAGTCCTCGTCTTGCAGCTTGGACTCTTCTTCGGGGTTCGAGATGAAACCCGTCTCCACCAGGATCGAGGGGATGTCCGGCGCCTTGAGCACGGCGAAACCGGCCTGCTCGACCTTGCCCCGATGCAGCCGGCCGATCTTGCCCAGGTGGCCCAGTACGGCATTGCCCAGCCTGATGCTGTCCTTGATCTGCGCGGTGGTGGACATGTCCAGCATGGCGCGCATCACGGTCGCGTCCTTGTTCTTGATGTTGACGCCGCCGACCTGATCGGAGGCGTTTTCCTTTTGCGCCATCCAGCGTGCGGCCGCGCTGGTCGCGCCGTTCTCGGACAGGGCAAAGACCGAGGCGCCGCGCGCGCGCGGGTTCATGAAGGCGTCCGCATGGATGGAGACAAAGAGGTCGGCCTGCACGCGCCGTGCCTTGACGACCCGTTCGTGCAAGGGCACGAAGTAGTCCGACTCACGCGTGAGCATGGCCCGCATGCCGGGCTGGCTGTTGATCAGCGCGCGCAGCTTGTGGGCCACGTTCAGCACCACGTCCTTTTCGTACAGCCCGCTAGGGCCGATGGCACCGGGATCCTCGCCGCCATGGCCGGCATCCAGTGCCACGATCACCAAGCGCTGCGCACCGGCCTTGGCATTGCCAAGCGGGGCGTTGTCCTCGGCGGATTTGTCGCCCTTGTCAGCACCCTTATCTGATCCTTTGTCTGCGCCCTTGTCGGCTAGGATCCGGTCGTTGCCAGGTCGCGCGCCGGGTGCCTTGGCCACGGCCTTGTCGCCGGCCGCCGAGCCGGACTGGGCCGTGTTGCGCTGCCTGAGGTTGCCGATGAAATCGCCCAGGGCGTCGTTCATGGCGTCGGCGGCCTGGCTGGACTGCGCATTGGGCACAGCCGGGCGGGCGGCCTCACCCGTTGCCAGACCGGGCGCAGAAGACGAGCTGCCGCTGGTACCAGGGGCCGACATGTAGGCGCCAGGGCTTCCGCTTGTGCCTGCGCCATTGCCATTCGCACCTGCAGAAGGAGCGCCGCCGTTGTTCGACGGCGTGCCAGAGCCGTTACCGTTGCCACCTGTGGCAGGCTGAGCCGGAGCCGCTTGAGCGGTCGGCACCTGGAGCGCCAGCTTGGGGTCGGGCGCATGGGTGGGGTAGAGGTCGAACACCAGGCGATGCTGGTAGGCCGCAACCGGCGCCAGGCCAAAGACCTGCGGCTTGATGGGCTGCTTGAGGTCCAGCACCAAGCGGGCCACCTTGGGCCGGTTCTGCCCGACGCGCACGCCGGCAATGAAGGGGTCGTCCGAGCGCACCTTGCTGACCAGCTCGCGCAATTGCGGGCTGAGCTCCAGCCCGTCGATGTCGATGACCAGGCGCGTGGGGTTGGCCACCGAGAAGAAGGTGGCGTTGAGCGGGACGTCCGATTCCAGCGTGACACGGGTGTAGTCGGCCGCAGGCCACACGCGCACGGCCACGAGCTGCGCACCGAAGGCCAGCTCCTTGGGGCCCAGCACCATGATGAGGGTGCCGCCCAAGGCCTGCTTGAGCAACTGGCGGCGTTGGGTCTGATGCGACTTAACCATGGGCGCTCACTCCTGCTGGTTCGCTCGCCGAGGCAGGCTGCAAGGCCTGCAAAGCCTGCAGGCCCGTCGCGCTGAAGGCTTCGATGTGCACGCTCCGCTGCTCGTTATCTTGCGCCGAGGGCTGGATGTGGAGCTGCAAATCCGCGCGCGGCAGCAACCCGGCGGCCTTTTCGGGCCATTCGGCCAGTTTCAGGCCCGGTGCGGCAAACAGGTCGCGAAAGCCAGCGTCTTCCCATTCCTGCGGGTCATTGAAGCGGTAGAAATCAAAATGGTGAATGGCCATGCCGGGCACATCATGCGGTTCGACCACGGCATAACTGGGGCTCTTGATGCGGCCCTGCACACCCAGTGCCCTCAGCAGGTGGCGCGTGAACGTGGTCTTGCCCGCGCCCAGGGTGCCATGCAATTCGATATAGGCCGAAGCGCCGCCAAGCAGGGCGGGTTTCAGCGTGCTGGCCAGTTCAGCGGCCATTGCTGCGCAGGCGGCCTCATCCGTCCAGATGAAGTCGCGCGCCACGATGGGCGGTTGAGCCGGCAGGCTTGCTACGATCGTCACATGCGTCATGTACTTCAGTCACCCTCGAATGGCGAATCTGGCCGGGCGGCCGACCTCGCGGAGGTCATGGCGGACTTGCGCCAATGGGCAACAGAACTGGGATTTTCTCAGATTGGCGTAGCTGATGTCGATTTGTCAAGTGCCGAGGCCCCTTTGATGGCCTGGCTGGCGCGTGGTTTCCACGGTGAGATGCATTACATGGCCTCGCATGGCCTCAAACGGGCTCGTCCTGCGGAGCTGGTGCCAGGCACCGTTCGGGTCATCACGGCGCGCATGGATTACCTGCCGGTAACCTTGCCTGAGGGCTGGCAACGCATCGAATGGGATCGCCTGGCCCAGCCTGGCGCGGCCACCGTGTCGGCCTATGCCCGCGGCCGGGACTACCACAAGGTGTTGCGGACGAGGTTGCAGAAGCTGGCCGACAGATTGGCCGAGCGCATCGGGCCGTTCGGGCACCGCGTGTTCACGGACTCGGCACCGGTGCTGGAGGTGGAGCTGGCCAGCCGCAGCGGCCTGGGCTGGCGGGGCAAGCACACGCTGTTGCTGTCGCGCGAGGCGGGCTCGACCTTCTTTCTGGGCGAGATCTTCGTGGACCTGGCCTTGCCCTTGACCGAGCCAGAAAGCGCGCATTGCGGCGCCTGCCAGGCCTGCATCGACATCTGCCCGACCCAGGCCATCGTGGACGAGAAGCTGGTGGACGCGCGCCGCTGTATCTCGTATCTCACGATCGAGCACGGCGGCCCGATTCCGCTTGAGTTGCGTCCGCTGATGGGCAACCGCATCTATGGCTGCGACGATTGCCAGCTGGTCTGCCCCTGGAACAAGTTTGCGCAGCGGGCTGTGGTGCGCGATTTCGATGTGCGGCCTGCCCTCTCGGATCCTCAACTGCTCACGCTTTGGCAGTGGGACGAGGCCACCTTCCTGCGCTTGACCGAAGGCAGCCCGATCAGGCGCATTGGCTTTGCGCGCTGGCAGCGCAATGTGGCCGTGGCGATGGGCAATGCCTTGCGCTCGTCTCCGGATACGTCGCTCACAGCGGCGATACGGGTGGCTTTGCGGCGCTGGCTGGATGCGCCTTCACCTGGAACGGATGTTTCTTTGGTCGAAGAGCACGTGAGGTGGGCGCTGGCGCAAGATGCCGGCTGAACTGACAGCCTGGGCGGCCTACAGCGACTTCATAGCGACATGGATGGCCGCTGCGCCATGGCCTCGCGCCACCTGATGAGATGCGGGTGCGCCTCACCCGGCTTGACCTTCACGATGCGGGCGAAGTCCACGGCCACCACCGCCGTGATGTCGGCCACGCTGAAGCGCTCGGCGGCGATGAACGCACGCCCGCCCAAGCGCTCGTTGAGATCGGCAAAGAACTGCTGAACGCGCGCCAGACCACGCTGGGCCAGCTCTGGGATCTGTGCGTAGTTCACCGGCCCAGGCAACGCGCGGTTGGCCATGGCCGGCGTGCTGTTGCGCAGGGCCTCGGCGATGGCCAGCAAGCCATCGAACTCGATGTGCCAGTTCCAGCTGGCGATCTCGGCCTTTTCGGCTGGCGTCTCACCGAGCATGGACGGGTTTGGAAAGCGCGCTTCCAGGTAGGCCGTGATCGCGGCGTTGTCGGCAAGGATCAGGCCTTCTTCCGTGCGCAGGGCGGGCACCGTGCACTGTGGGTTGATGCGCCGATAGGCCTCGCTGAGCTGCTCGCCCTGGCGCAGGTCGATCTGCACGGTCTCATGGGCAATGCCTTTCTCGGCCAGCAGGATGCGTGCGCGGCGCGGGCTGGGGGCGGAGGTGCAGTCGTAGAGGATGAGGCTCATGGTGCGGTTAGGGTGCTCAGAGGGCTTTCGGGACCTTGTCGAAATCGCTGGCGTCGTGGCGCTCGGGCAGGCGGCTGTGCTCGGGGCCCCAGGTGCGGTTGACCATGCGGCCTCGTTTGGCCGCAGGGCGTTGCGCAATCAGCTCGGCCCATCGCACGACATGGGTGTAGGACTGCACCTGCAGGAACTCACCTGCGTCGTAAAGCAGGCCTCGCACGAGCGCGCCATACCAGGGCCAGACGGCGATGTCGGCGAGGGTGTAGTCCTCGCCCACCAGATAAGGGCTGTCGGCCAGACGGCGGTCAAGCACATCGAGCTGGCGCTTGACCTCCATCGCATAGCGGTCGATGGCGTACTCGATCTTGGTGGGCGCATAGGCGTAGAAATGGCCAAAGCCCCCGCCAAGGAAGGGCGCGCTGCCCATCTGCCACATCAGCCAGGACAGGCACTCGGCGCGCTGCGGCTGGGTGCTGGGCAAAAAGGCGCCGCCAAACTTCTCGGCCAGGTACAGCAAGATGGCGCCCGACTCGAAGACACGGATGGGCGCAGGGCCGCTGTGGTCCATCAACGCCGGGATCTTGGAGTTGGGGTTGGCCTCGACAAAGCCGCTGCCGAACTGCTCACCGTCGTTGATCTGGATGGGCCAGGCGTCGTACTCGGCGCCGCTGTGACCCAGCGCCAGCAACTCTTCCAGCATCACCGTGACTTTCACGCCATTGGGCGTGGCCAGCGAGTAGAGCTGCAAGGGGTGCCTGCCAAGGGGCAACGCCTGGTCATGGGTGGCACCGGCAATCGGCCGGTTGATGTTGGCGAACTGCCCACCATTGCCTTTGTCCTGCTCCCAGGTCCAAATGGCGGGTGGCACATAGGGCTCATCACGCCGATCAGTCTTGCTCGGATCACTCATACCTCAACTCCTGCCATGGCTTGATCAGCCGTTGACCAGCACCACCTTGCCGCGCACCTGACGCGAGCCCATCAGCGCGAAGGCTTCCTTCAATTGCGACATGGGCAGCTTGTGCTCGATCACGGGTTTGATTTTGCCCTCCATGTACCAGGCGGCCAGCTGCATCAGGCAGGCGGCATTGTTTTGCGGCTCGCGTTTGGCGAACTCGCCCCAGAACACGCCCATGACCGAAGCGCCCTTGAGCAGGGGCAAGTTGAGGGGCAGGGCGGGGATGGGGCCGTTGGCAAAGCCGATCACCAAGTGGCGGCCGCGCCAGGCGATGGAGCGGAAGGCCTGCTCGGTGAGGTTGCCGCCGACCGGGTCATAGACCACGTCGGGGCCCCTGCCCTCGGTCAAGGTCTTGAGCTCGTCGCGCAGATTCTGCTTGCTGTAGTTGATGGTGCCATCGGCACCCAGTTCGCGGCAGAGCTGGCATTTTTCGTCGCTGGACGCGGCGGCGATCACTTTGGCGCCTGCGGCCTTGGCGATCTGGATGGCCGCCGTGCCGACGCCGCCGGCCGCGCCCAGCACCAGCACGGTCTCGCCAGCCTTCAAGGCAGCGCGGTCCATCAGCGCATGGTAGGTGGTGCCATAGGTGCACAGGAAGGCAGCGGCGTCTTCGAATGAGAACACCGGAGGCAGCGGCATCAGCACGGCGGCCGGTGCCACGGTGTGCGTGCCAAACCCACCAACGCCAGCAAAGCCTGCCACATGGGTGCCCACGGCCAGGTGCTTGACGCCTTCACCCACGGCCTCGATCACACCTGCGAACTCAGCGCCGGGCACGAAGGGCAGGGGCGGGCGCATCTGGTACTTGCCCTGCACGATGAGCAGGTCCGGGAAGTTCAGGCTGGCGGCCTTGATGGCCACGCGGACTTCACCCTTGCCGGGCTCGGGCGTGGGGCTATCCTGCCAGGTCAGGGCGTCAGGGCCGCTCAGGTCGGTGCAGGTCCAGGCTTGCATGGTCGTCTTGTCTCCGTTGTTGTCAGTGAGGTGAGTGGCGATGGTGCCGGCTTCGTTTGCAGCCTGCCGCCATGGGCTTGAATAACCCTGTTCAGACGGCCTCTTTGCCGAAGGTGTTGCACTGCTGAATGTCGCCGCTGTCCATGCCGCGCTTGAACCAGCTCACCCGTTGCTGGCTGGTGCCGTGCGTGAACGTTTCCGGTGACACATGGCCGGTGCTGTTGCGCTGGAGGGTGTCATCGCCAATTTGGGATGCGGCGTGCAAGGCCGACTCCACGTCGCCAGCCTCGATGATCTGGCGGGCCTTCTGCGCCCGGTTGGCCCACACGCCGGCATAGCAGTCGGCTTGCAATTCCAGGCGCACGCTCAAGGCGTTGTACTGGACCTGGCTCATGCGTTGGCGCATCGCATCCACCTTGGCCGAGGTGCCCAGCAGGTTCTGCACGTGGTGGCCGACCTCATGCGCGATCACATAGGCCTGGGCGAAATCGCCTGGTGCACCGAGGCGCTCGCGCAGGATGTCGTAAAAGCCCAGGTCGATGTAGACCTTCTGGTCGCCCGGGCAGTAGAAGGGGCCGGTGGCCGCTTCACCGCGTCCGCATGCAGTGGGCACGGCGCCTCTGAAGAGCACGAGCTTGGGGTCGCGGTAATCGCCGCCCAGTTCCTTGAAGACCTGGTGCCACACGTCTTCGGTGTCGGCCAGCACGGTGCGCACGAAGCGGGTCTGCTCGTCGTTGGCGGGTGCGTGCCGCGGCTGGGGTGAGTTCATGGGCGCCTGCTGCGTGCTGCCGCCTCCGCCGCTCAACAAGCTCAGCACCGTCATCGGGTTCACGCCTAGGAAGTAGCTGGCCACCAAGGCAATGACGACCGAACCCAGGCCGATGCCTCGCCCGCCACCAAACGACATGCCGGGGCCACCACCACCGCCCGTGTCGTCACGGACATCCTCGACGTTGTCGCTTTCTCTGTTGCCTTGCCAGCGCATGGTGCGTCCTTTTCGGGCTGCCTGAGGGCGGCCTGTCTCGCGGGCATTCTAGGCCCGGGCGCCTAGAATCGCGGGGCTTATGACGTCTGCCTCGTTCACCCCTAATCGCGCCCTGTCTGATTCGCCCGACCTGCGCATGCCTGGCCAGTGGCTGTGGCTGGTGGCCCTGGGCTCTCTGGCTTGGCGGGCCTGGGTATCGGCAGCCTTGCCCCTGACCGGCGATGAGGCCTTGTTCTACTGGTGGGCGCGCTTCCTGGACTACGGCTATTACGATCACCCGCCCATGGTGGCCTGGTGGATTGCCGCCGTGCGCCCCTTGTTCGGTGATGCGGCCTGGGCTGTGCGTTTGCCGGCCACCTTGCTGCCGCTAGGCGTGGGCTGGGCCATGTGGTGGGCCTGGTCGCCGGTCAGCCGCGAGCGCGCCGCCTGGGCTGTGTTGCTGTACTGGCTGGCGCCGGTGAACTGGCTCAATGCCCTCATTGCCACCGACTCGCCCCTGATTCTATGGGCGGCATGGTCTGCTGCGGCCATGGTGCGTGCAGAGCAGGTGGCTCAACAAGGCGCAAAGTCTTGGTTGCTGCATCGCTGGTATGCGCTCAGTGGCCTGTTCATGGGCCTGGCCTTCCTGTCCAAGTACTTCGCGGTGCTGCTGGGCATCGCCTACCTCGTGTACTTCGCCTTGTTTGCGAGAAGCCATTGGCGTGGCTTCGTGCTCATGGTGTTGTGTGCCTTGCCGGCCGTGTTCATCAATGTGCTTTGGAACCTGAACCATTGCTGGACCAACATCATGTTCAACCTGTTCAATCGCAACGAGGATGCGGTGGCCTCGTGGAACACGGTGATCAGCTATGTGGGCATGATGGCCTACCTCATCAGCCCCGTGTTGATGTGGGTGGGCTGGCGCTATCGACGCGAGCTGATGCTGACGGCGCGCCGGCATGCCCTGCTGACTTGTGTGGCCCTGGTGCCTTTGCTGCTGTTTGGCCTGATGTCCGCCAAGAAGGTCATTGGCCTGCACTGGGTGATGGGATTCTACCCCTTCATCTTCGTGCTGTTCGCGCTGGCCTTGCCTGATGGCAGGATGCTGGCCGCCACGGCCAAGGGTCTCGCTGTGATCCTGCTGCTGCACCTGCTGGCCTCGCTGGCGCTGGCCGTGCTGGGCTTGCATCAATGGCAGCACTTCAAGTACTACCACCGCCTGGTGGAGGCGGCCCGCAGCGAGCAGATGGTGCGGCAGGTGAGGGCGCCTGGCGTGGTGCTCGCGTCCAACGGCTATTCATCGGCGGCCATCTTTGGCTATGCCGATAAGCGGCACATGCCGGTGCTGGGCCTGGGCAGCGTGCACGCCCGGCAAGACGACCTTATCGTGGACTACAGCCGATTCGAGGGCAAGACCATCCGCGTCATGGTCACGCGCAAGCCTTCGGTGGACGAATACCAGCCCTATTTCGATCAGGTCCGCCTGCTGACCTTCCAGCAAGACGGCGCGACCTTCTATGCCGTTGAAGGCGTGAACTTTCACTATGACATCTACAAGCGCGTGGTGATGGGCGAGGTCAACCGGCGGTACTACAACTTCCCCTCGTGGCTGCCGGTGTGGGGGTGCGCGTTCTGCCAGCGCTACTGTGGGGCAGACCATTGCACGCCCTGATTGGCCCACGTCAATACTTGATGCCCTGCTTGTCGCCCAGGCAGCCCCAGGGCAAAGGGGCCGGGGATAGAATCGCGCCTCACGCTGTCCCCGAGACCGAGAGTTGAAACCTATGTCGTCTGCCCCATCGGATTCGTCCCTGCCCGTGGTGATCATCGGAGCCGGTCTGGCCGGTCTGACGGTCGCATTGCATCTGGCAGAAACGCAGCCCGTGATCGTGCTGGCCAAGCGTCAACTGGAAGAAGCCGCCACGGCCTGGGCGCAGGGTGGCATCGTGGGCGTGCTGGGCAGCGACGACAGCATCGACTCTCACGTCAAGGACACCCAGGAAGCCGGTGCAGGCCTGGTCGACGAGCGTGCGGCCGAGTTCATTGCTCGCCACAGCGCCGAAGCCGTGGAATGGCTCGTGGCCCGTGGCGTGCCATTTTCTGGAGACCCCGATGGCCCGCTGGGCCTGCACCTGACCCGTGAAGGCGGCCATGCCGTGCGTCGTATTGCGCATGCCGCCGATGCCACCGGCAAGGCCATCCATGACGTGTTGTTGGCCGAGGTCAAGAAGCACCCCAACATCACCCTGCGCGAGAAGTGGATGGCGGTGGACCTGATCACCAACCGCCACCTGCGGAAATCCGAGCAAGAGCATCAGGACGTCCAGCGCTGCCACGGGGTCTATGCCTTGGACATCGAAACCCATCGTGTCGAGACCTTGGCTGCATCGGCCGTCGTGCTGGCCACGGGCGGCGCCGGCAAGGTCTACCGCTACACCACCAACCCCGACACCTCCACGGGCGACGGCATCGCCATGGCCTGGCGTGCGGGTTGCCGCGTTGGCAACATGGAATTCATCCAGTTCCACCCGACCTGCCTGTACCACCCCCAGGAGCGCAGCTTCCTGATCACCGAAGCCCTGCGCGGCGAAGGCGGCATCCTCAAGCTGCCCGATGGCACGCGCTTCATGCCCGAGCACGATGAGCGGGGCGAGCTGGCACCTCGTGACATCGTGGCGCGCGCTATCGACTTTGAGATGAAGAAGCACGGTGTCGACCACGTCTGGCTCGATGCCACGCACCTGGGCGAGGCCTTCCTCCAAGAGCACTTCCCGACCATCCATGCGCGCTGCCTCTTGCTGGGCATCGACATCGCCAAGCAGCCCATCCCCGTGGTGCCGGCGGCCCACTACACCTGCGGCGGCGTGGTCACCGATCTGCACGGCCGCACCGACCTGCCTGGCTTGTATGCCGTGGGCGAGACCACCTACACCGGCCTGCATGGCGCAAACCGCCTGGCCAGCAACTCGCTGCTCGAATGCGTGGTGCTGGGCCGCACCTGCGCCGACGACATCCAGGGCCAGATCCCGGCCAGTGCACCCAATGTACCGGCCTGGGACGAAAGCCAGGTCACCGATGCCGACGAGGAAGTGGTCATCGCCCACAACTGGGACGAGTTGCGCCTGGTGATGTGGAACTACGTGGGCATCGTGCGCACCACGCGCCGCCTGGAGCGGGCCTTGCACCGCATCAAGCTGCTGCGCAATGAGATCGACGACTACTACGCCGCCTTCCGCGTCAGCCGCGACCTGCTGGAGCTGCGCAATCTGGTCGACTGCGCCGAGCTGATCGTGCGCTCGGCCCTGTCACGCCAGGAAAGCCGGGGCCTGCATTTCAGCCGAGACTACCCGCGCACGCTGCCGGTGAGCTTCCCCACGATCCTGTGCAAGAAGCCCAAGAAGAAGGACGCCTGGCTGCCTTGAAGGCGATCTGGCCTGGCGCCAGCCGTCACCAGTACGCTGCCCAGACCCAGCGACTACCGCAGATCCGGCTCCGCCGGTCTGCTGGTAGTGCCCCCTTGAGGGGGCGCGCGAAGCGCGTAGGGGGTGGGCTCATCTCCGCGCGCGCATCGCATAGCGCGCCTGCACGAACTCGAACGCGAACTTCACCGAGTCCTGGATCATCTGCTCGCTGTCTTGGCGCTCTTTTTCGGTCATGTGAAAGGCCAGGTCCACCTGGTGGCGGATGTAGCGCGGCGGCAGGCGGTTGAGCGCCACGCAGGCCACGTCCGGCAAGTGGTCCTTCTTGAGAAGCGGGTAGTTGGGTGCCAGGTCCAGCACCATGTCCACCACTTGCTTCTCGTAGTAGTTGTGCAGGGTCGTGAAGTCGGTCATCGTGGCGTCAGTGTGGCGTAAACCGGCTTTACTGTGGCGTGAAATTTTGGAGGGTTCAGCCGACGCGCTCCAGCACGCGCAGTGAGAAATCCACGGCCTTCACGTCCTTGGTCAGCTTGCCGATCGAGATGCGGTCCACGCCGGTGGTGGCGATGTCGCGCAACTGGTCGAGCGTCACACCGCCGGAGACTTCAAGCAGGGCCTCGCCCTTGGCCACTTCCTTGTTGATGGCCACGGCCGCACGCATCATGTCGTAATCGAAGTTGTCCAGCAGGACGCTGACGGCGCCGGCGGCCAGGGCTTCGCGCAGCTCGTCCAGCGTCTCCACCTCAACCTGGATCGTGATCTGCTCGCGTTGCGGTGAAGGCTGGGCTGCCACCAAGGCCTGCGCGTTCTGGACGGCGGCCGTGACGCTGCCCGCCGCGGCGATGTGGTTTTCCTTGATCAGGATGCCGTCGTACAAGGCCAGGCGCTGGTTGGCGCCGCCACCGATGCGCACCGCATATTTCTGCGCCAGACGCAGGCCGGGCAGGGTCTTGCGGGTGTCGAGCACAACGCAGCCGCGCGGGTTGGGCGAGGCGCCTTCGATGGCTTTCATGTGCTGGTGGGTCAGTGTGGCCACGGCTGAGAGCGTCTGCAGGAAGTTGATGCCAGGGCGCTCGGCTGTGAGCACGGCGCGCGCATCGGCTTCGATCAGGCAGACCTCGGTGTCGGGCGCCATCAGCGCGCCTTCGTCATAAGCCCATTTGATCGATGCCTTGGGGTCGAGCTGGGACAGGCAGGCTTCGAACCAATCACGGCCGCACAGCACGGCCGCTTCGCGCACGATCAGGCGGGCCTTGACGCGCTGGCTAGCAGGCACCAGTTGGGCCGTCCAGTCGCACACGCCCACGTCCTCGAACAGGGCATCGCGCACATTGCGCTCGCGGGCTTCTTGCAGGGTCTCGTTGTGGTCAAACATGGCAAAGGGAAAGCGAAGGTCGATCAGGCTGCGCCGATATGGGGCACGAAGCCTTGAGCGGGTTTGGTGATGGCGGCAGGGTTTTGGGCCACGAAGTCCAGCATGCGGTCGATGCAGCCATGGGCCTTGGCGCGGATGGCTTCGTCCACGGTGATCTCGCCGGTGCCTTGGTCGAGGCAGTCCAGCACGCCTTGCAGGCCGTTCATGGCCATCCAGGGGCAGTGCGCGCAGCTCTTGCAGGTGGCGCTGTTGCCGGCGGTGGGCGCCTCGATCAGCACCTTGCTGGGCGCCATCTGGCGCATGCGGTGCAGGATGCCGTTGTCGGTGGCGACGATGAACTCAGGCGCGTTGGATTCGACCACGGCCTTGAGCAACTGCGAGGTCGAGCCCACCACATCAGCCTGGGCCACCACGCTCTCGGGCGACTCGGGGTGCACCAGTACCAGGGCCTTGGGGTGGTCCTTCTTGAGCAGGTCCAGCTCCAGGCCCTTGAACTCGTCGTGCACGATGCAGGCGCCGTTCCACATCAGCATATCGGCGCCGGTTTCCTTCTGGATGTAGCGGCCCAGGTGGCGGTCGGGTGCCCACAGGATCTTCTCGCCCTGGTCTTTGAGGTGCTTGACAATGGACAGGGCGCACGAGCTCGTCACCATCCAGTCGGCACGGGCCTTCACGGCGGCGCTGGTGTTGGCATACACCACGACTTTGCGATCAGGGTGGGCATCACAAAAGGCGATGAAGTCCTCGGCAGGGCAGCCCAGGTCCAGCGAGCAGGTGGCGTCCAGATCGGGCATCAGCACGCGCTTTTCAGGGCTGAGGATCTTGGCGGATTCGCCCATGAACTTCACGCCCGCCACGATCAGGGTCTGCGCGGTGTGGTCGCGGCCAAAGCGTGCCATCTCCAAAGAGTCCGACACGCAGCCGCAGGTCTCCATGGCCAGGTCCTGCAGGTCGCCATCGACGTAGTAGTGGGCCACGAGCACGGCGTTGCGCGCTTTCAGCAAGGCCTTGATGCGGGCTTTGACATCGGTCTTGACCTCGGCACTCAAGGGCGCGGGCACCTTGGCCCAGGCGTGCGCCGTACAGGTGGCGCCGGTGGCGTCCTGCAGGTCGTAGTCGTACGAAACGGACTGAGGTGCGGTTGGGGAGGCGGTGTTGACGGAACTCATGATTTCAAACGGGTGCGGAGCGGGCAAGGCGTCGCCGGTCGACCCAGGCTACCAGCTCACACGATAACCATATCGCATAGAAGGCGAAGATGATGTCGCTCAGGAAATGGCCGCCCTGCATCATGCGCCCCATGCCCACAACGCCACCGGCCACGGTGCCGATCAAGAGCCAGCGACGCCGCCAGACGGGGCCGCAGGTCAGGCCCAGGCTCATCAGCGCGAAGCCCGCAGCGGCGTGGCTGCTGACGAAGCTGCGGTGGTTGCCCGGGTCTTCGCCACGCACGAAGGGGCCGTGGTAGGCGTCCGTGCCACCGAACTGCACCACCTGCACCGGGCGAGGCCGGCCCATGAAGCCCTTCAAGACACCTTCAACGACCAGGCCATTGCCCAGCAGAGCGCAGCAAAAGGCCACGGTGGCGGCATGCCGTAATGGGCCTTTGCAATAGCTCGCCCAGGCTACACGGCCCAGCTGCTCCAGCCCCATGGCCATCAACGGCGCCAGCAAGGCGACCAAAGCCATCAGCACGACCAGCGCACGGCCGATCAAGGGTGTCCAGTCGTAGAGCGCCAGCACCAGCGGGTCATGGCGGTGGAAGAAGCCATGTGCGGCGCTGTAGTAGTTCACGGATACCAGCAGGTCCAGCCCCGGGAGCGCTGCAAAGGCGGCGAGTGCGAAAAAAAAGCCTGCCCAGATCAAGCGGGTTTCCACCCGCTCGGCATCATCATCTTCTACGCGATGACGCTGCGAACGGCCTTGCATCTCACTGTTCATCAGCTGAGGGTGGTTTGTCGGCACCGCTTTGTTCCAGGTAGGTCTTCTGGTCATAACCCAGGAAGCCGCGCAGGAAGAAGAGGTGCATTTCCACATTGCGGTCGGGGCCCACGGCGATCTTGGTTGACTTCAGGGGGCGGATGATCGCAAAGCGTTTGGTGACCTCATCGGGCTTGGGGTTGCTGGTCAGCAAGATGACATCGGCGCCCACCTTGTTGGGCAGGCTGCGTGTCATCTCGTAGTGATCCTGGCGCGAGCCCTTGGGGTTCCACATCAAGGTCTGCACATTGTGGCGGCGCCAGTAGTAGGCGGCTTCGGTGATGAACAGACGTGTGTCCGTCAACACGGGCAGGCCTGTCACCACGGGGTCTTCCAGCTCAGGTGCGAGATCGGCGAAGGCCTCATGCCATCCGCGCATGCGCACCAGCACGTCGTACTTGGAGGGCAGGGTCGGTCCCACGAAGTCCCGCATGTGCAGGGCGATGCCGGTCAGCAGCAGGTTGGTGACGAGCACAGCCGTCAGCCAGCGATTGTGGCGCGGTGCAGCCAGCGGCACCAGTGGCTGGCTCAGGCGCGAGGCAATCAGCAAGGTGAAGCCCACCATAGACGGTGCGGCCCAGTTCACATGGGCATCGGCATACAGGGCCTGCACGATGGCGATGACCTCCAGCGGCACGCTCATGGCCCACAGGAATCGGTAGCTCGACACCGAGGCCAGGTAATACGCCGAGTTGCGCACTACAGGGCGTTTGGCAGGCGTGCCATCGGCGTTGCCGCCCGGCTGGCTGGAGAGTGTGGCTTGCGCGGAGTTCTTCCACTGGCTGGGCGGCATCATCTGGCTCGACGAGGCCCACTGGCTGTTCGGTGCCGTGTTGGGCCCATTGGGCACTGGCGTGCGCTTGAACAGCCACAGGCCCGCGATCACGGCGACAGGGCCCAGCATCAGCACCTGACCCGCCAGGAAGACCAAGGTGGGCATGATGCCGCCAGAGCGGTCAGACTGAGCCGTCAGCTCCACCGTGTGCTGCATGGTGGGAAAGCCGTTCTCGGCATTCCAGATCAGATTGGGTGACAGCAGGGCCGCCGCGACGATGGCCGCGACCCAGGGGCCAGGACGTAAGATGCCCCGCTGCGGGCCATGCACGGCCCACAAGGTCCAGATGGCGGTCAAGGCAAAGGCCGCCATCGTGTACTTGCCCATCAGGCCCACACCACAGGCCACGCCCAGCCACACCCAGTTGCCGATGCGGTTGGTGACCTGGGCGCGCCACAGGGCCCATGAGGCCAGCGTCCAGCACAGGATCAGTGGTGCGTCGGTCGAGGCGAACAGGCCCATCAAGCCCACCATGGGGATGGTCATGAACAAGGCGCCTGCGACGATGCCGGTGCGCACGCCACTGCTGGTCGGCCACAGTGCCCGAGCCAGCCCAACCATGCACAAAGCCGTGGCTGGGTAGAGCAGCATGACGATCATCTTGACGCCCAGCTCGCTGGAACCGAACAGCGTCGTGCTCAACCAGATCAAGCCGGCGATCAGCGGCGGCTTGGAGAAATAGCCCCAGGCCAGGTGCTTGGACCAGTCCCAATACTGCGCCTCATCGAAGAACAAAGAGATGCCCGAGTGCTGGATCACCCACAATCGGTAGACGAACAGCACCGCAGTCAGCGCCAGCAGCTTCCACATGCGCGGGCCCCAGATGCGAGGCCAGCGCTGCTGCCCGGAAGGGCGTTTGGCAACCGGTGGCGTGCCCGAAGAGACAACCAATGCGTTCGTGGGTTGATTCATGGTGTGTGGTCAGTGACAACAACAAACAACGTCAGTGCGGCCGGTGCCAGGCGGTATCGGCGGACAGCTTGGGCGCATCGCTGGTGTGATACGGCGCCACCTCGCCACGGTCGTAGTAGATGCGGATCAGCAACTCCGCCAGCACGCCCGTGGTGAGGAACTGCAAGCCACCCAGCACGCAGAAAAAGCCCAGCCACAGCAGAGGACGTCCTCCAATGTTTTGGCCCAGCATTTTCAGCACGGCCAGATAACCCAGAATCATGCCGCCAACCAGGCCGACCGCCAGGCCCACTCCCCCGAAGAAGTGGCCGGGTCTACCCGAAAAGCGCAGGAAGAAGTTGACGGCCAAGAGGTCCAGCACGACACGCAAGGTGCGCGAGATGCCGTATTTGGATTCGCCTCGCGTGCGGGCGTGGTGGCTCACGGGCTCCTCGGCCATGCGTGCGGGTGAGGTCACCGTGGCCATCCAGGCGGGGATGAAACGGTGCATCTCGCCATAAAGGCTCACACGCTTGAGCACGCTGGCACGGTAAGCCTTGAGGCTGCAGCCCAGATCCTGGAACTCCAGTTGCGTGATCTTGCGGATCAGGCGGTTGGCAATGCGCGAGGGCACCTTGCGCAGCCACAGACCGTCTTGACGGTTCTGACGCCAGCCGGCCACCAGGTCCAGGTCTTCCTTGAGCAGGCGCGCCACCAGCTTGGGAATGTCCTTGGGGTCATTTTGCAGGTCGCCATCCAGCGTCACGATCACATCGCCACGCGCGGCATCGATGCCGGCTTGCATGGCCGCCGTCTGACGGAAGTTACGCCACAGGTGGATGGGGCGCACGTGCGGGCCGCGCAGCCTGGCTTGCTCGTCCAGTGCCTGCTGTGTGCCATCGCGGCTGCCGTCGTTGACGATGATCAGTTCCCAGCCGAAGGGGTAGTTGTCCAATGCCTCGTGCACGGCGGTGACAAAGGGCTCGACATTCTCGACCTCGTTGTACATCGGTACCACCACGGACAGGCGGTGATCGGGCACGGCATCGGAGGAGACGGTCTGGGCCGTCGCGGCAACATTCATGACTTCACTTTCTCGCAAACAAACCCGCCCTGGCTCAGTCTGAACGACGAGGCGAGGGCGCATCCTGACGACGCTTCCTGGGCTGGTTCGCCCAAGTCAAGACCGATGCCAGTGCGCCCGCCAGGACCGCGCACAGCAGGAAACAAACATGCAAGGCCAGCGCCGCACTCACGGCGTGTGCCAGAGCCGGCGATTGGGGCGGCAGATCGATGGCCATGCCGGCCCACACACCTGCTTCATAGGTGCCGAACCCTGCCGGCCCCTGCAAGGGGACAATGGCCGCCAATTCTCCACCCAAAGCACCCGCCCATGACGTGAGCCAGGGCGCCGCACTGACAGCCGACAACAAGGTGGCGCCGGCCGCGAGCTTCAGGCTCCAGTTGGCCAGCGTGGCCAGCCAGGCCAGGGGGTGATGGTGTTCAGGCTCCAGCAGCGCGTGTCGCAGCCTGTGCATCAGGCCCGCGAGCTTGCCAGTTGGGGCCTGGTTGGCATGACGCTCGAACCAGGCACGCGACAAGCCGCCCACCAGCAACCAGCCCAGCCCCATTCCGAGGAAGCCGGCTGCGCGCATCCACAGCTGCAGTCCTGGCCACAGCAACAGGCCCAGCACCAGCAGGATCACGATGTCCTGCACCCGCATCCACAAGAGACAGGCCACTGCGCGTGCAACGGGCATGCCCAGCTCGCGCGATGCCAGCCAGGGAAAGCTCAGCTCGCCCGCCCGCATGGGCAGCAGGTTGATGGCCGCGTTGTGCATCAGGATCACGCGCAGGGCATCAGTGCGCACGCCCAGCCAGCGGTGGGATGCCTTGTGGTGGCCTTCGAGGTTCAGCACGACTTGCAGGCGGGCCGCGCGCAGCACATAGCTCACCAGCAGGCCGCCCAGCGTGATAAGCCACGTGGCCCAACCGGGCCGGGTAAAGGCGTCGGCCACCTGCGCAAAGGGCGTGCGGGACAGCAGCCAAGCCAGCAGACCCAAGCCCACGCCCCAAGCCAACCCCTTCTTGAGCCAGGAGCTCGAGGGGGCAGCAGCAGTGGTGGTCTTCATGCCGACCTCTTCAGGCCGGGCGCTGGGGTGTTCTGTCACGAGGTGGGAAATAGGCGGACAACCCGCTATTGTCCCGCATCTTGATGCGCTGACGAAAGCGGGTCCCTGAAACGACGGTGGCGCACCCTGAGGTGCGCCACGCCGTCACGCTTTCAAAGCTGCCGCAAGCTCGAAAGGAAAAATTACTGAGCGCCTTCGCGGAACAAGACCACGCTGACGGTTTCGAAGATGACCAGCAGGTCCAGGAAGAGGGAGTTGTTCTTCACGTAGTACAGGTCGTACTGGTGCTTGTGGAGTGCGTCTTCCACCGAAGCACCGTAGGCATAGCGAACCTGGGCCCAGCCGGTCACGCCAGGCTTCACGCTGTGGCGCACATCGTAGAACGGGATCTGTTCCTTCAGCTGTGCCACGAACGAAGGACGCTCGGGGCGGGGGCCCACCATGCTCATCTCACCCTTGAGCACGCTGAACAGCTGGGGCAGTTCATCGATGCGGGTCTTGCGGATGAAGGCGCCCACACGGGTCACGCGGGGATCGTTCTTGCTGGCCCACACGGCCACGCCGTTCTTCTCGGCATCGGTGCGCATGCTGCGAAACTTCAGGCACATGAAGCTCTTGCCACCCAGGCCCACGCGCTCTTGACGGTAGATCACCGGGCCATCGCTTTCCAGCTTGATGGCCAGCATGGTCACCAGCATCACGGGTGAGGCCAACAGCAGCAGGAAGGATGAGGTGAGCACGTCGAAGGCGCGCTTGACGATGGTACGGGCGCGGTCCTGTGCGAAGCCACGGCCGTAGACCAGGTAGCTGGACTTGAGGCTGTCCACGGGCACTTCACCGGTGGTCTGCTCGTAGAAAGCGGCCAGGTCCATCACGGGGATGCCCTGGATGCGTGCGGTCAGCAACTGGTCCATCGGCACATTGCCGCCGCGTTGCTCCTTCACGGCCACGATGATCTGGTTGATGTCGTGCTTGTGCACGATCTCGTCGATCGAGGCGGTGCGGGAGAAGATGTTGTAGCGCTTGTCTTCAGCGGGCAGCACGGAGTCGTTGCCAGCAGGGTAGAAACCGATCACGGAGTGGCTGCGCAGGCGACGCGACTTCAGGTCGGTGGCCACGGAATGGGCTTCCTGGCCGGTGCCCACAATCAGCACGCGCTGCTGAACCAGCGCACCGCGCCAGGCCGACAGCAGCAGACCGCGCACGATCAGCAGGCCGATCATCAGGTAAGCCACGGCAAAGCCCATCAGCTGTTGAGCCTGACTGCCGTCCACCACGGTCTTCACGGCGAGTTGGTAGGCGATGGGGGCACCCAGCAGGCCGCCGAGCACGGCGCGACCCAGCTTGGTCCGGTTGGTCTTGCGTTCAGCACCTTCGCGGTACACACCCACGAGGCCGCAGTGCAGAGGGATCAGGAGCGCGAAGCCCAGACCAGAACGCACGGCGCTGGAGACGCCCAGTGACAGGTTCGCATCGCCATAGAGATGGACAATGGTCAGGGTGCCCAGCACGATGGCCAGGAAGCTTGTCAGACTGTCTGCAAGCAGTTCAGCCAACGTCGCAATTGAAATGTGGTGCTGAAAAACCCGGAACATGATCGCCTCTCAAAGAGACCGGGCTGCAGCAACAACTGCGACAACCCAACCCGAAGTAGTAAGTTTTTGTAATGGGTGGATTGTCATCAAAGCTGCACTGCAGCAGAACCCTGCGTTCGAGGGGGGCACCCTAGAACTGGGGGGGCGATTCATATTTCCGTGCAATATGCACGCCTTTTTTCACTCCAATGGGGGGATGGAAGGTTACACCTACAGGTGAAATTGGTAACACCTGTGACTTTTGGCACATGAGATAATGACAGTTTATTGGATGTTTGGACATTCAAGTTCCAGCCAATACGCGCCGGTAAATCCTTTCGTATAGCTGGCTGGTTCTTTCGAAAGAAAAATCCAGGCTCACACGTTTGCAGCCAGCCTCCCCTTGACGCTGCCGGAGCAGTGGATCTGATACCAGTGCGGCCAGTGCCTCGGCCAGCGCAGAGGGGTCATCAACAGGCACCAGGCGCCCATGCTCCCCATCGAAGACCAGTTCGGGGTTGCCGCCAACGGGCGTGCACACAACCGGCAGACGATGAGACATCGCCTCCAGAATCGACATAGGCAAACCTTCCGCGCGTGAAGGCAGCACAAAGATATCCGAAGCGGCAAGCAGATCGGCCACGTCGTTTCTGAAACCGAGAAAACGCACGTCAGCCTGATTCAAGCCGGACTCGCGAGCGAGGGTCTCAACCCGTTCCCGCTCGACCCCGTCTCCCAGAAACAAAGTGACGACAGATATCCCTCTGGATTTGAGTAAGGCTGCAGCCTGAACCAGCACGTCCTGGGCCTTTACTGGGTAAAAACTGGCGACATTGATCAAAACCACCTGCTGACCCAGATTCAACTCGGCTCGAACGATATCGCGAGACCTTTGCGCAGGCGCGAATTCAACGCCGTTGTGGATCGCTTCAGTGGGGCCGTGATACCCGATGTCACCCGCATGGGTGGCTGTTTCTTGGGACACGGCCACATAGGCATTGACCTGCTTCCACTCGAACGCGCTGCCTTTTCGGACAATGCCTTTGGTTTGGGCATGGTCAGTGAATATCAGCCGGCCACCCGATACCAGCTTGCCGATCGTGGCGTAGCGCAGCGAGGTCGGGTTGTGGCAGTGAACAATATCGGGTGCCTTCAAGGCGAAGTGCGCCGCGCAATGGGTGATGCGACCGAGCATGGTCCGGTGCTTCAGCAGTGTCAGGGGCAGCTCTTTTTGCCTGACGATCTCCAGCAGGGGGCCATCGTTGAGCGAGACGATCGACGCCTGGTGACCTTGCTTGACCTGTGCTTCAGCAAGGCGAAGAACGAATTGCTCCATGCCGCCGCCTTGCAGGCTGCTGACCGTGTGGATGATGCGCAGGCTTTGCGAACTCATGTGTCGTGTATGGGAAGGCTGGCGGGTGCAAAGTGGCTGGGCACGCCCCGTCTCACGCTCAGATGGCGTCAGACCAGGCTGGCCATGGTCTCCCTGGGCGCGCGGGCTTTCCACCAGGCGGCCATGTGCTCGGTCACACGGTTGGCCGTCATGCCATCCCAGAATTTCGGAAGTCGCCCCTTCTTGCCACCACCGCGCAGGATCTCGGCTACTGCGCGGTGGATCAGGCTGCTGTTGCCGCCGACCGCGATATTGGTGCCTTGCTCGACGGTGATGCGCCGCTCGGTGTAGTTGTGCAGGGTCAGGCAGGGCACGCCCATGATCGTGGCCTCCTCCTGCACTGTGGAGGAGTCCGTGAGGATGCACGAGGCCGTGCCAATCAGCCCGATCATCTTGTAGTAGGGCACCACGGGCAGCAGGGCGATATGGGCTTGGTCGACGCCAGCCAGCATGTTGTTCTGGTTGAGCAACTGGCGGGTCTGTTCGCTGGCCACCCATATCAAGGGCAGGTCGCGGCAGATCGACTTGAGCACGGCCACCAGATCGCTCAAGGGCAGCAGTTGACCGCCGACGCCACTTGAGGTCAGGCAGACCAGGCCATAGCCTTGCTTTTGCTTGAGGATGTCGGGTGACTGCCCGAACTGCCTGAGCGTGTACTTGGGCGGCGAGGCCTGCGGCAACATGGTCCGCACGCTGTCCATCACCAGATTGCCCACGAACTGGACGCGGTCGGCCGGGATGCCTTCGCGCGTCAGGTTGTCGTGGGCGACCCATTCTGACGTCAGCAGCAGGTCGGCCATGTGGTCGCACATCATGGCGTTGATTTCTTGCGTGCGAGCGCGGTCGAAGCTGCGCAGGCCGGCTTCGAGATGGATGATGGGCAGGCCCTGGCGGTGGGCCGCGAGGCTGGCGGCCAGGGCCGAGTCTTCCCCGCCTTGCACGATGATGGCGGCCGGGTTGACCTCGGTCAGGATGCTGTCGAGCTGGCGCAGCGCATCTGCGAACTGGCCCACGTTCGAGCCTGGAGGCACATGCAGGGTGTAATCAGGCTCGCGCAAGCCCAGGTGCTCCTGCCAGTCGACGTTCAACTCGAAGTGGCCCGAGACATTGAGCAGCAGCATCTTCAGCGCGGGCAGGTCATTGCGTGCCGCGAAGGCCCGCTGCAAGGCTGCGGCTCTCACGCAGCCCGTGCGTGAGCCCACGATCAGCAGGAAGGCGTGGGTCTTGGGCCCGCGCGTCTGGCGGGGCTGCATCAGCTCATTGGTGAACTTCAGCGGTGCGTCAGGTTGCTGCGCGATGCTGTCGGTGAGCGTGGGCACCACCATGGGCCGCAAAGGCTCCTGTACAGGCTCGACAGATGGCGAGGCATCGCCCATGGGCCGTGAAGTGACCGCCTCGCCGATCTCGGCGCGGATCTCCATGGCGATGCGGGCCACATCGGTTGCGGTGATCTCCTGGCCTTCTGCCAGGAAGGTGGCCAGCAGCAGGCGGTTGCACAGCAGGTTGATGCGCCGCGGGATGCCCGAGGTCCACTGGTAGATCTCGTCGAAGGCGTCGTTGTCGAAGTGGGGCTTGTCGTTCCAGCCCACTTTCTTGAGCCGATGCTCGATGTAGCGCCGCGTTTCATCGCGGTCCATGGGCCCGAGGTGGTACGACGCGATCACGCGCTGGCGCAATTGCTCCAGGCTGCGCGACAGCAGCATGTCGCGCAACTCGGGCTGGCCGATCAGGAAGCTTTGCAGCAGGGCCTGGTTGCCGAACTGGAAGTTCGACAGCATGCGCAGCTCTTCAATGGCGTCGCGGCTGAGGTTCTGGGCCTCGTCCACGATGAGCACGGCGCGCTTGTTCTGCGTGGCCAGCAGTGTGAGGTAGGCCTCCAGCGTGGCGATGAGTTCGGCCTTGGTCTGGCCTTTGAGCGGGATGCCGAATGCCGCGATGGCCGAGCGCAGCAGATCGCCGGCTTCGAGCTGGGTACTGACCAGTTGCGCCGCGACGACCTTGTTGTTGTCGATGTCGCCCAGCAGCGTGCGGACCAAGGTGGTCTTGCCCGCGCCGATGTCGCCCGTGACAACGATGAAGCCTTCAGCCTGATACAGGCCGAATTTCAGGTAGGACAGGGCGCTGCTGTGCCCCTTGCTGTCGAAGAAGAAGCTAGGGTCGGGGTTGAGCAGGAAGGGCGCGCCGGTCAGGCCGAAGTAGGACTCGTACATCCTGGTTCATTCCTAGAAGCGATGCCCCAGGCCGATATAGACAGCCGACTCCGAAGCGGTCGTCTCGGTGGGTGTGGTCGAAGCGTTGTGCGTGATCTGCCGCTTCAAGCCCATGGTGGCGGTGGTGTCCGACATCAGCTTCGTGCTGAAACCGAGGCGAGCGGTGAAGTCCCGCGAGGGCGTGACCACGTTGGTGATGGTGGATGTTGTGGTGCCCTGTGTCCAGCGCAATCCGCCTGTCAGGTTGCTCAAGGGGGTCAACTTGTGGATGAGTTCGGCGCTGAAGAAATACTCTTTTGTCTTCGGTGGCGGCAGGGCGTTGCCATCGATGAGGGGGGTGGTGCGTGACAACCCTGCGCTCAGGTTGATGCCGTCTCTGCGGCCGATGAAATTCATCCGGCCCGAGGTGGTCTCTCGGGCAACGGCGCCCAGGGTGTTGGCTGCCGCGAAGGACGAGGCACTCGTGGTCGTGGTGGATGCGGTGGTGGACTGAGGCGCCAGGGTTTCGGCACTGCGCCTGCTGTTGAAGCCGAAGGTGGTCCAGGGCGTCTTGCGGCTGGCATCGAGCTCCCACTCCTTGCCGAACACGCTGTGCTTGAGGACGCTCTTGAGCTGTGTGTGCTCGTTGGGTTGCCACCGCAGGTCGGCGCCGCGTACGACACCGCTGAGCGAGCTGCCCTCTGCATCGCTTGACTCGTGTCCGAGGATGGGGCCAATCACGAGTTCGGGTGTGACAGCGTACAAAAGCGAGGCCGTGGCCGTTCGCCTGGTCAGCGAGGTGTTGTTCTGCTGCGAGCCCGCAGACGAGAAGACCGGGCTCTTGCTGTAGGTGGCCTCCAGGGCATAGCCGAGCCGTGCGGGGCGGCGTTCCCATCGGATGTCGTGCTTGTCTTCCGTGCCGTTGTCGTTGACCGCGTTGCTGCTCTGGCTGCTGTTGGTTTCGGAGTGGATCCAGGTGCGCTTCAGGCGTGCAAGCAAGGACGAGTCGTTGTCGAATTGCCGGGTATAAAAGGGGCTGAGGCTCAGGCGCGTGTTGGTGGTGGTGTCGAGCGTGTTGGCTGCGTCGGGCTGCGTACCGGGTGTCAATGCCAATTGCTCGGACGACACCGAGGCGTCCACCCCGGCCTCCTTGCGGTACAGGTCAGTGTGCAGGTCGATCTGGCCTGATGGCAGGACCCGGCTGGGCTGTGTGCTGCGAGCGTATTTGACGGAGGTCAGGCGCCATTGCCCCTCGGCATGCGCATTGGCACCTTGTGTATTGACGATCAGCCCAGCGGATGTGCTCAGGATGACGTCCTTGCGGGCCGGCGCCGTGGAGGTCGTCCCGTTTGCATTGTTGGTCGCCGTCAACAGCAGATCCACGGTGGGCTGAATCCGCGTGGCGGGTTTGGGTGCCGATGCGGTTTCGCTCGCAGGTTCCACGGTTTGCGCGAACGCGTGCAGGCAGGGCCAACACACGGCGCCTGCCAGCAAGAATGGGCGTACTCGCCAGTCAGGGCGCGTAGTAGCCATAGGTGTTCTTGCCCTTCGGGCCGCGGTATTTGTTGAGCATGCTCAGCACCACGGGGTGGCTTTCCACCGTGGCAAAAGCCTGTTGGACGGAGCCGATGGCCGTCTTGCCGGCCTCGACGACCATCACCACCTGGCCCATGTGCGTGGAGAGCACGCGGGACTCGGTGGTCGACAGCAGTGGCGGCGTGTCGAAGATGATGACGCGGTCGCTGTATTTGCTGGCCAACTCTTCCAGCAGCTCGTCCATGGCTGTGCTGGCCAGCAGCTCGGTGGACCGTGAGCTGGCGGTACCGGCCGGCAGCAGGGTCAGCTTGGGGATGTTGGTCTTCAAGAGCACGTCGGCCAGGTCGAGCTCGCGGTGCGTCAACACGTCCAGCAAACCCTTTTGAGCCTGCACGCCCATGCGGTCCAGCAGGGTCGGGCGTAACACATCGGCCTCGACCAGCAGCACCGTGTGGTCCAGCTCCATGGCGATGCTGACCGCCAGGTTGATGGCAGTCTGGGTCTTGCCCTCGCCTGGGTTGGCACTCGTCACCATGATCAGGTTGGCACGGTGAGGCCGTACCGCGGTCTGCCCTCTGACGTTCTCCAGCAATGGGCGCTTGATGATGCGGAACTCTTCTTCCAGCTGCGAGCGTGGGTCGCCAGGCACGAGCAGGTTCGCGCGGGACATGTTGCGCAGATCGAGTGTGACCTCGCGACTGCGACGCTCAGAGCCCTGTGTGTCGTCAGACTGCAGGGCGCTTTGGGGTGCGGCGGCGCGCGTGGTTGCAGGCGGCTCTTCGATCTGCGGCAGGCGGATCGTGATCACGTCATCACGTCCAACAGCACCGACCGTACTTTGCGGCTCCGGCGTCTGGATGGAAGCAGGCGCGGGTGAGGGTGCAGCCTTCTCGTCCGGCATGAGCTCGGAGATGTCCACACCGGCGCGTCGCAGTTCTTCCAGCCGTTTGGCCGCGCGTTCAATCGTACTCATCGAGGTGCCTCAGGGAAGAACATGCTGGCTGACCACAACCACCCAGGCGATGTTCATCAGGAAGAAGGCCGCCACATTGATCATGAAGATCCGGTTGCCCCGATCGACGGACTCGCGCAGGGCGGGCCCGATAACCATCGAGACACTGCCCAGTACGGGGCGGCCACTGATCTCCTTGAGTTGTCGTGTGTCGTTGACGGTACCCATGAGCTGGCTGATGCCGAAGGTAGAACCAACCCCGGCGACGAGCGCGGCGATCATGCTGACCAGTGCCACGACCAGGCGGCTGGGCTGGGCCGGCTTGGGTGATACGCGGGGCGGTTCGACAACGCGGAACTCAGCCACCTTGGTGGTCTGGTCGATCTTTTCGCCCAGCGAGGCCGACTCGCGCCGCGTGACCAACTGCTCGTAGTTCTTGCGCACGACTTCGTAGTCGCGGTTGAGTTGGGCCAGTGCGGCTTCGACCTCGGGCATGCGCGTGGCCATGGCGCGGGAGTCCGCCAATTGGGATTGCTGCGCCGCGATTTGGCCGCGCAGCGACGCCACCTTGGCTTCGGCTTCTGCCAGCGCGATGCGGATACGCTGAAAGACCGGGCTGGTGGGGGCGGGGCGCAACTTGCTGCCGGCCCGGGCCTTGGCGTCGGCTTCAGCCTTGCGCTGCACTTCGAGTTGGGCGATGTTGCGCTTGACGGCCACCACGTCCGGGTGCTCGTCGGTGTAGCGGCGCTGAAGCTCATCGAGCAGCCGCTTCTGGGCGTCCAGGCGGGTTTCAGTTTCGGTGGTCTGCACGCCCACATTGGGGCCCATGGCCTCCACCGGGATGGTCGGGTCCTCGCCGGCCAGCTCCTTGCGCAGCGCATCGCGGGATTGTTCGGCCGCTTGCAACTCCACCCGCAGGCGGTTGAGATCTTCCGTGGCATTGGACATGCGCGCGAAGAAGTCCTTGTCCGACGTACCCGTCAGGCCGAAGTTCTTGATCTTGAAGTCCTTGACGCGGTTCTCGGCCTCGGTCAGCTTGGCTTCATACACCTTGATCTGATCGTCCAGGAACTGCCGCGCCTGTTCGGAGTCACGCTGTTTGTCGACGATGCCCGAGGTCACGAACAGCGACACCAACTCCTCCACCACGTGCTGCGCACGCTGGGGGTTGATGTCCTTATAGGTGATGGCAAACAGATTGGCGTTGCCGGCCGCGACGACCTTGATGTCCTTGGTGTAGCGGTCGATGACTTTCTCGCGGTCGCGGTCACTCAGGTTCTGCAGACCGATGCGCGGCGAGGTGATCAGCCGCTCGACATTGGGTCGGCTGATCAGGGTCTTGGCCAGCATGTTGACCTGCTGGTCGATGTCGGGCTGGAAGGCCAGGCCGGTCATCAGGGGCTTGAGCACAGTCTGCGTGTCGACGAAGACCTTGGCGGATGCCTCGTAGCGGTCCCGCATGACCACCACGGCCGCGGCCCCCAGGATCGCCACGACCCACGCCACGGCCACACCGAGCCAGCGGCGTTGCTGCATGGCGACCAATGCGGCTTGTACTTGTCGGAGAACGTCATCCATACGGCGGATACTGCGAGATCAGAACCAGCTTTGCGGCACGATGATGATGTCGCCAGGCTTGATGTCAACATTGGCCGAGATATCGCCACGCTTGAGCAGATCCTTGAGTCGGATGCTGTATTGCTTGCCGCCTTCGGAGCCACGCACCAGCACGGCACCATTGCCATCGGCGAAGTCGGTCAGGCCACCTGCCTGGATCATGACGTCCAGCAGGGTCAGGTTCTGGCGGAAAGGCACGGATTGCGGCTTCGTTGCCTCACCCACGATGCGAATCTGCTCGGTCGATACGCCCTGGAAGTTGTTGACCATGACGGTGACCACGGGCTCGCGGATGTACTTGGACAGCGCTTGCTCGATTTCACGAGACAGATCGGCAGGCTGGCGACCGGCGGCCACGATGTTCTCGACCAGCGGCAGCGAGATGCGGCCATCCGGACGGACCGTGACGGTCGTGGACAGATCAGGGTTGCGCCACACCACGATGTTGAGCTGGTCGAGCGCGCCGATCTTGTAGAGCTGATCAGGGTTGCTGGCCTTTGTGGGGGCTGCGGGATAGCGGTCGAAGGTGCCGCACGCACTCAAGCCCAGGGTCAGGGCAGCGGCCGTTGCGACCAGTCGCAGCGCGGCAAGTGGGGAATGAGCGGTCGATTGCATGGAGAAGCCTTCCGGGTTTCAAGCCAGTTTTGAGCTGTGGGTTGAAGCTGTGGTCTTTGCTTTGGGAAGCAGGCAAGGGCATAAGCATAGGCCTATTTGCGCTGCTTAGGGCGGGAATTGGTGCACTGCGGCACACCCCATTTGGGCGTGCATGCGACACCCCGATGATTATCTCAAGGATGTTTGTGAAATTGTTCAGGCTTTATTCAAGCCAGGGTTAGTGGTCAAGCCGGGATGTCAGTTGCTGAACAAGCCGTTGTGCAGGGGCTGGCAATCTGGCCAGAACGGGTTGCAAATCTGCCATATCCCCCTTGGACCAGGCACCCAGCCAGAAGCTCATGGGAATGTAGATCGCGGCAAATAATGCGCCGCCAATCCATTCCATGGCCGGGGTATGTAGCCAAAACAGCAAGGGAGAAATGAGCGCAGCGGCCATTAATGCGGCCAATACCAATTTGCCCAGCGCGCCCAGTGGCAGGTGGATGTTGGGCATGTTTGTCCGGATTCGCCATGTCATCAGCAGCAATATGGAGATGCGGGTGATGGCATGGGACATGATGGCCCCGCTCAAACCATATGCAGGCACGAGCGAGCAGGACATCACGACGCTGACGACAATCGACATGATGGAAATCTGGGCCCAGAGTTTCTGGTTGTCGGTGGTGGACAGCAGCGCGCCGAACGCGCCCTCGGTCAGGGTGATGCCGCCGATGAAGGTCATGACGCGCAGGACGTCCACCACGGGCGCGTATTTCTGGCCGTACATCAGCAAGATGCCCGGCTCCGACCACAGCGCGCCCATGCCGGCCAGCAGCAGGCCCAGGAAGGTGAAATAGCGCAGCGCCCTGGCCAGCACGTCGTTGACCTTGCTGATGCCGCCTTCGCCATAGGCGTGGCTCATCAAGGGCATGAGCATCGTGGTCAGGGCCGATGACAGCAGGTCCACGCCACCGCGTGTCAGTGCCGTGGCAATCGAGAAATAGCCCACCTCTGCCGGGCCGGTAAGCGAGCTCAGCAGCAAGGTCTCCATGGTCTTGTTGCTGACCGTGGCCACGACCACCAGCACGATGGTCCACATCAGGTGCGGTTTGACCCGGGCCAGCGTTTCGGGCTGGCAGTCGGCAATGCCGGGTTTGATGTTCTCCTTGCGAAAGAAATAGCGGACCATCAGCATGTAGGCGGCGCTGATGGTGCCGAAAAACACGGCGAATTCATTCAGTGAGGCATGCATCAAGGCCAGCACGCCAGCGCCCACCGTGTAGGCCAAGGTCATCACCATGTTCGACCAGGATTCGATCGAAAACTTCTTGTAGCCCTTGGCGATGGAGATATTGAAAATGTAAAACGATTTGCAACTGACGCTGATGACGATGATGGCCAGCAGCATCGTGATACTGCCCAGCCAGCCGGCTGGCTTCAGGAAAACCGTCGACAAGGCAAATAGCAGCAGAACACCCACCACACTGACAAATTGCTGCTTGCGCAGCCAGCGGTGAATATTTTTTGCTTCGTCGAATTCACCTCGCCCCGTGAATTCAGAGATGAATCGGATGCCTGAAACACCCAGGCCGTGGTTGCCGATGACAATCAGCAGGCCGGATAGCCAGACCAGGTAGGCATATTGGCCGTAGTCATGAGGGCCGAGGCTGCGAGCGATGATGATGCTGACGGCAAAGCCCAGGACCGTGGTGACATAGGTCGAGGCTGCAATCAGGGCGGCCGCCCGTAGATGGGATGTCGGCTGGGGTATGGATGCCATGCGTGCGTCGCGCCGCGACGGTCGTTATTGTGGGGCGGTTTCAGTCTTGGATCGTTGTAGGATCAGCGCTTCAGAAAGAAGCCAAATTGTATAGGAGAGACCGAATGGCGTCACGCCGCTACCACCAGATTGATTTGCTCAGATCGGTGGCGTGTTTCATGGTGGTGGCGTTTCACTATCTGTACCGAGGCCATTTGGATGGGTGGATTCCATTCGCGTCGCCCATGGCTGTCACAGAAACAGTCAAATTCGGGTATTTGGGTGTCCAGCTCTTTTTCGCCATCAGCGGATTCGTGATCTTCCTGTCGGCGCAAGGCGCCACGCCAAGAGCTTTTGCGGCATCCCGGGCGGCGCGGCTGTACCCAGCCTTCTGGGCGGCTGTGGCGTTGACCACGCTGGTGGTGCACCTGGGCGGCCTATCCAGCCTGGTCGTACCTTGGCGGGATGTCTTTCTGAACCTCACGATGGTGGCGCATTGGTTCAAGGCGGAGTTCGTCGATTGGGCTTATTGGTCACTGGCCGTCGAGTTTCACTTCTACATCATGGTCTGGTTGTTGCTGCGCTTTGATGCGATGAAGCACATCAAGATCATCATGTCGGTCTGGCTGCTGATGTCGGCGTTGAACTGGCTGCGGCCCGTTTATCCGGTTGAATTCGTGCTCGAAGTCCGGTGGGCGCCATTTTTCAGCGTGGGCATTTGCGCTTTCCTGATGCGCCAAGGGGATCGGTCGAAGTGGGTGCATGCCTTGTTCAGCATTGCCTCGCTGCTGTCCCTGGCCTATGCCTATTCCGACGCGAAGAAGGCGCTGGGCTTCGATCACCTGGATGTGGTCGCGGTGGTGCTGCTGTCTTGCAGCATCCCGGTGCTTTTCTGGCAGATTTCCCGTGAACGTTTCGAGGTGTCGGGTGGGCGCGTGCTGTACTGGGCCGCCACCTTGACCTACCCTGTCTACCTGCTCCACGAGTACATCGGGTATGTGTTGATCAGTCGGCTGTCGGCAGCAGGTGTGCCGGGCATGCTGAGCGCCTTGGCGGTGTTCGTGGGCGTCCTGTTGTTGGCCTATCTGGTGAACACGCGGGTGGAGCGTCCCTTGTCGGTGATGATCAAGAGGTGGGTGGCAGGTGCTTGAAGCGGGCAAAGTGTCTAAGCAGGCGGAGAGCGTGTCCTTCGTGTTCTTCGTCTTCCTGGTGTACCTGTGCTTTCTCTATCTGAGGCCGATAGAGCTGTTCGCCGAATGGCTGGCCGACTATCGGCCGATGCTGATCATCTGGTTGATCGCGTTTGGCGGTTCGCTCGTGCATGTGCTGCGCCACAAGGACGCCGCGTCGAGCGCCACGCACTACTGGCTGCTGTTCTGGCTGATGGTCGCCATCGCCCTGTCGCAGCTGTGGCAGGGCAAGTTCAGCGAGGCCATGGCCGCCATCGCGGACTTCAGTGCCTCCATGCTGCTGTTCTTCCTGATCAGCTTCAATGTGTTGAGCATGCGCCGCCTGAGGATCGCATGCATCGTGATCCTGATGAGCCTCTTTGCCGTGTCGGTGTTGGGCATCACGGCCTATCACACGGGCTATATGTCGGAAGAGCTGGTCTTGCAGCAGCGCAAGGACGACTGGACGATCGAGGCACCCAAGACGCGTCCACCGATTCCGGCCGAAGACAAGTCCGGCGCCTTTCTGTGGCGCGTACGCGGCGTGGGCATCCTCAACGACCCCAATGACTTTGCGCAGGCCTTGATCATGGCCATGCCCATGCTGTGGTGGTTTGTGCGCAAGGGCGCCTGGATTCGCAATCTGCTGTTCGTGGGCGTGCCGGGTGCCCTCATGGGCTATTGCATCACCTTGACCAATTCGCGGGGCGCCATGCTGGGCATTGGCTCGCTGCTGTTTTTTGGGATTCGCGACAAGCTGGGGAACCTCAAAACCTTTTTGCTGCTGGGTGCCGCTGTGGGGGGATTTCTGGTCATTGGTGCGACAGGGGGGCGGGCGATGTCAACCCAGGAGCGATCTGCCGAGGAGCGTATCGAGGCCTGGTATGAGGGCATCAACATGCTCAAATCCTCGCCGCTGTTCGGTATTGGATATGGCGGCTTTACCGATCGCTATTACCTGACGGCGCACAACTCCTTCGTGCTGGGTTTTGCCGAGCTGGGTATGTTTGGCTATTTCTTCTGGATGGCCTTGCTGGTACTGGGTTTCACGACCGTGGGGCGGGTGGCGAAATATGCGCCGCGTGGCTCGGATGAAAGCTTGTCCGGGAGCATTTTGCGGTCGTCCCTGGTGGGGTACATGACCTGCGCGTGGTTTCTGTCTCGCACATACCAACCGGTCCTATTTGGCCTGCTGGCCTTGTGCACGGCGGTGTGGGTCTGTGCTTGCCGCTCGCCGGCATGTGCCGATATTGCGCCACTGCGCGAGCCACTCAAATGGACCAAAATCACCTTGGTGGCCATGGTGATCTCCATCGCTGCGGTGGATGGATTCATCATCATGCACCGAATTGGTGGCGCTTGAGCCGCTTTGTGTCGTTCGTGAAATTGTTGCGATTGTCTGCCGACCTGTATTCGTGGGGCCTGTAGGCAGGGGGATGGCCGCACGCAAGGTGGCCTGCTAGACTTGCGCGGTTCTTTTTTAGGCCTTGCCAAAACGCTGCTGTTCAGATTTTGACGATGCAGCCACATCCACATATGGTTTTCATCATCCTTATTTTGCTTGTGCTGATTCCCGTGGCGCTGGTCTATTGGGAGGTACGCAAGAAAAACCTGCTGGTGTGGCTGGGCAGCTATTTCAAACAGGATTGGCGTCCTGATGCCAATCAGGCTGCGACCAAAGGTCCACGCCATGTGATGTTCTGTTTCGTGGACCACTATGAGCCTCAGTGGCTCAAACCCAGCTATGAGGTCGAGGTCAAGCGTGTGGCCCGTTGGCGCCAGGATTATCCCAAGCTGTGCGAAGGGCACCGCGATGCGGACGGTCGGCCGCCTGTCCACTCGTTCTTCTATCCTGAAGAGGAATACCGGCCCGAGCACATGAATGCCCTGGTGGAGTTGTGCCAAATGGGGCTGGGTGAAATCGACATCCACCTCCATCACCACGACGACACCGAGGCGGGCTTGCGCGAAAAGCTGCAGCGCTTCACCAACTTGCTGGTGAAAGACCATGGTGCCTTGCCTGTCGATGCCCAGGGCAGGCCGCTGTGGTCCTTCATTCATGGCAATTGGGCGCTGGACAACTCTCACCCCGATGGCGTGTGCTGTGGCGTCAACAACGAATTGATCGTGTTGCGGGAAGAGGGCTGTTATGCGGACTTCACCTTCCCGGCCGCACCTGACCCTTGTCAGACCAGCACCATCAACAAGATCTATTACGCCAAGGACGATCCCGCCAAGCCCAAGTCGCATGACACCGGCATGCGGGTCAAGGTGGGGGGCAAGCCCTCGGGCGACCTGATGATCATCCAGGGGCCCTTGGGCTTCATGTTCAAGAACCGCAAATTCGGCATCCTGCCGCGCATCGAGAACGCAGATGTGCGCACGAGCAGCCCGCCAACGCCCGATCGCATCGACGCGTGGGTGGAAACCGGCATCCATGTGGAAGGTCGGCCCGAGTGGATCTTCATCAAGCTGCACACCCATGGCACGCAAGAGCGCGACACCGACACGCTGCTGGGTCCGGCCATGGACAAGGCCTTCAGCTACCTGGAGTCCAAATACAACGACGGTGTGAACTGGCAGCTGCATTACGTCAGTGCGCGTGAAACCTACAACATCATCAAGGCGGCTGAAGCTGGTCTGACGGGCAATCCCAATCAGTACCGCGATCACGTGATTCCCCGCCCGACCTTCGTGCCGCAAGCCGGCACCTGATGCATGAGCTGGTTGATCGCAGCGAGCCTCTTCGGTGTCGTCTCATTCCTGTACTCGTATTCGGGCTACCCGGTCTTGCTTGCCCTTGTGGCGGGGCTGGTGCAGTTCAAACGGGACGTGGCCTATGCTTTGAAAAAAAGTGAACGCCGGGAACTTGCTGGCGATGGCGCGGCGGCGACTGAACGGGATTGGCCGCATGTGGCGGTGGTCATCGCGGCCTACAACGAGGAAAAGCACATTGCCGAGCGTGTGCGCAATTTGCTGGAGCTGGACTATCCGGCAGATCGCTTGACCATCTACATCGGCTCGGATGGCAGCCGCGATGCGACCGCACAGATCCTGGCCCAGTTCACCGATGTGCGGTTGAAGGCCTTTCCCTTCATGGAGAACCGCGGCAAGACCAATGTGCTCAACGACCTGGTGTCGCGTGGCCAGGAGGATTTGATCGCGTTTTCGGATGCGAACACCTTTTATGCGACCGATGCGCTCAAGCAACTCGTTCGCCCGTTCGATGACGAGGCGGTGGGCTGCGTGAGCGGCGAACTTCATCTGATCAGCACTGGCGGCAACAACCAGGATGGCCTTTACTGGCGCATCGAGCAGTTCCTCAAGTTCTTTGAAAGCCGCATTGGCGGGGCGCTGGGCGCCAATGGTGCGATCTATGCCATTCGCAGGCGATATTGGACGCCGCTGCGCCCGGACACGATCTGCGATGACTTCTGCATTGCCATGAATGTGTCGGCCGCAGGTGGGCGTATTGTTTACACGCCGGCGGCGCGCGCGCATGAAGAGATGCCCGAGTCCATCGATGATGAATACCATCGCCGTATCCGCATCGGCATTGGCAACTTTCAGGCACTGATCAGGAGCCCCGAGTACATCACACGCACCTCGTGGGGGACGAAGTGGTCCTACCTGTCACACAAGGTGCTGCGGTGGCTGGCGCCTCATCTTTTGCTGGTCTCGCTGGGGGCATCGGTGGCCTTGGCCTGGGCACAGCCATGGTGGTGGTGGTGGGTGGCGGTGCAGGCGGTAGGTTTTGGGCTGGCGGCATCGGTCTACCTGATGCTGCTCCGTGGCGGGCGCATGCCGTCGCTGTTGAACCTGCTGGCATTTCTCTTTGCGCTGAACTTCGCGTTCGTCGTGGCATCGTGGCGTTATGTGTCCGGCTCATACAGTGGCTCTTGGCGCCGCACGAGCCGTTGAATGGCAATGAATTGGGTCGAATGATGGGCGGTTTTGCAAACAAGGATCAGAAGCTCGGCAGCGTGGTGAAGCGCGTGCTGTATCACCACCGTACACAGGGCAAGGCGGTTGAAGGTGTGCACATTCGCGGCATCACGGATGCCTTGCGGGCCGATGGCGTGGCCGTGGACATCATCTCCTTGCCGGGTGCCGATCCCTATGCGACCCCGAAGGCCATGTCGCCAACGCAGCAGGCCACCTCGCTGATGAAGCTGGTGGCGCGTTTTCCTGAACCCTTGTTCGAGCTGGCCGAGCTGGCCTACAACCTGGTGGCAGGCTGGCGTGTGGCGCGCTATCTGTCCAAAGCGGGCAAGGTGGACTTCATCTATGAGCGCTATTCGCTGTTCATGTTTGCCGTGGTCTGGCTGGCAAAGTGGAAGAAGATCCCCATCATCCTGGAAGTCAATGATTCGTCGACGGTCGAGCGCGTGAGGCCCGTCCATTTCATGCGGATCGCGACGGCGCTGGAGAGCTGGGTGTTCCGCAATGCGTCGGGTCTGGTCTTTGTGTCGGGCGTGTTCCGGGACCGCATCCAGGCGGCGCATGGCCGTATCGCGCCGGCCATCATCACGCCCAACGCGGCCAACATCGATAAGTTCAGCTATACGCCACAGCAGCGCGAGCAGGCACGCCAGAAGTGGAAACTCGACGGCAAGGTCGTGTGTGGCTACCTGGGTGCTTTCGTGCCCTGGCATGCGATCGACAAGTTCGTGTTCGAGATTGCCGATCACCTCAAAGCACGACCTGAGCTGGTGTTGCTGCTGGTGGGGGACGGTGCCACGTATCCCGAAGTAGCAGAGTTCGTGCGCCAGAAGGGCTTGCAGGATCAGGTGCTGCTGACTGGCCGAGTGCCGCACGACGATGTACCCGGGCTGCTGGCGGCCATGGACATGGCGATCCTGCCCAGTGCCGGCGACTACACCTCGCCGGTGAAATTGTTCGAGTTCATGGCCTGCGGCATCGCGCCGATTGCGCCTGACTTTCTGCCCATCCGCGAGGTGCTGAAGGAAGGTGAAACAGGCTGGACCTTCCCGCATGGTCAACTGGATCAGGCAGTGTCCATGGTGCTGTCCAAGAGTGCGGATCTGGCCACATTGAAGCAGGTCGGGGCGGCTGCCAGGGCCTATATCGCGGCGGAGCGCCAGTGGCGCAACAACGTGGTGCAACTGGTTGAGTTTGTGTTCAAGGTCTCGGGACGCTGACATGCTGTTCGTCAACCTGCGCGCAGACCTGGAGGCCAAGCGGCGGCTGTATTCGCAGTACGGTGCCAGCTACTCGATGCTGCGCACCTTGCTGACGGATGGCACCTCGGCCAATGTGCTCTACCGCACGCAGGAGTGGTTGGCGTCTCGTTTGGGCAAGGTGGCTGGTTTGCCGCCTCATGTCCTGAACAAGTGGTTCAACGGCTGTGTGATCGGCATCGGCGCGCGCTTCGAACCAGGCTTTGTGCTGATTCACCCCATTGGCGTGGTCATCAATGCCAGCGTGCGTGGTGGGCGGGATGTCTGGCTGGAAAGCAGCGTGGTGATTGGCGACAACCGCGGTGGTTCACCTGTTCTGGGGCAGGGTGTCTTTGTCGGTTCGGGCGCCAAGGTCATCGGGCCGGTGACGGTGGGCGATGGTGCTCGCATCGGGGCCAATGCGGTGGTACTCAAGGATGTCCCCGTGGGCGCGACAGCCGTGGGCATCCCGGCGCAGATCAAGTTGCCAAAAGCCTGAGGATGGGGCGGTCAATGAAAAAGCCCGCTGGGGTGGCCTAGCGGGCTTTTTTGACGGTCGGCTGACGTGATGTCAGCTGCGGGCAGTTGCTGTAGAGCCTGATCAGCGCTCGATACCGCCCAGGTCGACACCCGCGCCGTTGGTACCGCGAGACTTGCCCTTGAACGTGGTGACGTCCATCTGGTATTGCACCGGGTAGGCGGCCACGGCAGCGAGGTTGGCCTGACCTGCATCCACGATGGCGGAGCCGCTCAGCGGGATGTAAGTGCTGCTGTCGAAAGGTGCGGTGGTGCCCTTGATCAGGCTGGCCAAACCGCTCAGTACGCCGGTGACGACATGCCAGGGGTCGGAATCGGCTACCGTGCTGGTGCCCCAGTTCTTGCCCAGGGTCAGGTTACCGCCAGCTGTCCAGTAGGTGGTGTTCACGTTGGAAGTAGCACGCAGGCTGGGGTTGGCGACTGTCGAGGCGAAGTTGAACACGTTGTTCCAGACCTGGGCGTTTTCCAGTGTGGTGGACAGCTGGAACAGCTG
>RXJQ01000053.1 GCA_003963115.1 Burkholderiales bacterium
CGGGGCCATCTTGGGGTTCCAGAAGCGGGTTTGGTGACCGAAGTGGACACCGGCTTCCAGCATTTCGCGCATGGATACGGACATGGAATGCTCCAGAGGTTGATTCTAGAAGCCGACAGCGATCACAACAGGCTGCACACGACCTTGAAAAGGTCAGGAACCCGTCGAGACACCTTGGGAATTGCCGGCCTCGCGACTAAGTGGCGCCAAAATGGCACCAAGCTTGCCCAAACCATTTCGGGCAAACTCAATGATTCTAGCACGAAACTCAGCGTTTGCCCTTGCCGCTCTTTCGACTGGCCGCTTTCTTGCCTGCGGTTTTCGCAGCACGCTCGACGGGCGCCGAACGGACGGAACCGTTGTCCGCATGCTGGATGCGCGCATTGGCTCGGGTCGGCTTGCCGCCTTTGCCCGCTGCCTTGCCAGCGCGCTTGACCTCGCGGTCGGCCTCCTGGATGTCGGCCAACTCCTCCTGAGCCGACACCTCGCCCGCCCAAGCCGTGTCACCACCGCGCCCCTTGCGGCGGGCACCACCTGCCGCACCGCTGGAACGCAGCTCCGCCCCCTCTCTCACCATGCGGAAATCGATCTTGCGCGTATCGAGGTCGACCCGGCTGACCTGCACCCGCACACGCGTGCCGACGCTGTAGCGCACGCCGCTGCGCTCACCACGCAATTCCTGGCGCGCCTCGTCAAACCGGTAGTATTCGCCGCCCAGTTCGGTGATGTGGATCAGCCCCTCCACATACAGGCCATCGAGTTGCACGAACAAGCCAAAGCTGGTTGCGGCCGTCACCGTTCCGCCGTATTCCTCGCCGAGGCGCTCGCGCATGAACATGCACTTGAGCCAGGCCTCCACGTCACGCGAGGCCTCATCGGCACGGCGCTCGTTGGCGCTGCAGTGGATGCCGGCGGTCTCCCAGGCCGCCAGCTCTTCTGGCGGCAGCTTGATGCGCGATGTCGCCTTGGTGGGCGCCACCGGCAGCCCCTTGGTCACCATGCCGCCCTTTGCACCAGGCTTGCGCTTGAAATTGCCCACAGAAGACTGCACCGGCGGCAGCTTCAGGCCGTAGCGGTCGCTACCCAGCAGAGCCTTGATCACACGGTGCACCAGCAAGTCCGGATAGCGGCGGATGGGGCTGGTGAAATGGGTGTAGGCCTCATAGGCCAGACCGAAGTGCCCACTGTTGACGGGTGTGTACATGGCCTGCTGCATCGAGCGCAGCAGCATGGTGTGGATCTGCGTGGCGTCAGGCCGGTCCTTGGTGGCCTGCGCGATGGCCTGGAAGTCGCCCGGCGTGGGCTCCTCGCCCAGACTCAAGCCCAAACCCAGCGCCTTGAGGTAGTTCTTGAGCAGCGCGCGCTTTTCAGGCGTCGGCCCCTCATGCACACGGAACAAGGACGGGTGCTTGGCGCGCGAGATGAAATCGGCCGAGCACACATTGGCCGCCAGCATGGCCTCTTCGATCAGCCGGTGCGCCTCGGTTCGCACACGTGGCACGATCTTGGCGATGCGCCCATTGTCATCGCACACGATCTGCGTTTCGGTGGTGTCGAAATCCACCGCACCACGGCTGGAGCGCGCGCGCAGCAAGGCCCGATAGACCTCGTACAGGTGCAGCAGATGCGGCACCAGTTCACCCCGTTTCTGGGCCTCAGGGCCACGCGTGTTACCCAGGATGGCGGCCACCTCGGTATAGGTGAAGCGGGCATGCGAGTTGATCACGGCCGGATAGAACTGGTAGGCATGAACCTCGCCCTCCTGATTGACCAGCATGTCGCACACCATGGACAGACGCTCGACCTCGGGGTTCAGCGAGCACAGCCCATTGGAGAGCTTTTCCGGCAGCATCGGGATGACGCGGCGCGGGAAGTACACCGAGGTCGCGCGCTCATAGGCGTCGCGGTCCAACGGCTCGCCAGGCTTCACGTAATGACTCACGTCGGCGATCGCCACAAGCAGGCGCCATGCATTGGGCGCCTTAGAGCGGCCGATCGTGGCGGGCTGGCAATACACGGCGTCATCGAAGTCGCGCGCATCCTCACCGTCGATGGTCACCAGCGGCACATCGCTCAAGTCAATGCGGTTCTTCTTGTCAACCGCACGCAACTTTTCGGGCAGCTTGGCCGCCTGCGCGAGCGTGTCTTCGTTGAAGCGATGCGGCACCTCGTATTTGCGCACCGCGATTTCGATTTCCATGCCCGGGTCGTCGATGCCGCCCAGCACCTCGGTCACACGCCCGACGGGCTGCGCATTCAGCGACGGCGCCTCCGTCAACTCGACCGCCACCACCTGACCAGGCTCAGCACTGGCCGTGGCCTTCGCGGGGATGAGGATGTCTCGGCCAAAGCGGCGATCTTCAGGGGCCACGAGCCAGGCACCGCCTTCGTGCAGCAGACGGCCAATGATGGGCGTCTTACGGCGCTCGACGATCTCCAGGACCAAGCCTTCAGGGCGACCTTTGCGATCGAATCGCACCACGCGAACCTTCACCCGGTCGCGGTGCATGACCGCGCGCATTTCCTGTGGCGACAAGTAGATGCTGGCATCGCCCTCATCGGGCTGAACGAAGCCATGGCCATCCCGATGCCCTTGCACCGTGCCAATGACCTCGCTCATGAGGTTTACGAAATTTTGAGTGGGTGTTGTCATAGTCATCATTTTGATGCTAGAATTTCATTCTTCGTTGTTGACGACTGCAGATTTATTTGCAACAACCGCTGGAAGAAGCGGCGACTTGAAAGCCAAAAGCTGAAAGATCGATGCAAAGGGTTTAGCAAATGCCTTAGTGGCTTTAGCGCCAACAGCGTCATGAGTACCTGCCCAGGTGGCGAAATTGGTAGACGCACTAGTTTCAGGTACTAGCGGGTAACTCCGTGGAGGTTCGAGTCCTCTCCTGGGCACCAATTGAAAAGCCGCTTGATCACGCATCAAGCGGCTTTTTTCTTGCCTGATGCACCAAATGCCTCGGGCGTCCTGTCCGACACCTGCCAGCGAACTCAATCGGCCATCGACTGGAACGCCGATCAGGCCACAGGCCCATGCGCTGAAAAATTCGCCATACAGTTCGCGAAGCGCATCGCCAGGACGCAAGTCAAAAAAGGGAAAGCAGCTGATCATCAAATACGCCAGTACCAAGCCAGCGTACACCGTTTCGCATATAGAAGCACGCCTTGTGGCGCATCTCGTACAAGGTACCGACTGAGCCAACAACCTGTACGGGCCAAGCATCCAAGCCCAATTCAACTTTTTTGATACGACTGGCACACCAAGGCAAAAGCATCAACAAACCATGCTATATTGGTGGACTTGATGAAGCGCTGACAACAACGCCGATTCAAAAAAGTACCTGCCCAGGTGGCGGAATTGGTAGACGCACTAGTTTCAGGTACTAGCGGGTAACTCCGTGGAGGTTCGAGTCCTCTCCTGGGCACCAATTGAAAAGCCGCTTGACCACGCGTCAAGCGGCTTTTTCTTTGCCCACCCTCTCCTCCAGCAGCACCACAGGCCAAAAAAAAGCAGCCCGCAGGCTGCTTTTCGCTCATCGGCCATTTCGCCGATCAGACCTTGTAGCGCTTGAGCAGCGCCTCGGGCCTGAGGGTGTCGTATTCCTCGAAGGGCTGATGGATCCAGGGACTGGTCGGCAGCGTGTCCACGAAATAGTCCGGCGTGTAGCTGCACACGCCTTTCACCCAGATCACGGCCGAGCGCAACTCGGTGATGGCCGGCATGCTGCGCAGGCGGTCCACCACGGCACGCAAGGTCACGCCGGAGTCAGCCAGGTCATCGACCAGCAGCACGCGGCCAGCCAGCTCGCCCTTGGGCATGGTGATGTACTTGGCCATGTCCAGGCGGCCCTGCAGCGTACCGCCCTCATCGCGGTAGGAGCTGGTCGACATGATGCCCAGCGGACGGTCGAAAATGCGCGAGAGCACGTCGCCAGGACGCATGCCACCACGAGCCAGACACAGGATCTGATCGAACTCCCAGCCCGAGGCATGAACCTTCAGAGCGAGGCGCTCGGTGAGCTGGTGATACTCCTCCCAGGACACGTACAGGTGCTTGCCGTCGTCAGTAAGCATGAGAGATTCCTTCTTGCTGGATTGCGAGAGATGGCTGTCAGCCCTTATAGGGGTGACGCAACAGGATGGTGTGATCGCGATCAGGCCCAGTGGACACCATGTCGATCGGTGCGCCGATAAAGGCCTGCACGCGCTCCAGATAGGCACGCGCGTTGGCGGGCAGATTGTCCCACTCGGTGATGCCGAAGGTCGTGCCCTCCCAGCCAGGGAAGGTTTCGTAGATCGGTTCGCAGGCCGTGATCTCATCGGCGTCCAAGGGCAGGATGTCAACGCGCTGGCCGTTGAGCATGTAGCCTGTGCAGACGTTGATGTCCTTGAGGCCATCCAGCACGTCCAGCTTGGTGATGCACAAGCCGGAAATGCCGTTGATCAGAACAGAGCGCTTGAGCGCGGCCGCATCCAGCCAGCCGCAGCGGCGCGCACGACCGGTCACCGTGCCACGCTCCTGGCCGACCGTGGACAGGTGATAGCCAACGGTCCCCTCCGTCTCCCAGTCCAGCTCGGTGGGGAACGGACCACTGCCCACGCGGGTGGTGTAGGCCTTGGTGATGCCCAGGATGTAGTGCAGCTTGTCAGGCCCCACGCCCGAGCCAGCTGCGGCATTGCCTGCCACGCAGTTGCTGGACGTCACGAAGGGATAGGTGCCGTGGTCGATGTCCAGCAGTGTGCCCTGCGCGCCTTCGAACAGCACGCTGCCACCGGCCACGTTGTGGCCATGGATCTTCACGCCGACATCAGCCAGCATGGGCAGGATCTGCTCGGCGGCCTTCATGGCCTGGTCATAGATGGGCTGGAACGCCAGTGCTTCGGACTTCAAATAGCCCTTGAGCGCAAAGTTGTGCAACTCCAGCAGATCCTTGAGCTTGGCGGCAAAACGCTCTGGGTGCTTGAGGTCCTGCACACGCAGGGCGCGACGGGCCACCTTGTCTTCGTAGGCTGGGCCGATTCCCTTGCCAGTGGTGCCGATCTTGCCGCTGCCGCTGGTTTCGCGCAGTGCTTCACGCGCCTTGTCCACCTGCACGTGGAAGGGCAGGATCAGCGGGCAGGACTCGCTGATGAACAGGCGCGAACGCACGGTCAGTCCTGCGGCTTCAAGACGCTCGATCTCGGACAGCAAATGCGTGGGGTCCACCACCACGCCATTGCCGATATAGCAGGCCACGCCGTCGCGCATGATGCCCGATGGGATCAGCTGGAGCGCAGTCTTCTTGCCGTTGATGACCAGAGTGTGGCCGGCATTGTGGCCGCCCTGGAAACGGACGACGGCGGCGGCATGGTCGGTCAGCCAGTCAACGACCTTGCCCTTGCCCTCGTCACCCCACTGGGTGCCAACGACCACGACATTGCGGGCGGATGCGGTGCCGGGACGAGCCGACGCACTGGTGGACACGGTATTGCTTTGCATGGCGGATTCCTGTTTGCAAGGGAGCGGCCGGGGCGCTTAAAGCGCGCGCACCGACCAGCGTCCATCGACCAACGCGAGTTCGCGATCGCAGTCGAATTCCTGGACGTCGTGTTCATGTCCGGGCAGCACGCACACCACGGTGTGGCCCTGCCCTCTAAGCGCGCGCACAGCCTCGCGCAAGGCGGGGTCTTCACCCCAGGGCGCCCGCACGGCCGAGCGCACAGCCAGACCTTTGAGGCCCGCCAGCAAATCGGCCAGGATCTTCAGATCAAGGCTGAAACCCACGGCAGGACGGCGGCGGCCGAACACGGCCCCCACCTCGTCGTAACGGCCACCACGCACCAAGGCATCGGCATGCCCCAGCGCGTAGATGGCGAAGCGGGTGCCGCTGTAGTAGGCGTAACCGCTCAGGTCAGACAGATCGAAGCCCACGCTGACCCCTGGCTGAGCCTGGCACAACTGGGCAGCCAGCCAGGCCAGATCGTTGAGCGCGGCATCCACCAATGCGTGCCTGGGCAGCACACTGCGGGCCTGCGTCAGGATCTCGTCGCCGCCATACAGCGCAGTCAGTCGCACCAGCACATCGGCCGCGGAGGGCACCCTGGCCAACTCGCCCTGCGAAGCCAGTTCGCGCAGCGTGCCCACGTCCTTGCTCGTCAGGGCCGCGACCAGGGCATCGTGCGTGGCCTGATTCAGGGCCGGCACACCCAGGCCAGCCAGGACGCCATTGACCAGGCGCACGTCGGCCAAGTCGATCACCAGGCCGCTCAGGCCGGTGGCACGCAGGCCATCCAGCGCCAGCTCGGTGGACTCCAGGTCGGCTTCCAGGCCGGCATGACCGTAGATTTCTGCCCCCAGTTGCAAAGGCTCACGGCTGGCGTGCGGGCTGGCCGGGCGCGTGTGCAGCACCGGGCCGCAGTAGCACAGCCGGGTCACGCTGTCGCGGTTGAGCAGGTGGGCATCGATGCGGGCCACCTGCGGTGTGGCGTCGGCGCGCACACCCAGGGTACGGCCGCTCAGCTGATCGACCAGTTTGAAGGTCTTGAGATCCAGGGCATGGCCGGTACCGGACAGCAGCGACTCGATGTGTTCGAGCAGCGGCGGCATGACCAGTTCGTAGCCGTAGCTGCGGGCCGCATCCAGCCAGACGCGCCGCAACTCTTCCACGCGACGCGCCTGCGCAGGCAAAACGTCAGCAATATGCTCTGGCAACAGCCAAGCAGACGACATAAGAAAACGTGTGGGGGTTAAAAACGAGATTCTACAGGGGGATGGCGTCGGATTCGCAATGCCGAGCCGATCCGGGCGCACTGGCCGCGTGAAACAGCACCGGTATGCCGCGCCCTAACCCGGCTGCAGCAACCAGAGCAAAATCAGGCCAATCACCATGCTGATGAGCCCGATTGTGCGGACCTGCTGGTCACTCAGGCGCAGCAACTGCTCGAACATCCGCCGCCAGCCGGCCGGGTTGATGGCCGGCATCAGCCCTTCGAGCACCAGCAGCAAAGCCAATGCGATCCAGATGGCGTCGGACATGGACGGCGTGCCTTGGGCCTTCTTGCGCGCGAACCAGCTTATTTGCGCGCAGGCGCAGCGGCCGGCGCGCTGCCACCACGCATGGCCTTGAAGAACTCGTTGCTGGGGTCCAGCACCATCACATCCGACTTGCTGCGGAAGGTGGAGCGATAGGCCTCCAGGCTGCGATAGAACTGTGCGAACTGCGGATCCTTGCCAAAGGCTTCGGCATAGATGGCGGAAGCCTTTGCATCACCATCGCCCTTGATTTTTTGCGCGTCGCGGTAAGCCTCGGCCACGATGATTTCACGCTGGCGATCGGCATCAGCACGGATCTTCTCGCCCTCGGCCCCACCCGTCGAGCGCAATTCGTTGGCCGCGCGCTTGCGCTCCGACTCCATGCGGCGGTAGACCGACTCGGTGATGTTGGCAGAGAAGTCCACGCGTTTGATGCGCACGTCCACCACCTCGATGCCGAAGGACTTGGCGTCATCAGCCAGGCGACGGATCACGCCTTGCATGACCTTCTCGCGCTCGGACGACAGCATGGCACCCACTGTACGCTTGGTCACCTCCTCGTTGAGGGCGGCCTGCACAATGGGCGACAAGCGGTTCTCGGCATTGCGCAGGTCCACGCCATTGTTGCGGATGAACTGCTTGGGCTCGACGACGCGCCACTTGACCAGCCAGTCGATCACCAGCGACTTCTTTTCGGCCGTGAAGATGGGGCGGGATTCGGGGCTGTCCAGCGTCTGGATGCGGCGATCCAGGAAGACCACGTTCTGGAACGGTGCCGGTGCCTTGACCTTCAAGCCAGGCTCGCCGATCACCTCCTTGATCTCGCCCAGCGCGTAGACCACCGCGAACTGCCGCTGATCGACCACGAACAGGGTCGATGAGGCGATGATGATGGCCAGCACGATGCCGACCAGGATGATGCCAATTCGGTTCATTGTCAGGTTCCTTGCCTGTCCTTACTGTCCGGCTCAGCGGCCGTCACGGTCACGGCTGCGCAAGCCATCGCGGGAGCGCGCGTCCTGATTGGAGGCCACCGGGCTAGATGGCGTGGGCAAATCGGCACCGCTGTTGCTGCTGCTACTGGGCGCGGCAGGCGGCACGGGCGTGACGGGCGCAGCACCACCACCGGAGGAAGACAACTGCATCAGCTTGTCCAACGGCAGATACAGCAAGTTGCTGCCCTGCTTCGAATCGACCATCACCTTGGTGACGTTGCTGTAGATCTGCTGCATGGTGTCGATGTAGAGTCGGTCACGCGTGACGCCAGGCGCCTTCTGGTACTCGGCCAGAACGGACTTGAAGCGCTGGGCATCACCTTCGGCCTGCGCCACCACACGCGCCGCATAGCCGGCAGCTTCTTCGCGCAGGCGCGCAGCCGTGCCCTGGGCCTTGGGGATCACGTCGTTGGCGTAGGCCTGGCCTTCATTCTTGAGGCGCTCACGGTCGGCGCCGGCCTTGAAGGCATCGTCAAAAGCGGCCTGCACCTGCTCGGGCGCCTGCACACTCTGCACGTTGACATTGGCGATCGTCACGCCGGCCTTGAGCTTGTTGAGCTGATGCTGGATGGACTTGACCAGCTCGGTCGCGATGGCATCGCGCTGCTCGTACAGGACGGAATCCATGGTGCTGTTGCCCACGATCTCGCGCACAGCTGATTCGGCGGCCTGCAAGACAGCCTCGTCGGAACTGCGGTTCTCGAACAGATACTGGCGCGCATCAGACAGACGGTATTGCACCGTGAAGCGGATGTCGACGATGTTCTCGTCGCGCGTGAGCATGGACGAATCGCGCAGCCCCGTCGCCTGCATCACCGAGTTGCTGCCGACATCGATCGAGCGCAACTGAGTCAGGTTGACCACTTCATGGCTTTGAATCGGGAACGGCGCACGCCACTGGAAGCCTGCATCGACCTTGTGGCTGTAGCGTCCAAAGGTCGTGATCACGGCCTGCTGGCCTTCCTGAACGATGAAAAAGCCGCTGGCCAGCCAGATCACCACGACCAGCCCCACCACCAGCCCGACACCGATGCCGGCGCCGGTGGGATCAGGCGTCATGTTGCCGCCAGGGCCGCTGTCGCCACCGTTGCGACCAGAGAAGATGCCGCTGAGTTTGCGGTTGAGATCGCGCCAGAGCTCGTCCAGATCGGGCGGGCCGTCGTTGCGCTCGCTGTGCATGCCTTGGGGGCCAACCAGGCCAGGGATGGCCTGCCGCACGGCTCGGGCAGCCAGCGAGCCCAACCTGCGTGTCAGGCCCAGGGCAAAACGCACCACCAGCCACAAGGCTTGGGGCAGGCTGCTCATCACCCAGGCACGACCTTGCTCAGGCTTGGCGCCCGCTTCCAGGGTTTGCATGTTCATGTTCGGAGTGTCGGAAAGTCAGGGCGCACCGGATTGGACGCCTCTGCATCGATGGGATTGTGCATGTCGAAACGGGGATCTGGCGTGCGATTGGCATCAGGAGCGTCCCCCAGGCCATGCAAAGCGGCCTGCGCGAGTACCGCACGCAACACATCCAGGCCTTCGCCCTGAAGCGCGCTGACGAAAACCCGCACGCAGCGGCGTCCGGAGGGCAATTCGTAGAAATCACGCTGGTGGCGTGGCTGCTGGTGCTCTGGCAGGCAGTCGCTCTTGTTGAACACCAGCACCTGGGGCAGGTGGCCTGCCCCGATGCTGTCGAGCACGCGCAGCACCTCGTCGATCTGCTCGTGCAAAACCGGGCTGGCCGCGTCGACCACGTGCAGCAGCAGATCGGCCTCGGCCGCCTCCTGCAAGGTGGCTTCGAAAGACTCGACCAGCGAGTGCGGCAGATCGCGGATGAAGCCAACGGTGTCGGACAGGGTGACGCTGCGCTGCGCCTCGGCCAAAAAGAGCTGGCGCGTGGTGGTGTCCAGCGTGGCGAACAACTGGTTGGCGGCATAGCTGCCGGCCTTGGTCAAAGCGTTGAAGAGCGTGGACTTGCCAGCGTTGGTGTAACCCACCAGGGACACGCGGTAGGTGCCCGTTCGCTCACGCGAGCGGCGCTGCGTATTGCGCTGCTTCTTGACCTTGATGAGACTGGCCTTGAGCGACTTGATCTTGGCGTCGATCATACGGCGGTCCAGCTCGATCTGGGTTTCGCCAGGACCACCGCGATGCCCCACACCGCCGCGCTGACGCTCCAAGTGGGACCAGCGACGAACCAGCCTGGTCGACAGGTATTGGAGACGGGCCAGTTCGACTTGCAGTTTGCCCTCATGACTGCGGGCACGCGCACCAAAGATTTCGAGGATGAGACCGGTGCGGTCCAGCACCTCGACACCCAGGTGGCGCTCCAGATTGCGCTGCTGAGCAGGCGACAGGGTCTGGTCGAAGATCACACCGTGTGCTTGGTATAGCCCCACGATGGATTTGATCTCGTCCGCCTTGCCCGAACCAACGAACAGGGCCGCATCGGGTGCGCGGCGTTTGGCTGTGACCTTGGCCACAGGCGTGTCGCCGGCCGACTCGGCCAGCAATGCCAGTTCATCCAAAGTCGGGTCGAAGGACGACCCGGGGCCAAAATCGACCCCGACCAGCACGACCCTGGGATCTTGAAGGGCATTCACCGCGAACGTTGAAGAGGATGTCGTCAAAGCGTCGGGGCTTGGGTCGGCTGCTGGTTGGGGACTGCGCGAAAAGCTTCTCAGCTTTCCGGCGACTCACTGGCGTGGAAATTCACCGCACGCCCAGGCACGACCGTGGAGATGGCGTGCTTGTAGACCATTTGAGTCACGGTGTTGCGAAGCAGCACGACGTACTGATCGAACGACTCGATATGGCCCTGGAGTTTGATGCCGTTGACCAAGTAAATGGACACCGGTACATGCTCTCTGCGCAAAAGGTTCAGGAACGGGTCTTGTAGAAGTTGCCCTTTGTTGCTCACGATATGCTCCGTGTTGAAAAGTTTCGGATCTGTCACCTTAACACAGTCCCCGCTGACTATTCAGACTGGCTTATGTGATCGATGACGCTGACTGGGGTTAATTCAAGCGCGCAGCTTCATTGTTCCTTGTCGGCAAACGGATTCTGCGACGACCTGAACTCGATGCGCAAGGGCGTGCCGCTGAGTTTGAAATGCTCGCGAAAGCGCCCTTCCAGATAGCGCTTGTAGGCATCGCTGACATGCTCCAGCGAATTGCCGTGGATGACGATGATGGGCGGGTTCTGGCCGCCTTGGTGGGCGTAGCGCAGCTTAGGGCGGTAGGCCCCTGCGCGCTTGGGCTGCTGGAACTCGACGGCCTCTTGCAACAGGCGCGTGAGCACCGGCGTGGGCAGCTTCTTCGTGGCCGACGCCCAAGCGGCGGCAATCGCCTTCCACAGCGGCCCCAGGCCCTGACGCTTGATGGCCGAGATGTTCAGCACGGGCGCGAACTTCAGGAAGGCCAGACGCTGCTCGATGGAGCGTTGCAGCATCTCGCGCTGGTAGCTGTCGACCGCGTCCCATTTGTTGACGGCAATGACCACGGCGCGACCGGACTCCAGCACGAAGCCGGCGATGTGGGCATCTTGTTCGGTCACGCCCTGCGTGGCATCGACCAGCAGCAGCACGACGTTGGCGTCTGAAATAGCCTGCAACGTCTTGACCACCGAGAACTTCTCGATGGCCTCGAAGACCTTGCCCTTGCGGCGCAGGCCGGCCGTGTCGATCAGCTCGAAGCGCTTGCCGTCGCGTTCGAAGGGCACGCTGATGGCGTCACGCGTGGTGCCGGGCATGTCGAAGGCCACCAGGCGCTCTTCACCCAACCAGGTATTGATCAGCGTGGACTTGCCCACATTGGGACGGCCGGCCACCGCCAGGCGGATGGGCTTGTCCAGGTCCATCTCACGCCAGTCGCGGCCATCCAGTTCATCGTCTTCCTCCTCTTCGGGGAAGAAGTCGTCCAGCGCCATGTCGACCAGGCTGCGGATGCCCTGGCCATGCGCGGCTGACACGGGGATGGGGTCGCCAATGCCCAGCTCGTAGAACTCGGCCAGTTGCGGCCCATCTTGCATGCCTTCGGCCTTATTGGCCGCCAGCAGCACCTTCTTGTTGGCCGTGCGCAGGTAGCGCGCGATGTCGTGGTCCTGGGCGGACAGGCCATTGCGCACGTCGACCACGAAGACCACGGCGTCGGCCTCGGCCACGGCCTGGCGGGTCTGCTTGGCCATCTCCTTGAAGATGCCGGAGGTGCAGTCAGGCTCGAAGCCACCGGTATCGATGACGATGAACTCGTGCGAGCCCAGCTTGCCTTCGCCGTAGTGGCGGTCGCGCGTGAGGCCCGCGAAGTCGGCCACGATGGCATCGCGGCTCTTGGTCATCCGGTTGAACAACGTGGACTTGCCCACGTTGGGTCGTCCGACCAAGGCAATAACAGGCTTCATGAAATTCCAGGCAAAAGATCAGTTGGCACGCAATGCATATAGCGTGCCCTTGCGCGTCACGACGAGCAGGGTCTGGTCGACCACGACAGGCGCAGCCACCAGGGCGCTGTCCAACTCGGTGCGGGCCAGGGTGCGGCCGTTATCAAAGGCCAGCAGGTGAAGGTAACCGTCATAGTCGCCCACGACGATGCGCTCGCCCCAGATGGCTGGCGCGCTCAGGTTGCGGTAAGTGAAGCGGTCGACACGCCACAGCAGGTCGCCGTTCTCGGCCTTCCAGGCGCTCAGGCGATCGGCACCGTCGGCGCCCACGACCAGGCGCTCGTTGGCGGCCACGGCCTGACGCCCGGCTTGCGGGCGAGACCAGCGCACCGAGCCACGGTTGAGCTCCAGGCAGGACACGGACAGCTGGAAGGCGCGCACGCAGGCTTCGTCATCGGCGCGGGCAATGGGCCCGACAAGGTCAGCCAGACGCTCGACTTCATTGGTGCCGCGGGGCGTGCCCACGTTCACATCGAAACGGACCGTGCCCTTGAGCGGATCCAGCCCGATCAGGCGCGCGCCCTGCCCAACGAGCAAGGTATCGCGGAACGGCGCCACAACGCCCGATGTGGCCAGCGCCAGCGGCTCGCCACCCGGACGCTGGTACTGCCACAGCCAGCGGCCGTCCAGCACGTCATAGGCACGCACGCTGCGATCAATGGCCTGCACGAAGACGCGCTCACCGGCCACCAGCGGCGCCGTGGTCACGCGGCCCGGCAGGCGCTCGCGCCACAGCAGCTTGCCCTGATCGAAGGCCAGCAGTTCATTGGCTTGCGTCACCACGGCGGCATAACGGCCATCGCTGCCCACTGCGGCGGACAAATCGGCATGCGCCTGCGCGCGCCAGCGTTCTTTGCCCGTGGCCAGATCGAACGCCACAATGTCGCCATCGGTACTGGCCGTGGTCACGATGCCATTGGTGACTGCGAGTGTCAGTTGCCCTTGCACCGATCCAACACGCTGGGACCACACCGTCGAGATGCGTGTCGACGACGCGCTCAGCGATTCCAGGGAGGCCGGCGAAGGCTTGCTGGACCCGCACGCCACCAGCGCCGACACGGCGGCACAGGTCACGACCAGCTTCACGAGACGGAAAGCAGCGGCGGGGGTCAGGTTCACCAGTTTGGCGCGGGTCAGGGTCATGTAGGCTTCCTGGGAAGACGTCCGGGTTGATCGTTCAGGCTGAGACGATAGCAGGCTGGAGGCAAAGCAACCGCCCTTACTGTGCCGACGAGGCGGCGCTTGGCGGCGGTACGGGCGACTGGCCCAGCGCTGTCAGCTTGCCCTCGACGAAGCGGCGGTATTCGACGCTGGCGTCCATGGCCTTCCAGGCAGCGGTGTAGGCCTTGGCGGCTTCGTCCTTCTTGCCCTGGGCCAGCAGGATGTCGCCGCGACGGTCTTCCACCAAGGCCGCGAATTCCTGGGGCATGTCGGCGCCCATCGTCTTCAAGGCATCGTCATACTGCTTGGCATCCATCTGCATGCCAGCCAGTCGCAGGCGGCCGATGGCCACCAGGTTGGCGTTCTTGCCGTTATCCACCAGCCATTGCAAGGTGGCCTTGGCTTGGTCGGCCTTCTGGTGTTCTGCGGCCACCTTGGCTGCCAGCAAGGCACCCTGCTCCGAGAAGGTCGTACCAGCGTACTTGCCTTTGAGGTCTGCAAAGGCCTGGAGTGTCTTGTCCACATCGCCGGTGCTGCCTGCTCGGTCGAGCTCTTCATACAGGCCGCCCGCACCGATGGCGCGCTGTTGCTGCCAGTACAGATAGCCGGTCCACGCAGCATAGCCGCCCAGCACCAGCACCAGCACCCAGGTGATCAGGTTGCCGTACTGCTTCCAGAAGTGCTTGACCTGGTCAAGCTGTTCCTGTTGTTCGAGATCGTAGGTCGCCATGGCGGTTCCCGTTGGTGTGTATGGTTGTAGGGTTCGAAGCCGAGGATTATGACCGGGCTGCGGGCAGCAAGGTCTCGGCCCAATCTCCAGTGGCCGCCAGCGAACGCACAAGCTGCTCGCCGCCGTCACGCAAGGGCTTGATGGCCACCTGCCCTTGCGCCACTTCGTCTGGTCCGAAGATCAGGGCGTAGCGGGCCCCGCTGGCATCGGCCTTCTTGAACTGCGACTTGGGACTGGCCGGGCCATCCTTGCCGGCGGGGTTGAGCACGACCTGCACGCCCTTGGCACGCAGGGCCTCGATGGCGTTGAGCACCGCAGGCAAAGGCGTGCCGGCAAACACCACGGCAAAGGCGTCGGGCGCCGTCGAAGGGGCGTCGATGCCCACCTCCTGCAGCAGGAGCAGCAGGCGCTCCATGCCCAGCCCCCAGCCCACGGCCGGTGCAGGCTTGCCACCCAGTTGCTCGACGAGGCCGTCGTAGCGGCCACCGCCGCAGACCGTGCCCTGCGCGCCGAGCCTGTCGGTCACCCACTCGAACACGGTGAGGTTGTAGTAGTCCATGCCACGCACCAGGCGCGGGTTGACCTGATAGGGCACGCCAGCCGCATCCAGCACCTGCTTGATGGCGGCGAAGTGTTCCAGCGAGGCCTCGCCCAGGAACTCGATGAGCTTGGGCGCGCCTTCAACGAGGGCCTGCATGGCCGGGTTCTTGGTATCCAGGATGCGCAGCGGGTTGCTGTGCAAGCGACGACGAGCCTCTTCGTCGAGCTGCTCGGCGTGCGATTCCAGGTAGGTGATGAGCGCGGCGCGGTGGGCCTTGCGCTCATCCGGCTGCCCCAGGCTGTTGAGCTGCAGCGACACATCGTGCCCGACCTTCAGGCCCAGCTCGCGCCACAAGGCGGCGGTCATCAGGATCAGCTCGGCATCCACATCGGGGCCGGCAAAGCCCAGTACCTCGGCGCCCACCTGGTGGAACTGGCGATAGCGGCCCTTTTGCGGGCGCTCGTGCCGGAACATCGGGCCGATGTAGAAGAGGCGCTTGCCACCTTCGTACAGGAAGTTGTGCTCGATGATGGCGCGCACCGAACCGGCTGTGCCTTCAGGGCGCAGCGTGAGCTTGTCGCCATTGAGGCTGTCTTCGAAGGAGTACATTTCCTTCTCGACGATGTCGGTCACCTCGCCCAGGCCGCGCACGAACAAGGCCGTGGGCTCGACGATGGGGGTGCGCATGTTCTGGTAGCCGTAGCGGCGCATCACCGTGCGCACCACGTCTTCCAGCCACTCCCAGCGCGCCGATTCCGGCGGCAGGATGTCGTTCATGCCTTTGATGGCTTTCAAGATCTCGGCCATGTCTGTCTTCTTGTTCGTTCTTGTTCGACGGTCTCGTGCGAATGGTTCCTGGTTCAGGCCTGAGCGGCCTGAACCGTTTCAGCGGCCTTCTCAAAGCGCCGTGCGATGTAGCCCTGCACGATCTGCTGGAACTCTTCGGCGATGCGCTCGCCGCGCAGGGTCAGGGCCTTCTCGCCGTCGATGAACACAGGCGCCGCAGGCGCTTCACCCGTACCCGGCAGGCTGATACCGATGTCGGCATGCTTGCTCTCGCCCGGTCCATTGACGATGCAACCCATCACGGCCACCTTGAGCTTCTCCACGCCGGGATACTGGCTGCGCCACACGGGCATCTGCGCGCGCAGGAAGTCATCGATCTGCTTGGCCAGTTCCTGGAAGGTGGTGCTGGTGGTGCGGCCACAGCCCGGGCAGGCCGTGACGCTGGGCACGAAGGTGCGCAAACCCAGCGCCTGGAGGATCTCCAAAGCCACCACGACCTCTTGCGTGCGGGCTTCACCCGGCTGCGGCGTGAGCGAGACGCGGATGGTGTCGCCGATGCCTTCTTGCAAGAGGACGGACAAGGCCGTGGCCGAGGCTACCGTGCCTTTGGTGCCCATGCCGGCTTCGGTCAAGCCGAGGTGCAGCGGGTAGTCGCAACGCGCGGCCAAGCCACGGTAGACGCTGATGAGGTCCTGCACGCCGCTGACCTTGCACGAGAGGATGATCTGCTCGGGCGCCATGCCCAGCTCGCGCGCGGCCTGCGCCGACTGCAAGGCCGAACTGATCAGGGCCTGGTACATGACCTGCTGCGCATCCCAGGGGTCGGTGCTGCGCGCGTTCTCGTCCATCATCGAGGCGAGCAACTCCTGATCCAGGCTGCCCCAGTTGACGCCGATGCGCACGACCTTGTTGTAGCGCATGGCCACTTCGATCATCTGGCCGAACTGGCGGTCTTTCTTGTCGCCCTTGCCAACGTTGCCGGGGTTGATGCGGTACTTGGACAAGGCCTCGGCGCAAGCCGGGTACTCGGTCAGCAGGCGGTGGCCGTTGTAATGGAAATCGCCCACCAGCGGCACGTCGATGCCCATGCGGTCCAGCTGCTCGCGCACATAGGGCACGGCCTGCGCCGCCTCGGGCGTGTTCACCGTGATGCGCACAAGCTCAGAGCCCGCCACCGCCAGTTCCTTGACCTGGATGGCCGTGGCCACGGCATCGACGGTGTCCGTGTTGGTCATGGACTGCACGCGCACCGGGGCATCGCCACCGATGGTGACCACGCGCGAGCCCCACGCGACGCGGGCTTGACGCGAGCGACGCGGCGCAGGACGCGCCACATCAATCAGGGAAAGGTTTTCCAGGGTCATTTCAATTCCACACGCGCCACGTTGTTGCGCGTCAGGGGCTTGAGGTCCACGGCCTGCCCCCTGTAGCTCACCTGCACACCAGGTGCGTTGCCAATGCGCAGGCTCAAAGGCGCAGGGCCGTCCAGGTTCAAAGTTTCACCCGCCGTGACGTGGCGAGACAAGAGCTTGCCCCCCTTGCCATCACGCACTTCGATCCAGGAGTCTTCGCCGACCGTCAGCACCAGAGGGCCATCCGAAGCAGAAACGCCGGATGCCCCAGGTGCTGTTGCCGTGTTCATGGCAACCGGCGTGTTGGGCAGGGCCGCAGGCGCAACCGGGCTGGACACTGCCTGAACCAAACGCGGATCTTGCGCGGCGGCTTGAACAGGCGCAGACGCGCTGGCATCCGCCGAATCAAGCACCAGCGACCCGCCCACACCGCCAGACGCCGACAGTGCAACAGACGCCGGCACCGAGGCCGCGCCCGCCATTTCCACCGCCGACGCGGCAGGCGGAACCACTTGCGCATCGGATGCCACGGGCTCGGGCGCTGCAGCCTCTTTGCCGTGAGACACCGATTGGGCCAGCTGCCCCAGCCAGCCCGGCAGACTGGCCGACTCGGGCACCAGATAAATAACCGCCGCAGCCAGAAGCAAGACCAAAGGCGCCAGCCACTTGAAGCTCAGAAAGGCCGCCCAGTTCAATTGGTGATCGAACAGCGGCGAGCCACCGCGCACGTCTTTGAACGGCTGATTCAGCGGCGGCTTGCCTTCGGCCAGGGCCGTGGGCTTGGCTGCAGGCAGCGCCGCGAGTACCTCGGTCGGATCCAGCTTGAGCGCCCGGCAAACCGTCATCGCCAGCGCACGGGTGAAATTCGCGTCCGGCAGACGATCGAACTGTCCCTGCTCCAGTGCTTCCAGCTTGGCGGTCGTGACCTTGATGTTGGACGCCAGCCCCTCCAGCGTCATGTTCTGCGCCTCGCGCGCACGACGCAGGATCTCGCCCGCTCCGCGGTTGCCGGCATCGGGCGACGACAGGATGATGGGTGTCGGCTCAGTCATCGAACTTCCCCAGCTCCAGCGCCGTGGCCTCGCTGGATGTCGGGAATCGGCTGCGCAGTTGCGAAGCCAGCTCGTCACGCCCGTTCATATTGCCCAGGCGGTGCTCGATGCGGATCGCCAGCCACAGCGACTCGGCCGTGACCTGGTTGGGCACGCTGTTCACGCGGCGGATGTAAAAGCGGGCCCGCTCCAGCTCGCCACGCCGGTACAAGACGGACGCCAGGTTATAGGCCGTGGCCGGGTTGGACGGGTCCATCTCATAGGAATGCGACAGCGTCTTTTCCGCTTCAGGGTACAGACCAGCACTGATCTGGCACACGCCGCGCGCCAGCAAGGTCTTGCTGGTCGCCACGGTTTGAGGCAGAGACGCCGCACGCTCAAAAAGCGCGTCGGCCTCTGCGAACTGGCGCTTGCGGCACAGATACCAGCCATAGTTGTGCAGCACACTGCCATTGCGCTCGTTCAGAGACAAGGCCTGCTTGTAATTGGCTTCGGCACGGTCGCCGTCCCCCATCGCGTCGTAGATCAGCGCGCGCATTTCGTAGGCGTCTGGCAGGGACGGATCAATTGCCACAGCCTGCTTCAACTCATCGAGCGCGGTGGTGTACTGACCTTGTGCGTAATAGGTCGACGCAAGCTCCATGCGGATGCGCGCCCGCTTGCGGACATCACCTTCATCAGACGCCGTGGCGATGTCACCAGAAGACGAATTCATCCTCGGCACAGGCCCACCGGCACACCCGCTCAATTGCCCCAGGAGCCCCAGCGCCATCAAACTGGCACCCAGCCAGCAGGCTGTCAGCATCACCGAGCGAAGCGTCCTCATTCAGCAGTCTCCTATCCTCTGGAAATGGGCCCAGTGTAGAGGCTATGAAGCCCTCACCGCGCTCAGTGTGTCTGGCGGTGACGGTCGCCCGGCTTGGGAGACGCCACCTTGACCTCGACAGGTTGACGCAACATGCGGCCACGCGCATTGGTGCGATCCTGCACTTCACCGGCCAGCTGGCCACACGCCGCATCGATGTCGTCGCCGCGCGTCTTGCGCACGGTGGTCACGATGCCCGCGTCCGCCAGCAGGCGTGCAAAGGCCTGAACACGCGCCGTTTGCGAGCGATGCAGGCCCGATTGCGGGAAGGGGTTGAAGGGAATCAGGTTGAACTTGCAGTTGATGCGCCCCTTGACCAGGGCGATCAGCTCGCGGGCATGTTCGTCGGTGTCATTGACGCCGTCCAGCATGCAGTATTCGAAAGTGATGAAGTCACGCGGCGCGGCCGACAGATAGCCATTGCAGGTATCCAGCAGTTCCGCGATGGGGTACTTCTTGTTGATCGGGACCAGTTCGTCACGCAAGGGATCGTTGGGCGCGTGCAGCGACACGGCCAGCGCAACGGGGCAATCCTGCTGAAGGCGCTCGATCATGGGCACCACGCCAGACGTGGACACCGTGACGCGCCGGCGCGACAGGCCATAGCCGTGGTCGTCCAGCATCACCTTCAAGGCCGGCACCAGCGCGTTGTAGTTCTGCAGCGGCTCGCCCATGCCCATCATCACCACATTGCTGACGATGCGGTCCGAGGTGCCCAGGCGTGCGCGCAGCGCATGCTCGGCGTGCCACAACTGGGCCAGGATCTCGCCCGTGCTCAGGTTGCGGCTGAAACCCTGGTGACCTGTCGAGCAGAAGCGACAGCCGACGGCGCAGCCTGCCTGCGAGGAAATGCACAGTGTGGCGCGATCGTCTTCGGGGATGTAGACACTTTCGACGGCGTTGCCACCGCCCACGTCGAACAGCCACTTGATCGTGCCGTCAGACGAGACGTGCTCGCTGATGATGGGCAGGCGCTTGAGGGTGGCCACACCCTGCAGCTTGCCGCGCAGCGACTTGGCGAGATCCGACATCTGGTCGAAATCGATCGCCCCTTTTTGATGGATCCAGCGAAACAACTGGGTGGCGCGAAAACGCTTTTCCCCCAGCTGTTCGCAGAACGCAGCCAACCCGTCAAGGTCGTAGTCAAGCAGATTGACGGCGTCCATACTTCTTCAACAACAACACTCGCCGCGAATCAGCGGGCGTAGACGTTCAGAGCGGGGAAGAAGAAAGCGACTTCCACGGCGGCGGTTTCAGCAGCGTCCGAACCGTGCACGGCGTTGGCGTCGATGCTGTCGGCGAAGTCGGCGCGGATGGTGCCGGGAGCAGCCTTCTTGGGGTCGGTGGCGCCCATCAGGTCACGGTTCTTCAGGATGGCGCCTTCGCCTTCCAGCACTTGCACGAACACGGGGCCGGAGATCATGAACTTCACCAGGTCCTTGAAGAAAGGACGCTCCTTGTGCACAGCGTAGAAAGCCTCGGCTTCAGCTTGCGACAGTTGCACCAACTTGGCAGCGGCGACCTTCAGGCCAGCCCCTTCAAAACGGGCGATGATTTGGCCGATGACGTTCTTGGCGACGGCGTCGGGTTTGATGATCGAGAGGGTGCGTTCGATAGCCATGTAGTTCTCCTAAATCGACAGATGCTGAACGGGCTTCCCACAGAAAAAGAGAAAACCCCGTTGGATTTGACAAAACCCGATATTGTACCGTGCGCTAGGGATACGCTGAAGAAGTAGCCGCATTTTCGGGTCGGCAGACACCGGCGCGACCCAGAGCAATGAAGTTCGTCACTTGGCGCATTTACCGCTG
>RXJQ01000107.1 GCA_003963115.1 Burkholderiales bacterium
CCCCGACGCTACGCCATTGAACGGCGCCACCATCCAAATCACCGGCCACTACGTCAATGGCCAGGACGTACTGGGCTTCACCAATCAATCAGGCATCATCGCCAGTTGGGACGCCAGCAACGGCATCCTCACACTGTCAGGCAATGCTTCGTCGGCCGACTACCAGGCCGCGCTGCGCAGCGTCACCTACGCCAACAGCTCCGATAACCCCGACACCGCCAACCGCACCGTCACCTTCACCATCAACGACGGCACCGGCGACGTCTCGGCCACCCAGACCATTGGTATCACCGCCGTCAACGACGCGCCCACGCTCACGTCATCGGGCACACCGCTGGCTTACACGGAAAACGACCCTGCCACGGTCATCGACAGCGGCATCACCATCAGCGACCCCGATGCCACGCCTTTGAGCAGCGCCACGGTGCTGATCACCGGCCACTATGTCAATGGCCAGGATGTGCTTGGCTTCACCACGCCATCCGGCGTGACGGGCATCACCGCCAGCTGGGACGCCAGCAACGGCATCCTCACACTGTCAGGCAATGCTTCGTCGGCCGACTACCAGGCCGCGCTGCGCAGCGTCACCTACGCCAACAGCTCTGACGCGCCCGACACCAGCACGCGCACGGTGACCTTCGCTTTCAACGATGGCACGGGCGTGGTATCGGCCAGCCGGAACATCGCGATCACCGCCGTCAACGATGCCCCCACGCTGACCCCATCGGGCACGCCGCTGGCCTACACCGAGAACGACCCGGCCACCGCCGTCGACAGCGGCATCACGCTCTCCGACCCCGATGCCACACCTTTGAGCAGCGCCACCATCCAGATCACCGGCCACTACGTCAATGGCCAGGACGTACTGGGCTTCACCAATCAATCAGGCATCACCGCCAGCTGGGACGCCAGCACCGGCAAGCTCACGCTCGCAGGCAATGCCTCATCGGCTGCTTACCAAGCCGCCCTGCGCAGCGTCACCTACGCCAACAGCTCCGACAACCCCGACACAACCAACCGCACCGTCACCTTCACCATCAACGACGGCACCGGCGACGTCTCGGCCACCCAGGCCATCGGCATCACGGCCGTCAACGATGCCCCTACCTGGCAGCGCAACAACCTGCAGATCACGCAAGGCGGCACCGCCACGCCCGACATCCAGGTGCAGGACATCGACACCGCCGATACCGGCCTGACCTTCACCGTCACGACCGTGAGCGGTGGCCAGTTCATCAACACCAGCGTCAACCAGAGCGGCATCACCAGCTTCAGCTACGCCGCCGTGCGCGCCGGCCAGATCGCCTTCGTGCAAGACGGGAGCCCCAACGCCCCGAGCTACACCCTGCAGCTCAGCGACGGCACCAGCACCGTCTCGCAAGCCGCCACCATTGCCTTCACCCCGACCCCACCCGCGCCGGTTGTGGTGGCACCGCCCAACCCGCCCACCGATACGGTCACGACAGCCCCCCCGGCACCGGCGCCCACACCAGCGCCAGCCCCCGCACCGGCAGCGGTCGTCGCCCCCGTCACGCCCGCAGCGCCAGTTCAAGCGCCCCCCGTGGTTTTGAGCACCCCCGCGCCAGACACCATCCACCTGACGGCACCCACCGCCAGCGTCACCCTGACCAGCACCAGCATCGTGCTGCCCACCGAGCCCCCGCGCACGCCCATCAGCGCCCGCGAAGCCAGCGTCACGGTCAGCGACAGCTCCCAGTTCAGCTGGCTGCGCAACCTGCAGGTCAACAGCACCACGTCTGAAGAACTGCGCCGCAACCTCTCTGCCCTGAGCGACCAGTTGATGGAGCAAGGCACCGAGCGGCGTCACGTGGTGGCGTCCTCCATCGCCCTGACCACCGGCCTGTCGGTGGGCTATGTGATCTGGCTGGTGCGTGGCGGTGCCCTGGTCGGCTCCATGCTGTCGGCGATGCCAGCCTGGCAGATGATCGACCCGCTGCCCGTGCTCACCCGTGGTGGGGCAAACGGCACTCCAGAACTGGGCGGCGAGGACGATGCTTCCGTCGAACACCTCTTCGACGGCGACGACGCGCCACCACCACCGCCCCCCATGCCCCCGTCACCACCTGACATCCTCGCCACAGCACAGCCGGAGGCCCGCTCATGAAGCGCCTGGCCACCCGCTTCTACCTGGCCATGGGGCTGTCGTCCCTGCTGGTGACGCTCGCCCTGGCCGCGTCCTACCTGGGCCTGATTCCCGACGGCGAAGCACTCGTGCGCGAACAGCGCGCCACCATCTCGGAAGACCTGGCCATCGTCGCCTCGCTGCTGCTCAACGAAGACGACACCGAGGCCCTGTCGCAAACGCTCAAGGTCGTGGCCGAGCGCCAGCCCGCGCTGCGCTCCATGGCCCTGCGCCGCATGGACAACACCCTGCTGATTGCGCAAGGCGACCACAGCCAATGGCAGCCCCTGCCCGATCACCAGTCCACCGACGCGCAGATCGAAGTGCCCTTGTGGCACGACGGCGAACGATGGGGCCAGCTGGAGTTGCGCTTCGACCCGCTGCGGCGCCAAGGCGTGCTGGGCTACCTCGACGACCCCTCCCTGCGCCTGATGGCCTTCCTGGGCCTGACCGGCTTCATCGCCTTCAGCCTCTACCTGGGCCGCATGCTGCGCCACCTGGACCCCAGCCAGGCCATCCCGGCGCGTGTGCGCTCCGCCCTGGATACGCTCACCGAAGGCCTCATGGTGCTCGATGCACGCGGCTACACCGTGCTGGCCAACCAGTCCCTGGCCACCATCATGGGCGTGCCCGCTGACAGCCTCATCGGCCAGCTCGCCGCCAGCCTGCCCTGGACCGACCGCGAAGGCGAGACCCTCGACAAGGACAGTCTGCCCTGGCTGCAAGCCATCGCCGAAAAGCAGACCCGCCGCAATGTGCTGATGTACCTGAAAAACGCCCAGGGCCAGCGCTACACCTTCCGCGTCAACTGCTCGCCCGTGCTGGCCGCCGACAAGCCCCAGGGTGTGCTCATCAGCTTCCAGGACGTCACCGAGCTGGAGGAAAAGGAACTCGCTCTGCAAGCGGCCAAGGAAGGCGCCGACGCCGCCAACCGCGCCAAGAGCGACTTCCTGGCCAATATGAGCCACGAGATCCGCACCCCGATGAACGCCATCCTCGGCTTCACCGAACTGCTGCGCCGCCGTGGCCGCACCCCGCCATCCACCGAAGAGCAGCAAAAGCACCTCAACACCATCCACGCCAGCGGCAAACACCTGCTCGAACTCATCAACGACATCCTCGACCTCTCCAAGGTCGAAGCCGGCCACCTCGAACTCGAACAGCTGCGCTTTGGCGCGCACAAGGCCGCCCATGAAGTCGTGCACGTGCTGCAAGTCAAGGCCCAGGAAAAAGGCATACCCCTGCGCCTGCTGCTGCCCGAGCCCCTGCCCGCCACCATACAGGCCGACCCCTCGCGCCTGCGCCAGGTCATCACCAACCTGGTGGGCAATGCGATCAAGTTCACGCAGCAAGGCGAGGTCACCGTCACCCTCAGGCTGGACCGCAGCCAGGCCGAACCCCGCCTGCGCATCGACGTGCAGGACACCGGCGTCGGCATCCCCGCCGACAAGCTCGAATCCGTGTTCGAGCCCTTCACGCAGGCCGAATCCTCCACCACCCGGCGCTTTGGCGGCACCGGCCTGGGCCTGACCATCAGCCGCCGCTTCGCCCGCGCCATGGGCGGCGACATCACCGTCAGCAGCGTGCTCGGCCAAGGCAGCATCTTCCACATCGTGATCAACCCAGGGCCGCTCGATGGCATCCCGATGCTCAGCCCCGACGAGCTCTGGGCCCAGACCGATCAGATCGAAGTGGAAGACAGCGTCAGCTGGCGCTTCCCGCCCAAGCTCGTGCTCGTGGTCGACGACGGCAACGAGAACCGCGAACTGGTCAGGCTCGTGCTGGAGGAAACCGGCCTGCGCGTCATCGAAGCCGAGAACGGCGAGATCGCGCTGGATCGCGTGGCCAGCAATCCCGTCGACCTCATCCTCATGGACATGCAGATGCCCGTGATGGACGGCGTCACCGCCACGCGCACCCTGCGCCAGCGCGGCGTCACCACGCCCATCCTGGCGCTCACCGCCAACGCCATGAAGGGCTTCGAGTCCGAGATCACCGAATCGGGCTTCAGCGGCTTCCACACCAAGCCCCTGAACATCGACACCCTCATGGCCGACCTGGCCGAGCGTCTGGGCGGCGAGCGCGACACCGACGCCCCTGCCGCCATCGAGGCCCCAACTGTGGCGTCCTCCTCGCTTGACACACCTGTCACACCTGAGGTGGATTCAGCCTTGCTTAAGGTCAAGGATCCGCTGGCCGAAAACCTGGAAGCCCCAGCTTCCGATCAGACTCCCGTGGTGTCGCGTCTGGCGCAGCACCCCAAGCTCAGGAAAGTCGTGCAGAAGTTCATCGATCAGTTCCCGAAGAAGCAAGCCGCCATGGACGCCGCGCTCTCGCAAGGCGACCTGGCCGAGCTGGCCTTGCTGGCGCACTGGCTCAAGGGCGCGGGCGGCAGCGTGGGTTTTGACGACTACTTCGAGCCCGCCCGGGATCTGGAGCTGGCCTGCCATGAGGGCAACGCGCCCCAGGCCGAACGCCACATGGCCGCCATCCGCGACCTCGCCAGCCGCATGACGCTGGACATCGCCGATGCCTCGACCGCCATCGAGGAGGCCAACCCATGAGCCCGACCATGGCCGCCTGGGACGAAGCCCTCGTCATGATGGTGGACGACGAAGAGATGCTGCTCGACGTCATCCAGTCCCACCTGGAAGACGCCGGCTACACGCGCTTTGCCACCTGCACCGAGCCCGAAGCCGCGCTTGACCTGATCCGCAGCAACCGCCCCGACGTGCTCCTGCTCGACCTGATGATGCCGCGCGTCTCGGGCTTCGACATCCTGCACGCTGTGCGCAGCGACACCGAACTGCAGTTCACGCCCATCATCGTGCTGACCGCCGCCAGCGACCCGGTGACCAAGCTCAAGGCGCTGGAGCTCGGCGCCACCGAGTTCCTCTCCAAGCCCGTGGATGCCAGCGAGCTCGTCCTGCGCGTGCGCAACACACTGGCCTTCAAGCGCTACCAGGATCGCCTCGCCTACGAAGACACCGCCACCGGCCTGCCCAACCGCCCAGGCTTCATCCGCAGCCTCGACGAGGCCCTGCCCAAGCTCCTGGCACGCCACACCACCACCGCCTTGATGCACCTGACCTGCGGTCAGTTCGGCCTGGCACGCGAGACCCTGGGTTCACGCGCCGCCGACAGCCTGCTGCGCCAGGCCGGTCAGCGCTTGCAGACCCTGCACAGCGAAAAGGCCGACCGCGGTCTGGGCAACAGCCTCTCCGACGGCCCGCGCATCGGTCGCATCGGCGACCAGGACTTCGCCCTGATCTTCCCCAACCTGCTGCACGCCGAAGACGCCGCCGCGCTGTGCAAGGACATGCTGGCCACCTTCGACGCCCCATTCGAAGCCGACGGTCACGCCATCTTCCTGAACCCCAGCATCGGCGTGGCGCTCACGCCCGGCGACGGCCAACGCGCCGAAGCCCTGCTCAACTGCGCCAACGTCGCCTGCGCCAAGGCCATCAGCGGCACCAGCAAGTCGCGCTTCGAGTTCTTCTCCGAATCGCTGACCACCCGCTCCAAGGAACGCCTGACCATCTCCAACCAGCTGCGCAAAGCCATCGACCACGGCGAGCTGCGCCTGCACTACCAGCCCAAGGTCTGCCTGCAAACCGGCCGCATCACCGGCGCCGAGGCCCTGATCCGCTGGCAGCACCCCGAGCACGGCCTGTGGCTGCCCGGCAAGTTCATCGGTGTGGCCGAAGAAACCGGCCTGATCGGCCCCATGGGCGACTGGGTGGCGCAAGAAGCCGCCGCCCAAGCCGCGCGCTGGTACGGCCAAGGCCTGGGCCCGCTGAAGATCGCCATCAACGCCTCCCGCCCCCAGTTCGAAGACGGCCTGCTCGCGCAGCGCATGCAGGAGCTATTGCATCGCAACAAGCTGCCCGCCGAGTGGCTGATCATCGAGTTGACTGAAAGCCTGCTGGTCGAAGACGCCGCCCGCGCCCTGCAACAGATGCACGATCTGCGCAACCTCGGCCTGGGCCTGGCCATCGACGACTTCGGCACCGGCTATTCCTCGCTGAGCTACCTCAAGCGCTTCCCCGCCAGCGAACTCAAGATCGACCGCTCCTTCATCATCGACCTGCCCGTCCACGACAAGGACCGCGCCATCGTGCAGACCGTCATCACCCTGGGCCACAGCCTGGGCATGGAGGTGGTCGCCGAAGGCATCGAAACCATCGATCAGATGAGCGTGCTGCAGCACATGGGCTGCGACGTCTTCCAGGGCTTTCTCTTCAGCAAGGCCGTGCCACCCGATGACTTCGAGGCGCTGCTGCGCTCGGATGCCGCGCGTTCGCTGGTGATGAGCACACAGCAAGCCACACCCGAACCTGAGCCGGTCACGCCGGCCTGAACCGACGCCGACAGCCCGGGCACATCAAGGCCTCAGCACACCTCGCACACTTTCAGCATGTTCGTGCCACCCGGGTGCCCCATGGGCTCGCCGCAGGTGATGGCATAGGTGTCGCCAGGGCGCAGCACGCCATGCTCCACCAGCAGCGCTTCCGCATGCTTGAGCGCCTCATCGCGGTCCGAGTAGCTCGGGATCAGCAGCGGCCGTACATTGCGGTACAGCGCCATTTTGCGCAGCGAGATCGGCTGAGCCGTCAAGGCGAAAATCGGCACGTGGATCTTGTGCCGGCTCATCCACAGCGCGGTCGAACCCGACTCCGTCAAGGCGATGATGGCCTTGCAACCCAGGTGGAAGGCCGTGAACAGCGCGCCCATGGCGATCGACTGGTCGATGCGGCCAAAGGTCTTGTTGGTGAAATCGGCATCGAGCGACACCTCTTCGGCGGCCTCGGCAGCCTGCGCGATATTGGCCATCTGCTCCACCGTCTCGATCGGGTACTTGCCCGCGGCCGTCTCGGCGCTGAGCATCACCGCATCGGTGCCATCCAGCACCGCATTGGCCACGTCCGACACCTCGGCGCGCGTGGGCACCGGGTTGACAATCATCGACTCCATCATCTGCGTGGCCGTGATCACCACCTTGTCCATCTCGCGGGCCAGCTTGATCATGCGCTTTTGCAGCGCAGGCACCGCCGCATTGCCCACCTCCACGGCCAGGTCGCCGCGCGCCACCATGATCCCGTCCGATGCCCGCAGGATGCTCTCCAGATTCGGGATGGCCTCGGTGCGCTCGATCTTGGCGATCAAGGCCGGGCGGTGCTTCCAGGGCTCGCCCGCCACATTGGCCAGTTGGCGCGCCATCTCCATGTCGGTCGCGTTCTTGGGGAAGGACACGGCGATGTAGTCGCACTGAAAAGCCGCCGCCGTCTTGATGTCTTCCATGTCCTTGGCCGTCAGGGCCGGCGCGGTCAGGCCACCGCCCTGCTTGTTGATACCTTTGTTGTTGGACAGCTCGCCACCCAGCTTCACGACGGTGTGCACCTCGTCGCCCTTGACGGCTTCCACCGTCAGCACGATCAGGCCGTCATTGAGCAGCAGCACATCGCCCGGCTTCACATCGCGGGGCAGCTCCTTGTAGTCCAGGCCCACGCCACGGATGTCGCCCGGCTCGGTGCGGCTGGCGTCTAGCACGAAGGCCTGGCCCGGCTCCAGCATCACCTTGCCTTCGGCAAACTTGCCCACGCGGATCTTGGGTCCTTGCAGGTCGGCCATGATGGCCACCACCTTGCCGACCTTGGCGGCTGCGGCCCGCACCGTCTCGGCCCGGTCGATGTGGTCCTGCGCCTTGCCGTGCGAGAAATTCAACCGCACCACGTCCACGCCTGCCCGCAGCATTTTTTCAAGCACCTCCGCAGTCGAGGAGGACGGTCCGAGTGTGGCGACGATCTTGGTGGCACGCTGCATGGCTGTGGGCTCTGTGGTTGTCTGTCTGCGCCAAGTGTCACACCAAACCCCGTCGCATCAATCGCCGGATTAGCCCAATCCCCTGCCCGGTTGATGCCCTTGCGCAACGCTTGCCCAAGCTCACAATGATGGAACCCATGACGACACGGCCAAAGCCCTCTCCCACCGGCTTGGGTGATGATCCGATCGGCCGCCGCGAAGCCTCAACCATTACACTGACAATCATCAAATGATGTATGACGTCACGTTTCCGACCTGATCGACCCGATCACATGAAGCCCGACACCGCCCATCGCGTCATCGTCTTCTCGCACGCCAACAGCTTCCCGGCGAGCACCTACCAGGCCTTGTTCGAAGGCTGGCGAGCGGCCGGCTACGCGGTCCATGCGCTGGACAAGTTCGGCCACGACCCACGCTACCCCGTCACGATGGACTGGCCCTTCCTCGTCGACCAGCTCAAGGACTTCGTCGAACACGAGGTTGGCCGCCCCGCCTACCTCGTCGGCCACTCCCTGGGCGGCTACCTCAGCCTCATGACCGCCTCGCGCCACCCGCATCTGGCTCAGGGCGTGGTGGTCATGGACTCGCCCGTGCTGCATGGCTGGAAGAGCGCCGGCGTCGGCCTGGCCAAACGCCTGGGCACCATGGACCGCGTGGTCACCCCCTCGCGCGTGGCCGCGCAGCGCACCCAGGAATGGGCCAACCTGCAAGTCGCACACGCGCACTTCTCGGCCAAGCCCAAGTTCGCGGCCTTCCATCCCCGGGTGCTGCACGACTACCTGACCCATGGCACAGAAGACCTGCCCGGCGGCCCTGGTGGCACCGGCGGCAAATCGCGGCGCCTGAGCTTTCGTCGCGAAATCGAAGCGAAGATCTACAGCACCATGCCGCATGACCTGCTGCGAGAGTTCCGACGCCACCCGCACCAGTGCCCCGTGGCCTTCGTCGGCGGCACCCGCTCGCGCGAGACCCGCAAGGTCGGCATCGACGGCATCAAGCAGATCGTCGGCAAACGGCTCTCTTGGATTCAGGGTTCTCACCTGTATCCTTTCGAGGTGCCGGAACAAGCCACAGCCGAAGTCCTGAAATGGCTGGACCATTTCCAAGCCTCCGCCCTCCCCGCAGTCTGAACCAGGGCCCCATGAGCCAGCCGATCCCCGCCGCGAACCTCGACGAGCAGACCATCCCCTTCGTCACCGTGACGAACTGGGTGCGTGCCGCGCGCCTGTGCGGCATCGACATCGAGACCATCTTCCGCGAAGAGGGCATCGACACCGCCGGTCTGCATCCGGAGACCTCCTCCGTCTCGCGCGAGGCCATGCAACGCGTCATGTACCGCTGCATGGACGAGACCCGCAAGGCCGGCGGCGGCAAGCATTTCCCCGTCGTGCTCGGCGAAACCTTCGCCTTCGAGTACATGTCCGACGTCGAGACCTTCATCACCACCAGCGCCTCTTTGCGTGATGCCGCACGCGCCCTCGAATGGATCCCCTCCCTGGTCAACCCCTACATGACCTTCTCGCTGGCCGAGCACGGCAGCGAGGCCCGCATCTCCCTGAACTTCAACGTCCCCGACGAATCACCCGAGCGCAGCCAGCCCTTCACGGAAGGCGTCATCACCACCATCATCAAGTTCAGCCGCCTGCTCCTGGGTAGCGCCCTGATCGGCCGCATCACCATGCGCCACCCATGCCACGCTGAAAGCGAACTCGTCGAAGCCGCCTTCCAGGTGCCGGTGGAATGGAACGCCCCGCTGGACGCCCTGTGGTTCGACCGCGCCCTGCTCGACCAGCCGCTCAACGGCGCCTTCCCCGTGCTGCACGAACAGGCGGCCAAGCGCGTGGCCCAGAAGGTCGCCCAGCAGACCGCCGCCAGCCGACCGACCGACCCAGCCGGCCACCAGGGCCAGACGCTGATCCGCCAGATCGAGCGCGTGTTCCAGGACAAGCCCCGCCTCATGGGCCTGGGGCTGGACGCCCTGGCCGAAGAGCTCGGCGTGCACGCCCGCACCCTGCAGCGCCGCCTCAAGGAAGTGGGCGACAGCCACTCCGCCATCCAGGGCCGCGTGCGCTACAAGCTGGCCCAGCAGTGGCTGCAAAACGAGGCCCTGCCCATCGAGGACATCTCCGACCGCCTGGGCTTTTCCGACCGCCGCAGCTTCACCCAGGCCTTCACGCGCTGGTCCGGCATCACGCCCAGCCAGTACCGCAAGCAGCACAGCTGAGTGCATCGGTGCTGCCCCAGGGATACCCCTGCTCAAGTGCGGGTCATGTCCGGCCGAAAACGCAACACATTCACCGCGTTTTCCCTAGTTTGAGGCTGTCGCCAAAACTACCTTGCTGTCGCTGCCCTGCATAGCGCGCGGCAAGGGTGATCCCTAAAGTTCGAAGCTGTCAGACCCCTGTCACAACTGGTGACATCCCGGGTCCGAGGAGACAACCGACATGAGCCCCAAAAACCAACTCACACCGCCCCCCATCGTCCCGCGCGAGAAGCTGAACTTTGGCCTCGATGGCGACATCCCCAAGCACTGGCTGGACAACGACCCGTTCAAGTCCCGCTTCTTCGACGCGATGTCGACTCTCTTCCCGGTCGGCGAGAAGTTCTTCATCACCTGCGTGCGTGACTTCAAGGACCAAATCTCGGATCCCAAGATGATCCAGGACATCAAGGACTTCACCCGCCAGGAAGCGCAGCACAGCATGCTGCACACCCGCTACAACGACCGCCTCAAGGCGCAGGGCATCGCCGTGGACCACATCCTGGCCGGCCAGGAACACCGACTCTTTGGCATCATCCGCAAGGTCTTCTCGCGCGAGTTCACGCTGGGCATCACCGCCGCCTCGGAGCACATCACCGCCATCATGGCCGACTGCTTCGTCGAGCGCCCCCACATCTTCAACGGCGCCGACGAGCGCATGCGCGCCCTCTACGTCTGGCACGCCATGGAGGAGATGGAGCACAAGGGCGTGGCCTATGACGTCCTGGTCGACATCGCCAAGGCTGGCTACGCCAAGCGCGTGGGCTCCATGCTGCTGGTGACCCTGCTCTTCCCCTATCACGTCTTCCGCATCATGAAGCACATGCTGGAAGCCGACGGCTTCAGCCGCTGGGAGCGCACCAAGATCTGGGCCAAGGGCCTGTGGTGGCTCTACAAGCCCGGCGGCATCTTCCTGCCCATGCTGGGCAAGTACTTCTCCTACCTCAAGCCCGGCTTTCATCCCTGGCAAGACCCGGTCGTGCCCAGCTATGAGCCCTGGGTGCGCCTGCTCAAGGAAACCGGCGATCCCGTCGAGGCCGGCAACCGCCTGCACGCCGATCTCGTTCATGGTCTGGTTCACGCCTGACCGCACCGATCTTTGATTCACACCCCAAGGAAGGAGTGACATCATGGAAGCGCAACAACACACGATCACCCCGCGCGAGAAGCTCGACTTCGACCTCGGCGGGGACATCCCCAAGTACTGGTTCGGCAACGACGTCTTCAAGTCCCGCTACTTCGACGCCCTGTCCACCATCTTCCCCGAGGGCGAGCGCTACTTCATCTCCTGCGTGCGCGACTACCGCGATCAGGTCACCGACCCCAAGCTGCTGCAAGAGATCAAGGACTTCATCCGCCAGGAAGGCCAGCACGGCGTCATTCACAATCAGTACAACGAGCGCCTGAAGGCCCAGGGCATCGACGTGGACATGCTCGAGCGCATCGAGCACCACATGCTCTTCAACGTCATCCGCAAGTACGTCCCCAAGAAGTCGACGATCGCGGAAACGGCTGCTGCGGAACACCTTACGGCCATCATGGCCCACAGCTTCTTCGAGCGCAAAGAGGTGCTCGCCCAGGCCGACCCGCGTATGCGCGCCATGTACGCCTGGCACGCCATGGAAGAGATCGAGCACAAGGCCGTGGCCTTCGACGTCATGCAGAAGGTGGCCAAGGCCAGCTACCTGCGCCGCATCATCGCCATGATGCTGGTCACGCTGGGCTTCAACATCCACGCCCTGCTGGTCACCCGCTACATGCTCAAGGTCGACGGCTTCAGCCGCTGGCAACGCGCCAAGCTCTGGGCCAAGGGCCTGTGGTGGCTCTACAAGCCTGGCGGCCTCTTCCTGTCCATCTTCGGCCACTACATCCAGTACTACAAGCCTGGCTTCCACCCCTGGCAGATGGGCCAGATGCGCAGCTACCAACTTTGGCTGGACACCTTCAACCGTACGGGCAGCCCCATCCTGGCTGGCGAAGCCCTGCACGCGGCCGGCGCTTGAACACCGGTCCATCGAACAGGGGCATCACGGCTTCTCTCCACGTCCTGGCTACTGCCTCTCCCGTGATGCCTCTCGCGCCAAGGATGCGCTGCCGGACCGACACCGTCCAAGCGCCATCCGATACGCGTCTTACGCCATGACGCCCTCCCGGGCCTCGTGGCATTTTTTTGCACGCGCCACGCAGATTGCGTGATTTGTTCCCATCAACGGGAAACACCGCCGATCAAGCCCATGGCAAAGTCACCGAAAGGTCTTGCAGCAAGCCATGACAACGCACGATCTCGCCCCGCCTCGCAACCTGCCCGAAGAAGCACTGCCCATCACGGTGCGCGAGGGCCTGGACTTCGACCTCGACGGCGACATCCCACGCCACTGGTTCGGCGGCGACGCGTTCAAGACCCGCTTCTTCGACGCCATGTCGGTGCTCTTCCCCGAAGGCGAGCGCTTCTTCATCGCCTGCGTGCGCGACTACAAGGACCAGGTCATCGACCCCGCGCACAAGCGAGCCATGCTCGACTTCGCCCGCCAGGAGGCGCAGCACACCAAGGTCCACAACGCCTTCAACCGCCGCCTGGCCGCCCAGGGCATCAAGGTCGACAAGATCCTGGCCAACCAGCGTCGCAACCTCTTCGACATTGCCCGCCAGCGCCTGAGCAAACCCCACACCCTGGCCATGACCGCGGCGTCAGAACACCTCACGGCCTTGATGGCACACGGCTTCTTCGAGAACCGCCACCACTTCGCCAATGCTGACCCGCGCGTGCGCGCCATGTTCGTCTGGCACGCCATCGAGGAAGTCGAACACAAAGGCGTCGCCTTCGACGTGATGCAACAGGCCGCCGGCGTGGGCTATGGCTTGCGCGTCTGGGCCCTGCTGGCCGTGAGCCTACAGTTCCCGATGTTCATCTTCCAGATCCTCAACCACATGCTCAAGGTCGACGGCTACAGCCGCCGCCAGCGCTGGGGCATCTGGCTCAAAGGCCTGTGGTGGCTCTACAAGCCCGGCGGCATGATGGCCCCGCTGCTGCGCCCCTACCTGGCCTGGTACCGCCCCGGCTTTCACCCCTGGGACAGCGAGGCCCCCGGCGCCTTCCAGACCTGGATGCAGGCCATGGGGCAGCACGGCAACCCCGTCGCAGCCAGCGACACCCTGCACCCGCCCACCTGAAAAGCAAAAGGCCTGATCCCTTTCACAGGACCAGGCCCCAAAACCCATCTTGAACCCAGCATCACGCCGGGTCACGGCCATCAACCCGCTGCGCGCTTGCCGAGGATCTCGAACGCCGGCAAGGTCTTGCCTTCCAGCACCTCCAGGAAGGCACCGCCGCCGGTGGAGATATAGCCCACGTCTTTCTCGATGCCGTACTTGGCAATCGCCGCCAGCGTGTCGCCACCACCTGCGATGCTGAACGCGCTGGACTCGGCAATCGCCTGGGCGATGGCCTTGGTCCCTTGCTCGAACGCGGCAACCTCGAACACGCCCACCGGACCATTCCACACCACGGTGCCCGAAGCCTTCAACTGCGCAGCCAGCGTGGCCGCCGTCTTCGGCCCGATGTCCAGGATCATGTCGTTGTCGCCGACGTCATTGGCGGCCTTGACGACGGGCTTGGCGGCGGCCAGGAAGGCACCGAAGTCGAACTTGCCCTCGGGTACGCCCTCGGCCACCACCACGTCTTCAGGAATTGGCACATCGGCGCCCCGAGCCTTCATCGACTCGATCACCGCCTTGGCCTCGCCCACCAGGTCCGGCTCCGCCAGCGACCGGCCGATCTTCAGGCCCGCAGCCAGCATGAAGGTATTGGCGATACCGCCGCCCACGATCAAGCCATCCACGTTCTTGGACAAGGACTGCAAGATCGTCAGCTTGGTCGACACCTTCGAGCCCGCCACGATGGCCACCAGCGGACGCTTGGGCGCCTCCAGCGCCTTGTTGATCGCGTCGATTTCAGCCGACAGCAGCGGGCCTGCACAAGCCACCTTCGCAAACTGCGCGATGCCATAGGTCGTGCCTTCGGCGCGGTGCGCCGTGCCAAACGCATCGTTCACGAAGATGTCGCACAGCGCGGCCATCTTGCGGGCCAGCTCTTCGCTGTTCTTCTTCTCGCCCTTGTTCAGGCGGCAGTTCTCCAGCAGCACCACATCACCGGCCTTGACGTCCACACCATCCACCCAGTTGCTCACCAGCTTGACCTCACGGCCCAGCAGCTCGTCCAGGCGCTTGGCCACGGGTGCCAGCGAATCCCCGGGCTTGAACTCGCCTTCAGTCGGACGCCCCAGGTGCGACGTCACCATCACGGCGGCACCAGCCTTGAGCGCCAGCTCGATGGCCGGCACGGAGGCGCGGATGCGGGTGTCTTCGGTGATGTGGCCCGCGTCGTCCTGCGGCACATTCAGGTCAGCGCGGATGAACACGCGCTGGCCCGCTGCTTTGCCCTGGGCCACGAGGTCTTCGAATCGGAGGATGTTCATGTTGGCTGCCGCCTCGGCGTTGATTGGATGGAATCAAAAGTCCAACATTGTAGAAAAGTCTGCCCAGCTCGCGCCCCCCGATTCGGTGGACAGCGCCGTTTCTACCAGCCCAGCCCCCATTTCAGCGCCAGGTACACCGCCATCCCCACGCCGATCGTCGTGAGCATGTCGCGCCGCCACCAGGCCCAGACCGCCGCACACGGCGCTGCCACCAGGCGCGCATCCTGCCAGTGGGCCACCAGGTGCCCCTGCGTCATCAAGACCTCTGGCGCCACCACGGCCGCCAACGCAGCCAGCGGGGCGTACTTCAGCCCCCGCTCCGCCCAGCCAGGCAAGGTCCATTCGCTGCGGCTCAGGAAAAAGGCCGAGCGCGTCAAGGCCGACAACGCCACCAGGCCCAACACGGCAAGCGCCATCTCCCCTTCACTCATGCCCACGCTCCGCCGCCTCCGCTTGACGCACGCCCGCATCGACTGAAGGCCAGCGCGCCTCACCGCCGCCGCCTTCACGGCCACGCCCGTCCGTCCAGGCGTCCATCATCAAGCCAGCAGCAACTGCCGCGGCCACGGATACCACGATGTACAGCCGAAAAGGCAAGGCATAAGCCGCCACGGCCGCCGAACCAGCCAGCGCTGCGGCCCACAAGGTCTTCTTGTCCTTGGCCAGCGTGACCAGCAAGGCCAGCAGCGCCAAGGTCCCGGCAAAGCCCAGCCCCCAAGACGTCGGCACCCAGGTGGCGAAAAGCAACCCGCACAAAGACGCGATGTTCCAGCCACCCCAATTCACCACGCCGGCCCCCAGGAAATACGCCATCGGCGCCAGGTTCTCACTGGATGCCGGCGCCTTGCCGCCATGGCGATGCACCGACAGCGCATAGGTCACATCCGCCGTCAGATACCCCGCCACCAGCCGCCAGCGCAGCGGCAGACACACCATGTGCTTACGCATCTGCACACTGAAAATCACGAAGCGCAGGTTCACGCACAGTGCAGTCAACCAGATCACCCAGATCGGCGCACCCGCCAGCATCAGCGGCACGGCAGACAACTGCGCACTCGCGGCAAACACCAGCGAGCTCATCATCAGCGCAATCGGCAGAGGCAAGCCCGACTTGGCCATGGCCACGCCCGTCACCAGGCCCCAGGTCATCAAACCCGGCATCACCCGGGCCATCTCCTTCATGCCCAGCGCACACTCCTCGTGTCGCCACAAGCGGGTGTCCAGCAGACTCAAGGAGGGTTGGGGTAATGAAGCAGAGGCGCGATTCATCCCGACATTGTCGAGTGAATCCGGGGAGCCCTCTCAGCGTCGACGGCAGAGCCGCACCGTCACGGCAGCAGCTGCAGCGGCCTGGTGCGCAACTTGGCGGGCGATCTAGCGCGCCTTCTTACCTTTGCCCGATGCCTTGCCTGTTGATGACGCGCTGTCGTCGAGCTTCTCCGACACCACTTCCTCGTCATCGTCCTTGGCTGGTGCCGACGCCTTGGAGGCACCTGGCAGCGGCGGCCGCGGCACCACCGGCGTCACGCCCTCCAGCTTGTTCTCCCGCATGTATTCGTCCATCTCGCGCCAGCCCTCGAACACCGCGGCCTTGTCCGCCTTGGGGTTGAGCGTGTAGCAGTCCTCGATGGCCCGCATGGCGTGTCGGCATGCGCCTCCAACCGCTTTCGATTCAGCCTGCTGGTGCTCCGCGGTCTTCTGCGGCGTCTCGATACCCAACTGATCGCAGCCCGTCGTGGACAGTGTCACGACGACGCCAAGCAGCCATACCGTCACCTTCGGCCAGTGCGCCAAATGGCGACCGATGCCTGCATCTGCAGCATCCTCGGCTCTCACGCGAAAGGAGGGGAAAATCAAAAGCATGTCCGAAACGGGTCCAGCTAGCGAATACGGTCAATCCGTATCCCATACGACCACGATTACGGCATGCATTCACGAACCTTGATAGCGCGAGAAGCGCGGCATCTGCCCTCCGCTTCCCAGCTTCGAGGCTTCAGTGAATCAAGCGGTCCTCATCATCGACAAACAGCTCGTCGAGAATCAGCGCGTCGGGCTCTTCACCCAGGCTCCAGAACACGAGCAACACGAGGATCTTGAAGTCCTCCAGTGCAACCGGCCCCCTGGGGATCGCGACCACCCGGTCCAAGACCACCTCGCGCAACACCGGTGTCAAAACCCCGGCCGACTCCAGAAACTGCAGGAAACCAAGCGCCTCGGCGCCCAAGCGCTCCAGCTCGGCTTCGGCATACACCCGCGAACTCTGCGCAGATGGCGTCAGCGCTGCTTCGTGGGTGATGCTTTGCAGACCATCCAGCCAAGCCAGCGCCTCGGTGATTTCTTCCTCCTCAAAGCCCACTGCTGACAGCTTGCGCACAAGCAAGTCAGACTCCGGACAAGCGTCAGGACGCCAGTAGTGTTCGTAGAGGTAGACCAGGACATCAAACATAGAATCACTATAGCGCAAGCGGCCTGGCCGCGCATGCGAGTTAGGGCGAGGCGCGTATATGTCCCAGGAGGCACGCGCAGCACGTATTGGCCATGAAAAAAGCCCCTACCAAATGGCAGGGGCTTTCGTTCAATCTCACTGAAGAGGGTAGCCTGACGATGTCCTACTTTCACACGGGCATCCGCACTATCATCGGCGCTGAGTCGTTTCACTGTCCTGTTCGGGATGGGAAGG
>RXJQ01000099.1 GCA_003963115.1 Burkholderiales bacterium
CCTATGGTTGCAAAACTCCCGGCAGATAGCGCCGGCATGTAAACGCGGTGATACAGCTACCGCACTGCCAGACCGTCGCTAGCTAACCGTATTGCCCAAAGTGGCGTTTTGCCACCGGAACCATCGGCCGGCTAACCGGACCACGGACCCATTCATGAAGACCGTTGCTTTGCATATCGGCGGGCGTTTGTGTGAACTTGAGCGATTTGCAAAACTCGAATTCGTGAAATAGTGTCGAGAGAAATGACATTGCTTTGCTGCGCATCTTCGGGTCCCAAGGGAATCGCTGATGTCTAGACTGATGGCACCTCTTCCTGATGAACCAGGTGCCATCCGCCATGCATCCCTCGACACAAGCCGTTTTCGGCCAACAGGCCCGATTACTGAAGCAGGCGCATCAGCATTGGGAGCAAGGCCTCTCTTATTCAAAGAAGAGTGACTGGAAGGCTGCTGTCAAAGAGTTCGACAAGGCTTGCAAGGCTGCGCCTGCTGACACGCTGTACAGGCTCAACCTGGCGCGTGCCTTGTTGCGATCCAACGAAACCGAGCCGGCTTTGGTTCAGACTCGTCGCATCCTGTCTCAAGAGCCGAACAACATGCTGGCCCGCCAGTTCATGGGTGAGTGCCTGACACAAGCCGGGCGTGATGGCGAGGCGGCCAGCATCATGCTGGACATGCCCGATGGCGCCGAGCCCAGCGTGGAATATCTGCAGATACTGGGCAACACGCTCTTCAGCGCGCAGCGCTATCAGGAAGGCGTGAAGGTCTTGTTGGAAGCACTGGCCATGGATGTGACCCATGCCATGAGCCACTACCGACTGGGGCTGTGCTTCAATGCCCTGAGCATGAAGGCCGAGGCCGTGCAGTGCCTGGGTACCGCGCTGGCGCTGGGTTTGCAGGGTGGCGAGCTGGCAGCGCACAGCCTGAGCGTGTTCATCCGGCGCGAGCTGTGCGAGTGGGATGAGGCTGCGGTGGAGCTCCAGGACGTGAGCCGCCTGCTGGGCGAGCTGACACCGGAGTCGGTCAACTGGAACTCGGTGTTCGCGGCGGTGACCTTGCTGGGTGACCCGGCCTTGCAACGCAAATCGGCCCAGGCCTGTGCCAACTTCTTCGCCCACGGCATCAAACCGCTGGCCCCTGTTGTGGGCCGGCCGCTGCCAACGCGACTGCGTGTGGGCATGGTCTCCTGCGACTTCCACCACCACGCCACCACCTTGCTGCTGGCCGACGTGCTGGAAAAACTCGACCGTGATCGCTTCGAGCTGCATCTCTATTCACACGGCCCCGACGAGGACAGCCCCATGCGCCGCCGCATCAAGGCCGTGGCCACGCAGTTCCTGGAAGTGGGCAACATGAGCGATGCGCAGGTGGCCAGGAAGATCCGCGAGGACGAGATCGACGTGCTGATCGACCTCAAAGGCCACACCATCAATGGCCGCCTGGGCATCTTCGCCTACCGACCCGCGCCGGTGCAGGCCACCTACCTGGGCTTCCCGGGCACCAGTGGCGCGACCTATATCGACTACATGGTGGGCGATGCCATCGTCAGCCCTCTGAGCGAGGCGCAGCACTACACCGAGAAGCTGGCCTTGCTGCCGCATTGCTATCAGCCCAATGACCGCAAACGCCCCTTGCCTCAGCCTGACAGCCGTGCCGCGCATGGTCTACCCGAAGACGCACTGGTGCTGTGCGCCTTCAACCAGCCCTTCAAGCTCTCGCCCGAGGTGTTCGATGTCTGGTGCGACCTGCTCAGGCAAACACCCAACTCTGTGCTGTGGTTGCTGAACTGGCTGGGCCATGGCGATGACATCCTGCGGCAGGAAGCCGTCAAGCGCGGGGTCGATCCGCAGCGTCTGGTGTTTGCCCGCAAGGTGCACATCAGCGAACACATCAGCCGCTTTGCACTGGCCGACATCTATCTGGACTCCTGGCCTTGCAACGGTCACACCACCGCCAGTGATGCCTTGTGGGCCGGCGTGCCCGTGGTGACCTACGCGGGCCACAGCTTTGCGCAAAGGGTGGCGTCCAGCCTGTTGCACAACGTGGGCATGCCTGATCTAATTTGTCAGGATGTGGAGGCCTACAAGGCCAAGGTCCTGGAGCTGGCCGGCGATGCGCCTCGTCGGCAGGCGCTGCGGGCTCGCTTGTATCAATCGCGTGATGAGGCGCCGCTGTTCGACAGCGACAGCTATGCGCGCGATTTCGGCGAGTTGCTGTGGCGCATGGCCGAGCGCCAGGCACAGGGCCTGCCACCCGATCATCTGACCTGAAGGGCACGGATGAGCCCCTCGCTCGTTTCTTCTACCGGGAGCGTTGTCATGAATGAACTGCCACGCATTCACCTGAGCATCGTGCAACCCAAGGGCTATGTGCACTCGCTGGGCTTTCTGGACCAGGCGCGCTATTTTCGGCATCAGTTCCGGCGCATGGGGGCCGAGGTCAGCATCGGCAAGAACCGCCTGCGCCACGATGCCGTCAACTTCGTGTTTGGCGCCCACCTGGGCTTTGAGGCTGAACTGCGTCAGCGCTACAGCTGCATCTTCGTGAACCTCGAGCAATTGGGGGCCGGTGGCGCATCCGTGTCACGAGAGTACCTGCACCTGCTGCAAAGCTCGGCGGTGGTGGAGTACGACCATGACAACATCGCCGCGTATGCCAGCCACCCGGACGAGGTCATGGTGGTGCCGTTCCTGTATGCACCCTATCTGCGCAAGAACACGGGTCTGCAGCTGGAGCAGCGCCCCATCGACCTGCTGTTCATCGGCAGCATGAACGAGCGTCGCCGCGAGATGATCCGCCGCATCGAAGCCGCAGGTGTGCAGGTCAGCGTGTTCGACGGGGCGCTGTATGGACCTGAGCGCGATGCCTACATCACCCAGGCCAAGGCCGTTTTCAATGCCCACTTCTATGAGACCAGCCGCTTCGAGCAGGCCAGGGCCTCACACTGCCTGTCGCTGGGCACGCCGGTCATCTCCGAGCGCCGCCACCAGACCCGGCCGCATCCAGCCTTCGAAGACAGTGTGCTGTGGCTGAGCGATGACCAGATCGAGAACTACTTCAGCCAGTATTTCGGCAGCGCAGCCTTCTTCGAAGATGCCCGTGCCAGCCTGAAGGCCTTCGAGTCTGCCGACCCCATCGAGGCCTATGCCGACCTGCTGGCCTTCGCGGCTGGCTTTGGACGTGTGCACCAGGAGCGTCGGCCTCAAGGTGCCTGGCAGCCCACAAGGGTTCATGTCGGGTCGGGCAACGACTACCTGCCAGGCTGGCTCAACATCGATGCGAGCGAGCAGGCCCAGCCTGATCTGCTGGGTGATCTGGCTCAGCCGGTGGCATGGCCTTTCACCGGTGACGTGCCGCAGACAGGCCCTGTTGAAGTGCACCCAGGCAGCGTGGATGTGGTCTACGCCAGCTCGGCGCTGGAGCAGGCGCCCGACTTGCCCCTGCTGATGCGCAACTGCCTGACCATCTTGAAGACGCATGGCCAGATGATTGTGCAGGTGGCCCATGAACAGGCCATGCGGACGTGGCAGGACCCCAGCCACCGCCGCGCCTTCAATGAGAAGACCTGGCTCTACTTCAGCGAGATGTTCTGGCAGCTGGGCTGGTTCGAACACCGTTTCAATGTCGAGCAGTTCGAGTACCTGGACGAGCGCAACGAAGTCTGTGACCGGGACCGGGCTAGCAGCATGCGTGTGGTACTGGTGAAGATTGAGACCTCGCCGCAAGAACGCACCTTGGCGCGCACCATGCAGGCGGATTTCTCGATCCCTGACGACTTGCCTGACGAAGCCCCTCAACCATCGGCCAGACTGGCCGCCTGAGAGCAGCATGGCACGCCGGTTTCTGCTTTTCTCCGGCCACAACGACCGCGCGGTCGTGACCCTGTGCCGCTACTTCGATCAGGCGGGCCTGCCCTTTGTCATCGTGGCGGCCGGGCAGCGTGATGCCATTCACCGTACGCGCTGGCGCGACCACGTGATCTTCAATCGCCTGGATGCCCAGGTCACCGTCGACTGGTTGAGCGAGCTTGCCACCAGCCAGGGCGGCGAGCTGGTCTACTGCCCGACCACGGAGTTCATCAACCACTTCGTGCTGGCGAACAGGGCCGCGTTGCAAGCGGCCGGCTGGCACATTGGTTTGCCCGATCAGGCCATCTACGAAGCGCTCACAGGCAAACACAGCAGCCAGGCGCTGATGGGCAGCCTCTGCCCGGACCTGGTTTTGCCCGCCACCCAGGCCGACGATGCATGGCAGGCGCCCTGTGTGCTCAAGCCCCGCGAGAACGTGGCACATGGCCGTGTGCTCTATCCCTTGTTGTGCCGCTCACCGCAGGAGCTGGACCAGGCGCTCAGCGGCCTGGACAGGCGAGACTATTTCGCACAGGACTTCATCTCGGGGCAGAGCCACTATCTGTGTGCCTACCTGAGCCAAAGCGGGCAGTACGCCTCGTTCTGGCAGGTGAACCTGATGCAGCAGCCAGGCGGCAAATCCATCGTGCTCGCCAGGCCTTCTGGCAACCCGGGATTGGATGAGGCGCGGTTGTTTGCGGGCTTGCATGAAAAGGGCTACCACGGTGCCTTCATGCTGGAGCTCATCGAGTGCGCAGGCCAGCTCTACTACATCGAGGTCAACCCGCGTTTTTGGGGCCCCTTGCAGCTGGCGCTGGATGTCTGCCCTGAGATCCTGAGGCTGTTTGCCCAAGATCAGGGCTTCACGCAGGTACCCACGCTCGCGGCCCATCAGCCCGATCAGGCCTGCTATGCCTGGGCCTTTGGTGCTCATCAGCCCGGTTGCGTGGTGCACCCCGCCGCACAGACGCTGCTGCCCGTGGAGCTGGACCGTCTGCTGACCACCCATGACGTCTACGCCCGGGACGATACCCAGGCGCTGCACGCCTGCCACTGAACACCGATCCATCACCCATCAAAAAGAGAAGCCACCATGCCCAGCAACACATCCTCGCTCAAGGCGCTGTATCTGCAACGCAGCAAGCACGCGAACTACCAACTGGTGCACCCGATGGTCGCGCAGTTGCTGGGCGATACCAGTGACTTGCCGGCGGGCAAGCTGGAGGCCGAGCGCCAAGCCTACTTCGACCGTGCCTTGCCCTTGCTGGGCGCCAGCGTGCTGGACATCGGCTCCAACACGGGCTACTTCAGCTTTGGTGCCTTGCATGGCGGGGCTCAGCATGTGACCTGCTTCGAGGGCAATCAGGAACATGCCGCCTTCGTGGCCCATTGCGCCGAGCAGGCCGGAGTGGCCGATCGCCTCACCATGAATGCCTGCTACTTCGATTTCCTGGCGCCCATCGAGCAGACCTTCGATGTGACCTTCTGCCTGAACGTGCTGCACCACCTGGGCGATGATTTCGGTGACCGCAGCATCAGCATGGAGGCGGCGCGTGAGCAGATGCTGAAGGGGTTGCGCCACATGGCGGGCATGACCCGCTGGCTGGTGCTGCAACTGGGCTTCAACTGGAAGGGCGATGTGGCCTGCCCCTTGTTCGAGGGAGGCGAGAAGGCTGCGCTGATCGACTTCGTGGCCCAGGGTGTGGGCGACAGCTGGACGATCGAAGAGGTGACCGTGCCCAATCCGGTGAGCCGTGTCTATGAGCCCATCAGTGAAGACAACCTGCCGCGCAACAATGCGATCGGCGAGTTCATGAATCGACCTTTGTTCAAATTGCGCAGTCGTTTGCTGGCTTGATCGGCTGTTGATCGCTTTGTCGGGGCAGCGCGGGGCGCGGACCGAGTCGGTGTTGGGCGGGGCTTCGATGTTGGTGGTCCCGCTTTGCGGGACTACCCTCCGGTGCTCGCAAGGAAGTGGCGTCGGAGAACTCCCTGCGCGGACGGAAGTCCGCTCCGGTCAAACAGCTCCGACGGGTCAGATGACGAAGCACGCTGCGCGTGCCCACTTCCTCGCTGCGCTCCTCAGCACCAACAAGGCGCCCCGCCCAACACCGACTCGTTCCTTTTTGCGTCCCGCTGGTGGCATGCCACGAATAGAGGCATGCGATGTTGCAAGCGCTTGGCTGCAGTGAGTGCTTGGCAGTGCGAGTTGAGCGCGCAAATCTATGCATACCCCAGCCTAAGAACCTGAGCAGCGCAGGGCAGTTCCGCTTGCAAAGCGGGACCACCAACATCGAAGCCCCGCCGGATGCCCCCTCAGCCACCCGACCCGCAGCTGTAACGCCAAAGCGCTTCAGCCCAGGCAGGCCAAGCAGCCCAAGCTGAATGACCGAGCGGGCTATTCAAGCAGGCTGAAGCACCGCCAGCTGCTCATGCTGGCCAGCATCCTGAACCTGAACAGTGCCTTGCGGCTTCCAGAAGACAAAGAAGGGCTCTCGCGCATTGCAGCCAAAATCGGCAGGTAAGACATTGGGCAGCAAAGACCCGTGTGACAACAACTCACCTTGCAGCCCAGCCGCATGGAAATAGTCCGTGATGTCATCGCCGAACAGGCGCACATGATCAGCCTGCCCATAGAGCAGATATGCTGTCTGTGCATCGGGCGCTGTCTTCATCTCCAGCGTGTGCTTCAGATAAGGTGCATAAGGCGTCTGTGCGATCACGATGCCGCCGGGCTTGAGCGCGCGGTGGATCTCGGACAAGGCCTTGTCGGGGTGATGCACGTGCTCCAGGATGTGGTTGCAGATGATCAGGTCCAGGCTGTTGTCGGCAAAGGGCAGGGCTTCCAGATCAATGCGCTGGTGATGGGCCTGCGTGGGATGCAAGTCACCGAGGATGTACTCACCAGGCTGGCAGGCCGAGATCATGCGCTCCAGATGAGGCTCAGGGGCCAGGTGCAGCACGCTCGCACCTTGCAGTTGCTTGCTCAGGCCGGAGGCCCTCATGTATAGCCACAGATGGCGGTCGCGGTCAGAGCAGTCGCATGAAGGGCACAGGTACATAGACAGGTCGGAGCCCACCGTGCCCAGAACCTGCATCAGCGGGCTGCGTTGGTCGGCCTGGGGATGCGGTAGCCAGCGCGCGACGGTCTGTTCACAGATGCAGCAGTAAGGCATGGGGGCTCCTTGGGGCCTGATCAGGCGTGATGGTGTGGTTCAGCTTGGGACGTGGTCGACGTGATCGACGAGGCTGTCGGCTGAAGCACTTGCGGGTTGCGGATCACGTCGGCCACGCGGACCACGTCCTCGTCACCGAGTGCCGGGTAGATGGGCAGGCAGATGACCTTGGACGAAGTGGACTTGGCCACGGGCAGTTGCGAGGGGCTTGCCGACGGCAGGCCGCGGTACATCGGGAAGTCCGAGATCAGCGGGTAGAAATAGCGCCGGCCGTTGATCCCCGCATCCTTCATCTGTTGATAGAGCGCGTCGCGGCTGACGGGGTAGTCGGCCTCGACCAGAATCGGGAAGTAGGAGCAGTTGGCCTCGGTATCTTCAGCAGGCGCCAGCAGGCGGATGCCTTTGACCTCGCCTAGCAGCGAGCGGTAGAGCGCGTCGATCTCCTTGCGGCGGGTGATGGCCTTGCCCACATGCTGCAGCTGCAGCAGGCCCAGTGCCGCATTGAGCTCGCTCATCTTGCCGTTGATACCGGTGGCCACCACGGTCACTTCGTTGACAAAGCCGAAGTTCTTGAGGTGGTCGATGTGCTGTTTGGTGCGGGCATCCGGGCTGATGATGGCGCCGCCTTCAAAGGTGTTGAACACCTTGGTGGCGTGGAAGCTCAGGATGGACAGGTCGCCATGTTGCAGGACGCTCTGGCCGTGCTGCTTGACGCCGAAGGCGTGCGCGGCGTCATAGATCACGCGCAGGTTGTAGTTGTCGGCGATGCGCTGGATGGCTTCCACATCGCAGGGGCGGCCATAGCAGTGCACGGGCATGATGGCCGTGGTCTGCGGTGTGATGGCGGCTTCGATGCAGGCCGGGTCCAGGTTGAGCGTGTCGGGGTCGATGTCGACGAACACGGGCTTGATGCCGTTCCACAGCAGCGAATGCGCCGTGGCCACGAAGGAGTAGGGCGTGGTGATCACCTCGCCGCTGATGCGCAGCGATTGCAGCGCGGTCACCAGGGCGATGGTGGCGTTGGTGAACAGCGAGATGTACTTGACGCCCAGGTACTCGGCCAGCTCGGCTTCCAGCTGTTTATGAAAGGGCCCGCCATTGGTCAGCACCTTGCTGTCCCAGATCTGCTGCAGATAGGGCATGAACTCTTCCAGCGGCGGCAGGTCCGGCTGGGTGACGAAGATGGGGCTCTTGTTGTCCATGCGCGGTCCTTGATCAGGTCGGAGTGCCTGCCAGTTCAGGCTGGGGGGCCTGAGGCGTGGTGGCGGGCGCGGCCGGTGCCGTGCCGGGGTTGCTGGCGAGCAGGCGCAGCCAGAAGCCCTTGAAGGCCAAGTACAGCTGGTCGAGCGAGCCGGCCTGCGTGTCCAGGATGTGGAAATACTCGGCCACCACGGGGTCTTCGCTGAAGTGGTGGACCACACGCTGCGTGGCGATGCCAATCGCACGAACGGCTGTTTCGGGGCTGATGTGGCCGTCCCGCCATGCTGCCAGGGCGTAGGCGATCCAGGCCAGGAAGCCCACACGGCCGCCATGGCTGACCGTGGCCTGCTGCGTGGTCTGCTGGTCGTTCTGACGGAACACGCCCAGGTATTCGCGGATGAAGGTCACGGGCAGTTGCCGGCTGGCGTGGAGCAGGGCGCCGATGTCCAGCAGGCCGTAGTAGCTCAGGTCGTCAGCCGGTGGGCGGGGGTACAGGGCCGCGCCCTCAGCCGAGAACACCATGTTGCTGAGCTCGCCCAGCCAGTTCTGGCAAGTGCCCACCGTGCTGTCGAACAGTTCTTCGGTGGTGGGCTGGATGACGTGGCCATTGCACTCTTGCACGAAGTCCGGCAGCGGCAAGGTCCAGGCGGGCACGCCGTCATCGTGGCTGAGCCAGCGCTGGCTGACGGTGGCGCAGCAGGGAGCAGCCAGGTGGGCCGCCACATGGGTCTTGTAGAACTCGGGGTAGATGACATCGTCATCCAGATTGAAGTGCACCAGCGGGGTCTGGCCAGCCCACAGGTCCAGCAGCTGCTCGTGGTTGCGACGCGCATTCTGCGGGCCGCGCACCACGGTGATGTTCAGCTCTGACGTCAGCTTGCCCCAATGCCCATTGCGCAGCATGTCGGTGATGACGCCACCCGGGCTGTCGTCCGACAGGATCACCTTGAAGTCTTGGAAGCTCTGACGGCGCAGGGCCAGGAAGAGCTCGCCCAGGTATTCCTTCTTGTAGGCGGGAATCAGCGTGGTGATCTGCGTCATGCCTTGTTGCTCCGGTGGCGGGCCACGAAGCCCTGGTCGATCACGCCGCACAGCGAGTGGACCGTGTTGAACGTTGGGTACTTCTGCAGGATGTACTCGGCCGAGTCGTAGAAGGACTCGGGCAGCTGCCAGCCGCTTTGCGTGTTGTGGTACAGCGGCATGCGCACGATGCGCGGGAAGACGCGGTGCGTGCAGATGGCGTTCAGGCACAGGTCGGTGGCCCACAGGTGCCAGCCGATCAGCGGGTCGATGCGGTGGATCGAGTCCTTGGCGATGACCAGGGCCAGCTCATCGATGGACACCACGGCGTCCGATTCGGGATGGTCGGCGCTGTTGACGCGGTCGATCGCGAAGCCGGCGGCTTCGGGTTGCTCGGTCTGGCGGTTGATGCCCATGCCAATGAAGCCCAGCAGGGTCTTGGGGCGGTCTTCAGCGGAGATGCCCGACAGCAGCGCGTTGAGGCGTTGGCCAAAGCCCTTGGGGAAGTAGACGTCCTGGTGGCACAGCAGCACCCAGTCGCTTTGCACGTGTGCGAGAGACTGCTCCAGCGCGTCGGCCGGCGTGGCCGCGTGGCGGTAGGAAATGATGCGGGCCTGCACTTCTTTCAGGCCGGGCGACTGCTCCACGTTGACGCGCAGCTGCTGTTCCTTGGTCGTGGGCACGACCACGTCGAACAGGGGCAGCGTGGAGGCCGGCACGGGCTCATCGAACTGGCGCACGCCCTTGATGATGAAGTGCTTCATGCGGTGCACACGGTCGGCACAACCTTGGGGCACGCCCAGGGCATCGCCCATATAGCGAACGGCAGCGGCGAGGCGGTCGTCCGTGGGCTCATCGGGTTGGTGGTCGGCCAGCGAGGGCGTCCAGCCGGCGTCGAGCAGCATCTTGAAGAGCGTCGAGTGCGATTGGAAGCGGGGGTGCGCCGCGTCCATGCTGGCCGGGTCGCTGGCCTGAGCCGCGATGCCCGTGGAGGGGTCGGCCTCGATCAGATGGGCCAGGGTAGACAGGCAGGCGTGGTTCTCGGCCAGCACGGTCAACTGACCATCGGGCGTCAGCAAGCGGCCCAGTTCGGCCAGCACGCCGGCGGCATCGGGCAGGCGCTCCAGGCGGTTGACCACGATCAGGTCGAAGCTGTGATCGGGCAGGCTCAGGAAGGGGCGGGCCTGTGCCGCCAGGCTCAGGGTCTCATCAAGGTGTTCTGGTGCGGGCACGGGCAGTTCGGGGCGAACGTCGGCACCCACCCAGTGGCAGCTGCCGAGGCGGCGCTTGTAGGCCTGTGCCAGTTCACCCTGGCCGCAGCCCAGCTCCAGCACGCGCGAGGCCTTGGGCAGGGTGGCCAGCAGACGCTTTTGGACTGGGTCGGCTGTGCGGGCTGCGCGTTCGCTGCTGGAGGATGCGGGTGCGCCACCCCCGATCACGATCAGGGCGGGGGAGGGCGCTTGGAAAGTGGCAGGGGCATTCATACTGCCATGATGGGCTTTTCGCCCTGGCGCGATCCCACGATGAGCCGCCCGAACAGTGCATTAATCCCGGCCTAGGCCAGGTGCAAGCCTTCAGATCAAGGCCATCGTGCCGAGCAGCAGCTTGAGGTTATGCTCGGCCAGGTGGCTGCCCCGTCCATGCACGGCGCCTTCCAGCGCGGGGTTCTCGCCGATAGCCAGGCACTGGCGCCAGGCGTTCTCGATCATGGGCAGGATGTCGGCGGCTTGTTCCGGGTGTGCCGAGGCCAGCTCCAGCAGCACGTCGCCCAGCACGAAGTAGAAGTCCGGCGAATCGGGCCAGTTCGGCATCTCGGTTTGCGCCAGGTCCAGCGCTTGATCTGCCCGGCCAGTGGCCTTGAGCACGTACAGCGCGCGCAGGATCAGGTCGTGGCGCCAGGGCGGCTCGCGCTGTGCTTGAGGCCCCAGCAGCTGCAAGGCCCGCTCGTAGGCGAGCCAGGCTGCATTGAAGCGGTCATGCACCTCATGGTCCTTGCCGAGCTGGTAGTGCAGATAGGCATCTTGAGGCCGTTCGGCCACGGCGGCTTCCAGCAGCGTGCGGTTGCGTGTGCCTTTGGCCTGCATCTGCTCGGGCATGTAGCCGTCGTGCAGCACAGTGACGGCCAGGTCTCGCCGAGGCAGTTCAGAAGCCGGTTGTTCGTGGATGCGGCCGGCATAGCGCACACCTTGGGGCAGCACGCGGGGCAGCCAGCTGGAGGCGTCTTGCGGTGCGGCCTGGCCCGTGCCTTGGTTGCTGCTGCACACATCGATGCGGCCAATGAAGTCGGGGGCTTGATCGCGCAGGGCAGTGATCAAGGGGCCGCCCTCGCTCAGCGTTTCGTCGGCATCGAGCATGAGGTTCCAGTCAGCCGTGCTCAAGGCCAGTGCGGCATTGCGCGCCGCAGCAAAATCGTCGACCCATTTGAAGTGGCGCACCACGGCACCTTCGGCCTGGGCCAGCGCAACCGTGTTGTCGGTGGAGCCGGTGTCCAGCACGATCATCTCGTCCACCCAGGGGCGTGCACTGCGCAGGCAACGTGCGATGCAGCGTGCCTCGTTGCGGGCAATCATCACCAGGGCGACACGGGGCATGAGGAGGCGCTTCAATCCAGACCCTCGGCATTGTGCAGTGCAAACTTGAGCCCAAAGCCCCGAAATAGGGCCTGGGATAACACCCAAATAGAGGCGCTGGCGTGCCGCAACTGACGGCATACCCCGGGATAACGGCATTGCAGAATAACTTCACGCCCCTAAGCTCGATACAGGGTGCAGTAGGAGATCCCTATGCGTATGCGAATCCTTTTCTCGTTGACCGTGACCTCGATCATGTCGGTCGCGCATGCGCAGGAAGACGCCCCCGAAGTCGTGCAGCAAGTGAGCGCCACACAGGCTCATCTGCGTGAGATGGATCCAGCAGGTACGAGCAGGCCGGCTGCGGCGGCGCCCTTGCTGGCGCGTCTGGTGGGCAAGGTGCTCTCCACGCAGCTCAAGGATGTGCATGTGGACCTGGTGCCGGACGACGGCCCAAGCAATGCGAACAACATGGCAACCACGCAAGGGGCCTTGCACCTTAACCGCCGTGCCGAGATCTGCTATGACAACTATCGTCTGGGCTTCAAGCGTGACGGTGTGGTGATGCGCTACGAATTGAGCTTCTGACGAAGCAAGGCCTGAGCGGCTTCAGCGCGGCGCGATGCCGGGCATGACCAGCAGGTTGTCAAACATGTGCGACTTGTTGTTGACGCAGTCGCCTTGTACCCAGGTCAGCGAGACCAGGTTGTAGAAAACCGAAGGCAGCACGACACGCTGCCATCCTGGCTTGCCATCGAGGTTCGCGGTCATGCGGACTTGCGAGCCATCGGACTTGGTGCCCACGAACTCGACCACGGAAGGGCCGTCTGCATTGGCCTCGGCCAGATCGAGCGCCAACAAGGAAAACGGTTTGCCTGAGTCGGCCGTCAAGGTGGTGCTGGCATTGCAGCTGTTGGCCAGCATGGCGATGCTGCCACCGACATTGGGTGCCCACAGCCTGCCAATAGCGTGAAAGCCGATGGGGTGTTCATCGTCAGGTGCGGGCGTGTAGCGCAGGGTGTAGCCCCTTGCCGAGTAGCTGGTGCCCACATTGCAGATGGGTTGGGTGCGCGCGCAGGCGATGTTCTCGAAATCCAGCACCGTGGCGCCAGCTGCCTGCCTGAGCAGGAAGCCGCCCAAGCCGACAAGGCCCGCTGCGACGCGGGCAGCGGTTCGGGGCGCGATGACAGGGCGATTCCACATGGTGGGCGGTATGTGCAGCAAGGACAAAGCAGACCAGGAGAATCGGCATTCTAGGCAGGCGCTCAAGGCCTGTGGGGGGAATGCGTGAATCCCTCGGTAATTTGTCAAAAAATCTTGCGCCCCGTCAGACGTTCGTGCTCCCGCACGGCGAAGCGGTCGGTCATGCCGGCGATGTAGTCGGCCACGGCGCGGTGCAGGTCTCCACGGCGGGCGAAATCCGGTGGCATGGCCTCCGGTTGCGCCACATAGGCATCGAACAGCTCGATCAGGGCCTGCTTGGCGCGCGCCGTGGTGTCATTGACCTGGCTGTGGCGGTAGAGCTCCTTGAACAGGAAACGCTTGAGCTGGGTGCTGGCCTCGCGCATGGGCTGGCTGAAGCGGACCAGCGCCGGGCACAGCCGGGCCTCTTCGGCATGCAGGGGCATGTGCTCAGCGAGGTTGGCGCGCGTGGCGTCGATCACGTCATACACCTGCTGCGAGAGCATGCGGCGGATGGTGTCGAACAGCAGCCTGCGGCCCGTGGCCTGCGGGTGCTCCGACAGGGTCTCGTCGCGAAAGCGCACGAACAGTGGCACGGCTTCGAGCTGCTCCATGGTGATCAGGCCGGAGCGCACGCCATCGTCGATGTCGTGGGCGTTGTAGGCGATCTCATCGGCCAGATTGCACAGCTGGGCCTCCAGGCTGGGCTGGGTGCCCTTGATGAAGCGGCGCCCGACACCGCCTGGCTCCTGGGCCTCCAGTTGCTCGGCATTCGCGCGTGAGCAGTGCTTGAGGATGCCCTCGCGGGTTTCGAAGCTGAGGTTGAGGCCGTCGAAGCCGGGGTAGCGCTCTTCGAGCTTGTCGACCACGCGCAGTGATTGCAGGTTGTGCTCGAAGCCGCCGTGGCCATTCATGCAGTCATTGAGCGCATCCTGGCCGGCGTGACCGAAGGGCGTGTGGCCCAGGTCGTGCGCCAGGGCGATGGCTTCGACCAGGTCTTCGTTGAGGCCCAGCGAGCGCGAGATGGAGCGGCCCAGCTGTGCCACCTCCAGCGAATGCGTCAGCCGCGTGCGAAAAAGGTCACCCTCGTGGTTGAGGAAGACCTGCGTCTTGTAGACCAGGCGCCGAAATGCCGTGCTGTGCACGATGCGGTCGCGATCGCGCTGGAAATCGCTGCGCGTGGGCGCAGGCGGCTCGGGGAAGCGGCGCCCCTTGGTTTGCTCAGGATGACTGGCGTAAGGGGCTAACCACATGGATGTTGTTGGCTGCAATCAGCGGGTGTGTGCGGCGATGACGTCGCGGACCATGGCGTCGGGCGCGGGTTTCATGCCGGCCTGCCCCAGTGGCCCCACGACCACGAAGCGGATCTCGCCGCCTTCGGCCTTCTTGTCCACCTGCATCAACTCGATGTAGCGGTCGGCGCCCAGATCAGGTCCCTTGACGGGCAGGCCGGTGCGCTCGATCAGGGCGCAGATGCGCAGCGAGGTGGCCTCGTCGATCAGGCCCAGCCGTGCCGACAGGTCAGAGGCCATCACCATGCCGCAACCCACGGCCTCGCCATGCAGCCATTGGCCATAGCCCATGCCGGCCTCGATCGCATGGCCGAAGGTGTGGCCGAAGTTGAGGATGGCGCGCAGGCCCGATTCCTTCTCGTCCTGGCCCACGACCCAGGCCTTGATCTCGCACGAGCGCTTGACGGCGTGCATGAGCGCGGCACGGTCGCGTGCCAGCAGCTTGTCCATGTGGGCTTCGAGCCAGGACAGGAAGTCGGCGTCGGCAATCGGGCCGTACTTGATGACCTCGGCCAGTCCGGCCAGCAACTCGTTTTGCGGCAGGGTGTCCAGTGTGTCGAGGTCGCAGATCACGCGCTGGGGCTGGTAGAAGGCCCCGATCATGTTCTTGCCGGCAGGGTGGTTGATGGCGGTCTTGCCACCCACACTCGAATCCACCTGCGACAACAAGGTGGTGGGCACCTGCACGAAGGGCACGCCACGCATGTAGCAGGCCGCCGCGAAGCCCGTCATGTCACCGATCACGCCACCACCCAGCGCATACAGCACGGTCTTGCGGTCGGCCGCTTCTTCCAGCAGCCTGGTGAAGATCTGGTTGAGCGCTGGCCAGTCCTTGTACTGCTCGCCGTCGGGCAGTTCGATGTCGAGCACCGTCTTGTGATGCGGGGCCAATGCCGCGCGCAGCTTGGCCGTGTACAGCGGGCCGACCGTGGTGTTGGTGACGATCAGCGCCTTGCTCGACTTGGGCAGACCAGCGAAAGAGTCTGCCACCAGCAGGCCCCCGCCGATGAGGATGTCATAGCTGCGCTCGCCCAGGTCGATGTGGACCCTCGTCTGGTCCGAAATGGGGCGTGAGGCAGGAGGGAGGGGGATCGATGCCATGAGCTGGGTGAGCGCCCCGAACCTTCGCGGAAGTCCGGTCCTGACCGCGATGCGGGGGCATCAAAAACTTGCGAAACAACGGCGTCGAGTGTACCACCCCGCCTTTCCCTGCCACCGCATGGCAGTGCGACAGGTAGCATACGGCCTTATGACACACGAGCTGCCCCACTTGCCCGTTACTGCGCGGCGCTGGCACGGCTTTCGTGTCTGGGTGGCGACCTGCGGCCTATGGGCGGGTGCGGTGGTTGCGGTGCATGCCCAGACGCTCGAGGCCCATTTCCTGACCACGGAATATCCGCCGTTTTCCGTTGAGTCAGCTCCGGACGGTGGTTTGTTCGTGAGGGCTGTTCGCCAGGCCTTGGCCAAATCGGGGTGGAAGGTGAGCGTGAGGAGCGTGCCATGGGCCCGCGTTCTGCTGGAGTTGCCGCGAGGTGGCGTGGATGGCGTGCTGATTTGCTGGCCCGATACGATCAGGCGCTACAGGCTGATACCCAGCGACACCATTTTTGAAAGCCAGCTGGGCTTTTTTGTCCGCACCGAGGACGCGGCCAGCCTGGATGCGCGATTGGCATCCATGCGCGGCAAGGTGGTGGGCACGGTACGGGGCTATGGCTACCCGTCGGAACTGGCGGCCTCAGGGGTTGTCAGGCAAGATGCCGCCGATGACGCATCCAATCTGGTCCGCCTGGCTAAAAAACGGATCGACTACGCCGCTGTGGAGAAAGCCGTTGGGGATTACATCCTGTCTAGGCCCGACATGCTAGCCACCCGTTCCGAGGTGACCTGGAAGGAGCCGGCGTTTGCGATCCTGCCTTTGACCGTGGGCTTCGCGCCGGGTTCGCCTCACGCGCACCGTCTGCTGCAAGACCTGAACCGGGGCATGGCCGCCTTGCGTCGCACCGGTGCATTGAAGTTGGGTTACGAGCCTTGACCCTGGCACAGAAGGAAACAAGGCTTTGTCTGGCGGAGTGACACAACAAAGTGACACGCCTGTGGGAAGGTCCCACCCATAGCTGGGTGACGAACCAGCGCCAAGCTCAGCCCAAGCGCCAACCAAGCTCGACCCCACCCCACACCACCACGCCTTGGCCTGCGAAAACACAAAAACACGGGCATAGTCGTGGCTGTGGCCCGGTAGAGGAGGTCGGCATCAATGGTGATGGCCGCGCCATTTGGCATGAAGCGGCGTCACCTGCGAGCCTGCAACTTCGACTGACTGGCGGCGGCTGAACCGACGAGACGCATGCAACGGTCCTCAAACCTTCTGACCGCCTTGGCATTCCCACTCTTCTTCCTGTGTGTGGCGGCATACGTCTGGGTGTCCAGCAAGGCCATGCCAGAGGTCATTGCTTCTCACTTCGACGCAATAGGCTTGGCGAACGGATGGATGCCACGTGAGGTATACGGCCTGTTCATGAGCGGTCTTATCTTGGTCTTGCCCTTGCTCGTGGTCTATCTGCCCAATGCGATCATGAGGCGGCCAGCCAACCGAATCAACCTGCCCAACCGACAGTATTGGTTGGCGCCGGAACGCCGGGAGCAAACCATTGCAAGGCTGTGCCGTGGTTCTGTGGGCCTTGGCTATCTGTTGATCGGCTTTCTTGGCTACGTTCACTACCTGGTGGTCATTGCCAACCAATCCAAACCCCCGACCTTGCCTTCAACTTGGTTTGTAGCGGGGCTGGTGGTTTTTGTTGTGGCCTCGTTGATCTGGGGTTGGCTGTACATCAGCCCGTTCTTGCGAGTAGGGGTTAGAAGACGATGAAGACGTTAGGGATGCACTGAAAAAGGTCCGCTGACTGGCGTACGACTTGCATGCCTGTGCTTCAGCACAGGAGGCCATATGAAGCAGCAAACCCTCGCA